>CAUQIT010000004.1:0-105916 GCA_963518505.1 uncultured Veillonella sp. | reverse complement strand
CCTCATACTTATCTTCTTCTGAAATGGTCCACCCAGTCTTAAACACATCCTTATGATTCTGTATTTTAGGGGCTTTGATAGTAAGATCACCTTTAACAATGATGTCTGAGGACCTATTTTCAAAGCTCTCTCTTCCCAGTACATAGGCATTACCTTTTACATACATATCTGAACCAAAGTAAGACCCTTTGCTGTTGATATTCCGAATGTGGCGACCTTGCACACGCAAATTACCTAGCACATGCCACAATCCATTGGTGTTCGTCACATCCTCTTTCATACCTATCTCTGCATTCTTTTTTGCAAATAGAATGCCTTTCGTATTGGCAAACGTATCTCCTTGTATCTGCAAGGTATCTTCTGCAATGATAGCCCCTGTTTTTATGTTTTCTAAGTTGCCCACAGTTACGTGCATCGTACCATGACTGACTACATGGGATGCATCATTTTGTAACGTATCTCCCGTGATATGTAAACTGCCACCAGCTTCTAATACAGAGGAATTGCTATTACGGATATGGTTCGCCGAAATATGGACAGTCTGATTCGCCTTCATAATGCCCTTATGTTGTACAAGCTCGTTTCCAGTCAATTGGAGCGTGTCTTTACTTTCCACAAAACCTGCATTGTGCATAGTGTTAGCAGATATATGCATTGTATGTGCCGCTATGTTCCCTGTATTCTCTAGGTTTTCTGTGTCAATACGAAGGTGATGGCCCCATAGTTCACTGCGGCGGTTACGTAAATTGTCACTGATGAAAGTACTATCTATCTGCTGTCCCCCATAGCCTTTGCCTACGATGTCTATATAAGATTTTCCTTGCAAGGTCATATGAGTGCCATTGATCACGCCTAATCCATTGACGGTCATACCATTAGGATTCACAATGACTACATCTGCTGGATTTCCTGCCACCTCTATATATCCCTTCAAAATAGATGGACTCGTAGAAGTGACCTCATTGATGATTGTCTTAGCACCATTCCCAGCTAGAAACATATTTTTATCTATATAACCAGCTAATTGAGTCTTTGTGTATTTCGTGGCATTATTGAGAATAAGACCTCTCTCTTTCACATTAAACTGTGTATATGCATTGTGAGAAACACCGTTTCCATCAACACCGGCAATGTGTAGGATATCTATGCCATTCCTCGTCGTATCTAGAATCGGTTGGCGATTCTTGGGGCTATTCGTATCTACAACAATAGGTAACTCTTCTTGTGTATCCTCTACGACAACCTTGCTAAGTATGTGAGGAATAGGTTGTATAGTAGGCGTATGTAAAGGGTTCTCCAAGACTGGCTTTGAAGTATCTACAGATTTTTCAGGGATAGGTGTTTGCGATTCTATATGCAGCTTATCTTTAGATACTACTTGTATATGGTTTCGATCTACTTCTACCTGTTTCCCACGTACAGTGATATCCCCAGATTGAGAGCGTATGCCGCCTTGATACACAATAGAGTCCGTACCTTGAATCGTTATATTCTCCGCACTGGAAATCACTCCCTGTCCACGAAGATTGGTCACATTCGCCTCAATCTGTTTTCCTTGAAGATTCCCATCGTTGGTAAGTGTACCGCTTTGTATTGTCACTGTTTCATCACCCACAAGGGTGCCACGATTATGGAAGTCTTGGCTACGAATCACTACTTCTTTGGCACTGTGAACACTTGTAGGCTCTTGCTGTGAACCACCTTGTTCTATGGTAAGATTGCCTGCTGTGTCAATATGTAGGCTCCCCGCTATGGCATCAATGGAGCCGCTGATATTAACACCTAATCCAGATTCTGTACCGATTAAAGAAATAGTATTTCCATACATGCCACCAAGAGCCCCTACATCTAAAGCAACCCCTGTAGGTGTACTTTCGCCGGGGTCTCTAGCTGTTACAGTTCCATCTGCATAGTTCACTGTATTACGCCCTGTGACAGCACGAATCGCATCTTGTGCCACCACATCTGCATTGATACGTATCGTCCTTGCTAATAAATCAATCTTTGAAATAGGGGTATATGAGTTAGCTCCACTATGTTCCGTAGGTGCATTGATGGCTCCTGTTACATCAATGTTTCCTTTTTCAATGGTAAAGTTTTCTAACCGACCATCTACCATGTGTGGGACACCTGTAGTAAACGTAGCTTTGGGGGTGTTGATAAAATGAACACCTTTGATAGAAATCCCATTGGGATTAGCAATGACTACATCTGCCGGCTGTCCTGCCACTTCAAAAGTTCCTGCTAGTTGTGATGTAGAAGTCCCAACTACTTCATTAACAATAAGGTTGGCAGACTCTCGTAAATTAGGGTTTGCACTGATAGATCCAATCTGAGTGCTAACCGTAGATGTAGTTGCATTGTTAAAGATAGCCCCCGTATCTGTAGAAAAGGACTCATACCGATTATGGGATACACCATGGGTCGGACTTGCAATCTGTATAACGGGAACAGACTGACTATTGTCCACCATGACCTCTTGACTTACAATTCCCTGTGCCGCATAGGTCCCTAATTGCAAAGACAATGTAATCCATAACGTTAAAAGTTCTTTTCTTTCTTTTTTCATAATCAATACCCCTATTACATAACGATCATACCTATAAAACCCGATATGTTCTATATTTTTATATTATCATATTGATAAGGTATATTGGAATAGAGAATGAGTATATATAGTATTTTAACTTTTTATTTATTGAATAACCTTAGCAGTAACTAAAATATATAATTCTACTTCATCTTTTGTTTTACGACTATGTTGAAATAGTTTCCCAAGAAGCGGAATATCTCCCAAGATAGGTACCTTTTGCCATTGACGCATGGTACGTCGATCCATCAATCCACCAATAACCAACGTTTCACCATCAGGTATGCGTACTCTTGTTTTTGCTTGTCGCGTGGTAATACGATAGGCTTTCATTTCAGGTACCAAGGTAGGGTTACTCACTTCGGCTTCTACAATGGTATCAATATGATTCCCCTGTAATACATAAGGTTTGCAGCGCAATCGTATACCTGCCTCTTCATAACGAATACTAGTTCTCGTCACACCATTTTGAATAGATTCTACTGTTACTGGCACACGTTCACCAATTAGAATAGTCGCTTCTTCCCCATTAATAGCCACAATGCTAGGTCTTGCTATCAGTGCCATACGACTACTGCCTTCTTTAGCAGATACCTCAGGATGGGCTAAAAAAGAGTACGATGTCTCTTTAGGAATATGACCAATATGCACATTTCCTTCTATACCAGACCCAGACTTTCCATGCATAGAAAGTCCTGAACTTTGTAACCCTGGAAATGACCATTGTACCCCTAGTTCTTTTGCATATCCTTTTTCCATAGCCAATACTGCCACATCTAACTGTACTTGTTTCGGTGTGGTATGCCAAGATCGAAGTAATTTATCTACTTCTAAAATTTCATGAACAGTTCCATAATAGACTACTTCGTTGGTGCTTGGTATTACCTGTATATGTTCCTTAGGAACTACAGTCTGAATAAGATAACTCAATTCTTCAGGTGTTGATGTATCTGCTACGATTCGTCGCACATGTCGTCGTTCTTTTTCTTCATGACGTCCCTCTACAATAAATGTTCCTCCTTCTTCATACACTAAAAAACCTAACTGTGATCCCAATTTGTTAATAGCCTCTTTCCCTGAACTTTCTCGGACTTCTAAGGTAACCTTTCCCTCTAATGTATCTAGCCCTACCACTGAAAGTTTTTCCGTTCTAGCTATGGTTTGCACCAATGTTCGTAACGGCATATCTTTTGCCATAATATGTACTGCATCTACATGAACAATCCCTAAGAGTACCATTATAAATGCATATGCTATCCCCCATCGATAATTAGGAAGTGCTAACTTCCTTTTAAGATATTTTACTATTCTCATCCACATAAGTATCTCCTTTCTTTATATTTCTACCTCTTACTCTATATAATTTCTATTTCTCCTTTATTCTATCCACTGCATAGAACCATTCACTTGAATCTGTACCTTTGTATCATGAATCGTATACACCTGCACACCATCAACTACATCTCCTTCATACATAGTATGAGTGCTTCCATTAATGTCTAACACAGCTACAGGTACCTCCCCTTGTATAATCCCCAACAATCGTACTTGCACCGCTTTTACAGGCATTACTGCATGTCTCTCATACATGTTTCTACCTGTATCACCACCATAGGCATGGACGGAATATCCTTCCATAATGTTTTTATTACCTTTTTCTTTCCTTTTCATATCACTCAAGCTATTCGTATCTGCACCTACTACAGCTTTTGGACTAGCACCTGTTAATTCCTTTGCAAACGTATCCAATAAAGGATAGGGACGTATTACATTCCGTATAGGAAAGATAAGTTTACCCTTATCTGTATCTTCCTCTAGAGGAGAACTTTTCTCTTGTTGACGTCCTTTATGTTTTTTCCCACTTTGTATTGATTTAGTTTTACCATCTTCTACCCCCTTATCCGCTTTTACATTTTTATTTTGTCCTATTACATCCTTTTCACGATGGGCTTGCACAGGACTTTCTAAATGTTCTACTTCTGACCAAGCAGACTCTCTCCAACCTAGATAACAAATGAGGCACAATAAAACGGTCGCCCCCAAAACGAGACGACCGTGTGTACGTATATACTTCATTATGTAATTGTAGAGGTCTTGCGTAGATGAAACTTTCATCATGCCCTCCTATATTCGATTAATATCCTTTAGGATGTAATTGATGCCAATTCCAAGCATCACGAATCACTTCTTGTACTGTACTATGAACAGGTTTCCAACCTAATTTTGTATGGATTTTTTCAGAAGATGCAATCAGCGTGCCTGGATCACCAGCACGACGTTCACCATAATCAACACGGAAATCTACACCTGTCACTTCTTTAGTAGCTGCTACGATTTCATTTACACTGAAACCATTACCTGAACCTAAGTTAAATACGTCTGATTCTCCACCATTGTAAAGATATTCCATAGCTAAAATATGAGCTGATGCCAAATCATTGACATGTACATAGTCACGTACGCATGTACCATCCGCTGTATCATAATCTGTACCAAATACAGTGATGGATTCACGCTTACCTAAAGCTGCATCGATGATAAGAGGAATTAGATGTGTTTCTGGTGTATGATCTTCACCAATTTCACCAGATGGATCAGCACCGGCTGCATTGAAATAACGCAGTGCTACAAATTGAAATCCATAGATGTTACTATAATCACGAAGCATATCTTCAATCATCAATTTTGTGCGGCCATACACATTCGTTGGATTCCATTTCGCATCTTCCGTAATAGGTACGACTTCTGGTTCACCATACACAGCTGCTGTAGAAGAAAATACCAAACGATTCACTCCATGCTTACGAGCTGTTTCTACCAAACGATAGGAACCTACTACATTATTTTCATAATAGATTGATGGATTTACCATAGATTCGCCAACTTGAGAGTGTGCTGCAAAGTGCATAATACCATCAATGTGATGTGTTTCAAGAACCTCACCTAATGCAGGGTCTGTAATATCCATTTCATAGAATGGTACCCCTGCTGGGATAGATTCCTTATGACCTCTAGATAAGTTATCCACAATCACCACTGTATGACCTGCGCCCAATAGAGCACGTACTGTATGGCTACCAATATATCCTGCGCCACCTGTCACTAAAATATTCATTTTTACTTCTCCTATGCTTTTGAAAGTTTAGGTCCTAACAATTTTTTATACACTTCTACGCCTGGTTGGTTAAAAGCATCTACCCCTGCTAATTGACCTTCAAAATAGATGGCCCAACACATCGTGAACATAAGCTCTCCCAAGTGGAAAGCATTCATCGTTGGTACTTGGTAGGTTCCATTAAATCGACCATCACTTGCTAGAGACTCTGCATTCGATGCCAAGGCAGCTCGATTGATAAATCCTAAATCAAGACCTGCTAGAGCTTCTAATTTACTATATTGATCATACATATGTGGCACGGTTAAAGAGACATGCCAATCTTCTACATCGATAAAAGACACAACTTTATCATAGCGTCCTTCTTGATGTTCCTGTGTTTGTGCATGCATGTCGGTAGTCCCTACTGCCACAATTGGAGTACGACCATAGTGTCCAGATCTATCATCTTTTTCTTTACCTAAGGATTCCGCTAATAACTGTACATACCATTCAGATAAGGATTTTAAACGATCTGCATAAGGCATGAACACTTCAATATGACGGCCATATTGTTCAGAGCCAATATATTTTAACACCGCACTTAACAAGGCTGGATTTTTCCATACATCCTGCTCTTGAGCTGCTATATCTGCTGCTTTAGCGCCTTCTAAATAGGCATGAATATCAAAGCCTAATAAAGCACCGATTACCAAGCCTACTTCAGAGAATACAGAGAATCTACCACCAATACCATCTGGTACAGCGAAGATGGAGTCTCCCCACCCTTCTGCAACGGCTAACTTATGAAGTAATGTTTCTTTTTCATCATCTCTAGGATCTGTTACGACCAATACTTCATAATCAATCATAGCTACTTCTAGAGCTTCTTTCACAATCATGAAATTTGTCATTGGTTCAATAGTAGAGCCAGATTTAGAAATTAACACCAATAATACTTTATACTCATTCGGCACATGCGCATGTTCTTCTAAAAATTGTTTTTCTTGCCATTCCCGTTGAAGTTGCTTGATTAATTCTTGGGTACGCACAGGGTCAACATTGTTACCGCTAAAATACATACGTGGGCGATAATTACGCTCTTCATCACTCATGGAGTTCCAAAACTCCCCACAATGTACATCAAATAGTACTTTCCCTCCTAAGAAAGAGCCACCAATACCAAAACTTACCACAGTGCTTACTTTCTTATTTCTTAAATCATCTAATCTAGCCATCACAGTAGGATTATTAATATGACCTTCTACTACATATGGTAATTGCGGGAATAATACCAATTCAGGGTCTCCATCTTTAGATAAATGACCTTTCACAATACCATGATGACGTGTTTCTTCTGCTGCGGTTAAAGCATCAGAAATGGCAGTGCTTAAGTTTGTCACATCTGCTTCGGTCACTCCGCCAGTCAGCATCATATTTGTATAATCATAAACAAAACCAGAGTCTAATTGAATACGTTTCATAGTTTCCTCCTATGTACAGTATGATTGTAATTATACCTTTATTCTACATCAAATCATGGAGAGATTAAAGGAGTTTTATGAGAAATTTCCTACCAGTGTTATTTTAGTAAAGTACCTTTCTTTGCTAATGCATCTGCACGATCGTTATAAGTAATCCCAGAGTGAGCTTTAACCTTGTGAAAATCGATACGAAGTTGTTTTCGGGCTTCTTTCATTCGTTTCGCATAAATAGTTGTTAATGGATTATTTGTATTCCATCTACCTGTAGCCCACATTTCAATGCCCATATAATCATAATAGAGGGAGCATGAGGTATATCCATGGTCTAATGCATAGTCCACTACATGAAGGGCTGCTAATAATTCCCCAGATACATTCCAATATGCCACATGATTCGGTTCTGTACTGGAAAGAGAAAACTCTACTTCTTCTGTATGAAGAAGGATAACCCCTCCAGAGCCAACTACACCTTTTCGCTTATCAAAACTACCGTCGATAAAAGCGCGCACTTCACAAGGGTCCGACTCCACTATTTGACGTATATCATCCGTCTGTGTCTTAAGATATTCCCCTAGGCTCATTTTTTTAGAAGTCCCAACCGATGTTTTCTTTGCCCCACGTTGTTTGGCAATCGAACTATTAGCTATACTTACGTTGCCCATATAGGCTTTTGCTTCTGCTTCTGTAAGGAATGACTTGTACTGCGCACCAGGAAAGCCTTTGACTTGCACTTCACAGTCAGACCAAGTCACGTAGATTCCTGGATTGTGTCCTACTCGAACAGCATAATATTTCTTTGCCATATTTACCCCATCGTCAGTGGCGCTATAGTGCCACCTACTACGTCTACTAATGATTGTGGATTGACTTTCACTTGCATTCCTCTAAGGCCTGCACTGACATAGACCATAGGAATGGAGCTAATACTATCATCAAAATAAGTAGGAAATGCTTTTTTCATCCCTAATGGTGAGCAGCCACCACGCAAGTATCCTGTTAAAGGTAATAAGTCTTTTACCGCAATCAGTTCTACCGATTTATTTCCACTCACTCGTGCGGCTTGTTTCATATCTATTTCCCCTTCTACAGGAATACAGAATACTACATGACCTGTTACATTGCCTTTCCCCACAAGTGTTTTAAATACGTGTTCTGGTGGAATATGCAAAGATTCAGCCACATGTACACCTGCACCACGTTCTTCTGACCATTCGTAGGTAAACACTTCATAGTCAATATGGTGAGTATCTAGAATGCGTAATGCATTTGTTTTTTTATGTCCTTTTTTACTCATAAGACCCCCTATTTATTGGTAATCTTTGAAATATTCTTTAATTCAATACGCAAGGTACCATTTTCATTCGTTGAAATTTCTATAAATTCTCGATCATTCATATACTCTACAGGAAATGAAAGTTCAATACCCGTATCCGTTTTAATTTTATGTTGTTTTCCCACTTTAGTAGCATAGGTCCGACTCACTGGCAATGGTTCCAATAAATCCTCTTCTGCTAGCTCTTTCATGGCCGCTTCTCTCTGAATAGGATTCGTGCTAAATACTTGTTCAATAATATGTCGTGCTTCTAATGTGTCAGATACTTCTGCATTCTTCGCTAGCAACTCTTTTGTTTTAGCCATAGCTGCCACACCATCTTGCTCATGAGCTTTAGAAATTCGATCCACCACAGTGCGTACTTTTTTCACTGTATCTTTAGAAGATGGATTGGTAGTAACCTGAAAGATTCGTTCTTCCAAAAAGTGCATTTTCTCTCCATCATATTCGCCTTTTGGTTCAAAGAGGCGTATGGACATATCAGAGAGTTTAATACTTACAAATGCATATAATTTTTGTGTGACCGTAGGTAATACCACACGATGTTCTACCAGTTTTGTTGCTAACGAACCATCTTCTTCCGAGTAAAGTTGATGTGTATACCCATCATGGGCTTTACAAAGTAAAATGCAAAGATAGGCTTGTTCACCTTGAGCTTCACAAACAATCATATCTAGTACGCAAGGGTCCATCGCTTGCGCCATATAGGTAAATAAGGTATCTCCTAAGTCTTTTCCAAACTCTACCAAAGACACTTCTTTATTTTCTAGTTGTTTTACTTTTCTCCCCCATGGTGTTTGATCAGATATATATCCAGTTCGTGCACTTGGGTCCTGCAATGCTTTCATCACATGCATTTCAAGATAGCTCTGTATTTCTGGTTCTTCAATATCCATCAAATGATCTGAATAAGCAGACATAGACGACGTAAAGTCAAATACTTCCAATACAGCTGCATTAATTTGCATAGTTCCTCCTCAATAACAAAGAGCTTTGCCTGCGCAAAGCTCTTATGATGTTATCTATTATCTTTCACATAGTGATAGGTATTTTCCAGTCCTTTTTGTAATGTCCATTTCGGCATATACCCTAAACATTGTTTTGCTTTCGCAGTGCTCAATAAAGAATGTTTAATATCACCAATGCGCGGTTCTTCATAATGACGCTCTACAGTAGTGCCAGCAATATCTTCTAAGGTGTCGATTAAATCATTTACAGAAATCCCAGTTTCTGTACTCACATTGATAACCCCTGTTACATCATTGTCTAATCCCAATATATTGGCTTCCACTACGTCATCTACATAGACAAAGTCACGTGTTTGCTCACCATCGCCAAAAATTTTGATAGATTCACCATTCGCCACATGTTCACAAAAAATGCTAACAACGCCACCTTCACCACCGTTGCCTTGACGTGGTCCATATACATTAGAATAGCGATAGCAAATATACGGTAATCCAAAGGATTCTTGGTAAATCCGCAAATACCCTTCCGTAGTTAATTTTGTCAATCCATAGCAAGAACGAGGGACTCCTGCCAATTCTTCTGTCAAAGGTAATACCTCTAAATCACCATATACCGCAGCAGAGGATGGCATAAGGAATTTTTTTACCCCCACTTTAACAGAGGCTTGTAATAAGTTCAATAGTCCCATTAGATTGATATCACAATCTTCTGTTGGATGTACCATGGATTCTGCTACTACTGTTTGCGCTGCCTCATGAAATACATAGTCCGGTTGAAAGTTTGTAAACACATCATGTATCTTTGTATCTCGTATATCTAGTTCTAAAAATTCAGCTTGTTCATTCACAAATGTTCGCAACCCACTGCTTAAATTGTCAATAACAAGTACACGATGTCCCTCTTGAATCAATCGATCTACTAGATGTGATCCAATGAAACCGGCACCGCCTGTTACAATTATATTCATGTTCCTCATTCCTTTATCAATGACTAGTACACTCTATTATCGTTCTCGTTGGATATCATAGTCTGTACCATTTGTGCGAATGGTAACAGTTCCCATCGTATCTGTACGATAGATATCTACATGTTCTTCTAATAAGCGTGCCATAGCTTTCTCCCCTGGATGTCCATAAGAATTATGCAAACCTGCAGAAATAACAGCGGCTTCTGGTCGAACAGAACGAATAAAATCTTTTTGACTAGATCCATTACTACCATGGTGTCCAACTTTTAAGATTTTACTAGACATTTTCGTATTTTGCTCTTTAATGAGGCGCGCTTCTTCTTCTTTTTCAGCATCACCAGTCATGAGCATAGAGAATTTACCGAATGTCAGCTTACCTACAATGGAGTTATTATTTTGATGAACTTCACCTTTTTTATCGGTCATCACGTCCCCTTTCCATGGAGCATAAACCTCAAAATAAGCACCATTACCTAAATCTAAACGATCACCTTTATGAAGTGTTTCACGATGAATCTGTTTCGTATCTATTGTTTTTAAATACGTTCTATAAGTTCCACTATCGATTTCGATACCATTATCATAGACATGTTTAATAGGGATTGCTTTGGCTATGGCATAAAAACCACCAATATGATCCGCATGAGGATGTGTCAAAATGACATTTTCTAATTCTTTCACACCATATTTTTTTAATAAGGCTACCACCTGTGGTCTATGCTCAATATCACCAGTATCAATCATAGAAAACTTATCCCCAATTTGGAGTAAAATTGCATCTCCTTGTCCGATATCCAATACATGAACCTTCATGATTCCAATTGGTACTTGCGAAGATTGACTGACCTCTGTCTTTGCAGAGTTTGCATTCACCTGTGAAAGTTCTTTTCCACAGCCCACTAGGCTTAGTAGTGCTGCCACCAACACACCTAACAAGAGCAGATATTTATATATTGTTTTTTTCATATGTAAATACTTTCTAACCTCTATATATTACAACAGTTATTACAGTGATAAAACTGGTTTGTATCCCTCGATTGTTCGTAGTACACGACCAACTCGTTGTGCTACCTCCGTAGGAGTAAAGCCTGGACCACAATCATCTAGTGCTAAATCTCCAGCACGACTATGTGCATATATAGCAACATTTATAGCGTTTACAGGGTTTTGTTCTTGATTCAATAAGGAACCAATAACACCAGCCAATACATCACCCATGCCCCCAGTTCCCATATATGGGTTACCTGTTGTCGTGATGTATACTCTACCAAATGGAGTTGCAAAAATCGTTGGTTGTCCTTTAAGCACTACATATACATTATACTCTTCAGCAAATGCTTGTGTATAACCAATAGGGTCATTGTATATTTCTTTTATATTAACCCCTGTAAGCGACGAGAATTCACCTAAATGCGGTGTTAGGACAACCACCCGCTCTTCTTTATCGAGTGCACAGGAACACTGTTTTAACACTGATAATTTACCGGCAACCGCCATAAGTCCGTCTGCATCAATTACCATGTAGCTTTCTGTAACAGATTGCATCCATTGAAGTAAATGTTTTTTATCACTATTGCTTCTGCCGCCACCAGGGCCAATGACTACTGTACTATTCTCATCTAGTTGTTCTAAATCGCTAGTACGTATCATCATTTCAGGGCGACTCAAGGATCGCAATGCATCTAACTCATTTGTACCAGATAGTATAGTGACTTTTCCAGCTCCGCTGCGTAACGCTCCTTCAGCACTTAATATGGGTGCCCCATAAATTCCCTGAGAACCACCCACAATATAAACGTGACCATTGGTCCCTTTATGAGCAATAGGTGAACGAGGATCTACATACAAGGAATCTGCGTTATTCCAATAGAATTCTGGCCAATTATGACTCGATTCCCATAAGGCGTGATTAGGAAAAGGATATCCGATACTGCCGATACTCATATGCCCTACATGTTCTCTTCCTGGGTAGAAAAGCATACCCACTTTGGGAGCTAACAATGTAATTGTTTCATCTGCCCTGAATGAAGAGACATCGGCATTTCCTGTTAAGCCGTTTACACCACTAGGAATATCGATGGCGATACATGTTCGTGTCTCACTATTAGAACGCCATGCTTTACATTGTTCAAAAATAGCTCTTATTTGTCTTGGTAGCTCACCATGAAATCCTGTGCCAAACACACCATCTACCACAATACTTACATCCTGTAATATATGGGAGGGTATTAGATTTCCATTAGACTGCATCATCTCATCAGTCACAATCATGATAGTATCTTCTAGGGTATTTACTACCTTCCATTGTTGTTGAAACAATGGAGAGCCGTCTTTCGGGTTACCTAACACAACAACATAAGGAGTCACTTCAGGTACTTCTGTTAGCAATCGTGCTGCCACTAAGGCATCACCACCATTATTGCCAATGCCACAAAGAAATAAAACTCCCTTGGGCCCCTGTATTTCTTCTATATATCTGTGTGCTACCTCAAAAACAGATCGTCCCGCTTCTTCCATTAAATGAGATACTGGGAGCCCTAAACTTTCAATATATTGATCTACTATGTTAACTTGCTTTGGTGTTAATAGTCGCATAGGTCTATCCTCTAATATACAATGACAGTACCCGTAGCATATTCACGACAATGGCTAATGGAAACTTGCATCGTTTCATATCCTAAGGCTTTCATTTGTTGTCCAAAATAACCTGTACAGGTAAGGACAGGTGCCCCCCATGCATCGTGAGTAATCTCGATATCCTGCCAAGAACCGTGGCGAAACCCTGTCCCCAAGGCTTTTACACAAGCTTCTTTAGCTGCAAAAATGCCTGCGAACGACGCTGCTGCCTGTTTGTTACGTCCCCATGCATACTTTCGTTCATAGTCCGTAAATACTCGCTGTAAAAAACTATCTCGTCCAATAGCTTGTTCCATACGATGAATTTCTATGATATCTGTACCTACTCGAATCATATTATCCTCGTAATTTGGCAATCATCATCGCTCTATCTTCTGCACTGAATACAGCAGAGCCAGCCACTAATAAAGTAGCACCTGCTTCACGTACTAATGGGGCTGTTTCCAAGTTAATGCCACCATCTACTTCTACAACAGCTTTTGTATTACCTACAGAATCCAATAATTCACGAGCTTGCTTTACTTTTTTCACTGCGTTATGAATGAATGATTGACCTCCAAAGCCTGGGTTTACGCTCATAATTAGAATTAAATCTAAATCTTCTGCAATATCTTCCAACAAGGATACTGGCGTAGATGGATTTAAAGAAACTCCTGCTTTCATCCCAGTCGCTTTAATAGCCTGAATCAAACGATGTGCATGCGGCACAACCTCCCAATGGAAGGTAAAATACTCCACTCCTATCTTGGCATATTCTTCTACATAATCCCCTGGGTTTTCTACCATTAAGTGTACATCAAACGGCAACTTTGTATGCGGGCGCAATGCTTTTACTACAGGAGCACCAAATGTTAAGTTTGGCACAAAATGTCCATCCATCACATCAATATGTAATAAGTCCGCACCACCTTCTTCAATAGTACGAATGTCTTCTCGTAAATTAGAAAAATCTGCCGATAACATAGATGGGGCAATTTGAATCATTTTATCGTCTCCTTTGATCTTCAAGTTCTGATTTTATAGTCAAATAGGACTGGTATCTCTGTTCACTAATCTGACCACCGGCTAAGGCATCTTTCACAGAGCAAATCGGTTCATGACTATGAGAGCAAGGACTAAACTTGCATCCTTTATCATGGTCACCAAACTCGGGAAATGTATGCACTAACTCTTCCACATCCATCCCTGTATGATCCAGAGCTGAAAATCCTGGTGTATCCATGATAAATGAACTTTCATCTAAACTGTATAAAGAGGCATGGCGCGTTGTATGGCGTCCACGTTTAATCTTATCGCTAACCGCTCCTGTTTGAAAGGCAAAGTTCGGATCCACTGCATTGAGCAAACTACTTTTACCCACCCCAGAAGGACCAGCAAAGGCGCTGATTTTACCATGTAATATATGGCGTAATTCCTCAATACCTTCACCGGTATATGTCGACGTACAGAGTACAGTATAACCAATTTTTTCATATACTGATTTTAATTTCACCGTATCTTCCGTGTGCAAATCATATTTATTAATCACTAGTACTGGAGGGATATTACTATGATGAATCATCACTAATAAACGATCCAATAATAAAGGATGAATATCAGGCTCTCGTGCTGCTACTACCACAATCACTTGGTCGATATTGGCAATGGCTGGTCTACGCAATGAATTTCTTCGCCCTTCAATAGTGTTAATCCAACCATCGTCTGTGATGCTGACCGTATCTCCTACTAAGAGAGAATACCGTTCTTTCTTTAACCGTCCTCGAACCTTACATTCATGTACATCTCCACTTGGAGTTTGCACATAAAAGTAGCCATTCATATTCTTAATTACAACACCTTGTTTCATAGTTTCTCCTATAAGGATTGCTCTTGTACTAATGCATTATTTAAGTAAATCTGAACTCGTACATTACCCGATCCAGACACACTTTTTACAATGCGGTCTCCTGGCGCATTAGTGCCATCATACACAACATGTCCACCATCATCATCAAGGACTACTAATTTCACATGTTGTGAAGAACGTCCATTTGGCACTGTTACATCCACAACACCTTTCGTAGCTCCTTGTTTAGCATTAGATCCATCTTTTTTACCATCTTTTGGCTGTCCTACCAAAGTAATACTTTCATCGCGCTTCACTGATGACCCCGGAGCAGGGCTGACAGCCGTAACAACGGCAGAGTCTTCATTAGAACCTGAAATTTTACTAATACTTAATCCTAAATTTCCTAAAGCTTCTTTCGCTTCTTTAATGGTCATCCCCACTACATTAGGAATTTCTACCATAGTTGACTTAGTTTGATTAATTGTAATATCAACAGTCGCCCCTTTAGATGCTTTTCCACCAGCTTGTAAGCCTTGACTAATCACAACTCCATCATCTTTACTAGTATCACTTTCATAAGATATCTTGCCAATTGATAAACCTAAGGCTTTTAATTTTTCTCTAGCTTGGTCAAAGCTCATACCTTGTAAGTCCGGTATAGTAATATCCCCCGCACCTTTGCTGACAACTAAATGCACCATACGTTGTTCTTTTACTGATTCCCCTGATTCAGGGCTTTGTGAAATGACCTGTCCTGCTGGCACATCCGAATTAGTTACTTCTGAACTAGATACACGTAGATGACGCTCCTCTAACAATCTTGTAGCTACACTTAACTGTTTACCTACCACATTTGGCACGTCCACAGTAGAGTTACTCCAGAAGTTACCAAAGCTCAAAAAGGCCCATAAAAAGGCTAGTAAGAAGGCAAACACAGCACCACCGATAACATATTTTTGTGGTAAGCTACCTAATTTAGCCAATATTCCGTTTTGTGCTTCATCCTCTTCTTCCAGTACTTCTGTCTCTAACGGTGGTAAAACTTGTGTGGCAAAATCATGTTGTATTGGTCGTGCGGATGTACCTCCACGATAGCCTAAAGACATCCGCAAGGCTTGAATCATTTCAGAAATGGATCCAAATCTTTTGCCCGGTTCCTTTTCTAAGGCTATCAATACCACCTGCTCTAACTGAGGAGGAATCATGGCATTTTTAATTCGTGGAGCTATCACTCGATCTTTCACATGTTGTAAGGCTACGCTAACAGGTGTTTCTCCTCTAAAAGGAACCTCTCCTGTTAATAATTCATAGAGAACAACACCCAATGAATAAATATCTGTGCTCACATTGATACTCTTGCCGCTAGCTTGTTCTGGAGAAATATAATGAGCTGAACCCATCACAGAATTGGTGTACATCATAGTGGTAGCAGAGTTAATGGCTCTGGCAATACCAAAATCCGTTACTTTCACACGACCAGAGTCAGTAATCAATATATTATGTGGCTTTACATCACAGTGGACAATACCCATCATGTGGGCATGCTCTAGCCCCTCTGCAATAGCTACTGTAATTTTTACCGCTTCTTGCACTGTCACCTGATCACCATGATGCTGAATATATTCTTTCAACGTACATCCAGATACATATTCCATAATAATATAATGAAAGCCTTGATCAAATCCAACATCGTACATGCTCACTACATTCGGATGATTTAGTTTCCCTGCTGCTTGCGCTTCACGTTTAAAGCGAGCTACAAAGTCTTGATCACTACCAAAATTTTGATGCAGAATTTTAATAGCCACAGGTCGTCCCAATAGTGTATCTTTCCCACGATATACATCGGCCATACCACCAACGCCTATCTTCTGTTGTACCTCATAGCGATTGTCAAAGACCAATCCTACTAATGTATGTCTATCCATAAGTCACCTCTTTATATACGTCCAAGTACGATTGTTACATTATCTCGTGCTCCCGCATCATACACAAGGTGCACTAAATCTTCCAAAGCTCTACTTTCATTATTTTCTTCTGAAAGTACTTGTTCAATCTTAGATTCTTCAATATAACCAGATAAACCGTCACTACATAATAGGATACGGTCATTCTGATGCACTTCAACTACGCCTGTATCTACTTCTACAGTTTCATACACTCCGATGGCTCGAGTCAACATATTTCGTTTCGGATGATGAATAACTTCATCTTCAGTAATTGTTCCTGCTTCCACTAATTGCTGCACCATAGAATGATCTTTTGTCATCCGATGTAAGCCTTCTTGTCCATACAGATACAAGCGGCTATCTCCTACATGAGCCCAATACAGGGTATCTTCTTGTACGTATGCAACAACCGCTGTGGTCCCCATACCTTCTAGCTCTTTGTAGGATTGGCTCTTTTCATAGACCATGCGATTTGCTTTTAGAATGGCATTCTCTAATACTTCAGTGGATATTTCAGTAGCCTTATCGACTACTTCTACAATGGTATCGACTACCATGGTACTAGCATATTCTCCACCGGTATAGCCACCCATCCCATCTGCTACAATGAGTAGTGGTCCTTGGGCATAAAAACGATCTTCATTACGTTGGCGAACCAATCCAGTTTTACTGATTCCTAAACTAATCATAACATCCCTTCTTTCAAAGATTGTTGATGTTGTACTTTCAACTGTCCACAAGCTGCTTGAATTTCATCACCCATTTCTTTACGAATCGTCACAGACACACCGTAGGATTCGACAATGGACTTAAATTCTTGCATAGATTTTAATGTCGGTTTATATAAATTAATATGCTCATTTCCATTGACAGGAATTAAGTTGACATTACAATGAGGAAACTCTTTTGCAATCGCACCTAGTTCATGAGCTTCCTTTTCAGAGGCATTCACATCTTTAATCAAAATATATTCAAAAGTGACACGGCGATCCGTCCGTCGATAATACTCCGCCACAGCATCTAGCACATCTTGTAACGCATAGGTGGCGCCTATAGGCATAATTTTCTTTCGACTTTCATCTGTCGTAGCATGCAAGGATAATGCCAATGTGATAGGCAAGCCCAGTTCTGCAAAACGATAAATATTTGGTACTAATCCACAAGTGGACACCGTCATGCGACGGTAGCCTATATTAAAACTTTCTTTTTCATGAATAAATTGCAATGCTTCCATGGTATGATCAAAGTTTTGCAATGGCTCTCCTGATCCCATGACAACGATAGAGTGCACTTCTTCTTTAATGATACTTTCAAATAGTAATAACTGCCCTACAATTTCAGCTACTGTTAGATTACGGAATAAACCTTCCGTGGTAGATGCACAAAAAATACATCCCATCGCACATCCCACTTGGGAAGATAAACACACAGAGTTGCCATAGTGTTGCTTCATCAGTACCGTTTCTACTTGATGACCATCAGAAAATCTGAGCAATAATTTTTTTGTATTTCCATCTGAACTAGTAGATTCTCGTACCACTGTAGGCAATGTAATCGTACAGTGGGTGCCGAGCCATTCACGCATTGTCTGTGGAAGCTGTAACATATCTTCCATAGAGAATACGTGACGTTGATAGATATAATCCATAATCTGTTTCGCTCTAAATTTTGGAAACCCTCCATCTGTCACAACTTTACTTAAAGCTGGCAATGAAAGTCCAATTAATTCTATCATGCTCTCTCCTTACGTAAACGGGCTATGAAAAATCCGTCCATATCATATACGTGTGGCAATAACGTCACCATAGGGCCTTCTGCTGCAAACGGCAACAGTGGAGCCACATCTTCTAAGACGAAATTAGGGTTTTCTTCTAAAAATCTTCCTACAACCCCTTCATTTTCCAAAGTATTTATAGTACATGTAGAATATACTAAGTGTCCTCCTACTTTTACATAGGAACTAGCATTTTGTAATATTTGTTGCTGCAACTTTGGCAATTCTTGTAATTGGGATTCCTCTTTTCTCCAACGCATATCTAGTTTCTTCTGTAAAATTCCTAGGCCTGAACATGGTGCATCTACTAGTACGGCATCAAAAGAATCTTTCCATTGTGCCTTTTTGACTGTAGCATCACCTTGTTGAGTCTGTACATTAGACATACCCATACGTTTTGCATTTGCCTGCAACAGTTCTACCTTATGATCATGAATATCCATAGCTACGATGGTTCCTGTATTGCCCATAAGGGTTGCCATATGCAAAGTTTTACCTCCTGGTGCTGCACAGGTATCTAAAATCTGCATATGTTGTTGAGGTTGTACTGCGTAAGCCACAGCCATAGATGCTTCGTCCATAAATGTCATTAATCCCTCTTGCACCCATTTTGCTTCCTGCAATTGACCTTTATGAGATTTGATGATAATCGCGTCTGGAATCATATGACTAGGCTCTACTACCCAGTTTGCCTGTGAAAGCTCTTCTAATAAATCTTGACGACTGATTCGTAATGTATTCACTCGTGCCGTCAACAGAGGTGTTTCATTAAACCATTCACAGAGATCCATCGTTTCTTCTATTCCTCGTTGGTCTTTCCATAAACGGACTAGCCAAAGAGGTTGATTATAAATATAGGAAATCCGCTCTTCCTCTGAAGTCGCTAGAGCATCTACACCAATATCTTCACGTTGCCTGTCTACATTACGAAGTACAGCATTGACAAATCGATCTGTACCAGGGGCTACTTTTTTCGCAAGTTTTACACTTTCATTTACAGCAGCACTCGATGGTACCTTATCCATATAGAGTAATTGGTACACACCGAGTCTAAGAATCTCTAAAACAAAAGGAGATAATTTTTTAACTGGCTTCTTGGTAAAATGAACGATAACCGCATCTAAATAGTTTTGGCGACGTACCACACCATATACCAATTCTGTAAAGAATCTACGATCTAAATCTTCTAGTCTTTCTTGTATCATATACTGAGGCAATACAATATTGGCATACTTCTTACCTCTATGTATATCTACCAAGGCTTTCATAGCTAGGCGCCGAATATTTTTATGTTCTTTCTTTTGTTTCGTTTCCATACAGTAACCTTTCTATGACAAGTTGAATGTCTTCTGTATTGACTCTCGTATTACAACAAGGACCACAAGGTCGTTCATTTAAGACACCAATCACAGGAATGGGAAACACATCTGCCATACCACTGACTAAGTCTCTTTCACAGGCAATCGCCACAATCGCTTGAGGGCGAATTTCCTTGATTTTTAAACGTGCCAATGTACCACCTGTAACGACCACAAAATGACATCCATAAGTATCTGCAATATCCAGCAAGGTTCCTACTTGGCAACCGCCGCAACGCTTACAATTATGTACATCCGTAGTCACTTTGTGTACACAGCTAGATAGTTGTATGCAATGCGGTGTAAGCAGTAATAACCGCTCTGGTTCAACCCGATATACTTGTGTGCTCACAAGATGGTTGATTAAAGCAATCAAAGATTGACTCACTTCATCCTTGGTATATCCAAAGCATCTAGCTAAGACTGTTACCAAAGGAAATAAAAGATATAACCCACGATTAGACAGTCGCAGTAGAATCGGATGTTGTATAGGGTACATTGTAACTAGTGCCATGTATATCCACATGGACCACCCTATCAATATGGGTAATAGTAGCGCACCCTCTCCGATAGATCCTGCAACAGGTCCCCATTGAGATAAGCTAGGATGCATCATCCACACAATCCAACCCCATACCATTGAAATCAATAGTATTGCCACAGCCGTCACTGTTAAATACAGACGATAGGATTTATTCATCGCTAAAGCAAGCTCCTACTGCTAACTGATGACCACGAGCAAAATCACCGGCATTCATTCGTTTTTTATTGTCTGGCTGAACTTCAGTGACACGTAAGACGCCATGACCAGTAAAAATACTGAAAGACTCTTTATCTACATTTACTATGGTTCCTTCTTTTGGATATCCGCAGGCCCCTTGTAAATGCTCAGGAGCATATTTGGATATAGGATCCACTTTCGCATGCCAGAACTTAATCCGTTTTCCCTCTAAGAATGTATAACACCCAGGGCTTGGATTGAAAGCTCTAATTTTCGCAGCCAACGTATGTGCTGGTTCTGTAAAATGAAGATACCCCATCTCTTTCGTAATTTTTCCTGTTTCAATAGCTTCTTCATGATTTTGAGTGATTCTAGTTAATGTACCTGCTTGTAAAGCATCTACGGCTGGTACAATCATTTGTGCCCCTAATTGTGCTAAGGCGGTAAAAATGGTACCAGATGTATCATCTTCTGTCACTGGAATGCGTTCCATTAGCAAAATATCACCTGTATCTAAGCCTTCATCCATATGCATAATCGTCATACCAGTTTCTGATTCTTCATGAAGAATCGCATATTGTATTGGTGCTGCACCTCTAAACTTTGGTAATAAAGAGGCATGTAAATTAATGCACCCCAATGGAGGTTGATGAATGAGCCACGGAGGTAAAATTTTACCATAGGCAATAACTACGACAATATCAGGAGCCAAAGTTTGCAACAATTCCTCTGCTTCCTCATTGCGCAAAGATTTCGGTTGGTATACAGGAATGTCATACTGTAACGCCAATTCTTTTGTCGGTGGCATTTGCAATTTATTACCACGCCCTTTCGGCTTATCTGGTTGGCAAAAAACACCTACTACGGAATGGGAACTATCGATTAATGCCTGTAAGGTTGGAACTGCTATATCTGGAGTTCCCATAAACACTATACGTAATGGATTCATTATTGTTGTTCCTTTTTATGGATAAAAATCTCATTGGGATTCACTAACTTTTCCACAAATAAAATGCCATTCAAATGGTCAATTTCATGTTGAAAAATACGCGCCAAAAATCCTTCTGCTTTAATTTTAATCTTTTTATTATTTCGATTGATACCATGTACTTCAATTTTATCGTACCGCTCTACATCGCCAAATAGTTCAGGTACGCTCAAACAACCTTCTAACCCTACTTGAGAGCCTTCTTTTTTCACGATTTCTGGGTTGATTACTTCGATTAATCCATTTCCATCATCTAACACTATAATTCGTTTGGATACATTGACCTGTGGTGCCGCTAAACCTACACCATCTGTTTTATACATCGTTTCCGCCATATCATCTAATAATTGACGAATTTTTTTATTTACAAACTCTACTGGTTCTGCAATTTGTTTTAATACAGGATGACCTGTTTTCATTACTTCTAAAACTGCCATATTCCCTCCTATACTGGATCCACATCTATATAGATATGGGGCAATGTAAATATATCTGAATGATACATGTATGATTTTACTTTTGATAAATCAATCCCACGGATCATAATACAAAGTCGATACATATCTCGTATCTTTGCGGCGCCATTTTCATAGGGCCCTAGTATATCAATGCACTGACCTACACAGGCCTGGCGCAACGTATTGGCTAAATCTGTCCCTCTTGTTCGTACCACTGAAAGCTTTTCATCCAATAAAGTAATTTGTATCATTTCACCGATTGGTGGATACAACAACGCTTTTCGTGCTTCAATTTCTTCTTTATAAAAGCTAATATAATCATGGTGTGTACTGTGCTGAATAGTATAATGTTCGGGGCTATAAGTTTGTACTACTACTTTTCCTGGTTTATCACCACGACCTGCTCGACCAGCCGCTTGTATTAGCAAATTAAATGTTCTTTCAGAGGCTGTATACACAGGAATGTGCAAGACAGAATCAGCTGTAATAATTCCTACTGCGGTAACATTCGAAAAATCATGGCCTTTTGCCACCATCTGCGTACCCAATAAAATATCATATTGTCCGGCACCAAAGGCATCCAAAATACGTTGAGATTCACCTTTTTTAGATGTCGTATCTTGATCTAAACGAGCAATTCTAGCTTGCGGAAATCGTTTTGCTAATTCTTCTTCTACCTTTTGTGTGCCCGTACCAAAAAATTTAATCTTACGGCTACCACAATGCGGGCAAACTTGAGGAACCCTTTCATGATGGTCACAATAATGACAACGCAAATCCTGTCCCGCTTGATGATACACCATAGATATATCACAGTGAGGGCATTGGATAGGCTTACCACAATCTCGACACATCACAAATGTACTATGACCTCTTCGATTCAATAAAAGAATCATTTGCTCCCGTTTCTGTAGCGTTTCTCGAATTAACGTATCCAATGCCATAGAAAATACGGAATAATTCCCATAGAACATTTCTTCTTTCATATCCACAACAGTTATATTCGGCATAGGTTGATGAAAAATTCGATGCTTTAAGGATAGTAACTGATAGATACCTTTGTCTGCTAAATAATAGGTACGTATAGACGGTGTTGCAGATCCAAAAATAATTGGACATTGATGAGTTTCACTACGCCATCTTGCCACCATGCGTGCATCGTAGCGAGTCATATCTTGTTGTTTATAAGATGGGTCATGTTCTTCATCTATTACAATTAGACCAATATCTTCCGTGGGTGCGAATACTGCAGAACGAGCACCAATAATAATATGGCTATCTTTTCGGCGTAAACGTTCCCAATTGTTATAACGTTCCGATTTTGTTAACTGACTATGGAAAACCACAACTTCGTGGCCAAACTTTTCTACAAATCGTCTTACAATTTGCGTCGTTAAAGCAATTTCTGGAACTAAAATAATAGCAATCTTATCTTGTCGTATCGTTTCTTGCGCAGCTTTTAGATATACTTGCGTTTTTCCGCTACCTGTTACACCATGCAGCA
Source organism: uncultured Veillonella sp. (assembly GCA_963518505.1). Taxonomy (GTDB): domain Bacteria; phylum Bacillota; class Negativicutes; order Veillonellales; family Veillonellaceae; genus F0422. The sequence goes on along the minus strand of CAUQIT010000004.1, from coordinate 82,262 downwards.
AAAAGGATTTGTTTGTATGATTAGCAATGCATTCTTGAATAGGATCATATACAGACTGCTGGGCTTCTGTCAAAGGAATGTCTATACTATCCACAACTTCCTCATAGCGCGTTTTCGTCATTGTATAACGCCATTCTACATCGATATGAGAAGATTCTTTTACTTGCTTAATAACAGGCAAACTAAATCCTGCCAATCGCAAAGTACTCACCGAAGTTGCTCCATGCTCTACTAAGTATTCCGCCAACAAACGCTGCTTTTGTTTCCTCACACCGAATAGTTCTACGTGAAAGGAGTCCTTAGGCACAAGCCATTCCATTTTTGGTCTGTCATAAGATTTTAATTTACTTTTATCCACAGTAAATAAGCTTAATGCCTCTGCAAAGGTGCATAGGTAATACTCACTTAGCTTACGAGCTGTACTCAGCATTTCCGATGAAAACCAAGGCGTTGGATCTAACACGGCTAATATAGGTTTAATCACAAATGATGGATTTTCTATGTCACAATAACCTACAAGAATCCCCTCTTCTTTGGAGGCTCCCAACGGAACTGCTACACGAGTTCCAATAGCTACCTCCCCAAAAGATTCAGGTATTTCATAGGTTAAAGGTTTATTCAATTGTTTCGCAGGACGATTAATAATAATTTCTCCTAAACGCATCATAACCTCCTGAATAAACACTCTTCATTATACCACGTTTATACCTACGATTCATACTATTTCATGCCGCATTCCGACACATTTTCACGTCATGGCATTTCTTTTAATACGAAAATATACTAGGTCATATGAGCCAATGAGTTAGTACACTAATCCCCTCATCTTATAACAAGTATATACATGACAACCTAAAATCTTGTAGTTCATATGCATGACAACAAGGATAACAAAATAGAGGACAGAGACATACGCCTCTATCCTCTATATATGTATCACGCAAAAGCCAACTAGAAATCTTTTACCGATTATAAACCAGCCTCTTTACGAAGTACTTCTGCTTTATCTGTGCGTTCCCACGGAAGGTCTACGTCAGTACGACCAAAATGACCATAAGCAGCAGTTTTTTTGTAATGTGGTTTCAACAGGTCTAACATTTCGATGATACCTGCTGGACGAAGATCAAAATGTTTGCTTACTAATGCAGAGATTTTTTCTTCTTCGATTTTGGCAGTACCAAATGTTTCCACCATGATAGATACAGGTTTAGCTACACCAATTGCGTAAGCTACTTGTACTTCACATTTATCAGCAAGACCAGCTGCTACGATATTTTTAGCTACATAACGAGCTGCATATGCTGCAGAACGGTCAACTTTTGTAGGATCTTTACCGGAGAAAGCTCCACCACCATGACGAGCCATACCGCCATAAGTATCTACGATAATTTTACGACCAGTCAAACCAGCATCACCTTGTGGACCACCGATTACGAAACGACCAGTTGGGTTGATGAAATATTTAGTATTTTCATCAATAAATCCTTCTGGAAGCACTGGATCGATAACATATTTTTTAATATCAGCTTGTATTTGTTCCAATGTCACTTCTGGACCATGTTGTGTAGAAATAACGATTGTTTCAATGCGTTTTGGCTTGCCATCGACATATTCTACTGTTACTTGTGTTTTACCATCTGGACGAAGGTAAGGCAATGTACCATCTTTACGAACTTTTGTTAATTGACGAGATAAACGATGCGCCAAGCTAATAGGCATAGGCATTAGCTCTTCAGTTTCATTAGATGCGAAACCAAACATCATACCTTGGTCACCAGCACCGATTTTATCGAACGCATCACTGCCGCCTTCGCGAGATTCCAATGCTTCATCTACGCCCATTGCGATATCTGCAGATTGTTCATCAATCGCTACATTAACGCCACAAGTATCCGCATCAAAGCCAAATTTTGCACGTGTATATCCGATTTCACGAATTGTATCACGAACAATATGAGGAATATCTACATACGTTTTTGTAGTAATTTCGCCTACTACATGAACTTGTCCTGTAGTTACTAATGTTTCACAAGCAACGTGTGCTGTTGGATCTTTTTCTAAAATAGCATCCAATACAGCATCTGAAATTTGGTCAGCAATTTTGTCTGGATGACCTTCTGTTACAGATTCAGAAGTGAAAAATACATGTTTTTCTGCCATGAATAAACCTCCAATAAAAAAATTCCTCATCCCAAGATGAGGAATCAGATCCCCATCTTCCGATCAAAGATCGTTGGATTTAGCACCTTCTCCCCTAAGGAATGGTTGCTGTAGCTTCAAAGGGCCTCTCCCTCCACTACTCTTGATGAGACTTGTATCATACATATAATACTTAGTTTAAAATCACTATCAAGAATTATAGCATAAAATTATAAGTCTGCCAAGGCTTGAATGATACGTTCTGCTACATCTAGTTTTGACATATTAGATAATGCAACTATTTGTTCGCCTGGATAAATAAAGGTCACTTCATTGGTATCTACATCAAATCCTGCATTTAACTTACTCACATCATTGGCTACCAACATATCTAAATTTTTCTTCCGCACCTTTTCTTTTCCATAGCTAATGACATCTTGCGTTTCTGCTGCAAAACCAATTAGCTTTTGATGCTGTTTGCGATCCCCCAAGCTTGCTAAAATATCTGGATTTTTTACCAACTCTAATGTCATAGTTTCTTGCTTTTTTATTTTATTGTCCGCTACTTCAGCAACACGATAGTCCGCCACAGCCGCAGCCATAATCACAGCATCTGCAGAGTCATAGTGACTATCTATAGCCTCTTTCATCTCTGTAGCAGAACGAACTATAATACGCTCTACACCAATTGGTACAGCAAGATCTGTGGGAGCAGATACCAAAATTGTCTTAGCTCCCGCCTGGGCCGCTTTTAGAGCCACTGCATATCCCATTTTTCCACTGGAACGATTCGTAATATACCGAACCGGATCAATAGCTTCTTGTGTGCCACCAGCGCTGACAATCACAGTTTTACCTTCCAATAGGTCTGTTTTCCCTAAATGAAAGTCCACCCAGTCCATAATTTTTTGCGGTTCTGGTAAACGACCTTTTCCTTCTACCCCACATGCTAGGAGTCCACTGTCAGGTTCTAACACATGGGCGCCTCTACCACGCAAGATAGTTAAATTTTCTTGCACAGCTGGATGAGCATACATGTTACTATTCATAGCTGGACATACAAATACAGGGGCCGTTGTGGCCAATAATTGGGTAGATAACATATCATCTGCAATACCATGGGACATCTTAGCAATCATATTAGCCGTTGCTGGTGCTACTACATAGGCATCCGCCCATGTTGCATAGGCAATGTGCTCCACATTCCAATCCTGTACATTTTCAAACATTTCCACAGCCACTTTGTGTTTACTAATTTCACCAAACACAAGGGGACTCACAAATTTAGTGGCATTTCTCGTCATTACCACTTTTACTTCTGCTCCCGCTTTATATAAACGGCTTACTAACTCTACTGCTTTATAGGCTGCTATTCCTGCTGTTACACCTACTACAATATGCTTACCCTTCAAAGGTCTCACCTTCCTATAGAACTAATTCAATTAATAGACTATCTATACTTACCCTATTATACAGTATCTGACTCAGTAATACATCTTTATTTTAAACTATGAAAGTTCAAGATAGTCTCTCTGCGAAAAAAAGCTGTAAACAAATTAAAATATACATAATTTGCTACAGCTTTTCTCATATGTATAGAATGGATGACAAATCCATCAAGTCTTAGTCTCTATAAAGGTAAAGATAAATGAACGACAGTTTTCACCGATTTCTTCGTTCCATCTAATTTTTTGAACCCTAAATTAGTATATAACTCTTTTGCATTTTCCATGCTAGGTAAACTATCTAAGAGCAATGTTTTATACCCAAACTCACGAGCATCTTCTACTACCATTTTAGCCATATTCGTACCTAAAGAGCTATGCCGAAAAGCAGGACGAACGTACAACCGTTTCATAGCTGCTGTTTTACTATCAACATAGCGTAATGCGACACAACCCGCTGGTTTGTTATCGATAAAGGCAATATACAAGGCTTCACCTTCACCTTTATATTTGTCTTCCAGTCCATGAAACTCTCTTAAATTAGCGGACACGCCTAAGGATCGTACATACTCTACAAATAAATCTTTTACTTCATCAATATAATCGTGGCCATTACGAATTTCAAAATTCATAGTATACCTCCTCTTAGTATTACATGAAACTGATATTGTTAGTATTCGACGAAGTTATTAAAACTCCTTTTATTTTCTTTTAACATTTTAATTATATTAGTTACTTCTTACTTACATAAACACATAGCCGTTAACACAAATGATATCCAACATAACACTACCAATACATAGAATATAAGTACAACCCATCTATATTACATAAAAAAAGACTGCAACAAACTATACTTGTTACAGTCTCAATGTAATTATTTATATAATGTTTGACGATTTTCTTCTAAGGCTTCTAATGCACGTTCTAAATTAGATTCCACGTATTTGAACACATCGCTAGCATATTGAATGGAACTATTTTTAAGCTCCTCAGAAGACTTATTAGCTTCTGCAATGATATGATTAGCATGTTCTTGTGCTTGTTTGACTAATTCACTTTCTTCTGTTAATTTTTGAATATATTCTTTCGCTTGTTCAATCAACGCATCGGCTTGCTTTTGACCTTCTGCTACGATACGATCACGTTCTGCCACAATGCGACGAGATTCTTCTAATTCAAGTGGCAAAGATTCTGTCAACGCATCTACTATACGCATAATTTCTTCTTCTTCAATTAACTTTTTATTTGTCATAATCATATTGTTACTAGTAACAATCAAGTTTTCCAATTCTTCTAATAATTTTTCTGTTCTCATGTCGTCCTCCTATTTTTCTTGTACTGTATTAAATTTATCTTCTAGCGCTTGTTTCACAACATCCGGTACTAAACCTTCTAATTTACCACCAAATTTAGCTAATTCTCGTATCCCCGTAGAGCTTACGAAGGCATATTTATTGTTGGTCATAATAAAAACAGTTTCAATCTCATCATCTAAATATTTTGAAAATAAAGCTCGTTGAAATTCATATTCAAAGTCGCTCAGCGCACGGAGACCACGAATGATAATATGACTATCTCTCGATTTTACATAATCATTCAACAAACCAGCCCCAAAGTCCACTTCAACATTAGGAATATGTGACACAGATTGACGAATTAACTCTGCTCGTTCATCCAAGGTAAACAAGTACTTTTTATTTGGATTCTCTAAAATCACTACGATTAGCTTGTCCACTAATTTACTAGCACGCTCAAATATATCTATATGTCCATTTGTAACAGGATCAAAGCTACCTGGACAAACCCCAATTCTCACGATATAAGCCCCTTTCTACGGTTCTCGACACAGAATGTCAACGCGAGTGTACCCAAAGGATAGGGCTTTTACAAGCACCCACTTGGGCAATAATTCTAATGTTTCATTCTTATGGCGTTCTAAAATTAAAAAGCCATCTTCGGTAAGTAATTCTAACTCTTCCACTAAGTCCAATGTTTTTTGGACATACCCTTTTTCATAAGGAGGATCAGAAAATATCAACTGAAACTGCTTTCCTTGTAACCGTGAAAGTGCCGACTCCATAGTACATTTCATAATTTCCAATCGGTCTTCTACCTTACAATGTTGTGCATTCTTCCTAATGCACATATCAGTGCGCGTATCTACCGCAATAGCATGACTAGCACCACGGCTCAAAGATTCGATGGCGAGCGCACCTGTTCCAGAAAATAAATCTAGCACCTGCGCCTCAAAAAATCCTCTTCGACTTTGTATGACATTACAAATACTTTCACGCACTCGATCTTGTGTAGGTCTTGTATCCATACCTTTCGGAGCTTGTATAGTATGCCCTTTAGCTGTCCCTGAAATAATTCTCATATATTTTACTACCTGTACTTGTATATTCTACATGATTTTACTATGGGGTACAATAGATTTTTTATGAAATCTTCCTCATAGTCTATGACTCACTGCAAACTTCTTGTTTTACATCACGCATCATCAACTGCATTAGCACTTCTGCCGGTGGAACCTTATGATATAACACCTCATACAGAGCATTAGTGATAGGCATATCGATTCCTTTTGCCTTAGCTAAATCATAAATAATACGAACTGCAAAAAAACCTTCCACCACCATCTGGGAATGGTTGATAATATCTTCCATCGTCTCTCCATCGGCTAATTTTTGTCCGGCTCGACGGTTTCGACTATGAGGGCTCATGCACGTAGCAATTAAATCTCCCATTCCTGAAAGTCCTGCATATGTTTCTGCTTTTGCTCCCATGGCAACGCCAAACTTCGTCATTTCATGAAGTCCACGAGTCAGTAGGGCTGCCAACAAATTATCTCCTAAATGCATACCATGGGCAATACCTGCTGCTAAAGCGATGATATTTTTTGTAGCTCCCCCTAGTTCAACACCAATTACATCTGTGTTACCATAGACCCGAAAAGTTGGTCCACCCAAGGCTTTTTGTAGTGTGCAAATCGCCCCTTCATGTTGACTTGCTATCACCGTAGCAGCTGGCAAATTACGCCCTACTTCTTCCGCATGATTAGGACCAGACAATATAGCCGTTGCTTTCACTAAGCCTTGCACTTCTTCTTCAATGACCAAAGATAATCGTTTTTCACTATCTTTTTCCAACCCTTTAGAGCACCCTACAATAATCATAGATGGTTGTAAATATTGTTTTAACTCCTGTAGAGTACTTCGCACATAACTAGATGGCGTTACCAGTAACACCACCTCTGCATCTGCTAAGGTAGCCTCATAAGAATGTTGAAACTCTAATGAACTAGGTAATACAACTTCTGGCAAATAAGGATTAATACGATATTCACGCAAGTAATTTGCTTTTTCTTCCGTACGGCAATACATAGTCACTTGGTGACCTGCCTCTATCCCTTTCAGAGCTAGTGCAGTGCCCCAACTACCAGATCCAATAACTGCAATTTTCATACTTACTCATCCTTTGTAATACGTTTCACAGCTAACTCTTTTCCTTGTAAAAGACGCATAATATTTTCTCTATGACGGAATACAACGAACAATGCCGCTACAGCACCAAAGATAATATACGGTAAAGGTTCAGATAAACAGTACATCACGATAGGCACTAGTGTAGCCGCTACGATGGAGCCTAGGGATACATAAGAAGTAAACTTAACAATAATAGCCCATACAGCAAAGCAAATGAACGCTGCTATTGGTGATAATGCAATGAGCACGCCCAATCCTGTCGCAACCCCTCTACCACCGGAAAACCCAAGAAAAATAGACCAATTATGACCAATCATAGCACATAATCCACCTACAATCATCCATTCTGGATTCGGTGAAAACAACAGTACACCAATAGCACCTTTTCCGGCATCACCTAAGAACACAGGTAAGGCCGCTTTCATCCCTAACACTCGATAGGTATTAGTAGCACCAATATTTTTACTACCATATTGGCGCACATCAGTATGGAAAAAGAGCTTTCCAATAATTAACCCTGTTGGAATAGAACCTATTACGTAGGCAAGCAAAACTAATACAGCAATTTCCATCGTTATCATTCTTCATCAGTTCCCTTCTTACCACGAAGTACTAATCGAATTGGAGTCCCTTCAAAGCCAAATGATTCACGAAGGCGGTTCTCCAAGAAACGCATATAAGAGAAGTGAATTAGTTCTGGTTCATTCACAAATAAAATGAATGTAGGCGGTTTTACACTTGCCTGTGTCATATAGTAAATTTTAGGAATCCGTCCTCCACGAGATGGCACTGGGTTGACTGTTTGTGCATCCGATAACAGTTGGTTCAATACACTTGTAGAAATACGCATATGTTGTTGCTCAGATACATATTTAATTAATTCTGCTAAGCGATGAACGCGTTGTTTTGTTAAAGCCGACGCAAACAAGATTGGTGCATACCGCAAGAAAGCCATTTCATCATAAATGTCTTCTGTAAATCGTAAAGTGGTCTTGTCATCTTTTTCAATCAAATCCCATTTATTCACAACGATGACCAAACCTTTACCAGATTCATGGGCATAACCAACAATTTTTTTATCCTGTTCTGTAACCCCATCTGTAGCGTCCAACACTAATACTACAATGTCAGAGCGATCAATGGCTCGAAGTGAACGAACAATACTGTACCGCTCTACCGGTGCATCAATACGGGATTTACGTCGCATGCCCGCTGTATCGATTAATACAAAATCCTGTCCATCATGGCTCCAATGGGTATCGATAGAATCACGTGTTGTACCAGCCACATCACTAACGATAACACGCTCTTGCCCTAACAATGCATTTGTAAGAGAAGATTTACCAACATTAGGACGACCAATCAGTGCAACATGGATTGTATCTTCATCTTCCTCGCTAGCACTTTGTGGAGGGAAATGTTTCACCACATCATCTAGCAAATCACCTAAGTTCATCAAGTTTTTCGCAGAAATACCGATTGGATCACCAATTCCTAAATTATAAAATTCATAAATATTTGCTTCTTGGTTCACACTGTCGATTTTATTAACTACAAGAATCACAGGCTTACCGCTAGCACGCAATAGATTTGCCACTTCTTCATCAGCAATGGTAATCCCTTGCTTACCATCTACAACAAAAAGGATAACATCCGCTTCTTCAATAGCTAATTGCGCCTGAAAGCGCATCATTTTAGGAATTTCATGACTTTCTGCAGTGATGAACTCAATTCCACCAGTATCGATCATAGTAAATTCTCGTTGTAACCACTCTGCATCGAAATAAATTCTATCTCGTGTTACACCTGGAATATCTTCCACAATAGAAATTCGTTTATTCACAATGGCATTAAATAATGTAGACTTCCCTACATTTGGTCTCCCTACGACCGCAACTAATGGTTTCGACATACTTTCACCTCATATTTCAACTTCCTCACAGGAAGAGTAAGAACACATAGTTTATCAACTTATATTGTAACATATAAATGAAAGCAAAAAAAGAACAGCAAGTCCATCGGACCTACTGTTCTTCTATTATGTAGAAATTATTCAGCTTCTTCTTCAGTTGCTACTGGTTCCATTAACTCAGTTAATTTTAAACCTAATTTCTTTTCGTCTTTGTTGAAAGAAATTACTTCTACTTCAACTTCTTGACCGCGGCTCAAGTAATCTTCTACTTTTGCATTGCGTTGTTTAGTCACTTGAGAGATGTGAAGTAAACCTTGGATGTCATCGTTGATAGCAACAAATGCACCGTATTGGACTATGCGAACTACTTTACCAGTTACTTTATCGCCTACATGGATAGTTTCTTCTGCAACGTCCCATGGGCTTTTGGATAACGCTTTTAAAGATAAAGAGATTTTGCTGTTTTCTTCATCAAAGGATTGTAATTTAACGTCGATTTCTTGACCTACTGCTAACACGTCTTCAACGCGTTTAATTTTTTGCCAAGAGATGTCGGAAATGTGAAGTAAACCTTCAATTCCTCCGATATCAACGAATGCGCCATAAGGCATGATTTTGCGAACAGTACCTTTGTAAGTACCGCCAACTTCTACATTTGCTAATGCTTCTTTTAATTTAGCTTGGCGTTCCACTTCAAGTACTTCACGACGAGAAAGAACCAAACGGTTTTTCTTTTCTTCAACTTCAAGTACTTTAGCTTCGAATTCTGTACCTACTAAGTTATCAAGGGATTTCACAAAGTGAATGTCGCCTTGGGAAAGTGGAATAAAACCACGTAAAGACTTAACAGTTACGACTAAACCTGCAGGAATTGCATCCACACCTTTACAGATGATTGGCTCATCTTTTTCTTGTGCTTCAATAACATATTGCCAATCTTCATCTTTAGCCAAACGAGTGATAGAAAGATAGATTGGGCTATCTTCTTTGATGTGGTTAAGGATAACAGCTTTGATTTTATCGCCTTCCTTTAATACATCTTTAGCAGAAGCTGGTGTAGGGTATGCCATTTCTTTTCTTTCTAACTGTGCTTCTGTTTTGTAGCCAAAGGATACATATGCACGTTCGTCATCGATTTGTACAACTTCCCCTTCAATCACATTACCTTTCTTAAATTCTTCTGCTTGCGCTTCTGATGCTGCAAATAATTCTGCAAAATTTTCCATCGTCTGAATGACCTCCTTAATTATCCAGTCTGGTGTCGATGCACCAGCCGTGACTCCTACTGTTGTGACGTCCTTCAACCACGTCATTTGTATTTCAGTAGAAGTTTCTATGTGATATGTAGTACACCCTACATCACGACATACTTCTGCTAATCTAGTCGTGTTGCCAGAGTTCTTCCCACCTACCACGATCATAAGATCCACTTCTTTCGCCAAAGCTACAGCAGAGTTTTGACGTTCCTCCGTAGCCTGACAAATTGTCTTGAAGATCTTTTGATCATTAGATTTTTGTTCTAATATTTTTATTATACTTTGAAACTTAAATTGTGAAAAGGTAGTTTGTACTACAACCCCAATTTTTTCCACGAATTGAATATTTCTAGCGTCCTCTTCTGTTTCTACTATAATACCTTTATTACCTGCCCATAGATTAATACTCTTTACTTCTGGATGCTTCTTTTCCCCCAAGATAATAAGCGTAAGCCCTTCATCAACAACTGACTTCGCATCTCTTTGTGCTTTTTGCACATGAGGACAGGTGGCATCTATAACTGGTAAACCTCTTGTTTCTGCCTCTTCATATACTTCTGGTCCAACCCCATGGGAGCGAATGATAATAGTACCTTCTTCTACATCTTTCAATTCATTAATGGCATATACACCATTATCCTCTAGTCGGCCTACTACTTGAGGGTTATGAATAATAGGCCCCAATGTATAACTCAAATCTTGTGAGTCTGCTGCTTTTTCTGCCATCGTAACAGCACGCTTTACGCCATAGCAAAAGCCACAGTTTTCTGCCAATCGTATTGTAAACATAGCATTCCCCTATTTATACTTACCTGCTTTATAATCATCAATCATAGTTTGAATAGCTGTTTTTACCACAGTATTCACTTCTGCAATAGCCTCTACAGTTGCTTTTGCTTTTGCTACAGGAATCGGTTTCCCAATAATAACAGCCACTTCTCCACGTACCATTGTATCACTACCTACAATCGCCACTGGTACTACTGGTACGCCTGTACGCAATGCCATCGAAGCCACACCATCGTGAAAACGCCCTAAGGTATCCCCCTTTTGTCGCGTCCCTTCTGGAAAAATACCAAGCATTAAATTATCCTTTAACAAATTCATAGCATGGCGAATAGCTAATTTATCGACTCCACCACGGCGTACCGGAAAAGCTCCTAACCAAGTACAAACTAATTTAGAAATCGGATTTCTAAATAGCTCTTCTTTTGCCATGAAGTTCACATGTCGTGGTAATGCAAAGCCACATAAAGGAGGGTCATTATTACTCTTATGGTTTGGAGAAATGATGACCGGCCCTTCTTTAGGTACATTTTCTTTCCCATATACCTTTGTGCCATACCACCATCCATAAACGATGGTAAACGCAGATCTCCATAAGCATTCAGAAAATTTATCCATGATGCCCTCCTAGTTCCGCTTTACGAATTAAGTCAACAAGAGTTTGAACAGTTTCTTCTATACTAAGATGATCCGTTTCTACAACCACTGCATCATCTACACATACAAGAGGAGATTCCTTTCGATTCATATCCATGGCATCTCGCTCTGCTACAGTACGACATACTTCTTCCAAAGAGATATTCTCGGAATCTTTCAACTCCAACCAACGTCGATGCCCACGAGTCTCCACAGATGCTGTTAGATAGACTTTTAATTCCGCATTAGGTAACACAACAGAACCAATATCCCTACCATCAAGAATCACACCGCCCGCTGATGCCATGTGACGTTGCATTTCTACCAACTTAGTGCGCACTGCTTTTTGTGCAGCCACTTGAGACACGTGACTTGTCACATATTGCGTACGGATATCTTGGGATACATCTGTTCCATTTACCCATACAGATAAACCCGTTTCTTCTACACGTAGTTCTAATTGAATCTTAGACAAAGCAGCTTCTACTGCATCTACATCATCAATAGATATACCCGCATTCAGTAGTGCCCAGGTAATGCCACGATACATAGCTCCTGTATCAATATATAAATACCCTAATTTCTTGGCTACTACTTTAGAAATACTACTTTTACCTGCACCAGCAGGACCATCAATGGCTACGGAAATTCGTCGATTCATATTAGACTCCTCCTTCTGCTGCATGAGTAGCAGCTACGTAGGCTGTAGAAAACGCAACTTGCAGATTATAGCCCCCTGTGAACGCATCCACATCCAAGACTTCTCCTGCCATATATAAACCATGCACCAATTTAGATTGCATCGTTTTTGGATCTACTTCTTTTACAGAAATGCCACCAGCTGTCACAATGGCCTCCGCTATAGGGCGAGGTTTATGTACGGTGAGTCGCATATGTTGTATGGCATCCACTAGTCGCAAGCGCTCCTCTTTGGTAATATCGTGAATCGCCTTGGTTCCTTCTAATTCTGCTAATTGACATATAACTGGAATTAACTTGGATGGCAATAAACCTTTCAATACGTTCACTAATTGCTTATTTTGAGACTCACTGAAATCACGTTGTATCCGATTATCTAAAACCTCTTTAGTTAATGCTGGTTTTAGATTAATTTCAATAGTAATGGGATCTACCTTTTTCTTCAATAATTTGGTCACTGTATGAGAAGCTGATAAAATAATCGGTCCTGTGACCCCAAAATGGGCAAATAGCATTTCTCCAAATTGTTTTGTCTGCACTTTATTTTTCGCAATAATAGAGACTTCTACATTTTTAAGGCTCAGCCCCATTAAGTCTTTCACCCAATGTTCTTTTGTTTCTAAAGGAATTAAAGATGGTCTCAATTCCACGATAGAATGTCCCACAGAAGAGGCTAATTCATAGCCATCTCCAGTGGAGCCAGTCAATGGATAGGACATCCCACCTGTTGCGATGATGGCTGCATCGCACTCATAGGTTCCTTTATCTGTAATCACACCTGTAATAGCGCCATCTCGTACGATTAAATCCTTAACACTTTCTTCTAAGTGAAGTTGTCCACCTAATTTACGATACGTGTCTATAAAAGCATTGCGCACATCCGTTGCTTTATCAGACTCTGGAAACACACGCCCACCGCGCTCAACCTTAGTAGGGACACCCCAACTATTGAGTAAATGAATCATATCTTCATTTGTCCATTGTTGGTACGCACTATATAGAAATTTACCATTTCCAGGCGTTTGCTTAATAAAATCTTCTATAGGAGCTGCATTGGTCACATTACAACGCCCTTTTCCTGTAATCCCCATTTTAAGGCCCACCATCTTCATTTTTTCAATGATACGCACAGAGGCACCTAATTGTGCAGCTCGGACGCCAGCCATAAGACCTGCAGCGCCACCACCGATGACAATAATTTTTTTCATATGTATCCTTATTTTATCGCTTGTAATTGTTTCACTTCTTCACGAGTTAATTTACGAAAAGCCCCACGTTTCAACCCTTTCAAATTCAATCCCGCATAATTGATGCGTTTCAAATTATGAATAGAGTACCCAAAGTGTTCAAACATACGGCGTACTTGACGATTACGCCCTTCATGGATGGTAATTTCTACAGTGGTAAGACCTGTTTTTCCATTAAATCCGTAGTCTGTAATTTCGCAAGGCGCCGTCATACCATCTTCTAGTTTGATACCTACTGCTAACTGTTCTAAATGTTCATCAAGCACACGATCTTTTACTTTTACTTCGTAGGTTTTCGTCACACCTTTTGATGGATGGGCTAAATTTTGCGCCATAGTTCCATCATTCGTCAATAGTAATAATCCTTCTGTATGGTAGTCTAATCGGCCTATAGGATAAATACGAACTTTTACAGAGTTAATATAATCCATAACAGTTTTGCGTCCTTCAGGATCTGTAATGGATGTAATCACCCCTTTTGGCTTGTTAAAAATATAATATTCCAATGCCTCTGGCTCCAATAGTTGTCCATCCACTTTAACGCGGTCCCGTGTAGGATTTACCTTTGCACCCAGTTCTTTTACATATTTACCATTCACAAGTACTTTGCCAGAAGTAATCAATTCTTCTGCTTTTCGTCGTGATGCCACACCACAACGGGCAATATATTTTTGCAAACGTTCTAGTTCCATATTAATCTCCTTCTATATCTATGGATAACCCCGCTGAAAGAGGCATAGACTGTTGCAATTCTTCAATAGAATTGGCACCTACAGTCCTTAAAAAGTTATCCGATGTTCCGTAAATTACAGGACGTCCGATAGTTTCCTTTCGTCCTAACTCCACAATCATATCACGGAGCAATAATTGTTTTAATACTTTTTCACAATTCACACCACGAAATTCTTCTACTTCACCTTTTGTAATAGGCTGTTTGAAAGCAATTACCGCCAACGTTTCCATAGCCGCTCCAGATAACCTTTCATCTCTATGGCGAATTTTAGTAACAAATTCACTGCATTCTTGAGCACTTACTAGTTCTATACCGGATGCACTTTTACGAACCCTAATTCCTCGCCGTTCCTGTATTAAGCTTTCTTCGTAACCTTTGATTGCTTTTTCAACTTCTGGTGCATAGACTTCAAAAATATCCGCTAATGTATCTATCGTTAAAGGGGTAGCTGCTGCAAATAAGACAGCCTCTAACTGCTGAAATTCAATGCTACTCACAGCGCATCTCCTTCTTCTATACCTTCTACAATCACGTTATATATATCGTGATTGCCCACTATAATACGCAATAGTTGACGTTTCATTAACTCTAATAACGCCAAAAATGTAACCACACTTTCTTCCTTCGTCTGTGCCGAAGCAAATAAATTTACACAAGGCACTTGTTGATTCCTCGTCGCTAGTAATACATCTTCAATCCCTTGTTCCAATGTATATTCTTCACGTTCCATCATAACTTTGGGAGCTTCTACCTCAGGTCGATCATATCGTTCCTGTACCTTATGAAAGCACGCCACAAGAGCATCCCATTCCACTGTACATACAAGATCCAATCCCACTTGGCTAAGCTCTTCCGGTCTATTAAATACATAAGACCCATCGGATATACGTTCTTCTAGGAGACCCGTCAATTCTTTGATGCGTTTGAACTCCACCAATCGATTCACCAATTCGTCTCGTGGATCTTCTGTATCATTTTCATCTTTATGATTTATCTTAGGAAGCAAAAGGCGTGACTTAATCTGCAACAGCGTAGCTGCCATTACTAAAAACTCACTACTATAGGCAATATCAAATTGATTCCATGTCTTTAGTATATCCATATACTGTGAGGTAATATGAACAATGGGAATATCGTATATATCAATCTGATTCTTTTCAATCAAATGCAACAAAAGATCCAAAGGGCCTTCAAAAATATCCAGTTTAAAATCGTAGGTATTCATGAAAACTCCTTTCTACCAAAAATAAAGGTATGGCTTTCACCACACCTTGTATGAAAAAATTGCATTTCCTATTAGAAACAGTTAGAATAATACATAGACATACCAACGTATGTATCTATATGTATTATAAATGAAATGGGCGAAAATTGCTACACCCAGAAAGAGAGGCGACACTATGCATCGTCAAAGATGGAAACAGCTAGGACTGTATACCATCGTGTCCACTATCATCGCAGTGGCACTATTTTACATCTACGAACCAATTACTTTAGGGTTTGACATAGAAGATATCCTTACCTTATTCGTTCCTACTATTGTAGGCTTAACAGTCTTACAATCGATCATTCGTAGTTCCTTTACAAAGGGATATATCATTGGTCATGGCATCGTAGGTATCAGTTGGGCATTAACATTCCCGCTCTTATTTCACTGGTCTTATGAAAAGCCTTTTTACTTCTACGAATTTGCCAACGATTTTTTATTTGGTCTAGTCTTATTCTGTGGTCTTAGTGTCACCCACTATTGGCTACTACAATGGGGAAAGGCAAAACGTATTTGGTCTGCTCTGTACAGCATCCTTGATGTAGCATTGCTCCTTATACCAGTTGGTCAAATCGGGTACTATCTATCCACTTGGCATTGTATTACTCCTGCCACTATGATGGCATTGTATCAAACCAACCCCGAGGAAGCCTTAGGATTTGTGAAAAACATCATCGGTGTTGGTGGTATTGGTGGTGCTGTTGTTGGCATCGTTATCATACTTGGTGTTTTATACTTTGCCAATATGAAAGCTCAAACGAACGATGAGCCTACTGTGTTCAATTCCGCTTTCTTTCAGCGATATCAAAATGATATGAAGTGGATTCTATCCATCGCCCTCATCGTGTATGGTGGATATTACCTTTTCCCTCGTACCGATATCGTCAGCAATTGGCTAGAAGTTCGCGCCTATATGAAAGAGTTGCAATCTTATAATGATAAGCATGTGAGTGTATTTAACAATTTACAATTAAGCACTACGGAAACAGCGGCGCAAAAAACTCCAGGTACTGTCATCTTAGTCATTGGAGAATCTTCTTCTAGAGATTACATGAAAATGTATACTCCTGACTTCCCTTACGATGATACACCATGGCAAGGTTCCTTGTATCAAAATCCAAACTTTAATATTTTTAAACACGCTTACTCTTCCTATGTGCAGACTGTTCCAACTTTGGAAAGAGCCCTAACAGAACGCAATCAATATGACGACAAACCATTCTTTGATGCCACAACCATTATCGATGTGGCGAAAAAAGCTGGGTATCACACCTCTTGGTTATCTAACCAAGGTGTATATGGTGAATACGATACGGCAATCTCTCTCATTGCAAAAGCCAGTGATACACCTCGATGGGCTCATGAATCCTATGCCTTCTCCGATCAATATGATGGCGCTTTGTTACCACTGTTAAAAGACGTACCAAAGAACCAAAATAATTTTATTGTCATTCATATTATGGGTAGTCACATCTATTACAACGATAGATATCCTCATGAGTTCAGCAAATGGAAACAAGGTCCAAACCCTGAAGGAATTGAAGCCTATGCCAATAGCCAACTCTATACAGATTGGTTATTGCAAGAAATTTATACCTATGCTAAGGATAACTTAAACCTACAAGCTATGGTCTATTTCTCTGACCACGGAGAAAATATTAAAACATCTCACAATCCAGATATCTTCAATTTTGGAATGACACGAATACCAATGTGGGTGTACTTATCTCCTACATATCGTACAGCATATCCAGAAACGGCAAATACCCTACGCAATCATGAGCAACAATATTTCACCAATGACTTATTGTATGATATGCTCGTAGGCATCATACATGCTCCATCTGGTAACTACGATGTCACACGAGATTTCTCTAACAAAGCATATCGCTTTAATGTTAATAACTTAACCACAATGTTAGGTACACAACCGTTGTCCTTAGATCCTGAGGCGAAATAAACTACTACAAGCACAAAACAGGCACCAGCTATTGCGTTGGTGCCTGTTTCATATCTATTTTTTGTATATAAACAAAGTATAAATTTCTAATTATCTTTTTATATTTTCTTAAATGCTCGTAAAGCCTTATTCTATGTGCTTTCGAGTATTTTTACTGTAGGAAGATACTTCACGTTTCTTTGCATATTTCCTCATGTCTTAGCTGTCAGAAGTGGTAAATAAGTAGTAAATTCATTTGTACTACTAAGCAACAAGACGCTCCTGTTGCTTCTCTTTATTCAAGCGTTTCATTTCTGCCATTGCAGAATCGAATGTTGCATGTGCGTAATAGTTCAGCGTCATGGCTATATTAGCATGTCCCATAATGTACTGTAATGCCTTTGGATTCATTCCTGCATTTGCATAGTTGGTACAGAATGTATGTCGCAAACTATGTGGAGTGATGTGTGGCAATTTATCCTCGTTATACTTATTGTATTTCTTAACAAGACCTTTCATCATGCCGTTGTAATCACTTGCCACTTTTGGATAGTTCTTTCTATTAAGAAAGAGGAAATCACTATATCCATCAATCTCAACACGCTTATCATTCTTTCGATTCGCTAACACTCGCTTAAATGCTTGATAGGCTTCTTCAACCATAGGAACTTGACGTTCGCCACTTTTGGTCTTTGGTGTTTCAATGTAGTACCCAATTTCAGTATCTCTCAATAGCTGATGGTCTATATTGACAAGACGATTCTCAAAATCTAAATCTGGAAGTGTCAAACCACCAAACTCTGAAATACGAAGACCTGTTTTTAAGAGTATCAGAATTTCATCATAATTTTTGCTGTAGGTTTTATCAGCTTTTGCAAAGGCTAACAGTTTTTCTTCCTGTTCTTCTGTTAGTACGGTCTTAGGGACAGTATCATCATCAAGAACTGCTTTCAGTTGAAAGTCAAATGGATTCTTCCGAACACAATCATCTTGTATAGCAATATAGAATGAAGCCTTTAAAGAACGTTTGTAGTTATTGATGGTTTGATAAGCATAACCATTTTCACTCATTCTAATAGCCCATTCTTTAGCGTCTGATGGCTTAATACTGTCAATACTTCTTACACCTAACTTGTCTTTCTTCAAAATATCCATAAGATATTTGCGTCCAGTTTCAGTGTTTTTTCTAACCTTTGGTCTTTGAGCGTTCTGTTTTGCGTAAAGCTGGCAGAGTGTCATTTTCTTTCCTACAACATCAATACCATCATGAATGTCTTTCTGTAACTCTGCGATTTTCTCTCTAAGTGAGATACAATCACGCTTTCCTGCTGGTACTCGGTCTGTAGCCACAAGTTTCCACGAGTAAACAAATTGCGGTTCTCCAAATGAATCTATATATTTGTATAAGTATCTTCCGTCTTTTCGTTGGCTCTCTCCAGTCTTTAAGATTCGACCTTTATTGTCACGTCTTTTTTCTGACATGGCATTTGCTCCTTTCCTTTATGGAAAGAGCCTTGATACGACTTAATACTATTTTATCATATACAAGACCCTTTGGCGACGCTAGATTGCGTCCAATGTATCTATAATTTTTTCAAATTGTTTTCGTTTAATCTGAATACGATTGCCATTCATAATCAGCCAATTTGCATTTTTATTTTCCTCTGCCAAGCGTCGTAGCTTGTTTTCGCCAATACGAAAATATTTTGACGCTTCTTCAATGGTTAGGGTATAACGTTCCCAAATAGGAATGTCAGTCTGCTTCATAAAATCCTCCTTTCCAAATCACTTATTTGGATTTCATAAAAGTTGTTTTACCAGCAATCGAACAGCTTTAGCAAAGCTCACGGGAGTTCCACCCCTGCATGGTTCTCATGTAGCCATACTCATTGCCTGCGACGGTTTTATCACGCTCGGACTATTGACTGTATGGGAGTATCATTATCACGATAAGAATGTCGTTGCAGGCAATCCTGCTAAAGATTGCTTCTCGGATCACTAACATGAATCGCTCGCTATCTTTATAAGATAGGTCATGGCGGTTAGTTCCGTTGGCTCTTTTCTTATCGAAACGTATTCGATTACTTTTATTCAGTTTTCAAAGAACAATGGCTCGTTAGCCTATCAAAACACATTGAAAGCTCAATATGCTTTGGTGGAATAACAAACCTCCCTGTTCGGGAAGCGTGGAATGGTTTAGCACGCTTCCACGAAAGGAGAGAGGATATTACTTAATTTCAAATGACAAAATCTTTGTAATCAGTCTGGTTTCCATTCTTCCACGTAAGACTTCATCAACGACCATACTTTGATTGCCATATTCATCTTTCATAAGTCGTAGGGAACGCTTCGTTATGTACCCTCTGTAATGATGTAGAATCTGGTTAATCGCTTCGGTATCGCCATCTGTTGCCTTTACAATGAGAGGAAAGGGAATCATAGGATATTGTGTTTTCATTCTTCAAATTCCTCCATAAACTTTTTAATTAAGGCTAGTCCACTGGTTCTATGCCGATAGACAGTAGAACGGTTCAATTTCAACAGGTCTGCAATTTCTGAATCGCTCATGTCCATAAAGTAAAACAGCAGTAGAATTTCACGTTTCTTGTCTGGCAACTCACGTAATGCTTCACTCAACAAATCATTTTCAACGCCTACTGATAACCCATTGAGTGTAAAAATCTGAAAGTCAGTTGAATAGTTATCTGTTGTCGCAAGCTGGCTAACAAGATAATCGCCAACATCCGAAAAGGACACCTCACGCTTTGCAATCCTTGAAAGATAAAGCATATAATTCTTTCGCTCGTCTTCCATAGCACGTTTACAGATATAGTCAAACTGATTTTCTATTGTGGTCTGAAAAGAAGATGGTTTCATGTTTCTCACCCCCTTTCTGTCTAGGAAAGGAAGTGAGCCTTGCTCGTTTATCTCCTTTCACTCTTAGTCCCAATGTGAAAGGGGGATTTGTTGCATTACTGATAAATAAACTTTGTAAAAAAGTTCTGAATAGCCAAAAAAGCATATAAACAGATTTATTTCTCTGTTTACATGCTTCTGTTATTCTATCTATATGATTTATAAAACCACATTGGTGGACGTACTTATCTATTGCAGATAGACGACTTTTTTTGACAAGAACCCAATGTAAGGAAATTTATTGTATATGATGTACTTCATGGCGACGTTGACCTCCAACAAACCGCCATTTGGAAGTAATATACAATATTTTAACAGCGTAAATAGCACTACCATATAACGGTTTTTTTTATTGGCGTTTAGTAGTGCTTTTTATTAAATATAAACCTATAAACCATATAACACGTTTTTCTATACCTGTTTTTAATTCAGTAGGAACAATAAAATGTATAGAGGTGGTCTACTATGCGTAAAAAAGAAGATAAATATGATTTTAGAGCCTTTGGTTTAGCCATTAAAGAAGCTCGATTGAAACGAGGTTTAACTCGTGAACAAGTGGGAGCATTGATTGAAATTGACCCACGGTACTTAACTAATATTGAAAATAAAGGGCAACACCCCAGCATACAAGTTCTTTATGACCTTGTATCGTTACTTCATGTTTCCGTTGATGAATTTTTCTTACCTGCTAATAACTTGGTAAAAAGCACCCGACGATTACAGATAGAGAAATACATGGATAGCTTTACAGACAAAGAACTATCCTTAATGGAATCTTTAGCCAGCGGTATCAACGAAGCAAGAAACATCGAAGACTAATTAAAAGAATCCATACATAACGGAAAGAGCCGATAAAATGAGATTGTATTAATCTCATTTTATCGGCTCTGCGTCTTTGCGTCTGGCTCTGTAATCACAGTTACTTTGAACTGCTTTATTTCAATTAAATTTTCTTGTCTGCATTTCGGACAATAGAGGGGGAATTTTTTTAATTCAGTATCTTCCCTTATCTTTAATCGTGTTTTATTTCCACATACAGGACACAATATCCACTTGTAGTTTATAATAACTATCTCCTCCTTTACACTTTAATTCAAATCTTTATTAAAAAATATTTCATCTTATTTAACAAGAAACCATATTTATATAACAACATAAAATACACTAAGTTATTTTATTGAACATATATCGTACTTTATCTATCTGACTATTTGGACGACGGGGCTGGCAAACAGGTTCACCGGTAGTAACATGGTACCCTTTTAACTCTGTTAAACAAACACTACGTCCATTTGTAAAGAAAGTTAAATCACTACGATATTCTTGAATACACCGAGCAGGGATTTCTCCACTAAGAATGACCTCATTATTTTTCAATTGAGTGTCTACGATGTTCGCACAATATTTAGGAGCATCGTTGTATGCTCGTGAAAGATATTCCTGTGGCGCATAAATTTTAAAACTAAGATATGGCTCTAACAATTCTGTTCCAGCTTTTTTTAAGACTTGTTCCAATACAATAGGAGCAAGCATCCGAAAATCTGCTGGGGTACTAACAGGGCTATAGTATAAGCCATACTTAAAACAGATTTTACAGTCCGTCACATTCCAACCATACAATCCTTGTTCACAGCCATAGCGTATCCCTTCCATAACTGCATTTTGAAATGATTGATTTAAGTATCCAAGAGAAACCGAGCTCTCATACTGCATTCCACTTCCCAACGGAAGCGGTGATACAGATAAACCAATGGAAGCCCAGAAAGGATTTGGCGGCACTTCGATGTGAATGGTATATTCTGCATTTTTTAACGGTCTCTCCATATAAATGACTGTAGGCTCTTTTAGTTCTATCTCCACATGATACTTTTCTTGCAACAGTGCACTAATCACTTCCATTTGTACTTTCCCTAAGAAAGAAAGTATAATTTCATGTGTCGTAGAATCCACGTAATATCGTAGAAGCGGATCACTATCTGAGATTTCCAAAAGGGCATCAAGCAACATTTCTCTCTGTTCAGGTTTACTCGGTTCAACAGTTGTTTGTAGTAGAGGGTGCGGATTTTCAATCTTTTTTCTCTGTGGCAATAGTTTTGTATCTCCAAGAACACTATTTAACTTCAAAAACTCATTTTGCAAAATAACAATTTCTCCAGAATAAGCTCTATCAATCTTACATAATTCACCATTTATTGAAGTATACATTTCTGTAACTTTTATTTTTTCTTTTTCTGATACTCTAACCGAATCTCGTAAATGTAGTACTCCACTATAAAGGCGTATATATGCAAGACGTTGTCTTTTTTTTGTATATTCAATTTTGAAAACAATTCCGCAAAGTTCAGACGGACCTCGATGTGTTGATGAATAAAATTTATTCGTAATAACTTCTATAAGGTTATCAATCCCTATATTACTTTTTGCACTTCCATGATAAAGAGGGAACAGAGAACAATTCTGAAATCTTATGCTTTCCTCTTGTTCGAGTTCCAATGCTTCTAATGATTTACCGGACATATATTTCTCTAAAAGGTCATCGTTTCCCTCTATTACCGTATCCCATTGTTCAGATTCGGTAAAGTTCGTCACACACATATTAGGATACAGTTCTACCTTCTGTTTGATTACAATTTCGGCAGAAAGTTTCTCTTTAATATCCTGATAAACCGTTGATAAATCAATTCCATTTTGGTCAATCTTATTGATAAAAAAGATTGTGGGAATCCCCATTTTCCTAAGTGCATGAAATAATATACGAGTTTGTGCTTGTACGCCATCTTTTGCAGAAATCAGTAGAATTGCCCCATCTAAAACTGATAATGAACGATATACTTCTGCTAAGAAATCCATATGTCCTGGCGTGTCTATGATGTTCACCTTCGTATTTTCCCACTGAAAAGAGGTTATTCCTGTCTGAATTGTAATTCCTCTCTGACGTTCTAAAAGCGTATTATCCGTCCTCGTTGTACCTTTGTCCACGCTTCCTAATTCTGTAATCGCTCCACTGTTATATAATAAGCTTTCTGTTAAGGTAGTTTTTCCTGCATCAACATGAGCTAAAACTCCAATATTAATAATTTTCATGTGATTTTCCTCCATTCAAAAACCCAAAAGGGCATAAAAATCCCAGTGATAAATACTTTTATCACTGGGATTTTTATGCATAACCATAGGTATACAAAGCATACAGATATTCTCTGGATACTTTAGAATCACATGATAAAGGTATTCTTAAACTGGGTACAAAAAACTAAGCCCTCCTAAAAAAGGACATCTAATTATTTGTTCCCGCTATCAAATTGACAGTTTATTTAAGAATACCTTGCCGCATATTTATTAACTCCTTTTAAATAGATACTTAAATAATAGCACGTAAGAGCATATTTGTAAAGGAATCTCCAATTTTTTATCAAAAAGAGTACATGATTACAAAGTATCTGTAATCATGTACCAATATTTGTTATTTTACAATCTTCCAATTACTCCCGTTCTTTTCAAGTACCAAATCAAATTGAGATACCTGCGTTGCTTTGGTCTGCTGGTCGATATACTCCACTGTCAGCGATACCGTGACTTGATTATCCTTACGATTGTGAATAGGATTTACCAGTTCTTGAAAGATGTACTCTTTTCCGATTGGTTTTAATATCCCGTCATTCACATAGTAGGAAAGTTCACTGGCTGTCGCTGTAGGATAGAGCTTGAAGAACGTCGTTAAAAACTCATTGATTTCATTGGTTGTAATGGAATCAACCGTCCCCTCACTTTCAATGGCTTTTGGTTTATAACTTGATTTCTTAGGTATGTTGGTAATGGTCGGATTCTTAACCAGTACCATATTTCCAGAACCATCTACATAGACACTCACTATATAAGCAGAGTGGACGGTCTTTGTATTTTCTCCCTCTGTAATGAGCTGGTCTACACTGTAGGTTACATTAAACTCATTGTCGCCAGTTGGCTCTACCGTCCATATCTGAAATCCTCTTACAGAAGACGATACAGGAATATCTTTGCGTACTGTATCAACATTGAGAGCTTGAAGTTCATCTGTCAGATAGCCTTTTAGACTTTCCATTCGATTATCAATGGACTTATCGGATTGCTCCCATGAATAGTAGACTTTCGCAAAGTTCTCTACAAAATTTTCTACATGATGAGTATCAACGTATTCCTTTTCTATGATAGTTGTTTCGTGAATAGTATGAGTATCTATAGCTGTAAAGTGCTTGAATATCGCAAAGCTGAAACTAAGCCCTAAAAGTACCCACAAGGCAATCACAACCTTTTTATGAGGATTGACCTTATAGTAGACACGAGGTTTCTTTTCCTTTGGTATCTGTTTTTCTTTATTCTGATTTTTTCTAAATTTCATCATTAAATCTTCCTTTCTCATTGTTTGATTCGTCCTGCTCCCACTAAATGCTGTTGCCAGTAGGGGCTTGTTAAGTCGGCATAACCGATTGGGTCGCCTGCATGAAACATACGGTTATTGCCAAGGTATATCCCAACATGAGTAATATAAGAGCCAGCGTTATAGGTAGAATGAAAGAAAACCAAATCGCCAGCTTGTGCTTCCGATAGTGGGATATGCTGGGTCACATCATATTGCTGTTGTGCGGTTCGTGGTAAGTTAATTCCAGCTTTTCCATACGTCCATTGTGTCAGTCCGCTACAATCAAAAGAAGTAGTCGGGGAAGCTCCACCGTAAACGTATCGCCAGCCCTCATATTTCAGTGCTTCGTCCATGATGGCTTGTACCGTATCATCATCAAACTCTGTTGTGACAAGATACTGCGTTACCAGTTGCACATAAAACATATTGCCATAGTTGTATCGCCAGCCCCCATTGATAGGTATGGCTATGGGATTGGGGTAAGACACTTTTTCGCCACCTGAATACTCTTTTGAGAAACTTTGAGCCAGTTCAAAGGTATATTTATTTCCACGATTAGCCACATACCCTAAGAAACCACCACCATAATTGTAGGACTGGATAACCGATTCTAAATCTACACTGAGCCTTTCGCTACTGGCTAATAATTCACTGAAATACTTCACACCTTGCTTAATGGATTCTTCTGTACTCAATGAATTAGGTGGAAGACCGAGGGATTCCGAGGACTGCATAACATCTTCCGCAGTACCGCCCGATTCCACCTGTATAATCGCAAGAAGTATGTTGACATATTCTTCAACGCCATATTCTTTGGCATATTTTTCTACCATAGGCTTATGAGCCAGCACTTCTGCGGAAACATTCACACCTCCATAATGAATATTGGAAATTCCGCTGTCCTGTTCATCTGAAAATAAAATGGCAACAAACAGAAGCAGTGAGAAGACCATCAAGAATAATCCAGAACCACCAATCACTAAAGTTTTCAACTTCATGGTTTCTTACCGACTTTCTTAATGGTGGCGGTTTTGATTGGTGGTCTACTTCTTGTATTTTGTAGTGGTACTCTTTGAACAGTAGACGGACGTTCTTTTGTGATTGGACGTTGTGAAGTTCTATCTGCTGTAGTGGTTGAAGTTGCTGGCTTTTGAACGGTTTTTTCTTGAACGGTATTGCCTTGGCGTTCCACTTTTGGACTTGAAAAATCGGACTTAACTGCTGGACGCTCTTGTTTGGCTTGTTGAGATTCCTTATATGAAGTCTGAATATTAGACTGTTTTGAGGTCTGTTCATCATGATATTGTTCTTGTCTTGTAGTCGGTCTTTCATGAACAGAAGAAGCAGGCTGTTTTTTCTGTTTGACCTGTTCCATTTCAGAGCGACGCTTCGCAATGGTTTTTCGCCTTTGTTCCTGCTGTTCCTTGCGTCCACTGGCTCTGTCCGCTTTGGTTTGAGAAATACTACTGGTTAAATCACGGACATTCTCTTTTACTTTGGATTTTCCTTGATATACTGCATATCTTGCATTGGTCGGCAAATCTTTAACCTGTTCTTTCAAACCACTAGCAGTGTCTACCATTCTGTCTTTGGTATCAGCTACTGTACCGATGGTTTGACCGATACGTTTTCCAAGTGTTGATTTTTCCTTTCCGTCTGGTCGGGAGTGATCTGCTTGTGTCCTTGCAGAACTCCCCGAACCCGACTGTCCTTTTTTACCTGTAACAATGGCAGACCCAGCCCCTAGAGTAGTCATGGAACGTCCAAGTTTCCGCTGTAGACGGTGCATGTGAGCGTGCATAAGCATACGAGGTTTTCTCATCACACGACTTCCCACACTTTGAGAATCGTTACTCTGTAGAGAAAACATACTCATTAAATCGCCCAGCTTGAAGTAGATTCCTGCAAAGGTCACAATCTGTAGAAAAGCAATCAAAAAGAACGGATAACCAGCCGATAAGGTATAGAGCATGGTTGAAATACTAAATGCTGTCGTAATAATCAATGTGATTCCAGCTCGTGTCAAAATGGTATTAAAGAGCTTTGTTATGGCTCGTTTTGACATACCATCAAATGATGGAATCATGCTTAAAATAAAGCTCACAGGCAGAAACATAGCATAGATGATAAAAAGTACCTGCGAGAAAATCATGATTCCTGTTAATAGGAATACAAATATGGAAATCCCAATATTGAAGACAAATAGGAAGAAGACTGTACCTAAACGGTTAATGGTCTTTGTAATGGTTAGATTGGTATTGCTTCTGTCTTCAATTTCTTCCGCAACAATTTTTTCTCTGTCTTCGCCATTGTTGGAATCTGGGCTGGTGGAGAGCAGGCTTTCCACACGGTCAATACCGATACTTTCAATGTCTGAACTGTTGTATTGAAGCAGTAGCCACGGTTGCTGAACCTGTATGGAAAACAGGCTATCTCTGATTAAGTCCACGCTGTCCTTGCCTTGACTATCGGAATGGGGCATGACAATCTTCGTGCCAAGTGATAAACTGGCATTACTGATGTCTGATGAAAAGTCATTGATTTTTTTAATGTAGTCGGGAGCGTAGGCAATAAAGGAAGCCGATAGGATAAACACCAGCACAAAATTCATAATGGCATGAATTGCCTTTGTGGTTTCTCTCTTTATCAGTCCCGTATAGGCAACATAAACCCCAAGAACCAAAATCAAGAGTAAGAGGAATCCAACATAGAAACCCTCTGTTGAAAATCCGTTTGCACTCACACCAGCTAAGGTCTGCATATTCTTACCAATGGAATCTGCTGTAGCGGAAATGAAGTCTAAGGAATAGGCTTCCTGTACTAAGTAACCTGTCGCATTGGAAACATACAAACTGATTGTCCAAATAAAATTGGTAATGGCATATAGTCCATACGTGACCTGTTTTCCAATCCCGTCCGACCAGTTCCACGGAAGCCAGCCCCAGCTATTATCCACATAAAAATCCAGTTGATAGTTTTCAAGTGGGTATCGGCTGTATTCATTTGCCACATTGACCGTATCATCTACCAAGCCCGCAGCTTGAACCACCGTTCCCAGCATGGCTAAAAGAAAAATGGCAATCACAAGTGTGAAAGCCACTGTCATTGCCACTTTACCTAGACGTTTCAGCGTCCAGTTTGATTTTATTCTGTTTACTATTGATGGTTTCACATTTACACCTCTTTTCGCACAGGTGGTCTGGTATCAAAGGCATGGAGCAGTTCTTCAAATACAGGGTGGAACTGTATCACACCGACACGACCATATAAATCACTGATAAGGCATTGCCCGTTTTCCAAATCACGCAATCGCTTCTGATTGTTTTCGTCCTCTGGGTCTACACCAAAAAAGGCTAAGGTCTTTTTAATCTCGTTAAGGTCAGTGGAACGAAATGCAAATTTTAAGCCGAGGTTATTTTTCAGTTTTTCATCTAAGAGGTCGTCTGTATTTTGGGTCACGAAATATACCCCAGCGTTCATAGCACGACCAGCCCGAACCAGCTTCATAGATAGTGTTTTTCCTTGTGCTACCTGTAAAAAGCTCCATGCTTCGTCTAAATCTACAATCTTGAAAATGCTTCGGTCTGTATGGATAAAGTCTAAAGCAAAGGTACTAATGACAATCAGCATAGCAACGGATAAAAGCTCCATAGTGGTATATTCCTCAAAGGAAGTTTCCTTGTCGGGAAGTACCAAGTCCGCAACCTGTATAATGTTCAGTTGTTTTTCTAAGCTGATAGACTGCTCCACATAACCATTACTGAATAATAAATGTGCAAAGTCATAGTCTGTAAAACTTTCGATATGGTCGGCTATACTGGTACTTAGTGGCGTATTCTCAACCCGTAATTCCTCAATCACTTTCATCAACCCTCGTACTTCACTATTGGTTACTGCACGAATGGCTTTTCTAAGGATTGGGAAGCGTTCTCCATCACGAGAGGAAATCCCCGTAAGGAATGTCAGAATATCAATAGCCAGTGATTCAGAATCTTTGGGATTTTTCATAATCACATAAGGGTCAAGTAAGCCTTTGTTTTTCTCATCAGAAGTCAGAGTGACGATATTGATTTCATGGGAAATCTCTGGCAAGGTTTCTTTCCATCTGCCACGTTCTGCTTTTGGGTCTACAATCACTGCTTGTGCCCCATAAAGCACCGCATAATAGACGATAAGGTTATTCGCAAAGGATTTACCACCACCCAGCGAACCAACAAAAGCCGACGCTAACGCATTGGTTACTGAACCCTTAACCCCTTGACTGGCAAGAGCAGGTTTCAGATAGACATTGCGTCCAGTATCTAAGCTGTAGCCAACATAAATCCCCTCATTTTCCCCCAGCATTTGAGTAGCACCAAAACCTAAACCAGCGAGGAAATCAGAGGTCACGTATTGAATATAATCATTCATATAACGCTTGCTGGCAGGTAAAAATTCTTCATGTAAGCCGAGCATATCCCCAAATGGTCGTACCAGTTTTACGCTTAAATCGTCATAAAAATCTTTCACTTCATTACAACGACGTTTGAGTTCGTCAAGATCATTTGCTGATACCCTTACCACATAAGACAGCTTGTACATAGATTCCTTGCTTTGGTCTAAATTGGTTTCCAGCTCATTCACACTTTCCAGAGCTTCCGCCACATTGGAGCTGGTTTCATTATCACTTTGCCAAGCGTGGTTATCCAAGTCTTTCAGTTCTTTCTTTTTATTGCGGACAGTAGATAGGGCTTTACGATTCGCTACAATTTCCACATTCATTGACGTATCAATCGGGAATGTAAATTGCTGTTGCTGGTAGTAGAAGATTTCAGAGGACGGGAAGTCCAGTTCTCCGACAATGCTGTTAATGGTAAAGTAAGCTACATAGACGGTTTCATCTTCCTGCTGGATTTTCAAATATCGCTGTTTTTCTTCCACCAAACAGCGAGTAGGCTTAATCAAGTCATAGTATTTAATCAGCGTTTCATTATCCAGCTTTTTCTTTGATAGATGGTACTCATACTCTTCATAGGCAGTGCCTGTCTGTCCGTAAAGGTGTTCAATCAGATAGCCGAAGTCGTCCTTATCTAACCTGCGGATTTTGAAACGACGAGAGATTTTATTTTCTAAGAGCTTTTCCATCTTCTGAAAACGCAGGATTTCATCATTACTCATACTAACAAAATCGCCCATCAGCTTATGGTTCACATCATAGACAAAATCAGACAAAGCATTTTTTGCTTCAACGGTAAGACTTTTCATAGAAAACTCCTGATCGTTGAGAAGCAACTTAAAGCCGATAAAGAAACGGTAGTTCACTTGATTTTCGCCAATCATGGATATTAAAGCGTCTGTCTGTTGGTCGATTTTGTCATAGGCAACCGCTTTGAGCTTGCCAGTGACTTCATTTTTGGAACGCTCTTGTGCAGAACGTATGCTGGATTCTGTACTGATTTGTAAAGCATGAATTTTGCCATCACGATTTTGTGCGATAAGCTGTCTGAAAGAATCATGCACTTGTATTTTCTGTTCTGGACTTAGAAATGAGTAATTGTAAGGAACAAGCTCATAGTAAGCATAACATTCCCCGTCTTTATTCCAGACGAGATTGTTTTCAATGTATTTAATTGGATATGCCATAAAATTCACTCCTAACTGCTGTAATGGCTTCTTGTGGCTGGTTTCTGCCAAGCGTTACTTTTTTTCCTGCATAGGTCAGCTTTGGTCGCAGTGCATAAGCAATGACAGACTTCAAAAATCCATAAGGCTTTTTACCATCAAAAGTTTTTGTAGACATAAACCATGTGAAAGCCACAGGAATCCCAAAGTATTTGAGAAATGCTCCCTCTATCATGGAAAGAGGGGCAAGTTGCCAAGTATCATCACTGCAAAGAGTGACACGACAAACCATGTCATTTGCGTAAAGGTTATGGGAAACGGAAGTCTAAAATCATTGATAGAATACAGTACCTTTTCCACAGACCAGATACTGGTATAGCTTCGTATTTTCTTCATGTAATCAATCCTTTCATAAAAAATAGGGGTAGCTGATTGAGCCACCCCGTAAAATAGAAAATCTGCCAGTAGTAATGTACCGACAGATTTAATAGACGATTTCAAAAATCCCATGATTGGTTGAGATAAACGTTCCTGAAAGGTCTAAATCCCGACCATAGGCTTGATAATCAATATAGTTTTGAAGACTAGCTGGTACTTCGCCTAAAGCACCCGTTTCTTCAATGTAGTAGCGTGCCACGTCATACATATCATCACAATCGGAATGAATGATAATATCCTCTTGATGTTCGCTTAGTTCTTCAATGCTTGAAAAATGAGTGAGCAGAGCAGATAGCTCCGATTGTAATTCTTCGGGTAATTCCGATACCATTTCCCATAGTCGATTGAGTTCGCCAATGGAAGTGTATTCGTCAACCGTAAAGGGTAACTCGTAGTCATGAATGGCGTATTCCTCATATTCATCATTCAAGCCGATTTTCTCTTTGACTTCCTCAAAGTCAATGGGAAAGGTAAACCACGCACCGACCAATTCGCCCTCATTGTATTTGCCTAAATTCGCAATATAGACTTGCATATCGTCCATATATTCACGTCCTTTCTTTGTAGAGATTCAAAAATCCCTACCGCACTTCGTTTGGTGTACCATTCCTTTGCGGAACATAAGAAAACCACTTATATTCCACAAAAGAACGGTTTTATTTAAGCACCAATAATGCGATTGAATAGCTCTAGTAAAATGTCTTTTACTCCAGCAGCGTTGAAGACTAAGCCAACCGCAATAATCGCAATAATTAAAAAGCCAATCAGTTTGCTAAACTCACGCTTGAAGCCAAGATACAAGCCAATCACAACGATTGCTAAAAGCACCAGTGATTGAGCGTTTGATAGAAACCAGTTATAAAGGTTTTGTCCAAAATTCATAAAAATGTTCTCCTCTCTATATTCAATGAATTTGTATTTGAGTTATTTTTTTGTTGTTATCACGTCCTGTTCTTTTACTGACTGTTGCTTCAAAATCTGCTTGTGTCGGTCTGTCAGTTTCGCATGGTCGAGAATGTCTTTTACAACCTGCGTCTGGTTGATTTCATCAAGTTTAATCGCAACCTTTAAGGTCGGGGCAACTTGATGAGATAGCCAGTTCAGCGTCCTTTGGAAGGAGTAAGGCTCTGGTTTTGTGGTTAGTTTTAATCGTTCACGATTGTTCCCAATAAACCAAGCCCATTCTTCATTCAGTTTCCAATCAGAACGAGGTTTGGAATCGTCTTTATCTACAAAACGGATATACCGATTGATAATTTTAAAGGCGGTATGCTCTGGATTGTCATAGACGAGTAAATCACGGACTGCATAATAGGCACGCTCATTTTTCAATCGAATCTCAAAACGGTTTTTTACTTCTGCGTCTTCAATGGGAATATCATTTTTCTTGTACTGCTCGTAGTCCTTTTCATAGATACAGAAATAAACTTCACTTTGTAATGAACCGATATAGAGGGTGTTTCCCATACATTCCTTTTCCTCTTTGCGTACCAGTTCGCCACTGCGATAGCTTTTAAAACTGCGGAAGATGGAGATACATTCTTCCTGTTGGCACTTTTCAGTGAGTACAGGGATATTCAAAATCCCTGTCTTATCGTTAATGGCAAGGTCAAGGCGTTTCATCACACCGCCAGCCACCAAAACGTCCATAAAGAACTCATACCAGCTTCTTTGTTGTGCCAGAAGATAGCTTTCAAATTGTCTGCACCCACGACCTTTCAATTCCACCAGAACTCCTTTGTCCAGTTCATGGGAGCAAAGGACGAATATGTCGCCTAAAGCATAATGCTCTGAATAAGAATAGAAACCATAGTCCTCATGAAGAAAATAGGACAGTTTCAGTTGTAAGATGTTTTCGACCACCTGCTGTACGTCTGTTGTCGGAAAGCGAATCCTTACATAATCAAACAGCATTTCAAGGGGAGCGTCGGGATTGAAGCGTTCCAGAGCTTCCCAAAGGGACTGCTGTAAATCCTCTGATGGCTTGACTTTTCCTGTTTCAATATCGCTTAGATACTGCCTTGTAATACCAGTCGCAACAGCTAAACGGTTTTGAGATAGTCCATAAGCCAAGCGTTTTTCTTTTAAATGCTGTAACCAAGTTTGTTCATTCAGTAAAAATCCCTCCAATCAAAAAGGCGTATGTCAACTTTTAAAGCCCATTTGACATACGCTGAAATTTTGTAAATCCCTTGTAACCAAAGGATTTTCTAATGTTTTTTTGACTGTTTCCTGTCGATTTGTACCCCCCTGTTAGATACGGGGGGTTAAGTGCTGGCGTGGCTATTGCCACACCAGCCAGCAAGATCAGTCCACACCTGCGACTTCCGCTTCGCACGTCGCCTGCGTGGACTGTCTGCTGTTGGATAACTTTTTAATTTCCTCCAAGAAATCATATCCTTTTGGTACAAGGGGAGTATAAAACTCTGATATGACACTTGTTCCTACATCAACATAGCCACGACCTTTGATTCGCTTTAAGAAGAAATCCTTTTGTACGTCACTGCCAAACATCATGCCATAGCCCATTTCAGACATACGACCTAAAGCCACTCTGAAATTAAACTGATCACGGATTCCGTCGCCTAAATATTTTGCGTCTGGACGTTGACAAGCCAGTATTAGAAAGAAGCCAGCTTGACGACCTAACATGACAATCTGTTTCAGCTTATTCATAACTGCGGTGTTTTCTTTTGTTCCCAGCATTTCCATGAAAGCGACGTATTCATCAAAGATTAAGAAGTGTGCCGGGAGACCTAAGTAAGCATAATTTTTGCCAGTCTTATAGTTCTTCATCTGCTTCATTTCCTCACTACGTTTCATCATTTCTTCATAGAATGTTTCAATGCAAGAAAGCAAGTCTTCTTTTCTATAGTAGACATTTGCCATCACAGAACCTAAGTCCGCAAGGTCAGCATTTTTCGGGTCAAGAATATACAGTTTTGAATCTGTATGAAGCAAGGCTTCAATCAGTGTCAGTATAAAGTAAGTTTTACCGCCACCTGTACCACCAGCAATCAACATATGAGGGAGCTTATCATATTCCCACCATACGTTTTTCATTAAGCGAAGTTTACCATCTTTAGCTTCTACTTCATCAATAGAAATACGACTGGCTATGGTGTCATAGAGCAAAGTATATTCCACATAGGAATCCTTTAACTCTTTATCCGTCAGCTCACAGTACAAGCCACTCTCTAATTTCTTTTCCAAGTGTAAGAGTTGGTCTTGATATTTTCCCAGCGTGATTTCCACCCGTATCTGTATCAAGCCATTTTTAAGTCGATAATACATTTTAGGGAAGTAGGTTATCTTTTCCTTTGTACGACCAGCACTATCTTTAAAGAAACCCTCTGTTTTGACCTGTTCAGATTCATACCACTTGTTTTCAAGTATCATCTTTGCCAGTTTTTGACGGTGGTAAAGTTGTTTAACCGTATCATAGCGAACCCGTTTGAATACAAACGCTACCAGCAAGCAGATAAGAATTGCGACACTGAAACTGATAATTAAATAGGGAATGTCAATCTTATCTGCTTGTGATAGGTTAAAATCCTGCCAGTTGATCTGCTGGATTGTCTTCACATGAAACAGTCCGACAACCAGCAGGAAAACAGGCAGGAGTGACGCTATCGTAAAATGAAAGACTAAATCTTTACCAGATGGGCGAATCCTTTTACCACGCTGTTTCATGCGAAAAAGTCTCCTTTCTACCTAGCGACTATTTGTCTTGTGTCGGTTCTTTCTTTGCTTGTGGTTGAGCTTTGAATGAACTAGAATCCTTTGTCAGCACAATATCGTCTGCCTTGATATACCAGTCAACATCTGCTCCTTGATAGGTGGCAGTAGCAACGGTGTCCGCAATGGGATTGATAAGTTCCACCCGTGCGTTATAATCAAACTCTTTCAAAGGCACGCTGGCAGGAATACTTACTTGAATCATGCGTCCTTGTCCTTTGGATTTTAAGTCATAGGTACGTTCCTTGATTTCATCTGAAACCGACCCGTCTTCATTTTGGATTCTCACTTCACGACGTAGAGCAGAGAATTTCAATTCTCCAAAAGTCGTGTCTTTATCTAATACAATGCCATTTGCTAATCTCATCATTTTTCCTCTCTTTCTTTATTCTTTTATCATGTCGTCAGCATGTAAAAGGTAATTTGTAAAACCACGAGTGCCGATTTTGTAGCCCTCTGCGGTAATACGTGGATTGACTAACTTCACACGTTCCTCAAAGCCGAAATGTTTTTCGCCAGCTTCAGCAGGAAGCACCACCACAATATCATCTGCTCTTTGAACATCAGAATAGAGATTATAGCTTCTTGATAAGACAGTTAGCCGTCCGTTGATTCTTCGCTGAACGACTTTATCCTCGCCAGCAAATTCTAAATTGCCGAATGTTTTTTCCATGTTGGGAATCACAAATTTAAGTTCCATATTTTTACCTATCCTTTCTTTTTTATTGGCTGAATGAATGTTTGATGGTCTTAAAGAGTGGGGAACGACCTTTTGATTCTTGATTTTTTGTTTTCATAAGTTCACTTCCTTTCAAAATCGGGTAAAAAAATAGACACCTCATTTTTTGAAGTGTCTACCTATTAAATATTCAAATTTTATTGGAAGTATCTTTATATCTTCACTTTTCAAGGATAAATCGTCGTATCAAAGCTCATTCATAAGTAGTAAATTAGTAGTAAATTGAGTGGTTTTGACCTTGATAAAGTGTGATAAGTCCAGTTTTTATGCGGATAACTAGATTTTTATGCTATTTTTATATAGAAACATAAGCCTTTTAGAATCGCTTTCTCTGTCCTCCTTCATTTATTATCGAGTCATACAATATTCCTTGAATGTAGGTCTCATGCCGCCTGTCCTATAGTAACAGAAACTTATTGGGGATACTCCCTAGGAGCATCCCCAATACTATAATTACCATTATTTTGCTTTGTAAAAGACTCCTAGAGAATTTCTTTCTACAGGTTGAACCTGGTCATATAAATTTGTTTCTTTAAAATACGTTGCGTATTTATTTGGCACATAAATCAAAGCACGTGATAGTTTCTCTGTATCTTTTGCCAAGTCAGTAGGTTTCACCATAGGCATGATATTTTTCCCATTTTCCCAAACACTTTCATGTTCTTTGTAATGTATAAAGGAAGTAGTTCGTCCCAAATAATAGGATAAAGACGTACGATAATTACCATATTGATACACCTCTAATGGCGTAGTGCCTTCCAATGTCATCACTTCATTGGCTAATACTTTTCCAGATTGGTCTTCCATAACTGGCACTAAGTTAGGAACTAATGCTAAATAAAAAATGATCGCACTCGTTGCCATACTGCACACTAAGACAGACCCTGTTCGTTTACTAGCGGCATAAATAAACGTCAACACAGTCACTGCCAAACTAATCCAAAGATACGCACTATGTGACAAAGACACACTCAATCCCACTATGACTAATCCTAGTAAAAATGGAAATCCACCCAGCGCATATAGGATAAACACCTTCCACGGCATCTTACGCTCTTTGTATCCTTCTATACAAGCATGAATACCCATGCCTGCCCATAATGCCAAAGGAATCAGCATAATAAATGTGTAGGTAACATATTTAGTGGCCATACACGTGTAGAATAGAACGGTTCCTACAAACCAGAAAATAGACCAATACCAAATATAGGCGTGTTTCTGTTCATTAATACCACGAACTACAAAGCTAGTCCATGGCATCATACAGATTGGTAATAAAGCAAAATACAAATACCACCAATTATGCTCTGGATGCTCTGGCACTGTGGCTCTCATCACATTATGTAGCCCTAAAAATCCTTGGATAAAAGCATCACCATGAACATAGTACATATATCCATACCACGGCGCTACGACTAGGATAAAAGCAAGGATACCTTTCCAAGAAAAGACATACTTAAACCAATCCATACGACGATTTAAGGCCACATACAAAATTAAAATAATCCCTGGTAGCACGATCCCTACAGGGCCTTTGGTAAGTACCGCTAAGCCTGCAAACAGATATGCATAGACCATATGGCGATGACTTTCACCTGTGATACCACGATATAAATAGTAAAAAACACCCATAGAAAAGAGAAATAAATATCCATCCGTCACGACAGCATGACCGATGTACCAAAATTCTAACGCCGTTCCTAGGGCAATGGCACTCCACATGGCAATCCGTTCTACTTGATATATACTGAAAGCCATCCGATACATCGCTAATACCGTACAAGTAGAAACGACAATGGATGGCAATCGAGCAGCCAAATCAGAGATACCAAACAAAGAGTAGGACAGTATAAGCCCCCAATATGCCATAATTGGTTTATCATACCAATACATGTCATAAATCATAGGGGACAAAAACTCTCCATGTTTCATCATGGTCACGGCAGATAAAGTGTAGTTTGATTCCACTGTATCCGTCACAGGCAACGCCCATGCCATAAACAAGTAGAACAAAAACGTTCCAATCCCTAGCCATGCAAACCGTTTCCATGAAAATGTTTGTTCCATAGCAATACAACCTCTGTATTCAGATTTAAAAAAATAGTTTCCCCAACAAACGCATCACTAGCCAAGCTAAAATAATCACAAAAGCACCAGCAATGATAAATTTAGCTAATGTGAATAGCACTAAAATAATCACTGCTACACCTACAGCTAAACCTGCTTTCCACTTCCAATTAAGGGCATTCCACAAGAATACCTTCATATTGGGTATGGTCTGAAAACTTTGTTGTTCCTGTTGAGAAGATTGATGATGATGAGGAGCATCGTATGTTCGCCCCTCTTCATCAATGGTTGTTCCGTCAAAATCACGTAATTCTTCTTCTGAAAGAACGCGGGTTCCTTCTTCATACTTTTGTTCTTGACTCATAGTCACTCCTATAGAGCTTGTAAATGTTTTTCCAACAATTCATTCACGACTCCAGGGTTTGCTTTCCCCTTGGAGGCACGCATTACTTGACCTACCAAGAATCCAATAGCTTTACCTTTACCAGATTTGAAATCTTCTACAGATTTTGGATTATCTGCAATGACTTGTTTTACGATTTCTTCAATAGCTCCTGTATCGGTAATTTGCACTAAGCCTTCTTCTTCTACGATTTGGTCTGGATTTTTACCAGTTTCAAACATTTTGACAATGACTTGTTTTGCGATTTTACCAGAAATCGTTCCTTTTTCAATTAGGCTAATCATATCAGCCAATTGTTTTGGTTGTACTTTGCTATCCGCATAAGAAATACCAGCATCGTTCACAAGTTTCGCCAAATCACCAATGATCCAGTTAGACGCTGTTTTTGCATCGGCTCCAGCCTCTACGACAGCATCGAAATAATCGGCGGTAGCACGTTGGCTTGTCAATGTACGTGCATCTTCACTGGACAATCCATAGGATTCCATAAAGCGTTGTTGTTTTGCTTCTGGCAATTCTGGTAAGGATTGACGGATTTCTTCTACATAGTTAGGGTCTACTACAATAGGTACCAAATCTGGTTCTGGGAAGAAACGGTAGTCATTTTCTTTCTCTTTCTTACGCATGGAAAGAGTGATGCCTTTGCTATCGTCCCAAGTACGAGTTTCTTGTACGATGACTTCTCCATCTTCTAAGGCTTCCGCTTGACGAAGTGCTTCGTATTCAATACCTTTTTGGATGCCAGTTAAGGAGTTCATGTTTTTGATTTCAGTTTTTGTGCCTAATTTAGTTTCCCCTACAGGACGGATAGAAATGTTTGCATCACAACGCAAACTACCTTCTTCCATACGTCCGTCAGATACGCCTAAGTATTGTACAATAGCACGAATTTTATCCACATATTGGCGCGCTTCTTCACCAGAACGAAGATCAGGTTCCGATACGATTTCTAACAATGGTACACCGGTACGGTTATAGTCTACATTGGAACTATCAGAGCTAGAAATAGTAGCACCACTATGCACTAATTTACCTGCATCTTCTTCCATATGGATACGGTTGATACGAATGCGACGAGTTTCCCCATTCACTTCTACATCGAGATGACCATTTACGCAGATAGGCAAGTCAAATTGAGAGGTTTGCCAGTTTTTGGGCAAATCTGGATAATAATAGTTTTTGCGGTCAAATTTATTGAATAGTACGATTTCGCAGTTTAATGCTAAACCGACTTTGATAGCATATTCCAACACTTTTTGGTTAAATACAGGCATCGTTCCTGGTAAACCTAAGCAAGTTGGACATACATGTGTATTGTGGTCGCCCCCGAAGGCCGTTGTACAGGAGCAGAAAATTTTTGAATTTGTTTTCAGTTCAGTATGAACTTCAAGGCCTACGACTGTTTCATATTTCATAGTTTCAATTCTCCCATAGTTGGCAATTTTGTAAATTCAGGACATTCTTGTTCAAAGCTATAGGCTGCTTGCAACAATGTACTTTCACCCATAGCAGGCGCCAATAATTGCATACCGATTGGCATACCATTAGAACCAAATCCAGCAGGAATACTGATACCTGGGATACCTGCCAAGTTAACTGGCACTGTACATACATCCTCTAAATACATAGTCAATGGATCGTTGATTTTTTCACCAAATTTAAAAGCTGTATTCGGAGCGGTTGGTGTTAATAATACATCACATTCTTGGAATGCTGCATCAAATTCATTTTTAATTAAACGGCGAGCTTTTAATGCTTTTAAATAGTAAGCATCATAGTAACCAGAGCTCAATACATAGGTACCCAATAAGATACGACGTTGTACTTCTTCGCCAAAGCCTTGAGTCCGAGTTTTAGTAGACATTTCCACTAAATTATCTGCTGGCACGCGAAGGCCGTAGCTAACTCCATCATAACGAGCTAGGTTAGAACTAGCTTCTGCTAAAGCGATGATATAGTACGCAGACAAGGCATATTTTGTAGTTGGCAAGGAAATATCCACAATAGTGGCCCCCATATTGCGATAGGTTTCAACAGCTTTCTCCAAAGCTGCACGCACTTCTGGATGTAAACCTTCACCAAAATATTCTTTAGGCACACCAATACGCAAGCCTTTTACATCTTTCACAAGAGCTTTTGTATAATCTACACGATTCCCCGGAATAGATGTAGAATCATGGAAATCATGACCAGTAATCGCATTCAGCACGATGGCTGCATCACGTACATCTCTTGTAACAGGGCCAATTTGGTCCAAAGAAGATGCATAGGCAATCAAGCCATAGCGAGATACATTGCCGTAAGTTGGTTTCAAACCAACCACGCCACAATAGGATGCTGGTTGACGAATGGATCCACCTGTATCGGAACCCAATGCCCAAATAGCGCTACCGCTGGCAACAGCCGCTGCACTACCACCGGAAGAACCGCCTGGTACGTAGTCTGGATTCCATGGATTTGTGGTTTTGCCTAAAGCAGAGTTCTCTGTGGAGCTACCCATAGCAAACTCATCCATGTTTAATTTACCCAAAATAATAGCATCTTGAGATTGTAATTTTTCAATAACAGTAGCATTGTAAGGAGGCACAAAGTTTTCCAACATGTGGGACCCGCAAGTAGTGGCTACTCCTTTCGTACAAATATTATCTTTAATAGCGCCTGGAACACCTGCTAATGGAGAAATAACTTCTCCTTTTGCAATTTTTGCATCCACAGCCTCAGCTTGAGCTAACGCCGCTTCATGAGAGTCTAATAAGTACGCATGTACTGTAGGCTCTACATTGTTTTTATGTGCCAATACAGCTTTCGTAAGCTCTACGGCAGAAATTTCTTTATTTACTAATTTTTGATGTAATTCAAAAAGAGTCATGTATCTTCTCCTAGTTTTGTACAACACGAGGTACTCTAAAATACCCATTCTCTTCTTCTGGTGCATTTTGCAACGCTTCTTCTCGTGGCAATGATGGTTTCATTTCATCAGGACGATATACATTTTGTAATGGCACCGCATGAGCCATTGGCTCTACATCTGTTAAATCTAATTCTTCTAATTCCTCAACATAGGTAAGGATATTACTTAAGGCTTTTTCAGCAGCCTCTAAATCTTTAATTTCTAATCTGGATAATAAGGCAATATTCTTAATTTCCTCTTGACTAATTTTCATAGACACACATCCTTTCAATTTATATATTATACCATATTCTTTCGGGAAAAAGAAAAATACCAATATACAATAGACCTACTTTTCCATGCATATTGGTATTTACTCAGCTATTCATAATGTAAAGCATCAATAGGATTTAACTTCGCTGCTTTTCTAGCTGGATACAGGCCAAATACAAGACCTATAAACATGGAAAATCCAAATGATAATAAAATAGGGCCTGTGGTCACTACAGTTTTTAATTTAGCTACTGTGGCAATCAACTGTGAAGCACCAATTCCCACTACAATACCAATAGCACCACCTACAAGAGAGATAACAACAGCTTCAATTAAAAACTGCGTAATAATGGTTCGATACGTAGCGCCTAAAGCTTTACGAACACCAATTTCTCGAGTACGTTCCGTTACAGACACGAGCATAATATTCATAATGCCAATACCACCAACTAGTAAGGAAATCGCTGCCACAGCACCTAAGAATAAGGTCATTGTGGCTGTATTTTCTTCTACAGCTTTCATAATAGAAGCCATATTATTCACATTAAAATCATCTAGGTCAGGGTTTTTAATACCATGACGGACGCGTAAAATATTTTCTATATCAGCTTGGACACGTTCTAAATCCTGCCCTTCTTTTGCTTGAATATAGATCATACGCAAATAATCAACACCCATCACACGTTCCATCATAGTTGTATAAGGCACTACAATGACATCATCTTGATCATTCCCCATAGTGCCGGATCCCTTTTCATCAAGAACGCCTACAATTTTAAAAGAATTTTTGTGAATCCGAATATCTTTACCAATGGGATCTTCGTTGCCAAACAAATTTTTTGCTACTGTGGCACCTATGACTGCCACCCGTTCACGCCGTTCAATTTGACTATCTGTAATAAAGCGACCGGATTTCATAGTCCAGTTATTCACATACTGAAAGTCCGCATTGGCACCATTCACCGTTGTGGTCCAATTCTTGCTCATATACACTGTCAAATAGGAATTAGACGCCACTGGTGAAGCTGCTTGCACGCTATCCATCTTAGAAACAGCTTCATAATCACTCAATTTTATCGTTTTATTAGCACCTGCCACAGGACGTACCCCTGGTGTTCTAGGAGCCCCTGGATAGACCATTAATAGATTACTACCCAAACTCGAAATAGATTCTGTTATTTGTTGACGAACTCCATATCCAATAGATACCAACGCAATCACAGCTGCTACACCAATGATGATACCTAGCATCGTCAGTAAGGAACGCATCTTATTGGCTACTAAAGATGACCAAGCCATTAAAAAACCTTCTTTATACATGGCTTTCACCTCCCAGCTGCAATCCTTTCATGTGGGGATTTATTCTATCTTCTACAATCAGTCCATCTTTTAAAACCACATTACGACCTGCATATTCAGCAATATCTGGCTCATGAGTAACTAAAATGATAGTGCGCCCTTCTTGATATAATTCTGTGAAGATATGCATCACATCTAAACTCGCTTTTGAATCGAGGTTACCAGTAGGTTCATCGGCCATGATGATAGCTGGGTCATTGGCCAATGCCCTGGCAATGGCTACCCGTTGTCGTTGCCCCCCAGATAGTTCTGCTGGCATATGATCCAACCGAGTACCCAGCCCTAACTCTGTCAATAATTGACTCGCCCTAGCCGTACGTTCTGCTTTGGATACGCCTGCATAGACCATAGGTAATGCTACATTATCTAAGGCTGTTAACTTCGGCAATAAATTAAAACTTTGGAACACAAACCCAATTCGTTTGTTCCGCACATAGGCCAATTCATCGTCACCAAGGTGAGCTACTTCTTCTCCATCTAATCGATAGGAACCACTAGTAGGTCTATCCAAACACCCTAAGATATTCATAAACGTAGATTTACCAGAACCAGACGGTCCCATGATAGAAGTAAACTCCCCTTCATAAATGGATAAATCAATACCATGTAATACGGGTACCGTCAACTTTCCATTCACATAGGTTTTTGTAATCCTCTCTAAGGTAATGACCGCTTTTTTAGGAGTTTCCATTAGAATGGCCCCCTCTGTTGTTGTTTTTTCGTCGCATTGACATCACCACTGATAATGATTTCATCGCCTTCTTCTACACCAGATATGATTTCAATTGTAGAGTCCCCTGTCATACCTGTTTTTACACTGGTTCGAACAGGTTTTCCATCTTTAATAACATACACAAATTCTCCCACTTTGTCAGAACGCACTGCTGCCAATGGTACTACCAACACATTTTGTCGTTCTTCACCATGAATCGTAGCACGCGCTGTCATAGATGGGAAGAAATGACTTACATCACTTGCTGGAATTGC
The DNA here is from genome assembly GCA_963518505.1 of uncultured Veillonella sp. GTDB lineage: Bacteria > Bacillota > Negativicutes > Veillonellales > Veillonellaceae > F0422. The sequence continues at coordinate 38,908 of CAUQIT010000004.1, read as the reverse complement.
TACACGCACTGTATAGTACACCACGGACGAGCTGGTTGTTCCCATACTACCTTTTGTGCCTAAGGAAATACTTTTCACAGTACCTGTGAAAGTCTGTCCAGGATGCGCATCGACTGTAAAATCTACTTTGGCACCTTCTTTTACATTCCCAATATCTGTTTCATCAACTGTTAAATAGATTTCTAAATCGGATAAATCTGCAATGGTAGCAATGATCATTTGTGTAGAAATACCAGTAGCAATGGTTTGACCTGCTTTTAAAGGTTCTCCAATAATCGTGCCATCCATAGGTGCTGTAATCGTACTATCGGTCAAGTTAGCTGCCACTTGGTCGTAGGTAGCTCTTGCTTTTTCATACGCTGCTAAGGCATTGTCGTAAGTTTGCTGTGAAATAGCACCTTGTGATACTAGCGTACGATAGCGATCCAAATCTGTGGCTGTTTGATTCAATGTAGCTCTTGCATTATCTACGGAAGCCTGTAGTTGACGAGAATCAATGGTAGCGATAACTTGCCCTGCTGTTACATGCTGATTGGCTTTCACCAACACAGATTCTAATTTACCAGGAACATTCGTAGACACATCTACATAGCGAACAGGATTAATCGTTCCCGTTGCACTAATAGTAGATGAAATACTACCTTTTCCTACTTTCCCCGTTGTATAAGTAGGCGCCTCTTTTGTTTGGCTACTACTATACCATTGCCATCCACCAATAGCTACCACCAAAATAGCTACGATAGCAATCCATAATTTTTTATTTTTCCACATGAAATATCTCCTTTCGTTTATTGATTGTATATAAAATACACCAACATAGTGTTCCCTTACTCTAATAGGAGTAACCTTCAACATATAGTATAGACTTTCATCTCCATAAACTCGTTTACACCTGATGATTTAAGATCTTTATATAAGTAGCTCCTAAAAATAGTATAAAGTGCGATATACAGAGGATAAAAAGAAAAGAAAACTAAGGTTAGTTTTCTTTATCTTATACAATACGATGATGAAACTGCTATGAAATTATTGTCCTAATACACGTATTAATTGGTATAAAGAAGTATCTAAAGGATACTCACAGGTCGCAGCTTCCTCATAGGCTATGGCATCAATATGATTACAATGAACGCCTATCAGATGATGTGTATGCCCCTCTAATAAAGCACGTACTCCTGCCTCTCCTAAGCGAGCAGCCATTAGTGCATCATAGGCAGACGGTGAGCCACCACGTTGTAAATACCCTAATACAGTGACAGAAGGTGCATAGGATGTATGCTCTTTAATATATTGAGCTACTTCAAAGGCGCTGTACGCGCCTTCTGCCACGATGATAATACTATTCTTTTTACCATTACGAGTCGTATTTTCTAATGATTCTTTTACCTCTTCTAAAGTCATTGGCACTTCTGGTGTCAGTACCACCTCTGCACCACATGCGACGCCTGCGTACACAGCAATATGGCCTGCATGTCGTCCCATCACTTCTACAATGGCTACACGATCATGAGCTGTAGAGGTATCACGAATTTTGCTCACTCCATCAATGATGGTATTAAGAGCTGTATCAAAACCGATTGTATAATCGGTACCATTCATATCTTTATCAATAGTACCTGGAATTGTCACCGTAGGTAGCCCTAAGTCAGACAACACTTTGGCACCACACATGGACCCATCACCACCAACAACGACGAGCCCGTCAATACCATGACGACGTAAATTATCATAACCTCTCTGTTGATGCTCAGGTTCTTTAAACTCAAGACAACGGGAAGATTTTAGAATCGTTCCTCCCTTGTTCACAATATTCCCTACACTGCGTCGAGTCAAAGGAATAAAGTCTTCTTCTAAAACGCCCAAAAAGCCTCGTTGTATTCCTACTACATCGAGGCCTTCATATATTGCACTTCTTGTAATGGAACGAATGACTGCATTCATCCCTGGTGCATCTCCACCACTTGTCAAAATAGCTATACGTTTCATATTATTCACCTTGGTGTACTTTTCGCCGCTTAAAATATATGCCCTTAGACTTTATAGATCCGTCAATACTTGTCACCAGTTCATCAGTATGGCTGTATGTAGTATCTAACACATGGTCACATTTACGATACAATGGTTTCCACCTACGCATCATCCATGCTACATAACCAGATACATCATCATAGTTCATCGTCGGTCGTTTACCAACCCAACGATTAACACGATTCACAATTCGATAATGTGAAGCACGAATGCCCACAATAAAAGAATATTTTTGCATATATCGTAGTGTACGCATATCCACTGGGAAATTTCCACCTACGGAAATCACCGCTTCATGATACATAGCCACTTTTTTAATCACTTCAAATTCCGCACGGCGAAATGCCTTTTCACCTATTGTCTTAAAAATATCAGCAATAGGCATATTATATCGTTTTTCTAATATACGATCCGTGTCAACAAATTGCCAGCCTTTGGCATCCGCTAAATTTCGACCTAAGTGACTTTTTCCGCTCCCCATAGAACCAATGAGGATAATGTTTCTCTTGATAGTCGTTTTCATGTTGTATAATATCTCATTCTTCCATCTAGTAGTAAATTTTAACTTTATTTTACTATACTCGACTATACTTTGACAAACCATTAGGACTATTTTTTAGTATTTTCATAAATCTTACATTGTAAAGTAGTCACACCTTGTGCGTGAATTATTTTTTCTATCCTAAAACGTAACGTAGGATGTACCTTTTGCATCCCCACCAACCACTGCACCATATCTAGAGTAGAGCCTTGCACTACCACATCTAGAGTTCCCTCTTCTTTATGTGTACTGACCATGATTAGAGGTGTATCTTCTATGGAGGATAACACCAAATGATACAGCCCTTCTAGGTCTAATACAGTATCATCTAATTGTTTCACAAATTGATAACTTTCACTATTTAAAAATGTTGTTTCTGCCTCCTGTGAAAGTATCTCTTCATCAATCTCTGCGGAGATTCGTTTTGCTTCTCCCTGAAAGTACACCGTCATACTAATGCTTATAGTTACCACACAACAGTACATACTAATGACTAGGAGCAGACTTCTTTTGGGAATGGGCAGGGCTTTCCACAGTGCCTGTAATACGACTGCGGTATAGTGTAGTTCCGGATTCTTTTTCCACCACTTCATCATAGTGACGGCGACCTCCTAATCGACTCAATACCGAACTAAACTGATGTAATTCATTTTCATTAGTCCCTCTAGCTTCCACATACCATTGATTCATGGTAGACCACTCGACTAATTGGATGTGATATGTATTCGATGCGTCTAGTAAGTATATACATTCCTTCAACGTTCCCTGTGGTAATGGTTCATCTTTTTTGTTTTCTTGAACCATGGTTTCATACACACTATGTGCCTCCTTAGCATCAATATGGTGTGAAGTTACATCTGTTTGTTTTTCTACTATATCTTGATACTGTATATATGCTTTTGTACCCATCGCTACTGCACCTACTAAACCAGCAATCAATAGAACCAATAAAGCCCACCATATGTGTTTGTACCGAATATACCAACACATCCACTGTATATCCGGTTCTATAAAAGTAAGATTTGCCTTATTTTCCATCAGTAAGTAACCTAATCGCTAAACCAAATGCCATTTCATGATTTATATTTTGTGGATTATAAGCTTCTCCTTTATCTACAATATGAAAGGGTACCTGGTCGATTGTTCCATAAGTTTCTAAAATAGCCTCAAAGTCTTGAGCTCTCATTTCATCAAAACCAACTACAATAGCTCCCTTAGGATAGGGCACTTGAAATTGTTTGCTATCTTCATAGACGGTTTTACATGCTTCCAATACTTCGTTCACATCTAATGACACTAAGGTATGCGCGGTACAGAATTTATAATTCCATAAAGATACTCGTACCTTACCTTCTTCTGGGGTGATACAAAGCATAGACGATTCTCGACCACGGCTGAACGCAAGTGGTGCTGGCCAGTAGTCGATAACACGAAGATCGCCCCCTCCTTGTTGAACCCCTCGTGCCACCTGTTTAACTTGTTTTCGCTCTAAGGCTACGATAAGAATAAACATTAACTCCTCCGTCGTACCTGGTCTAGATGCAAAATCGATGGCATTAGGAAATTCGTCATTCTGAAAGATTCGTTTCCCCTCACGTTGGGCAAATAGATATTGATCTATTTTATGCATCATTGGTGTTTCCATGTACACTGATTGTAGCGGCGATACAAAGACACAACCAATGGATATACCTGTTTCTCCATAATAGTCAAAAAACTCTTTCATATCTGTTCCCATATCACTATGCCGCTTTTGAACGATTACATCTTCTAGCACAGCAGTGCCTTCAATTTTGTAGGCTTTCACCCCCACAATTTCATCATGTCCAATGGCAATAGCCATTACTGGATTGGTTTTCATATTGACCCCCTTATTCTTGCACTCCTTCTATGCGTATAGCATCCAATACATCATGTTTATATACCGTTCTAAAGTATACGTCTTGCCTCACATTTGTTTCTGTGCCTACATCGATACATATGAGCCGTAAGCAATACCGATGCGGGTCTCGTTCTTTATAGATAATAGCCTCTATTCGTTCCGTATCCGTTTCTTCTAGTACATACTTCGGTGAACCACTACCAATTATTTCCTTTTGATGAGCTAGAAAGAATTCTTTCTTTGTACCTAATACTATCCCTCGTTCTATGCCATATTGACATCGAACAAAACGGTATTCATCCATCATACTTTGATACGTAATCTGCATCGTATGTTGCCAAGCTACCCACGTACCAATGGTCATCATGGCTATCAGCAAAATCATGTACGACACAAAGCCATTTTTCTTTTGTCCTTTCCAGTCCAGCATAATCGCTAACCTCTCAAGTATTATCCAATACAACCGCTCCACAAGCATCTATTTCTAACTACAACTGCTTTCCTTGCCCATTTTTCTAGATATACCTTTTACCTGCATCTAACTACAATCATTTTTTACATATATTTTATATGTAAGTTACCTTGCTCACGACTCAATTCATACTCTTATAAATAGATTAGGCATATTAACATCCATACTTAGCATTTCACTGATACCATTATTATTCCCTAAAATAACAAAATACCACCTTACTTTGCCGTATGGTGTAATCGATGGAGATAGGTGGCATACGGCAGAATGCCTGTCTGTACATGATATCGGTTCTGTCCACCTTCCATAAGTTGAATATGATCTCGTCTCCAATAAGGTCGTACCTCTGAGTACCAATGTAATTCAACGAGACCATCTGATCGTTCCTGAAAAAATGTAGAACCTTTTGGAAATACATGTATTTTCCCTATCTTGGGACTAATCTCACTTTCCGTAATATCCTGTAATTGTCCATCAGATAGGATAGTCACGAACGCATCTTGATAGACTCGTATCCGCCAATTGGAAGGAGATAGTAACCAGGAGCCATCTTCGCTAACCCTTGGTTTTTTCTCACTATACCGAAGACGATTCATAATCTGTATGCGACTAAACCTAGCATCTAGCAATAATTCATGACGGTGATGTAACATATGTAGCCACTTCACACTATGAGATGTGATAAGGAAAAATCCTGTTATGATAGTCACTAATAATAGGCTTCCTATTAATGCCTCCACCAGTAGAAAACCTGCAATTCTCTGCTTATCTTTTGTTATCGCTCTATAGCACATCATATATTTCCTTTATTTGACTCCCACTATGTTGTATATTTCACACACGATCATGTAACTCATTGACTAGGTTCCAACAAATAGGTAGTGAACCGATGTATTTCCTCTCCATGGCGATAGGCTATTACCGTCAATACTTGTATTCCATCTCGATGTTCTTCCACTATCCTTTGAAAACTTGTAGACCCTACACTCGGAGGTTCATCAGACTCTAGACTTTTTCTGTCTGCCCAACTAGCTTTCCCCTCTTCCATATACATAATCATAGCTTGCAAAGTTCTATCTTCCTCCATGATTTTCCCATATTGCTGGATGCTACTCATCATGAGTACAAATAAAGTAGAGCATAATAGACTCATGACAAACAATGAAGCTAATACATCCATATAGAGAAACCCCTCTTGTTGTGCTTTCAAAATTTTGATTCCTCCCAACGTATACGCCCAGATTGTCGAGCAAAAATAAAGGTTCGTTTATAGCGAATCACAGAATCCACTAAAGTCACGGTAAACACTTTCCCTACCCCCTTATGACCTGCAAAGCGCAACACCTGAGATGTACCCGTAAATTCAACATGCATAGATGGAGGTAACTCTCGATAGACCATAGTACTAAACCCATTGATATATCCATATCTAGTTCCGTCTAATACTATACGGTTACCACCGCTAATACGCTGTAAATTCCCATACAAGGTAGCCATTTGCATACGCTTAATATGAGCAAATAAAATACGTCCTTCCCGATCAAATTGGTAGTACTCTCGTTGTGCTCCATTATGTAACAACAACACCATACCAATGATAAGAGAACAAATTGTCATATATAATAACACTTCCACTAATAAAGAACCTTCTTCTGGGTGTCTAACTGCTTTCATCATAGCCACCTCTCAAAAGGATAGATGAATAGTAGAATCGTTGCCACACTGAAAGAAGGACCAAAGGGAATATAGGTATGATTTGGAGATGTAACACGCCACACACAACTGTACAAGATGCCAATGACAGAGGAAAGTCCGCATAATGCCAAGCATTCCACTGATGTGAGCCAACAACTAATGGCCATCAACCATTTGATGTCACCCAGTCCCACACCACCATGGCTAAACCACCGCAATGACCACCACAATCCGCCCATACAGAGAGCATTGATGACTATCATCAGCACATCACCATTACCTATCCACTGGTAAACAAATCCACATATACAAATTAGAATAGCCCCCTCATCGGGAAGAATATAATATAGCTTATCGATGGTTGATCCCCAAAAGAGCGTTACCTCCAGCATATAAAGAAGTCCCAGTTCATAGATATTCGTAATGTATCCAATTTGATAGGCATAGCCAAGCCCTACTGTCCCTATGATATGAGCAGCAATAGTCATAAGGCACCATATACTATGTGTTTTCATATAGGTCCAAGAAACAATGAGATACAGGCTTGCAACTCCTGTGATACCCGCAATACCTCCTAATACATACTCCATATTTCCCTCTTCCTTCTACTAATTAATTGTCCGCATCAGGTGCTGTGACAGCAATATGTTTCCCTTTACCACCTTCATTTTGTACACTTGTCACTGTATATTCTCCACCTTTAGGCGTTTTCACATGTTCAGTCAAATAGCCTTCTTTGTACAATGTATCTACAGTCGGCACTGCATCGGTAGATTGTTCCATCATATACAACTGAGCTGCATTGGAAATCGTTGTCACATCCGATTTAATTTTCGCCTCCTTCGCCTTGTTTGAGGCATTTAAAAATTGTGGCATAGCCAAGGATGCTAAAATGGCAATGACTGCCACCACAACCATTAATTCCACTAAGGTAAATCCATCTTGTTGCTTCCGTTGTCGCAAGGACAAACGTTGTCGAAGTGCTTCCATACTTCCTCCTATTGAATAGCTGAAATTGAATTAAACATCGGCAGCATCACTGCTACCACAAGTAAGGCGATCATACTGCCCATAATACTGAGCATAATAGGTTCTAATAATTGTTCTCCTCGTTTCACAGTCCGTTCCAATATACCCTTATAATATACATGCCCTTGGTCTAACATACTTTCTAGGTCCCCCGTTTCTTCTCCAATACGAAGCAAATCCCATACAAAAGAAGTTCCTAATTGCACCTCTTCTAATGAATCCGTAAATCCATGGCCTTGTGAAATACGTGTTTTCACCTCTTGTTGTAAGATGCTTGCCCAACGGTTGCCCCACAGCGATTCTGTCATGTCCAATAATTGCAACAAAGGTATACCGCTTTTTAACAGGAGCTTCCAAATCTGACACATGCGTACCAGCGTATACGCCATAAGCCACTCCCTTTGTGCCATACATAGCCAAACCTTACGATGTACGCTGAACTTCACGGATTCTCGTTGGTACACTTTCCACAACCCCATACCCAATGCTAGTAAAGCAACCAAGAGATATACTCCTTTTTGTTGTAACCAAGTGCCCCCTGTAAAAAGCGCTGCTGTAAGAGGTGGTAATTCGATTTGCATGCTTTCGAAAACAGATTTAAATTGAGGTAAAATAAACCCTACTGCTACCCCTACAAATACCATCATAAGCACCACCAAAAAAGAAGGATACGTAATAGCTGATACCAATTGTTGGCGCAATCGATGCTCCTCTTCGTACATGCTTTGAATCATCCCTAAGGACTCCACTAAAGTCCCTGATGCTTCCCCTGCCTCCAATATAGTGGTAACAATGATAGGACACTGGTACTTGGCTAAACTTTTTGACAGCGGCATGCCACGCCCTACATCTTCACGAATCTCTTCATAGGGGATTGTGGATTCTTTCGTATTGGCCATCATATCTAAGCCTTTTCGTAAGGATATACCCGCTCCCAGCAACATATGTAATCGATAGGCAAAGTGAATCATATGAGCTGTTTTCCATTGTTTCTTTTTTTCCTTCCCCACAACACATTCTAAATGGATCGGCGTTATGGATTGATAGGCTAACTTTGCCTGCACTTCCTCTTCTGAATCACCCCATACTTTGCCTGACACTATTTTTTTGTCCGTCGAAAATCCTTCATAGGTATACCAACTCATAGATGTTCTCCACTAATTTACCTGTAATACAGACTCTAATACTGGCGATGAACCATAGATAGCCCGCAACTCAGCGACTGCCATTTCCAGTGTTTTCATCGGTCTTTGCGTTTCTTGCAAGGATACAATTTGTGGCTCCTTTCGTTGCCGTATCAAATTTGCCACTGCTGGGGTATTAATCAAAATATCTCGCACCGGTATAAATCTATCATCGATAACAACCAGTCGTTGGCAGATGACAGCTCGTAATATCTGTGAAAGCTGCGTCCGCACTTCTTCTTGTTGATGTGCTGGAAACATCGAAATCATCCGGTTTATTGACATGGTAGCACGTTGCGTGTGTAAGGTAGCAAATACGAGATGCCCCGTTTCCGCCGCATGTAATGCTGCTTCCAAGGTTTCCCTATCCCGCACCTCACCGATTAAAATCACATCTGGATCTTCTCGCAACGCATCTCGAATACCGTCCGCCATATGATGAAAGTGTGTATGCAATTCCCGTTGATGTATCAAGGACAGTTGATGGTCCAATACATATTCTATGGGATCTTCTAAAGTAATAATATGACGGCGCATACTTTCATTAATGTGCATTAAACAAGACGTAAGTGTATACGATTTTCCTGAACCAGTGGCACCAGCAATGATGACCAGCCCCTCTTTGAAAGAAGAAATACGGCGCAATAAATTGCCCTCTTCCGATGTATCGAGGCCCGTTTTAGGGGGATACAAAATACGCAACGTACCGCCCCAACCAGAACGCCAACGGAATAAATGTACCCGAATACGTAAGCCTTCAAAAGTCATGGCTCCATCATAGGACATCATAGTATCCGATATGGTATGTACTTGGTCGGTTAGAAACATAAGCATGTCTTCATCAGATAATTGGTATTCTGTAGGTACTACATCCATGCCTAATCGCCAAAAGACAGTCCCACTTTGTATATGAATATCGGTAGCCCCACGCTCGATAGCTTCGTGCACTAGCTGTGACAAAATCATAGTACTACCCCCACACGACGAACTTCCTCTTCCGTAGTCAACCCCTCTTCAATAGCTTGGCGAGCCGACTCTTCCAACGAACAAAGCAGATAAGAATCTAGCTGTTCCCAACAGCAATCATAACCTGGAATGGCTAGCAACTCATACAATCCACAACGACCACGATACGCTCCATCTACTAGAGTTCGCACCAATCGTTGCGAGATAACACCGGTCAAGGTGGCACGTACAAGATACTCTTCCACCCCCATATCTACCAATCGTTCCACTACACCTATGGCATGGTTCGTATGAATCGTAGATAACACACGATGCCCCGTAAGCGCTGCCTGTACCGCTAACTGCGCCGTTTCTTGATCGCGAATTTCACCCACTACTATGGTATCTGGATCATGCCGTAAAATAGCACGCAATCCCTTACTAAAAGTCATACCAATCTGTGGCTGCACACCAATTTGAACAGCTTTTTCTACAATACGTTCCACTGGATGCTCCAAGGTAATGATTTGTTCCTCTTCTCCATTGAGTTCTTGCAATAATGCATACAAGGTAGAACTTTTACCAGACCCGGTAGGCCCACACACAAGCAGTAACCCATGTGGGCGTGCCAATAACCTGCGCACCTCTGCACTGATATCATCTGGCATACCTAATTCCTCTAAGGATTTTATCTGCTCATCATGCCAAAAGAGACGACATACAAGACTTTCACCATACACAGACGGCAGAGAAGACATACGTATCGTTCCTGAGTGATTTTCATGAGTCCACACATAACGCCCATCTTGGGGCAATCTTTTTTCACTAATATCCAAAGACCCTAACACTTTCAAACGATTCATCACTTGCTCACCTTCTGGCATGGGAATCCGAGCTATCTCTTGCAAACGACCATCCAAGCGGAATCGTACTTGCACCTCTTTTTCTAAGGTATCAAAATGCATATCACTGGCTCCACTTTCATAGGCACGCTGAAAGAAATGATCCAGCTCAATCTCCACATGGTACATCATTTCACCTCCTTTACTTGCGTACTTAGGATTTCTCTATACACCCTCTAAAATCCTAGAAAACACTCCTACCAGTCAACCTTGACTGTGAGTGCTATTTTAGGTGGAATAAATCAAAAAGGGACTGTAACAAAATGTAAATCTACATTATGCTACAGCCCTTATATATTGGCATGTTTAGCTAATTCTCTTATCTATCGAGACCTGTTTAGCTCTTTTTCTGTTTTGTATTTATTTCTCCCTGTTGGAGCAATACTTTTTTCACTTCATCATGGATGAATTTAGAGTACTCTTTCACACCGGTATCGTTCGGATGGATGCCGTCATCTCCAAGCCAGTCACGATGTTTTGCTGCTAGACTAGCCCAGTCGATGATATGCACATTCGGATGTTCTTTCGCAAGTTTAGCAAGGTACGCATTGTTGGCCTCAATCCACTGGATACCTGGCGCATAATTATTAATCCAGAAAATCTGACGATTTGATCCTAAATACTGCACCAATGCTTTTGTTTCATCTTCATAATAGCCTGTAATAGGTCCATTGGTACCAAGACCAATGAGGACCGCATTGCCTAGTTGTTGGTTCGCATCCATTTGTTTTGCAATCCCTAAACCTGCCCCTACATAGCGAGATACTTTCGCATCGATTTGGATACCTGCAAAGTCTTGTCGCAATGCGTGAGCAGAACCAAGCATGACGGAATCACCAATGGCTGCCATATGCACCATATCTTGTGGATCACTGACAGTAGACAAATCGATTACCTTCGCATTTTCTGCAGCTTGAGATTCCGCATTCTTCGCCAATCGCACTTGTAACTCTGTCACATCTTGTTGCTTCTCTGCAGGTGCTGTACTGAAAGCATACACGCCTAAAACAATACAAACAGCCCCTACGATAGATACCACTTTCACATAATAGGAACGAATGACGTCCACAATAGCACGGAAACTATCTTGACGGACACACCAATTCGTCACCGCTTCAGACCAAAGGGTAAGACCGATGATAACCGCCACTAAGACCAAATAGTAAGCAATGGGTGATGCGAAGTAGTCCATGATACCCATATGTTCAAAGAGATAAATCATTGGATATTGCCATAAAAATAATCCATAACTATGTTTACCAAACCAGGCAAGGAGTGGCATATCTACTATCTTTCCAAGTGGCGTATTAGGACGTTCTACTAACCACACCATGAAACCAAATAGGCAAGTAAATGCTACCATACCATAGGTGTAAAGAGAAGGACTTTGTCCATCTACATAGATATATCCTAGTACGGTGGCAATGATGCCTGCCAATAGGAATATACTGCTGAGTATATTTCCTTTCATAGTGCCCAACGGATATAGTTTTTGTTCACTCCGGTGCAATCCCAAAAAGGCGCCCAATAACAAAGCAAATAGCCGCGTGTCTGTACCGTAATAAAAACGAGATACATCCATACCCTCTGTATATAGTAGTGGCATAATGACAGAGGATCCTAACGCCAACGCTAGCATCCATACAAGGCCTATGGTATAACTCCACTGTTTTTTCAGTGCTACATAGGTCCAATATAAGAGGGGCCAAATGACAATGTACTGGATTTCTACACCCATAAACCACATATGGGTGAATGGCGATGTGTTCACTAAACGGGTGAAATAATCTGCATTTTGTGCGATTTGCCACCAGTTATTATAGCCTAGCAAAATGGACATCACTTCTGGGCGAATTCCCGCTAGCTTGTCAGGTAATAGCAAATGCCACAGTCCTAAGATGACTGCCACCATCAACACTAAGGGAATGAGAATCCGCTCCGCTCTACGTTGAAAGAATTTTGAAATACTGTAATTTCCCAACTTCCATTGTTGATTGGTGGTAAAAGCTAATAAATACCCCGATAATACAAAGAAAAGGGAAACCCCCATGAACCCGCCACTGGCTGCATGGGGAAATAGATGAAAAATCGTGACGCCCAGAATGGCTAATCCCTTTAGCCCGTCAAGGCCTTTTACAAACTGACCTGGTTTGACTCCTATAATACGTTTTTTCTGTCTGGAACCGAGCCCTTGATGCGGTTCTTCTAACTCTGGTGGCATACTGTGTCTTCCCTTCTACATGAATAATATACAATGCATTTTTCGATACGTAATATACATTATAGCATAGAGCGAATGCCATTAACATTTTTTTAGTAATTATTTTTTTATTTCTACCAAAAAATTATATAGCAAAATATTATTTCAAAATTTGTCAATATAATTTGATAATAAAATATACCTATAAAGTCATTATGCTAATAATCACTTCATAGGTACTATTTAAGTCAACTATATGTTAAGAGGTATAAATATATTAAGATATTAAGATATAAATATCTACAATCTATCATAAAATGTTTGATTAAAGTATGGTTCTCCCAAGAATTTTTGTCCTACAACTCCTCCACTCTAACATCCGTCACAGCATCCCCCTGGCTCCGTATCCACCGCCAAATTCCCGTTCCATACACTTCTGCACGGATATGGTAGGTGTGTGTTTCTTCTTCATACCAGGTAATGGTGGCTGTTGGCAATCGATCTAGGATGGCATCGATATCATGCCCTACATAGGTAAAGGTCACTCGTTGTAATCTACCGCCGTACATAAACTGGATTCGTTTACGAAACTCTGCCTCTTGGTACCGTGATGTATAGGATGGCACTTGGTAGTGCTCCTCTTCGACGCTCAAGCTATGGATACGATCTAAGCGATAAATAGTAGGAAAGTCCTGCAATTCTTTCGGAATTTTGCTTCGTTCTTCTCGGTCCATATAGGCAGTTAAGTAGAAATAGTACTCCGAAAAACAGATGCCCAATGGGGATAACTTCCGTGTGACCACTTCTTTGTTCGTACTTTTTTCGTAGGATACTGTTATATATCTCTGTTCTTGTATGGCTCTCGATAAGTCTTGCAATAGAGGCAACACGTTTTTCTTATGTCGTAATTCTACATAGTGGTGCAATTCATTGCGAATGAGATTTTCTACGAGCTTTACCTCTTCATGTGGTAAAAATGTTTTCAACAGTTTATTCAATATACGCCCCATATCATCTCGTAATAGGGAACGACTATCTAGCATTACCTTCGCAATGGCCACTAGTTCATTGACGGATAAGCAAGCGGACTCTCCATGGCTGAAGACATAGCCTTTCCGCTTTTGATCATAGACGATGAGCTGTTCATTTCCATAGAGAGTGCTTTCATCATGTAAATAGGCTCGCAAATCGTCTATATCTCGTTGTACGGACCGTTCATTAATGCCAAACTCTTTTGCCAGTTCTGGTTTGCACAGCACTTCCCCTTGTAATAGGCGACGTTGCATCGTCAAAATTCGCTGCGTCTTGTCTATCTTGTCCCCCATCTTATCGCTCCACAGTAGCAATAATTTTCACAATACGACCACAACCTGCCTCACGGGCTTTCACCTTGTTCGCTGCCTCGCTACGGGAATGGGCACTTTCATAGGCAGTGTGTACCGTCGTGCTATTAGGATAGTGAAATTTGACCATGTATCGTTTCATCTCTTTTGTCCTTTCTCTTATGAAAGTATTTGCTCTCGAAATACTAATTACTTTAATTATAAAAAACTCTCTCAACTAAGGCAATAGTTTTTTATGTATACATAAAGCCACCGTCTCACCATGAAATGTCATAGGCAAGATGGTGGCTTTCTCTTTCAGGTATTACCTGCTATACATTATGCTACTTGTTCTATAATAGACTGACATTTTGCATCAACTAGGGCTTTCACAGCTGCTACATATTCTTTCATCAGTAACTGCACCTGTTCTTTTACGTATAGGTTTAAATCGCTAAGTTCCACTGAAAGTGCCAAGTCCTTCGACAGTTCAAGCACCGCATCTCCCATATCACCATAGATATAACAAGTATCAAAACCAAGTAGAGATAAAAATCCTTTATCGCGTATCATATCGTGGACTTCAATATAGTCGATATATCGCTCAGGTTTATGATAGTACCCCTTTTCAAAGTCTTGCACGATGGTGTTCACCCAATAGGCATTCGTATCCAAGCCATTCAAGTTATCCAACACATCTTGTAAGGAAGGTACCACAAAGCATTGTGTAAACTGACTATCCAATGAAATAGTATCATCGCAAGTAGCCACGATGGTGTCCTGCAACTCTTGTAAAATCTGACGAATCTGTTCGTTACATTGCTGGTAGATACCATCCGATTCTAAGGAAAGATAATTACGTACAGGGAACTTTGTTTCTCGTAGGATTTCTTGATATGCTTCTGTATCATCATCCTGTCCGAACGGGTCCTCTACATATTCCACTTCATTGGTCCAGTTATATCGTTTTAGCGTCCGATCTACATAGGTAGCAATCATCTCTTTCACAGCTTCTTTTCGCTGGCTATACACTTTTTTCGTAAAATATGCTAGACCTGCTTTACGAGCCCCACTTGCAGTGCTGTGCTCATCCTCTCTGGATTCTAATGCGGCAATCACATCTACGCCGAAAAAGTACTGTAAATCCTTATTTCCCGCATCAAATTGATGGCTTTCAAAGCGGCTCACATCCTCTAGCAGTGCATTCATTTTCTCCTTTGCCTGTTCTACAGCAGACAATACTGTTTCTTTTTGTTCCATACATCCTCCTTAAATGATTAACAATATTCTAACTAGATATCACATGTTCTCTCTCTTCTATGTCCCCAAGTATTAGAACTATGTGCTCTATGCTATTAGTATGCCATATGAAAGTGACATATTTTGTCATTGGCAATACTTTTTTATATAATATTTCTATTTTTTTGTAATTCTTCTTCCACTGTTATATTTCCGAGCCACTGTCCAGCTTGTAAAGACGATACCAAGGTAGACACTGCTTCTTTCACCATATCACTAGTGATGACCAAAGTTTTATCTGCTGCATGGTTAATATTGTTGCGAAGATGGCGAATGTAATGGAATTCCACCAAGAATTGTAGCGCTTCTAATTGTGGTAAATCTGTTTTTGCACTGCCGTAGGCTAACATCGCTTGGCAATCACGGATCAACTTGATGCGTTGTTTTTGGAACGTTTCCACCGCCACGGATTCTAAGGACTCCTCATGGTCCTCCTCTTCAAAACTAACAGATTGATGCAAATCAAATTGTTCTACCAAATCTGCCGTTGGTGCTTGCAAGAATTGACGGATGAAAGCGCCGTAGTCCGATGCACTTTGTTGTAAGAATTGATAATATTGTTTATGGTAACTAATGCTAGTGCATTGGATTTCATAGTATTCACGTAAGTATCCTTCAATCTCTGGGTATTGTGCTTGAAAATACATGACATCCACAACAGAGCGTATATTTTGTTGTACATGTAAATAAGCTGGGTACAAATCGAGCATAAATGGTAGAATTTTTTCTTTGTTATAAGAGAAATTAGCAAAGGCCTTCATCACTTGATTTTTATTAGTAGCCCCGCGCAATTCATCACGGATCACAGATAGTTCTGCTCCTACTGTATCACCACCAGCTACACTGACTGCTTTATTCCCTGCATAATCACGGTACGTAATGACAAAGCACTCTTTCCAAGTCCGTTGCATCGATTCGATTTCTTTTTTAAATAGGATTTCCATATCCGTACGTTCTGTGTAGTAAACGCCTTTATTGAATAATATCGTTGGCACCCATTCTGTACTCAATGTGACCGATTGTTGGTATAAACCACATTGTAAGCACCATTGAATCATAACTAATTGTAATTCTTGACTATGAACAGTAGCATCTAATAAATCTCCTAAGCTTTCTTTTAAGGTTGGTAAGTACTGTAAGAACGCTGTATCCACTTCGTTATTAGCTGTGATGGATTCACAATCTTTAATACCTTGACGAATGGCATGAACGGCAAAATCCATATCATCCCCTTTACACAAATAGGCCGCCTCTGAGAAGTCGCCTAAGGAGCCTACTAAGTATTCAATCTCTTTATGTACTGAATGTTCCTTCACTAATTGAGCTAACATATCTGCTCGACCAAATCGTGCAAAGGCTTCCACTGCACAGTGCACCGCTCCAGATAGTACTGAAATCGTGTTGCTTTGATCTGAGTCTGATTCCACTAAGTCCTTAGTTTGTGCAGATAATTGGGGATTCTCTGCACTATCAAACTGCGCTTGAACCATCTCTTGACTTTCTACAGATACTTGCATTTGAGCCATAGTATCTCCTTGCACACCAACTTCCGTTCCAAGCTGACTAGGATGTGCCATAGCTACGACTACCTTTGATGTGTCTTGAGATACATCAAACCACTGTGTCCCCATCCGTACATTCTGTTGTTTTTGCTTCGCTGTAATTGATTCCATTAACACTTTCCAAAAATTCATAATCATTTCCTTTCCGTGGTCTTATACCACTTGTAAAACACTAAGTATGAGTACAGTATACCCATCACGAATGACATATTTTGTCATTGGCAACATAAATTTAAAAATTTTTGCCTCTCTTAGTATATAGAAAAGTGAAATTTGAAAATTATAAAAGTCTCAATAGTTACAGTTCTAGAATATATTTTGAGCCCTATTTTAAGGACAGCAAAAGCCCTGTTGCAATATGTGAACTGCAACAAGGCTTATATCTATAATGTATGTAATTCATCTTCCAAGGATCTCAACACAGCAATAATATCGTCAAACTCAGGATATTTCCCAAAAAACATTTCTTGCATCTCTTTGTAATCTAATCTGATTTCCTCAATTCTATCATTATCTGGTATTAGTTTAATTGTTTTACTAGTAGCATTTTCATAGTGTGCCCATCCTCTAGGATAAAACTTTTGTTTAAATTCGACTACTTTCGGTAAAAGTTCTATGTTTTTTAAAGCAGCATCCTTATAGATAGAGTTAGTCATACAAAATAAATCATAATAATGTCTAGCATATCGTTTTGGCATTGCTAATTCTTTAGGACGATTTGCCTCATGATGTAAGATAGTCGCTTTTTCCCAAAATGTTCTTTCTGGTAAAACCGTGCGCACCTTTATACCGCTTCCATTAAAAAGCATAGGATATATTTTTTGTAATTCGGGAACTATTGTAACAACATCTGAAGGAATCCAAGCTGCTAATGCTCCTATTTCAAGTCTCACAGATTGTGTTAAATAAGTAGATCTAAATGATTTAGGATATTCAAACAGAATAGTTTGTTTATCTATTTCATCGACTTTCAATATAAATCTATCGTCCAACAATTCACTAAAATCTTTTTGTAACTGTGGTAGAAATTCTCTCTTTAGAAACTCTTGTGTTTTTAAATTTGTTTCTTTATTGAATTTATCTTGTTTTGTATTACTTCGATTATCCCATGGTTCATTCATACCATAACCAATATATCTCCAATCGAGTATCAGATCTATATCTTCGGAAAATCTATTAATGAGATTAAAGCATTTTGATAGACTTGTTCCACCTTTAAATGTAAAAGCTTGGTTCCATTTGCAACTTGAAAATAAATAATTAAGCGCAAAACACCCCCAGTAGTCTTTTTCAAGGATAGCTTCATGAATCCCTAACTTATGAGAAGCATTACGTATAACTTGCTCTAAATCTGTTTTAGAAATCATCTTATACTCAAACATGTTCCACCTCACATATTTTCATAATAATATAGTATACCCAAACACTTGTGCTTTTTGCATTATATAGTAATTCTTCTTTTTCATTTGGTGATATTTTTGCTTTTAAAAAGTTAATCTCTTTTTCCGTTATATTATCTTTACCTATAGCTTTAATAGCTTGTATAATCATAGCCGTCATAGTTGACATCTTTGAAATATCCCCATTGGTTCTACGTTTAAATTCTATTATTGTATTACCAATGGTAAAGTTTGCATATCTTCCATCAGATATATATGACCATGTAGCTGGCACTTGTGTAGATAAACCTAATACATTTAATACTGTATTACCAGATGGTGCAATTGTCCAATTATATTTTCTAGCAATGGCGTTAGCCACTTCATCAATAGATGGCATTGTATATTCATCAATGATTTCAATATATCTTGGTTTGAAATAGATTCCCTTCATAATGCGAGTAATTTCATTATTCTCCACAAGACGATTTAAAGCACTACGAATTGTTTCATATCCAGCAATATCAAAAAAATCATTGGCTATAAAAACATGTCCATCCTTTAGAGTATTAATTCTATCTAAAATTTTCTCTTTATATGTCATTTTTCTCCCTCCTTGCACCAAATATTATATAATATTTGGTGCAAATTTACTACATTCAGTTAATCAAATAAATGTATTAACTGATAAATCTACATCCAAAATTGTACAGTTTCAGCTTCAATCCCTTAACTCAAACATCTCAACAAGCACACAAAAAAGCAACAGAACCAAATGATCCTGTTGCTCTTATCATATCTTATTCTTTTGTTTTACGACTCGTATCGCCCATACGGGTTAGTTTCACTTCCCCTAATGCTACCCCACGGGTATGTTGTGTATGAGACCATACTTTATCATGTCGATTCAAATATCCAAGGAACGTAACTGGTACCCAAGAATAAATGAATAATGGATACAATAGATAATACAACCACACTTTTGGTGGCACTTTAATTTGTGCCAACACAATAAGTGGAAATAAATATTGTCCAATACCAATAATCTGCCATACCTGTACTGGCAAAATTTGGTAAATAATATTCGTATACAACGGTACAATACCATTGATATAGGTCATAATAATATAAAAGGCTGACAATAACAAGAAATAGGGCTGTGTAATCTGCACAATCCCATCTAGGATCGTCCATTTACCTTTCTTAATACCTTGCACAAACAGTTTCGGAATATACCGTTCTCCTGTATCAAAATGTCCTTGGGCCCAACGTTTCCGCTGATTCCAAGACTGCATAAAGGTCAATGGTTTCTCATCATAGACGATGGCATTGTGCGCCCATGTTGTTTTCACCCCATGGATCAACAGTTTCAAGGAAAATTCCATATCTTCTGTCAAGCTATTACAAGACCAACCATAGTCACGGATGATATCTGTGCGAATACACATACCTGTACCACCCAAGGCTGTGGAAAGGCCTAAATTATATTTCGCCAAGTGCCACATATGATTAACCATCCAAAAGGCAATAGCAAAGGTACCAGCTACCCATGTATCGGTTGGATTCTTCGCATTCAAGTACCCTTGAATCACTGCCTCCCCTTTTTCCAAATGACGATTCATTTCATAGAGGAAATGAGGATGCACTAGATTATCCGCATCAAAAATTACGAATGCATCATACTTGCGCTCCATTGCGAATACTTTGTCAAACATCCAACCCATGGCATAGCCTTTACCCACCTCTTCTGTGTTAAAGCGTTCATACACTTCAGCACCAGCTTCACGGGCAATCTTGGCAGTGTCATCTTTACAATTATCTGCCACCACAAAGATATCATATAAGTGGCGAGGATAATCTAAGACTTGTAGATTATTCACCAATTGACCTATCACGGCACTTTCATTATGGGCACAGACAATAATAGCAAAGGAATGTTTCGGCGGACATTCTGTTTTATCACTTTTATGCCACATGCCACAGACCATCAACACAAAGTAATACAAGGTATAAAATACGATAATTACCTGTATGGGAATCATAATTAGGTCAAACCAAACGTAATTCATCCTAGTTCCTTCCTATTTACGAATGTTGTTGATGATAGTATTACTAATACCATATACAGCATATAATACAAAAATCAATACCGGCCAAGAGCGATAATCCATCAATAGGCAAAATACGCCACAACCTACAGTAATACCTACGGCAATTGGTTGCACTGGATCGCTACCTTTTCCTTTGAAATCTGGATGATGCACATTGCTGACCATCAAGTAACCTACGAATATCATGGCTAACATCAACGCCACATCAGGAATACGGACACCACTTAACACATAGGTAGCGGCCATACAACCTGCTGCAGGAATCGGTAACCCTTGAAAATAACCATGTACTTCCTCTGTCATAATATTAAAACGTGCCAATCTGAAAGCACCTAACACAGAGAATACCAACAATGGCACATAGCCTAACCAACCATAGTGATCTAGGCTCATCATATACAGCATAAAAGCTGGAGATACACCAAAGCCAACTACATCGGCTAACGAATCTAATTCACGGCCAAAATCTCCAGAAACACCCAAAGCACGAGCAATCCGTCCATCTAAGCCATCGGCTAATAAGGACAAAAGCACACATACGGCTGCCCCAGTAAAATTACCTGTAGCAGATAA
The DNA here is from genome assembly GCA_963518505.1 of uncultured Veillonella sp. GTDB lineage: Bacteria > Bacillota > Negativicutes > Veillonellales > Veillonellaceae > F0422. The sequence goes on along the minus strand of CAUQIT010000004.1, from coordinate 17,784 downwards.
ACTAATGCCTATCACACCGAAGGCTAAATTTGCTGCTGTGCAAAGATTGGGAAATATAGACTTATTCATCTTTCACCCTCCCAATAATCGTTTCTCCACCAACTACATGTTGCCCTTTTGTGACGCAAATCTCTACGTCTAATGGAACAAATAGCTCTGTGCAAGAACCGAATTTAATCATACCATACAAGGTACCTTGCTCCAAGGTATCTCCTACATCTGTCCAAGACACGATACGTCTAGCCAACAAGCCCGCAATCTGTGTCACCACAATTTCCATCTTGTCATTTTTAATGCTAATTGTATGACGTTCATTTTCATATCCTACTGAATCTTTATAGGCAGGTAAGAAACGACCTTCTGTATATTGTCGAAACGTAATTTCACCTGCCATTGGAGCCCGATTCACATGGACATCAAAAACAGATAAAAAAATCGTTACTTTTTTACATTGTTGATGTAAATATGTGTCCTCAAACACTTCTACTACTTCCATCACTTTCCCATCTGCTGGTGATACTAACACCATTGGATCATGAGGAATACGGCGATTAGGATTTCTGAAAAAATAAGTAAAGAATAATGCCAGTACAAATGGTATAATTCCTAACCACCATGATAGAAAGTAGCCTACCAGTGCTGTCACAACAAGACAAGCACCGATTAAAGGATATCCTTCTTTAACAATCAAACCCATACTAAACCTCTCTTAACTAGTGATAGCTCCAACAAGATACAACTGCACTGTATCAATGTCTATGGCGCCATACAGTCCACATAAATTTAGGCAATGCTAACATACGAATGATACGTTTCGGTTGCAATGCCAATCGATATAACCACTCTAAGCGGTTTTCTTGCATCCATACAGGAGCTCGTTTCAACATGCCCGCTAATACATCGAAAGAACCGCCCACTCCCATGGCGACAACACCATCTAAATGGGCTAATTTTTCTTGAATCCAAAACTCTTGTTTCGGCACCCCAAAGGCAACAAACACTAATTGAGCGCCACTACGTTGAATCTCATCAAGAATGTCTACTTCTTCTTCCGCTGTGAAATATCCAGAATGATATCCCACTACCGGCAATTCTCCAAGTTCTGCTGTCATATTTTCTAAGGCTTTTTTGACAACTCCCTCAGCTCCACCTAAGCAGTATATCTTTATATTATGTGCTTTAGCTGCCTTCAATAACTGTTGCAATAGGTCACAACCCGTCACTCGTTCTGGAAAACGCTGTCCCTGTTGCTCAGCTGCCCATAAAGCACCTGCTCCATCCGGTACAACAAGATCCGCTTGTTGCAGAACCTCTAACAATCTTTGATCATCCTGTGCCATCATAATCATTTCTGCATTGGCCGTTGCCACCATATGTAATTTTGGCTGTCCCACTAATGAAAGCACTCTATCTACGGCTTCCGTCATCGTTACCACATCAATTGGGACGGATAGCACATGTATTTGATTCTGCACCATTCACCTCATCTACTCTAGTATGTAAACAAGAAGGACAGGACATATGAAAGAGCCTACACCCTATCATAGACCTATCCTTCTGGTAGGTAATTTTCCTAATTATTTCTTTTCGCAGCGCATAACGCCAGCTTCCATATAGTTGTCAGCTTTCATGTCCACGAAAATTACTTTTACCGCTTCTGCAGGTACTTTTACAGTTTCTACAGTTGCTTTTGTAATCGCTTCGCCAAGAGCTTTCTTTTGTTCAAAAGTACGACCTTCAACAAGTTCTACATGAATAATAGGCATGAGTCTTTCCTCCATCACCACTACGCATCTATAGCACTATGCTATAGATAAAATCTCATCCTATTGTATCATATTTAGCCCTCACTAAACAACTTTAACTATACAAAATACGCATATACTGTGGTCCAAAGCGTGCTTCCATTTGATGACGCAAAGTCGATTGCACTTCATCAAATCCGTGGGATTGTAAATACGCTTTAGCATCTTCCCGGGCTTCCACAAGAATAGGAATATCTTTGATGATGTTCGCCACTTTCAAATCTGGCAATCCCGACTGCGCCAAGCCAAATAATTCCCCTGTGCCACGAATGAGCAAGTCTTGTTCTGCCAGTTCAAATCCGTCTTGCGTTTGTTCCATCAGTGAAAGTCGAGTTTTGCTATCAGGGTTTTTACTATCACTAATCAGAATACAATAGGCCTGTGCCGATCCACGACCTACACGACCTCGCAATTGATGCAACTGGGATAAACCAAACCGCTCCGCATTATGGATACACATAATCGTCGCATTCGGCACATTCACGCCTACCTCAATCACTGTAGTCGATACTAATAAATGAATCTCTTGACAATAGAAAGCATCCATGATTTCTTCTTTTTCCTTTGGACGCATGCGACCATGCACCAGTCCTACACGATAGTGTGGCTCAAAATATTCTTTATATTCATAGGCAATTTGTTCTGCCGCTTGTAAATCCATTTTTTCAGACTCTTCCACTAATGGGCACACTGCATAGACCTGACGACCCGCTTGCATTTCTTTTTCAAAAAAATGTAGCAGCCGTTCCTTGTAAGACGAATCTACAGCGTAGGTTTTCACTGGCTTACGACCTGGGGGCATTTCCTTAATCAAAGAAACTTCCAAATCTCCATAAATGGATAAGGTCATCGTCCGTGGTATCGGCGTCGCCGTCATGATTAACACATGAGGGTGATCTCCTTTTCGTTGTAATTTCGCCCGTTGCTCTACACCAAATCGATGTTGTTCATCCACTACAATCAGTCCTAGTTGATGAAACACTACCTTGTCTTGAATTAACGCATGAGTGCCTACTATGACATCGATGTCTCCTCGTTCTAAGGCATCATAGAGATCTTGCTTTTTCTTCGTTGAACCCGTCAACAATACCATTCGTATCGGTGCATCTTGAAAGAGCTCCTGAAAGCTTTCAAAATGTTGTGTTGCCAAAATTTCTGTCGGTGCCATAATCGCCCCTTGAAATCCGTTTTCTACTGCTTTCGCTAACGCCAAAGCCGCTACCACCGTTTTACCAGAACCTACATCACCTTGCACTAACCGCTGCATAGCTTGGGACTGTTCCATATCCTTAGCAATCTCTCCTAATGCTTTCTCTTGATCCCCAGTCAAAGTAAATGGTAAGCCTTTTCTAATTCGCTCCACTAAAGATCCATTTTTGGTCATAGGGAATCCCCCTTGCCCCTGTTCATGGGCACGAAGGAGTAATAGCCCCATTTGCATAATCCATAGTTCTTCATAAGCTAATTGTTTGCGTGCCTCTTGATACCGTTCCCAAGATGTAGGAAAATGCATCTCCCGAAAGGCATCATAACGGCTCATGGGAAATTTATCCCCCATCACATCTTGAGGGACCACATCTTCTAAAGTGCCATTATGGTCAAACCAGTTTTTTATGGCCAATCTGATCCCCCATTGTTTCATGCCTTCTGTCAAGCCATAAACAGGTACAATACCACGCTCTATGACTTGTCCTTCTTCTATCAGTTCCACTTGTGGTGTATTCATTTGGTAGGTCCCATAGGCATGTTCTATCTTCCCATAGGCATAGATATGTTGACCTGGTTTATAAAAGTTTTTCTTATAGGCTTGGTTAAAAAAAGTTAGGTTTAATTGACGTATCCCATCAGATAGAGTAACCGTTAGAATATGCATACGCGGTCTCGGTCGTTTTTCACTGACCCGTACTACCTGCCCTGTCACACCTACCATCTCTCCTATAGGAGCTTCACAGATCGTATACACTTGGCGTCTATCTTCAAAGGTGCGCGGGAAATAATGCAACAAGCCTGTTACCGTATAGATTCCTAATTTATTCAATTGTTTCACTCGTTGCGGTCCCACGCTCTTTATGGATTGCAATTGTTCGTTCATATTCTATCCGTACTCTTTCCTTCATTATGTCGTTATTTATGAATGTACCCTATACTCTTTTAATTCTGAAAGTATACTACATGACTAATTTATATTGATTAATACAAGACAACAGCCATACGATAAGCACTCACTAATACTCGGTCATAACCACCATCACTGCATCTAACTATTTATGTGTGTATCTATATATGTTTCTATCCTATGACACACTGCCACACATAGTAATTACTAGATTCTTTATATTATACCATAGAGAACCTATCCAATATGAACCTCACTTAAAAATAGGCGCAAAAAAGAAGGACACTTTGTATAAAAGAGTTACGTGAGTTAGGTTATATAACAAAGTGTCCTTCCATACCAAAATTATACATATTGTTTAAAATTAACGCAAGTCATATTTTGAAAATTTGACAGATTTTACTATTTTAGTATATAGTTAATAAGCTAGCATAATATTATCTAAAAGAAATGTACTTGCATTGCTATACTCTTTTATGATAAAATACATATGTTATATTAGTAGTAAACACTTTGGAGGTGGAAACAAATGGCAAACCTTTGCGAAGTATGTGGTAAATCCACTACTACGGGTATGAATGTTTCTCATTCCCATATCCGTTCCAAACGAACTTGGAAACCAAACATCCAAAGAGTACGAGCAATTGTAGACGGCGAAACTAAACGAGTTAACGTTTGCACACGCTGCCTTCGTTCTGATAAAATTACACGCGCGTAAGATTTTGAAGGTACATGTACTCAAAAAAGAGGCTATCAGTCAGGAAGAATATTCTTCAGTACTGATAGCCTCTTTTGCTATGTCTAATTTTATTATAGTACTGTATACTTAGACCCACAAAACGCAGGGTTCATTATACCCTAATAATAGTTCATCGTGTGTACTCCTTAAATACTTCTTGAATCGCTTCATCGTCCGCATGAATATTCTCTGGAGCCTTAAACAATCCATTTCCTAATCCAAACTGTATCGGTTGTAGTACATCTTTTATTAGTTTTATTTCTGCTACTGTATCCTCATCTTGTAAAAAAATAGAATCTGCTGCTCCATCGGTTAGCAATTTTACAAGGGCTTTTAGCTCTTCATTTTTACTTATATTTATAGTACACATTTTATCACCTCCTCATTTTCACATGTATCTTATTTTCATTATACGCCTAACTCTACAATAAAGTAAGTAAAACCACTAGTTTCCTAGTTCACATAAGAAACTTTCCCCCACAAAGGATTCAGTAACTCCAAAGTTTTCCAATATGGTTTGTCCAATGTCCGCAAAACTCCTTCTATCTCCAAGATCAATAGCCCCTGTGAAAGATGGTGAATACGCCAAGAGGGGCACGAGTTCCCGCGTATGGTCTGTTCCCTTCCAAGTCGGATCATTACCATGGTCTGCCGTAATGAGTAACAAATCACCTTCTGTTAATAATTCTAGCAATCCCCCTAATTGATAGTCGAACATTTCTAGCTCACGGCCATAGCCTTGTACATCACGACGATGTCCATACAAGCTATCGAACTCTACTAGATTGACCATCATATAGCCATGAGTAAATCTACCTTCTAACGTAGTATCCGATGTATCATGCATAGTATGTGTATTATGTGTACTACATGTACCATGTGTATCATCCGCACTATGCCCTAACAAGGCAGCTACTAGATTCATGCCATGAGAATTAGATTTTGTTGGATAGGATTGATCCAAACCGATATGAGCGTAAATATCCCCAATCTTACCTACTCCTATGGTCGGTACTTTCGCATCTTGTAGAGCTTGTAATACAAATCGACCTTCCGGTAAACGACTATAATCATGACGATTTGAGGTACGCACAAAATGACCTGGCTCCCCCACAAAGGGACGAGCAATGATACGTCCTACATAGTAGTCTCCAATACATACTCGTTCCCGCGTAATTTGGCACATCTTGTATAGGTCCTCTAAAGGTATGATGCTTTCATGAGCGGCGATTTGAAACACTGAGTCGGCAGACGTATACACAATAGGTTTCCCCGTTCTCATATGCTCTTCCCCCAGGCGCTCAATGATTTCCGTCCCCGATGCTGCTTCATTGCCTAGGAATCCATAGCCAGTTTCCTTCGTAAAAGTATCCATCAACTCCTGTGGAAACCCATCATAAAAGGTTGGGAAAGGAACTTTCACAGGGTGCCCCATCATTTCCCAATGACCACTGGTGGTGTCTTTTCCTGTACTTTGTTCATGCATGCGACCAAAGGCACCCACTACTGTATCTTGTTGCGGTGTGATATCTGCAATCTTACCGATGCCTAATTTTCGTAAATTCGGAATTTGTAAAGGCCCTACCGCCTCTTCAATATGGCCCAATGTATTAGCACCCAAATCTCCAAAACGTTCTGCTTCCGGACTATGTCCAATCCCTACACTATCTGTGACAATCGTAATAATTCGTTTAAACATAGAGACCTCCTCTTTGTTAAACACTCGTAAACAATCTATGCCTAGGAAGTTAGACTCCTAGGCATTCTTTCATTATTTTAAATACGGCATAGCTAATAACAACGCGGATAAAGATTTACTATCTTTGATTTTCTCTTCCTTAATACGTTGTAGCAATTCGTCAAACGTATAGCGCTCTACTTCCACATATTCATCTTCATCCCAATGGATTTCCCCTTTGGAAAGTCCTTTTGCTACATACAAATGAATGACTTCATTACAAAAACCAGGAGATGTTGCAATAGTTCCAAGACTAATCCATTCCGAAGCTACAATACCTGTTTCTTCTTCTAGCTCACGTTTAGCACATACCAAAGGATCTTCACCAGCATCTAATTTACCCGCAGGGATTTCCAATAAATAATCGTTCAATGCATAGCGGAACTGTTTTTCCATAATAATACGATTTTCCTCATCAATGGCTACCACTGCACTTGCCCCTGGATGATGTACCACCTCACGCCAAGCTTCCTTACCATTGACCTCTGCTACATCATAAGTTACCTTAATCAATTTACCATCGAATTTCATTTCCGATGAAAGTTTACGTTCTTGCATGGGGCCTCCTTAATCTTCATATATAATAAGTCCCTCATAGGAATCTTCTGTTAATCTAATGATTTCTTTCTGTCTACGACTAATACTCATATTCCAAGCTACCGTTTTATCAATCGCTGCAAAATATTCCTGTTTAGGGTAATTTTCATCAAAGTTTACTGCCCAATTATCCACTAAGTCCTGCAACTGTAATAATACAGCATATTCATGTTTGCAATGGCCCTCACAATAGCAATTACATACAATCATTTTTATTTCCTCATCTTCATAGATGAAAGTAACCTCATAGTACTCAGAACCTTGTACAATGGCATACCCTTCTCCCTTATCGATAGAGAGATAAACCACACGATGGTCTTCATAATAGCCTTCCCCACGCTCTGCACGAATAGAAGATATAGGGAAAGCATCTAACTTGAACAATGAAAATGGAACCACATCATTATTACTAACACAAGGCCCATCAAATAAGGGTGATAGAAACCAAAGGCGCATTTTATCCTTTTCAATACTGTTACGTTGAAAAGTCACCCATAAGTGTTCTATAGGAGAAAATTCACCATATAGGGATGTATCAACTTTTGCTATCACCCGTTCATATTTAGAAGGTCGGATCTTACAAAAATAGTCCACATCTCGCACTGTTCCAATTTTGTCTTGCATAGGGCCTGTTACATAGACAAAGTCTCCATACCATATGTCTATATCTTCGCAAATGAAAGTACCTATTTCTCTGGAATTACCAAATTCAACCTCTGCTAGATATATCTCTGGACGTGGAAACATTATATCATCATTTTTGCCCGTAATAGTAGGATGAGGAGTGTGAATTACATCTTGATATGTATCAGTGTTTTGTTTGTTATGTTGATTAGGAGAAAGTTGTTCCATAGTGGTCCTTTCTGTAGGGGAAAGAAGGATATACTCCTAATATATTAAATAATATTTTTTAATACCCCATTTGATAGATCATTAATATTATATAAGTTAGGCAATACCTCAAATGTTTCCCGTAAGTTATTTTTAGCTTTATGCCAACCTTTTCCATCGGTAAACCACATAAACTCTACATTAGGAATATTCTTAGTTTCTTCTGTAATCATTTTGTACGATCTTGCTGTTTCGTTTAACTTAGACCCGCCCGTAGCATAAAAGTTAACTTCAATTAAATATATTGTTGTATTACATTTAATTACATAATCAAATCGTTTCTGAGTTGTTCCTTCATTAGTAATAGCGGATAAGTCAACGTTAAAGCGTTCTTCAATTTCATTTTGATAGATTTCTTTAAACATAGTCTCTCCCATAACATATCCTTCTTGCTCTAGGTATTGCTGAACAATAGCTTCCATTGAGTGACCAGTTCTGTTTTTACGTCCATTCGTATCCATACCTACTTCTACACCAGTTACATAGTCCAATAGACTTGCAACTAAATGATGTTCTAGTAAATCATATATTCCCGTTTTCTCCATAAATAAAGAATATTCCTCAGGTGTATAATCATGTTTTCTAAAGTCAAAATAGAAATCTTTTTCTGGATCTTTTACAACAACGATGTCTTTAAGTCTTTTAGCAATAATAATAGGCACAGCACGCAATACTTCTGGATACTCATTATATAACTTTAAAAAATCTTGTTTTATATTCTTACTTCCTATTAAGCTATTCAAAAGGCATAATGGAATTTTAATATCATTGACATTTTCATACACTTTTTCAAAATCTGTATAATATGTCCAACTTGCTACTGAATCCGTCATGGTATTTAACCATTCATCAAAGTTTCTTAAGACCACGTTTTCTCTCCTTCATGCTCAATTCTTCTTATTGCTATATCTAAGTACTCTTTTTCTGCATCTATTCCAATGAATCGACGACCTAAACGCTTTGCTACTACTCCAGTAGTGCCACTACCCACAAAAGGATCTAAAATATAGTCCCCCTCTTTTGTGCTCGCCAAAATAATTCTTTCCAATAAATACTCTGGTTTTTGCGTTGGATGTTTTCCTGCCCATTTTTCAGCTAGTTTTGTCAATGGCCCTGTCCATACATCTTTCATTTGTTTACCTGAATTAATTGACTTCATCAGCTCATAATTATAGTAATGTCTTGCTCTTTTATCATTTTTACGTGCCCATAATAAAGTTTCAGTAGAATGTGTAAAATATCGACAGGATAGGTTAGGAGCTGGATTTGTTTTTTGCCAAGTAATGTTATTTAAAATTTTATAACCTTCTTGCTCTAAGGCCATACCTACAGAATAGATATTATGATACGTTCCAGAAATCCATATGGTACCATTAGGCTTTAGGATTCTTTTACACATTCTAATCCAAGTACGATTAAAATGATGCTTATCTTCTAAAGAGTTGATTTTATCCCAATCACCTTTATTAACTGATATAACATGTCCACCAGAATTTGAAATACCATCATTACTTAAAAAATATGGTGGATCCGCAAAAATCATATCGATACTATTATCTTTCATTTTTTCTAAAAAAGAAAATGTGTTTTCACAAATTAATATAGAGCTTTCTTTATGATAATACGGTGTTATCATATTTTCCTCCTTGAATATATCATGGTTCATAATTTGTTACTAAAATCTCCTTTATCTTTCCTCGGCTCTTTTGTGTAGCTCCATTAGTTCTCACTACATCGATTAAGTGTACATTAAAATCAGAATATAGCTCTTGTGTTAGCTCACTTGCGGAATTTGAAAGCATAACATAAGCGCCTCTATGAGTTAATTCTTTTACCGTATCTCTTAATCTAACTTGGTCTTCATAAGAAAAACCCTCATGTGTATAAGATGTAAATGAGCTTGTTTCATTTAATGGAATATATGGAGGGTCAAAATACACAAAATCGTCTTCTTTTACTAATTCTACGGCTTTATAGAAATCTCCTTCTAGAATTGTAATATTATTACTATTTAAGTAAGAGCTTATATCACAAATTAAATCCTCATCAACAATTTTAGGATTCTTATAACTTCCGTAAGGCACATTAAATTGATTTTTGCTATTAACCCGGTACAATCCATTAAAATCAACTCTTAGCATATACATAATCCTTGCAGCCCGATCTACATCACTTAGGTTAGCATATGTACTATCTCTATCCCAAGATCTTACTTCTAAATAGTAATCTTTGCTGTTATTATCCCTATGTTCAGATAATAACGCGATTAACTCTTTAGGATTATTTTTTATCACTTGATAGCAATTAATTAACTCTGTATTAAAATCGTTGATAATAGCAGTAGTTGGTTGTAACTCAAATAAAACAGCTCCACCACCAATAAATGGCTCAAAATACGTATTAAATTGTTTTGGTTTTTTTTCTAATATAACTGGTAAAAGCTGGCGCTTACCACCAGTCCATTTTGTAAAAGGTTTTAAATTTATCATAATTTATATTTTAACTTTCAGTCTTAAAATCTGATCGTATCCTTTGATAGCTAGTTAAGGTTTATCATTTCTTCCACACTAATCTATTATCTTAATTAACAGCACATAATTCGTTTTTCACTTTTCCCCTGCCGATATTTTATCATATTAACATTAGCTAATGCACTAGCTACACGTTTCTTTTGCTCATTATCTAGCAGTGGATATTTTTGTTCCCAAACAGTAGCAAGCTCTTCAATTTCAGGTACCTTTAATATATATTTTTTAATACTATCTATTGGTACTCTATGCAAAATCTTATTTATAATTAAGTCTACCTTTATATCCACATCAATATCCTCTAACTTCAAAATATATATTAATATATTTTCACTAATAACATCTTTATAACTATCAAGTTTTTTCGAATCTACCAAATATTGAATAAAATCTCTTTTCAAATTAATATGATCAAAAATATCTATTATATATTTGATATTTTCATCTGATAAGCCTTGATCAATAATAATCTTTAATATATCAGATCTACAAACCCTTATTTTTTTTACTAAAACTCGATCTCCTAAAAAATCTATTAAAATCTTTATGCTCTCTTGTGAAAGGTTACTATTAATTATCCTATATACTAACTCATCAGATATATCCATATCTACTAACATAGATATAAAGTTTTTTTCATATGTTTTTGATGTTATTTCTAGAAGTTTAATAATTTGATCTTCATACTTACGATCCACGAAACTTTTTATATTATGTTCAGTTATTTCTATCAAACTATTCTCTATAAGTAAATTAAGTGACTCCACACTTAAGTTTCTATTAATTTTTTTAATTTTATAGTTAACAAATTTAATTACAACTTTAAACAATTCAAAATCGAGAATTGATGAGTTAATCAATTGATTACAAATATCTATATTATTATGAAGAATTCCTTCTGCATTCTCAGTATTTAAATTCCTGTTAATATAAGTAATTAGGTCATACCGCATTCGATTCATTGAGTTCCATAAAATTAATAGGTTTTCTGTGGAAAATCTTATTGTATTATTGATTAATAGACTATGGAGAATACTTATATTTTTTAAACATTTTTTTAGATTTGCTAAGTTTGAAATAGTTATTTGATTATGACTTATATAAAATATTTTTTCACGTTCTAGTATATCTGAATTTAAAATTTCTAAAACTATATTCTCATTATTTATAAATTGTTCTCCATCAGAGCACTCTAAAATATATTGTTGAATAAAATTGGTAAAGTTATCTTTTATATATTTCTTGGTAGAAACTAATTCTATAGAGGTAAACACTTCATTTAATAAATTACCATATTCTATAGATTTCCCCAAAAGGCTCTTTACTAGTTCAATAACGTTAGTCACACTTAGTTGATACGCATTGATTTTTTCTAACTGAATCATTATTTCTTTAGCATGAGATATCTCCTTAAGGCTATTAAACTTAATATTTACTTTTTGTAAGTTTATAATAACAATCTCAGTATACCCTTTAGGAATTTCGAAGATTAGCTCATTATATCTTTCTATATAAGTTTTAAAGCTATCTAGTAATCCCTTTTTTATATTTTCCTTTGATAATATTGTTACTAATATAATATGTAAAATAGTGACATCACACTCTATACAAGCATTTAAAATTCTGATAATCCAACTATCATATTTCTCTATTAATATATTAATATACTTCTCAACATGATTTCTTTTAATATTTTTTAATGCAACAATTAACGTTTTATAATCGTCTCTTTCATCTACGGATGCTGTCATTGATATGATATGCTTATTTTTATTATCAATCAAACATGCCTCAAAGATATACTTGTTTAAAAAATTACCACGCTTAAAATCATCTTCATGCAATCTAGCTATTACTTCTCTAGGATTGTCAATTTTAAATAAGACATCTATTTTTTTATCTTCAAATAATCCTTTCATGTATATAATATCATTTACGCTTATGATACCTGTATTATTGACGTTATAATACCCTTTATAGTAGTAATAACTTTCATTTATATAATTATTAAGAATTAAAAATCTAATCAAAGGAAAATAATAATTTTCCTTTATATCTGATTTTATTTCTGAAAACAAAGTATCTACTTCTTCCGAAGTTAATGATGCTATTATTTTTTTTATATTATATTGGTACACCTGCTCCCTCTCTTTTAAAGTTTTTTGTATCTGTAACTCTAACTTTTGTATTTGACTTTTAATATCTAAATTTGTAGGTAATTTATTTAATCTTTCAGTGTTTTCAGTATTACTAAAAATATAACGTTCTAAAAATAGTTTATAATTATAGTTATGAATACTACTATTATATTCGTTAATATTATAATATTTTTCAGGTTCCTTATTCCATTCTGTCAAAAATTGAGCCCAACTTTGTTTATTACTTCCAGAAATTACTGCAATATGTGTTGGAATTAACAAACTTAACTCATCAATCTCGTTCTTAATAATAGTGCTTTTTAAACATTCTATTTCTTTTCCTAAGCTATCTATTTTCTCTTTGAATTTATATATTAATAAATTCTTGACAGATTTTAGTTGTGTCAAAACATCTACGATATATCCTTTATCTTCTTGCAATAATTCAAATTCTTTCGGAAATATATTTTTTATTGCCATTAAAGAAAATAATATATCTTTATCTAAATTTAGTTCACTTAATGGTATAATTTTCGAATATATTATATATTCATTTACTATATTTTTTAAAAGTCGCATATCATCAATATATAAAGAAATCTTGAATAGAAATTCTTTATTAGGTGCATCTTCTATTTTTTTAAATAGATTAAATAAATGACTTTCTGATGTTTTAGAGTCAACGATAGGAACAATAGGAATTATAAAATCAAAAAATTTTGTTCTATTTTTAGAAATAAATAGGCTATCCTTTATCATATATACAAACTTAACAATTCTATCTTCCTTATTATTGATAATAAAAGAATTGAGTAAATAGTTTAGTTCTCTTAGTCTAGTAAATAAATCAAGGTTATCATATCTATCTAAATCTTCAAAAACTACAACTTCAACTTTTGAACTATACAGAAGGAGTACTATTTCTTTTATATCTCTTTCTAAAATAGTTTCATCTAGGTTATTATTATCAAATTTTGCCTCAACCCCCTGAAAATTTATACTAGAAAAGGTAATATTTCTATTTTTTAAAAGCTCATATATAAGAAGTACTACCCCAAATAAAAAACACATAAAACATATTAAATACGATATCAATTTCGCAGTGGTTGTTAAGTAGAGAAATATATCCTCTTTAATAATAAAAAAATAAATCACTGAAACAATAATAGATAAAGAAATTATTGTTTTATATATCTCACTCAACTCCCGAGTAACTTTAAATCTGTATTTACATTGATTACTACTTTTATCATCTATTTGAGCTAATATCTGATTTATTATTTGTCTTTCAACTCTGCTTTCTAATATGATATCACTATTATCAGACTTTTCTGTTGTATCTACATACTTTCCTAAAGAAATAGTTATAATATTATTAAGTTTACTTTTTATTTTTCCTGAAATTTTATTATTTTGTAATCGTTCTTTTTTATAGCTATTCCATATTGTACTCTTACCTGCACCATATTTGCCAGCTATAGCAAAATTCTTAATATCATCCTCTAAAAGTGCATAATCTAGTGATTCTATATATACAGAATTAATTTCATCAAGTATTATAGAATTTAATGTATTAAATTTATTAATATCAGCCATCTAATCCTCTCATCTAATTCTATCAAATTACATAGTATAAGACTTACCTTACATAAAAGAAAATACTTCAATGTTTTTTATCTTACAATCACTCAAACTCAATCTCTTCATTCATCTTCTGATGGATACTAACTCGATTCTTCACATCTATTTTATTCACATTCCACCCGTTTAATGTACAGTTACGAATGAACTCATCAATGCGATTAACTCCATTTATTTCTTTTAATGTCACTACAACACCAAATCGTACTCCAATTCCATCTTTAGGATCTAATCGATTGTTCGTCTTAATTTCCATACCCCAGTTTTTATACTCATAGGAAGTCTTTGCTCTCATGCGTTTTGTGATGCTTTCAGAAATATATTTAACATTATCCCATTTTCTAAACTGTTTTCTAGCTTCTTTCTCATTCAGATAGGATATACCCTCATCAAATACAGTATCTGAGTTTTGTTTATCACCTTTTATATCTATAATTTTTTTATTATTGCCTATTCTTCCAAAATGTAAGTTAAGCTCTGTATTAGTATAATCAACACCCTGCAATCTATCACATAGTGGGAAATAGCACATAGTCGCTTTCGCAATGTACGGATATTTATCATCTTCAAGAGGTACTGGAAAGTGATAATTATAGGTATTCCACTTTTCACTAATGTCCGATACCAAAAATTTAATCTCATCGTCTTTAGTTTGAATAATATCGTTAATATGAATTGGTACAATCCCATGTCCATAAGTAGCTAATAAATTAGGATCGAGATTTTCGTTCCACCCACGCGCAGAATCGATAAGTAATGCTTTCGCTACTTCTTTCTGTAACCCTAGTATATCGATTAAATAAGAAAGTTTTCTAGCTATCCAAGGCGATGCATACGATGTACCCGCAACTCCATGAACTCCATTTGGTTCACATACTTGGATATAATCACCTTTACTACCACCATAGTAACTTACATCAGGTTTAGCAAAAAAAGACAATACAGGCCCTCTTCTTGTATAGGCTGTAGATAGTCCCTCCTTAGTAACTGCATTTACAACAACACTATTAATTGAGTCAGCTGGAGCACCTATTTTCATAACATCCGTGCTAGACTTATTTGTGCCCGCTACCACAAAGATGACATCTTCTTCAAACTGAATCCTATCTAATGTAGCAGCTTCCACTGATATAAAGTTGTCATTAATTTCATAACTACTCCCTAAAGAGATATTCCATACCTTTATATCTCTATTGTTAGCTATTATTTTCTTTATATTTTTAATGATAGTATATGATGAAAAACTTTTCCCTACAGCC
This sequence comes from uncultured Veillonella sp., assembly GCA_963518505.1. Lineage (GTDB taxonomy): Bacteria > Bacillota > Negativicutes > Veillonellales > Veillonellaceae > F0422. The sequence goes on along the minus strand of CAUQIT010000004.1, from coordinate 2,332 downwards.
ACGCCAAAATGACAAACTCTAAACCGACCACAACCATCATCTAACCACGGATTTAATCTGGGCCCATCTACAATAATAGATGATACCGCTGTTCCATGATTATAGTCATGTGATGATTTCTCTATATCGCTAGAAACCATATCATGATATTCTACCCACTCAGAAAAATATACCCTTTCATCAAATAATGTATCGATGACTCCTATTGTTGGCTCAATTGTTGGTTCTGGAATAGTAACCCTATAACTTTCATATGTATCTATAAATTCATCTGGTGGCAATTGAGATATATCAACAGTAGCCATTGCAACTAAATACGCTGCATTTTCAAATAAAACTTGCACTTGCGTATCCGTTAAATATATAGTTTGATCATCTAACATAGTCACATGTAAAGGGTCTATTCCTATTTCATCTAACAATACATTGATATCTTTTTTTACATCATATAAAGTAACAATACTTTGACTTTTGACTAACTTTGGTTGGTCGACTTCAAACGATTCAATATAGGAAACATCAGAAATCACGCTTTTAAATACAGACATACTAATCGGATAATTTTTAAAAATATTTGAATGCACTTTTTCGGCATTCTCTAATATATTTTTATTCATTCTTCCAGTATATACTTCATTTAAAATTACTTTTACTTGTAAAAGTAATTCGATACTTTTAGTAAGATCCTTATCTTCTAAAAAATACGTGATGATATGTTTAGACTTATCATCACTAAACTTAGCTCCTACTACGGCATTATTAGAATCTGTACCTTTAAATAATCCAGAAATACGATTACTTTTTGCCGCAATTTTATTATAATGAACACTTACCAAAAGACCTGCAAATAGTTTATGTTCTCTCTTCCAAAATTCTTGAATAGAACTTAATTGCTTTATCAAAGTATCTAACTGTGTGACGGTAACATCTACTTTACTATTCATAGTAATTCCGCCACCTATATTTTTCTTATCTGCTTGTATAAATCGTTTATTCTTTAACTCCAGAACATAATTCACACTATACTACCTCCTTTTGTAGTTTCCTAGATACAGTGCTTTTAGACTCTCCTTTCAGTTTTTCAATTTCACGTACAGTAAATCCTTCCAGATATAAGTCTGAGACATCTTTATAATCTAGTTTTCCGATTAAGGCATTATATAATCGCTTTAAATAATCATATTCTGATGATACATCACTAAATGCAATAGATGTTTTTATAATATTTTTAAGTTCACCCGGATATGGTAATGTTTCACTTACTTTTAAAATTTTACGTAATAGTCGAATATCTTTAGTGATCCCTTTAAAATTTTTAATAAAAGAGGAGAAATAAAATTCACTTATTTCAATTAAATCTTCCTTTGTATATCGATTAAAGTTTATAGTAGCATCAAAGCGTCTAAGTAAAGCTTTATCAAAATTATTAAATAGATTTGTTGTGGCAATTAAAATAATATCCTTATTATTTTCGGATAATCTATCTAATTCTCGTAATATAGTTGACGTAACTCGCCCCATTTCTCTAACATCGTTAGAGTTTACTCGATCAAGTGCAATGATATCAATTTCATCAAATAGTATCACAGCTTGACTAGCATTAGGAAGAGCATGAATTTCATCAAAAACTTGAATAATATTTTTATTTGTTTTACCTAATTTACTATCAATCAGACTTTCCAAATCTACTCTATATAAGTTTCGATTTAATAATCTTGCTACTTGTTTGGCTGCCTCAGTTTTACCACTACCTGGATACCCTTCAAAAAGAAATTTATTTATCCCTACATTATGCCCTACTGCATTAATGATACCTTTTACATCATTCATAATCTCTATTGGTAAATGTAAGGCCTCCAATTTCGTCGTATCTAATTGTTCTAAAAATTCACTATTAACTTCTATACTCTGAGGGCTAAATTGAGGTAATTCAGATAGTAAACCTAAGATATATTCAGCTAAATCCTGATCCCCAATACTATCAAAATATCTAGCAATAGAAATACTCTCATTTCTAAATGCACTATCATTCTTCTCTACATGGTATTTTATTAAATTAAGTATATTCTTTTTCTTCATTACCGGTCCCTCCTATTATTTATATTGTTTATATTGTTTATATTATACTACAATGTGGGACATTTTTGTATATAATGGGACAAAAAATATAAAAAACTATCTCATAAAGAGATAGTATATATATGTTATACAATTATAGAGTTTAGGTATATTAAGATAAAAAGATTACAGATATAGTCATATTAGTTACGACATCCTATTTGTTCCTAGCTGTGGATTTTGTGCGCCCCTTTGGGGCTCCAAAATCTTACGC
>CAUQIT010000003.1:0-132196 GCA_963518505.1 uncultured Veillonella sp. | reverse complement strand
ACTACCGTCCACAATTCTACTTCCGTACAACTGACGTAACTGGCGTTATCAACTTACCAGAAGGTACAGAAATGTGTATGCCTGGTGATAACATCACTATGAACATCGAACTTATCACTCCAATCGCTATTGAAGAAGGTTTACGTTTCGCGATCCGTGAAGGTGGCCATACAGTAGGCGCTGGTGTTGTTACAGCTATCGAAGCATAATTGAATCGTAGATTCTAAATACGAAAAGCGACCGTAAGGTCGCTTTTTTGTATTCTAACAATCCTTATATAGATATCTTGCGGGTTATAGGACAAAATGAGTTGGTTTTAATCATGATGATCCTACTTAATTACTTGTTTCATTGAATTTTAAAGTTGTTTAAAAACTTTGAAGTAGGACAAAATGATTTGGTAAAAGCTTCTGATTTTGTTGCTATAGATACAGTAAATGTAAAGGTATTTACGTATAATATAGTGAACTGATAATATTTATCATGTATAATTTAAGGAATATCATATATAATAATAGTAGCCATATACATGTAAATTATATCTATGTAGATTATATCTAAGTAAATACTATTGCTAGACACAAGGAGGTTTTCATGAGTACAATCACGACAATGCCCGTTTCTATGGAGGGCTGGCAAGAGGAACAACAATCTTGGAATCAAACATCCAAGTTTTTCGTGAATATGCATAAACGGGAGGATCGGGTAGCGCAAGTAACGGATTTTGTAGCCCGTCTGCAAGAGCTGGGAATCCACCCTGTGGAGGGAGAAACGGCCCTTGATGTAGGCTGTGGTACTGGTGACTATGCCATGGGACTCGCTCGTAATGGGGTGAGAGTAACGGGAGTAGACCTTTCTACAGGCATGCTAGAAGGTGGTAAAGCAATTAGTGAGAGTGAAGGACTTTCATTGGATTTATGGCTCGGACCATGGTCCGAAGAGGCTCGACAAGCCTTGGGGTGGGATAAGAAGTTCGATTTAGTGTACAGCATTTTCTGCCCTATTATGTCGGATACAGCGAACCTACATGCCTTGCATCGAGCTAGCCGTAAGAATTGTTTATGCATTATGTTTGCGGATCGAAAAGATGAATATTTAGATGCTATCTACACTGAGCGATATGGTGTAAGCGGAAGCCCATGGGAATCCATGCTACAAGATTGCTTGAGTATAATTAACGAAATTGGAAAAGATGTAAAAATCACCTACAAAACAGTAGAAGAAGTAGAAACCTTAACTGTCGATGAAGCAGTGGATTATTTTTGTATTCGCGTGCAACGAAAGGTAGGTGGCGATTTGGAAGTGATTAAACAAGAAATACGAGAGTTCTTATCTGCGAAAGCCGTAGATGGAATATTAAAAAACCACACAATGGATACCATTGCGTGGATTTCTTGGCAAGTCTAATCTTCTGAACTTGTAAGATACAGACTTTACGGAGCTACAATAGTATATGCATAATCTATAGGGAGTACTTACTATATAATAATAAAAGACTGTAAATACTTGGGAACATAGCCCTGTGTTTACAGTCTTTTTGTGTTGTCAGTTGCGATGAACTGTAGTCATGAACGTGAGCTTAAAGATAGGCAATATTATTGCATGCTAATATTTTAAGAATCTTGAGATAGAGCTTCGCTACTTTCTACGAATTTACGTAAGGCACCATATCCTTCTGCTTCCAAGTCTTCTAAAGGGATAAACCGTAAGGCAGCGCCGTTGATGCAATACCGGAGACCTCCCATGGACTGAGGGCCGTCTTCAAAGACATGTCCTAAGTGAGCATCTCCGATGCGGCTACGCACTTCGATACGGCGATGACCTAAGCTGTCATCTGGATAGTAACGAATGACATCGCTGTTGATCGGTTGTGCAAAGCTCGGCCAGCCACAACCGGAGTTAAACTTTTGTGCAGAGATAAACAGAGGTTCTCCAGAGGTAATATCAACATAGATACCAGGGCGAAATTCATCGGTATACCCATGAGAGAAAGGGCGTTCTGTGGCACTATGCTGTGTGACAGAGTAGGCTAAGTCGCTCAGTTCTTCTTGTAAAACAGCATCGGGTTTGCGTTCATAATCACTTTCATCAATCAGAGGTTCATAGGCTTTTGACACATTAATATGGCAATAGCCATTCGGATTTTTATCTAAATAGTCTTGATGATACTCTTCTGCTAGATAAAATGACTGCAATGGTAACACTTCGATGGCGAACGGCTCTTTATAGTGGCCATTGGTGCGTTCTAAGGTAGAATTGATAACTGCTCTATCCTCTGGATTTTCGTAATAGACGCCACTGCGATATTGTACGCCCACATCATTACCTTGTTTATTGATACTAAAAGGATCGATAATACGCAAAAAATACTGTAGGATTTTAGGGAGAGAAATGACAGATGTATCATAGGTAACTTTCACAGTTTCCACATGACCACTGCCACGACATACCTCCTCATAACATGGATTCGGATGAGCGCCATTGCTATAGCCTACCTCAGTATCTACAATGCCAGGAATACGTTGAAAGTAGCTTTCAACACCCCAAAAACAACCGCCACCTAAATATATGGTACGCTTCATAGTATCACTCCTTTTTATATAATATCAATCCATAATCTTCTATAGTTTTGGATAGATAAGAATACATTGTCATTTTGTATATGTATAGGGCCCTTTACAGGCGATGTACAATGTAGAGATATCTTGTTATCTATAGTATTAGTATAATACTAAAAGATGGGAATAAGGTGAAAGCCACCTGACTCGTATGGGGCCGAGTAGGTGGCTTGTTTGTGATAACTATAGGTGTGTATGGGAAGTCACCGTTATCACATATGTAAGTAGTTTGAAAGGCTGGAACATATGAGGTTTCATAGTTCCTGTCGAGTATCACATCGACAATAATAGTATATCAAAATAATAGGAATAAGTAAAATAAAAATAACGTGTTAAATCTTATAGATTATAACTATATTATTATTTTGTAGACTTTCACTAGATTATTGTTTTAAGGTTGACAGGTCTTCTTTTTTTGAATGTATCTAAGTGTAAGGACTTGGTACTAAGAAAGGAGAAGAATATGGCAACAAGTAAAATGGTAAAGAAAGAATTGCATTTAGTCTTTATGGACACATCTAAAGAAGAAGTAAATATCGTTGTAGCCTTTCCTAAAGAAGGTGTTACCAAAGCTGAGCTTGAAACAGTGGGTCAGCTCCTGGTGGAAAAAGATGTACTTCGTGGACGTAAAGATCAACGTTTAACTAGCTTTCAATATGGTACATTAGTAACCACAGAATCTACAGTGGTAGAATAAGGAGGAGATAAGGTATGACAAAAACAATGATTACCAAATTACAATTGCAATTTAAAAAAGGTGAAGGTGCGCATAATGTGAAAGTTGCAAATTTTGCCTACGTAAATGAAGCAGCAACAGATGAAGATTTAAAAGCTGTAGCTGATGCATTAGGTAAATTATATGCATACCCGTTAGTAGGAGTAGTTCGTAATAACGCTATCGCGATGGAGGCGTAAGATGAATACGCTAGAAAAAGCGCTACGAATTGTTAAAGTTGCTCTATGGATTGTAAAATGGTGTAAACGATAAGGTGAGATAGATCCTTTAGACAGAAATCATCATTTTTAATCAGAGTAATACAAAATATAATATAATTGGAACTTAGTACCAGGAATTACCGTGGCCACCTTGTTAATATAGGCAAGGTGGCTATTGTTATGCACTTGTTATGGAAATAGTAGAAATAGCATATAGAATAGGACATACAGAATAGAGGAAAGTTGAATGTTTTAAATCAACTTTCCTCTATTGTATGTGCATGTCTTTTGTTATAGTTCTATGTAGTATGGAAGAACATGGTTGACTCTCTAACATGGTAGGTAGAGTGCTTAATATGTATAGGATCTTTTATGCTGGCTTCTTACTTATAGTGTGTAAATGCTACTACTTCGAGGATTTTAGCTCTTGCCGGAGTAAAGTGATTGCTTTTTTATATTTCTTGTGCATGGCTTGTCGAGTCATTCCATATGATTTAGCAATATCACTGATAGAGAGCCCTTGAAATAGAATTTGCTTTAATAAGTTAGCGTAGACAGGATTCATATCTGTTAGGGCCTTGTATAAGGCCGATATTTGAAGATGCTGGAGGGCTTCTTGTTCCGTATTATTGAGAGCAGGAACTTGTAGTATGGGATTGACATCCTCCTCGCTTTCGATAAGCATTGATTCGTGATTCCATTGTTGCACATGGTTACGGTAGAAATTCATTTCTGCATAATGAACTTTTGATTTGGCAAAGCCAGCAAATGGTACTGTACCATTTAGGTTATATAATCGTATCGCCTTTAAAAAAGACTCCCACAAGGTGGCTTCTAGATCATGTTGTACACTGTGTAGTTGACTTACATGGGAATATCTCATAATAAGAGGGATGTATCGGCGACACAATATGAGACGTGCTGAGGCTTGCCCAGCTTGTGCTAATGCTACTAGCTCCTCGTCGGTATAGGCATTTTCAATGCAGTCTGGATATACATCTTTGAGCTGATTTGCAACTATAGATGTTTTCATAGTTACCTCCCTTATTTAGTTTAGATCATTTAAAATGTTATACTACAGATTGATATTTATTGCTAAATACTAGTAAGGATAAATCTATGGTACTCTTAAATGAAAAGTTATGAAGCCTATGTACTTGTGTATTTGGTATATTCCTATGTATACAAGTAAGCATAAAAGGTGTAATCCTAGAATTGCATGATGTTATTTAATAAGATTATAAATCAAAAAGAAGGAAAAGTCATTAAAAATAAAGGCAATAGTCTGTATATATGATGAATTGATATAAAGGGAGTAGAAACAAAGAGGGATATGCATAGTATTTATAATAAGGTGATGGGGAGAGCGGTATTTATAAAAAGAAGAATAAATAAGTTTGTTATAGTTTAATCCTATATATAATAATATGTATCCTGTATAAGGATAAATGTGCGTATATTGTTGACATATGATGGACATCCTAGTATACTTAATTCATCGTTAATCGATAGGTTTTACTAGAAAGAGAGGTGAATGGATTGCCTATACGAGTAGTGAAAGGATTACCAGCCATAGGGAAACTTTCAGAAGAGAATATATTCGTCATGGATTCGGAGCGAGCAGAGTCGCAAGATATTCGTCCCCTACATTTAGTGGTGGTGAACTTGATGCCGCGGAAAGAAACGACGGAAATTCAACTGCTTCGTGCTTTGAGTAACACACCGTTACAAACAAAGGTCACCTTTCTTTATACGGCGTCTTATACAGCGAGTCATACAAGTCAAGAATACTTGGAAACCTTTTACAGGACTTTCGAGGAAATCAAGCATCAATATTTTGATGGCTTGATTATCACAGGTGCTCCGGTAGAGCAAATGCCCTTTGAGGAAGTGAGCTACTGGGATGAGCTTTCAGAGATTATGGAATGGAGCAAAACCCATGTGTGTTCGACCCTCTACATTTGTTGGGGAGCCCAAGCAGGGATTTATAAGCATTTTGGTATCCACAAGGAAGATTTACCTACCAAGTTGTTCGGTGTCTATGAACAAGAAGTGCAGAATAGTAAGCCCATGCTTATGCGTGGTCTAGATGAACTCTTCTATATGCCTCATTCACGGCATACGACGGTGAGTGAAAGCGAAATCAACGCTCACCCTCAGTTAGAAGTGCTAGTCCGCGCGGATAAGACAGGTGTTGGTATTGCCAGGTCCTATGATAATAAACATGTGTTTATCTTTGGACATCCTGAATATGATAGAGATACCTTATACCAAGAGTATGATCGGGATAGAAAGCAAGGGTTAGAGATTGAGATTCCAGAAAATTATTTCCCTGGAGATGACCCTACTAAGACGCCGATGATACGATGGCGGTCGGCATCGACCATACTTTATACAAACTGGTTAAATTATTATGTGTACCAAGAAACACCATATGAGGTCAGTGAATTACAATCGAGACCGATTGAAGAAACATATATACAAGACTGGGTAATTTAATCCTAGTTAATAGATAGTAAAGATTTAAGAATAGTGAGGAAAGTAACATGAGCAATTACAAATTTGAAACATTACAATTACATGCAGGTCATACAGTGGACGCAACAGGTTCCCGTGCGGTGCCAATTTATCAAACAACGTCTTATGTATTTAAAGATGCAGAACAAGCAGCAGGTCGTTTCGCCTTAACTGATGCAGGCCCTATCTACACTCGTTTAGGTAACCCTACACAAGACGTATTAGAAGGCCGTGTAGCGGCTTTAGAAGGTGGTGCTGGTGCGATTGCTGTAGCATCTGGATCCGCAGCGATTACATACGCCATCCAAAACGTAGCCTCTGCTGGTGACAACATTGTAGCAGCTTCCACATTATACGGTGGTACTTACAACTTATTCAGCGCTACATTACCACGTTTCGGAATTACTACAAAATTTGTAAATCCAGATAATTTAGACGAGTTCAAAGCGGCCATCGATGACAACACAAAAGCTGTGTATGTAGAATCCGTTGGTAACCCAGGGGCAAACCTTGTGGACTTGGAAGCTATCGCTGAGATTGCTCATGCACACGGTATTATCGTAATCGTGGACAATACATTCGGTACTCCATACTTGTTCCGTCCATTTGAGCATGGCGCAGACGTAGTGGTTCACTCCGCTACTAAATACTTAGGTGGTCATGGTACTACTATCGCGGGTGTAATCGTTGAAAGTGGCAAGTTCGACTACAAAGCAAGTGGTCGTTATCCTGGTTTTGTAGAAGGTGACGTACATTACAATGGTTTAGTATACGGCGATCTTCCAATTCCTTTCACAGTGAAAGTACGTGCTCAATTATTGCGTGACACTGGGGCAGCTATTACTCCACTAGCAGCATGGTTGATTATTCAAGGCATTGAAACTTTATCCTTGCGTGTGGAACGTCATGTAGAAAATACTCGCAAAGTAGTAGATTTCTTGGTTAACCATCCAAAAATCGCTTATGTAAATTATCCTGAATTACCAAACAGCCCATACAAAGCGTTGGCTGACAAATATTTCCCAAATGGTGTTGGCGCAGTGTTCACATTCGGTGTGAAAGGTGGCAAAGAGGAAGGTATCAAATTTGTTGACGCTCTTGAAATCTTCTCTAACCTTGCAAACGTGGCGGACGCTAAATCCTTGGTTATCCATCCAGCAAGTACAACACATGCCCAATTGAGCCCTGAGGAACAATTGACAGCAGGTGTAAAACCAGAACAATTACGTGTATCCATCGGTATCGAAAATGTTGAGGATATCATTGCTGACTTAGCGCAAGCATTGGATAAACTATAAGATATAGAATTACATAATACTATATAGGGGAACTCACAGTAGTGGGTTCTCTTTTTTGTTGTGCGGATAGTAATGAACACGTTTTATGGTTATGGGACAAAATAATCTTTAGATAGGGTGTGATAAGAATTATGACCAATGTAATAGTGGAAAGTTGATTAAAGACGCCAATGTTCCTATATGTTAGGGTTTTATCATATATGATTTTATACTATATTCTACAATATCTATGATGATAGTCACTCCTAAGTATATTTATATAGTGATTATGAGAGTATCGTCGGAACCAGTGCCGATATGCATGAATGGCAGTTTGGGTATATACAATGCAAGCTATGGTATACTAGATATATAGTTATATTAGATAAAAACACGATGATACGGTAATAACCTATTAGGTGGTTATCTAGATATCGAGATGGAGTCAACTATAGACATATATAGAAATTGCATAGGGTGTATAAAGGAATTAGTAAGAAAGGAAATCAACGAATGAAAAGTAAACTAGTTAAAAATACGTGGTGGAAATCTGTGGCATGTGGCATGGCGATGGTTACTTTCACCGGTTTTGTAGGTATGGCGTATACTATAGAGGGAACACCGGTGAGGACTTTCACAAAGGAGTTAGATAGTGTACAAACAGTAGATGCTCAAGGAATAGATGGGGAATACTTCGTATTACAAAAGGAGAATGCTGCACCAGAGAAGAGGGGGCTCTATATTAGCCACCGACCAGCTCATTTTCGGGTGAATATGTATGGTGCTGTGAAAGATATTCATTGGATTGATAAGGTTGTTCCCACAGATAGCGGACATATAGAGGGTTTCTTGCTAGATTTTGACGAGAATACGACTATGATGATCACGAGACGAGATAACAAGCCAACGCAAGGTGTTTCTCAGGAACGATGGAATACAACTTGGTATGACAAACCAATCCAAGGGATGACGGATAAGGAGTATATGGCAATATGGCGACGTGAAGATCCGCATTTATCTGAAAAATATACACAGCTTGAAGGTGGCTTGTTGTGGAGAGAAGAGATGACGGCTGCTCGTTGGGACCGGTCTGTACAAATGACACCGGAAGGACCGAAGGTGCGTTTCACAGTGGATATGATTTTAAAAGAAGACCCTACGCATCGGTATGTAATTACTTTCACCTATGATGATATCCAAAAGCATAGTATAGAATCATTGAAATACTTGGTGGATATTCTGGAGTATTTGCCAGATGAAAGTGATGCAGATGCTCAGCAAAATGAAAAGCAACAGACTCAAGAGGGGAGTGCCACTTTACAAGCAGACGAAGGGTATAACCTGCCATCTGTTCTGATGCCAAACATGTCGATGGAAACGAAGGACGTAACGGACCTTGAAAATCTATACCATCAAGAGTTAAGCCAAAACAAGTCATCCATGCGCAAGGAACAGGAATTAAGAATTACCAATGAAGGGATTACATCTCAATCCACGTGGGATGATACGAGCAAAACGAAGGTCAGCATCGAACGGTCTGGTCGAATAGAGTTGGAGAAAGAATGAGTTAGCGAAAATAGTTGGTGAAAATTGGTATAGACTAAAGGGGAACATTACTAGGAAGAGAAAAAGAGGAAGGAATGATGCAACAATGGTTAAGATGTTTTGGAAAGCCTTAGCCTGTGGTATAGCGATTGCAACTTTCATAGGCACCATAAGTCTAGCAAATGATATACAGGTACAGCCTATAGTTACTTTCATAGACCAGGGAAGAATGAAAAAAGGAATACCATTTTATATAGAAGACCACTATTCAAAAAATAGCCTAATAAAAAGCAATAAAGAAGCAGAAAATATACCACACTATACGTACATCAATAGTCGTGAGGGGCATTTTCGCTTTGCGATTCCTTGGGCAATACAAACTATGGTATGGATTGATACGACGGAACTTAAAGGTAAGGGACATACAGTAGGAGTTCTGTTGCATTTAGACAAAGATGTAAATATGACGGTAACTCGTATAGATAATGTAGCACCGAAAGGGGAATCTCAGGAACAGTGGAATACTACATGGTATGACACACCAATTCAAGGAATGACGGATGCGGACTATATGGAAGTGTTGCGTCGAAACAGTCCCGAAGTTTTTAAAGAGTTCACAGTAGTAGAAGTGGGGGCATTATCTCGAGATGATATGACAATGGCTCGCTGGGAGCGATTTGAACAGCCTACACCGGATGGACCATATGTAACGTTTACCTTGGATATGATTATGAAAGCTGATCCTACGCACCGATATTTGATGGAGCTTGAATATGATGATATTCATAGATATGATTTGCAGACTTTGTTGCACTTATTAGATAATTTTGTGTATACAGGGGCTGATGAAAGTCGAGGAGCATCCGTCTCATTATCTTAGAATGATATTTTATAAAACCGGCGTATCAGATATGTTCTTGATTTATGAATTTCACCTGTATATAATGTGAGTAGAGCAGTTCGGTCGTATACTTTTGAAAACGAGGTGTATAGATATGGGGACTCACTTACAATCGATGGAATCTATGCCAGAGTATGAAGAGTTTTGTATTTGTTTAGGTAGAAAAATTGCTTGGGTTAGACGTTGTCAGGGACTTTCACAAAAAGAGTTATCTAAACGATGTGGTATTAGTCCAAGTTATTTAGCAAAAATTGAAGGTGCTAAAGGTTCCCTAGGGACATCGGTGCAGGTATTGTATTTAATTGCCAAGATTTTGCAGGTGGATGTGGCAACTTTGGTGTGTCATGATGAAATCGATTACCAACGGGTACGAATGTATAAGATCAAGCAACGGGTCATGGGGTACGAATCAAATCAGTTACATTGATAGATTATGTATAGTTGGAATTGTATCATTTTAAATGATAATATAATTATTCTCAAAAATAAAATTGAGAAGAATTAACTGAGAATATAGGGCACATACTTATTCTTTAGTATACATAATGAAATATAAATGATAAATTCTATCAAATAGCGGAATATATGGGTTTGTTGATATAAAAAATGCAACATTACTTGTGAAAATTCGATACAAAAAGTATATAGAAATATTTGACAAGACTAAAAAAACATGCAATAATGAGAATGTAAAAAAGGTAAGTACCTTAGTTAAATGATAATCATAAAGTTAGCGAATTTCTGTTTTTTTATGGAGGTGTCTCATGCGCGTTATTGGTGATGCATGCATTAAATGTGGTTCTTGTGCTTCTGTTTGTCCAGTAGGAGCAATTGCTGAAGGCGAAGTTAAATACGAAATCAATGAAACTTGCATTGATTGCGGTTCTTGCGAATCCGTTTGCCCAGTAGCAACAATCACAGCTGAATAATTCAAGCAAATAATAAACCCCGTAAACATACGTGTTTACGGGGTTTTCTCATTTTTGATTTGCTCTAATTTCATGCATTTTCGAGACGGTTGCTTAACCGTTGCTCAACCTTTTTGAGCCCCTCACCATATTACTCGTTTTGCTTGTGTATGATTCTGTCAAAATCAGAGAATACTTTTTGCGTACGATTAAATTCTCTATACTCAGTAACTGCTTTCTTATCAGCTTGTAGTTTTGAAATATGCCCTTTATTAGTGAGCACTTCATATTCGTTGAAAGATAGGAATTTATCTACGCTTTCAGCAAAGGCTTTCATGGTGAAAGTATGTTTCCGTTCGATGATGCCTTCGATATAGTCAAAAAAGGAGGATACAGTTCGTTCTAGTTTTCGTATTTCGTCGGCGGTTAAATAATTTTTTGCGATGGTTACATCGGATTTATGAATGCGCCCATGAGGGGAGCTTTTCCAAGTTTGTAATCCCATGTGTGGTTTATCTCTGTCAGCGGTATCATAAATAATTTCCGCAGCAGTTTTACCGGTGATGGCATAATGGAATTTGTTTTGCACCATAGCGTAAAATTGACGAGTGAAAGGATCCTGTACATCGTAGTCAATGGAGCATTCTGCGAATATATCTGTAATTTGTTGATAGATTTGACGTTCGCTTGCTCGAATGGATTGGACTCTGCGTAGGAGTTCTTTAAAATAGTTTTGATCAAAAGGCGTACCATTCTTCAACATATCGTCGTTGAGGGCAAAACCTTTCACAATATACTCGCGCAATACCTTTGTAGCCCAGATGCGGAATTGTGTAGCCTCTTTTGAGTTTACGCGGTAGCCAACAGCGATGATGGCGTCTAGGTTGTAGAAGTTAGTGCTATAGATTTTACCATCTCTGGCAGTTATTTCCATTTTGGAAATAACTGAATCTTCAGATAGTTCTTGTTCAGCGAAAATATTTTTTAAATGTTTGTTAATGGCTGGCACTTGGACGCAAAACAGTGTCGCCATATCCTTTTGCGTCATCCAAAATGTTTCGTCTTTAAATAGAACATTGGTAGAAATATTTTCTTCTCCTGATTGGTAGATGATTACATCTCCATGTAAAGCAGAATCGATAGGAATCATGGTAGGCCTCCTTAGTGTCATGTACTGCTCTTTCTCTTACTTATATTACATCTTATCAGAGGGACAAAGTCAAGGAGAAATAGGATAGTATTTATATAGAGGCAGAGATATCTAAAGTATTAGGAGTAGCGTGATATTGCAAGTCTATCAAATTTGTGGGATAATGGAACAAATAAAAAATTGCTGTTGGTCTACTGGCACGACGATAACATATAAACAAACACTTAAGTGTTAAAGCGGTGTTAAAACAAACAGTAAAGTAAGTAGTAAGGTTACATATTATAATTTCATAAGGAGATACTATGGAACGCATTTTTAAGCTACAAAATTTGAATTGTGCCAATTGCGCTAGCGTAATTGAAGCAAAATTAAATCAACTAGAATCTGTGTCGGCAGCAACTTTCACGCTTGGCACCCAGCAATTGCGCATTACCTCTAGTATAGAAGATACAGATATGTTACGAGATCAAATCCAAGCGGTGTGCGATGCTACGGAAGATGGCGTAGTAGTGGTACCATTTGTGCGTGCACCTAAAAAAGCACAACAAGTAGAGGATGACCATGAGCATAATTCTAGTTTAGCGGGGATTATTATAGGCGCTATCGTGATAGTGGTAGCAGAGTTTACAAATTGGGTGCCAGAGCAATACCTGACTCCATTATTAATTATAACCTTTGTTGTACTAGGTTGGCGCATTGCATGGGCAGCGATTAAAAATGTTATGAAAGGTAAATTATTCGATGAAAACTTCTTGATGTCTGTTGCTACTATTGGTGCGTTAATCATTGGTGAATATGTAGAGGCTGTTTGGGTTATGTTGTTCTTCCAAATGGGTATTTATTTTGAGGAACGTGCTACAGAACGCAGTCGTAATGCGGTTATGGATGCAGTGGATCTTCGTCCAGAAGAAGTGCGTTTAATCGTTTGTGATGGTAGCGTGCAGGTGGTGAATCCAGAAGATGTACAAGTAGGGTCTCATATCGAAATTCGTCCTGGTGATCGTATTCCATTGGATGGCCGTATAGTAGAAGGTACTACGCGTATCGATACAGCAGCGGTAACTGGTGAACCAGTTCCAGTGAGCGCTACCGTAGGTACGGAAGTCATGTCTGGGTGCATCAATGTGGATGGGCGCATTGTCTTAGAAGTAACGCATGAATTAAAAGATTCCATGGTTATGCGTATTCTTGATGCTGTGGAACATGCAGCGGCATCGAAACCAAAGATCGACCGTTTTATTACTCGTTTCTCTCGCGTATATACGCCAATCGTAGTGGCATTGGCGATTATCGTTGCCGTAGTACCTCCTCTATTCACAGGAGAATGGCAATATTGGATTTATACAGCTTTAACATTCTTAGTAGTATCTTGTCCATGTGCTCTTGTATTGTCTGTGCCCTTGGCATTCTTCTCCGGTATCGGAGCTGGTTCTAAACAGGGTATCTTGTTCAAAGGTGGCAAGGCGATCGAGGCTATGAGTCGCGTGAAAGCGATTGCCTTCGATAAAACAGGTACTATCACAACCGGTACTTTCAACGTACAAACAGTAGAAGTAGCTGGTACTTATACAGATAATGAAGTGTTGCAATATGCAGCGGCTCTAGAAGTTGGTTCTACACACCCGATTGCTATGTCCATTGTAGAAGAAGTACAGCGTAGAGGAGTAGAGTTTAATACGGCTAAAGATGTAAAAGAAATCTCTGGTCATGGTATGGTAGGCATTGTAGAAGGCCATACCGTATTGGTTGGTAATGGTCGTTTATTAGAAACAGAACATGTAACGGTACCAACCATTGAACATGTATATGGTAGTGAAGTATTCGTAGCTATTGATGGTCAATATGTAGGTCGTATCGTCATTGCCGATGCTGTGAAAGAGGATTCTAAAGAGGCCATCCGTCGTATGAATGGAAAAGGATATCATACAGTGATGCTCACAGGTGATGTGGCATCCAGTGCGAACCATATTGCCCAAGAAGTAGGTATCCAAGGTGTGCGTGCCGAGTTATTACCACAAGATAAATTAGAAGTGGTGCAATCTCTTCGCAGCGAACATGGTTCTGTCATGTTCGTAGGTGATGGTATCAATGACGCGCCTGTGTTAACTGGTGCTGATGTAGGTGGTGCTATGGGGAGTGGTGCAGATTCTGCCATCGAAGCAGCAGACGTAGTATACATAAACTCCAACCTAGATTCCGTATGGCGTTCCTTAAATATTGCAGAACGTACCTTGTCCATTGCATGGCAAAATATTTTCTTCGCTATTGCTGTAAAAATTATCGTTATGGTGGCTGGTGTATTTGGCTTTGCAAATATGTGGGTGGCAGTTTTTGCAGATACAGGGGTATCCATTCTTTGCATCTTTAACTCTGTCCGTATTTTCTACAGTAAATAATATAGGTTCTCCTGCTAGCATGTACGCCCAACTATGTAGCAAGAGGCATTGTGATATCTTACCCCCCTTTTTTGTAGTTATACAAGGTATATACACTACATAACAACTATAAAGCGAAGAGGACTTGGTCATTAGGCTAAGTCCTCTTTGTCGTGTAGGGACATAGTCTACCAACTCATTTTGTCCTATAACCCTGAAAGCCAGCAGAACATAGGGACTGCTGGCTTTTGTGTATAGATCTACTTGTGTTGCTTTTAAAGTAATAGGGTGCTTTTTTATCATCGATATAAGATGAAAATAGGATAAAAAATATAAATGAATATACAATTATATGTTGACAAGATAGAAAATTGTAGATATAATAAACATATGAATAAACACTCAAGCATTAAAACGAGCGTTAAAATGGATATTAAAATAAGTAGTAAAGTTAGATAGTATAATCAATGAGGAGATATGATGGAACGCATTTTTACATTACAAAATCTGAACTGTGCAAATTGCGCTAGTGTCATTGAAGAAAAATTAAATCAATTAGAATCTGTGTCGGCGGCAACTTTCACCATTGGAACGAAACAATTGCGTATTACATCTACCGTAGAAGATATGGATACTTTGCAAGAACAAATCCAAGCGGTTTGTGATGCTACAGAAGATGGTGTGGTAGTTGTACCATTTGTACGAGCAGCGAAAAAAGCAAAGCAAGATGACCATGACCATGAGCATAACGCAAGCTTATCTGCCATAATCGTCGGAGCCATCGTGATGGCAGTAGCAGAGCTTACGAATTGGGTGCCAGATCAATATATGACTCCATTGTTAATCGTAACCTTTGTTGTATTAGGATGGCGTATTGTATGGGCAGCTGTTAAAAATGGTATGAAAGGTAAATTCTTTGATGAGAATTTCTTGATGTCCATTGCTACTATCGGCGCGTTAATCATCGGTGAATATGCAGAGGCGGTAGGCGTTATGTTGTTCTTCCAAGTAGGGATTTATTTTGAAGAACGTGCTACAGAGCGCAGCCGTAATGCGGTCATGGATGCAGTGGATCTTCGCCCAGAAGAAGTACGTTTAATCGCTTGTGACGGTAGCGTACAAGTGGTAAATCCAGAAGATGTACAAGTAGGATCCCATATCGAAATTCGTCCTGGCGATCGTATCCCATTGGATGGTCGCGTAGTAGAAGGCACTACACGTATCGACACAGCAGCGGTGACAGGGGAACCTGTTCCAGTGAGTGCTACGGTAGGTACAGAAGTGATGTCTGGTTGTATTAACGTGGATGGTCGCATTGTCTTAGAAGTGACTCACGAATTAAAAGATTCCATGGTTATGCGTATTCTAGACGCTGTGGAAAACGCAGCAGCATCGAAACCAAAAATCGATCGTTTCATTACTCGATTCTCTCGTGTATATACTCCAATCGTTGTGGCGTTAGCTATTATTGTTGCCGTTGTACCGCCTCTATTTACAGGGGAATGGCAATATTGGATTTACACAGCTTTAACATTCTTAGTAGTATCCTGCCCATGTGCCTTAGTGTTGTCTGTACCATTGGCATTCTTCTCCGGTATCGGTGCTGGTTCTCGACAAGGCATTTTGTTCAAAGGTGGTAAAGCCATCGAGGCGATGAGCCGTGTGAAAGCGATTGCTTTTGATAAAACTGGTACTATTACAACTGGTACTTTTAACGTACAAACAGTCGAAGTGGATGGTAAGTATACAGAAAACGAAGTATTGCAAT
Source organism: uncultured Veillonella sp. (assembly GCA_963518505.1). Taxonomy (GTDB): domain Bacteria; phylum Bacillota; class Negativicutes; order Veillonellales; family Veillonellaceae; genus F0422. Next base: position 116,201 of record CAUQIT010000003.1, on the reverse strand, counting down.
ATGCAGCAGCCTTAGAAGCTGCATCTACACACCCAATTGCGATGTCCATCGTAGAAGAAGTACAACGTAGAAGTGTAGAGTTTAATACAGCCAAGGATGTAAAAGAAATCTCCGGTCATGGCATGGTAGGTACGGTAGAGGGTCACAAAGTATTAGTCGGCAATGGTCGATTGATGGCGACAGAAAATGTGGTAACCCCAATGATTGAATATGTATATGGTAGTGAAGTGTTCGTAGCCATTGACGGTCAATACGCAGGTCGTATCATTATCGCCGATGCTTTAAAAGCTGACTCTAAGGAAGCCATCCGTCGTATGAATGGAAAAGGATATCAAACAGTAATGCTTACAGGTGATGTGACAGCGAGTGCGAAATACATTGCTGGAGAAGTAGGTATCCGAGAAGTACGTGCTGAATTATTACCACAAGATAAATTAGAGGTGGTACAATCTCTTCGTAATAACCATGGTTCTGTCATGTTCGTAGGGGACGGTATCAATGATGCCCCTGTATTGACAGGAGCTGACGTAGGTGGTGCAATGGGTAGTGGTGCTGACTCTGCTATCGAAGCGGCAGATGTAGTGTACATGAATTCTAACCTAGATTCTGTATGGCGTTCGTTGAGCATTGCAGGCCGTACATTATCCATTGCATGGCAAAATATTTTCTTTGCCATCGCTGTGAAAATCATCGTTATGGTAGCAGGTGTATTTGGTTTTGCGAATATGTGGGTAGCTATCTTTGCAGATACAGGGGTATCCATTCTTTGTATCTTGAACTCTATCCGTATATTCTACAGCAAATAATATAACGCCTCCTGCTAGCATGTACGCCCAACTATGTAGCAGGAGGTATTGTGATATCTTCCCTCCTTGTAGTCATACAAGGCATATATCACTACATAACAACTATACAGCAAAAAGGACTTGGCCGTTAGGCTAGGTCCTTTTTGTTGTACATGAATGTCTTGAGGAATATTTTTTAAAGCTCGGACTAGTCTATCAACTCATTTTGCTCTATACCTCACTAACTCAGTTACCTCTATACATTGACTGAGTGGAAACGCTGAAAGATTGTTAGAAACTTTCATAATAAATCATAAAAAAATTGACGAATTGGCGTTGATTGATTAAGATAAAGGATAGGGTTATTAAGACGTTAAGGAGGTGTCACATGTTAACGGTACACAAACACGTAGAGGGGGAACTATTTACAGATTCCACTGTACAAGATGCTACAAAAGGTTCATGGATAAATTTGGTGAACCCAGACCCCGATGAGTTGGCTATCGTCAATATGATGACACAGATTCCAACAGATGTATTGAAAGCTGCTTTGGATACGGAAGAACGGTCTCACGTGGAAATTGAAGATGAATACATTTTCGTCGTTATTAACATTCCAGTACTGCGTGGTTCTGATGTATATGATGCAGTACCTTTGGGTGTATTTGTGACAGAAGATTTCTTTATTACCATCTGTTTAGAAGAAGCAGAAGTGCTCTATCCGTTCTTGAGCAATCAAATGCCAACCTTCTATACTTTTAAAAAGACAAGATTTCTGTTCCAAATCATGTATCGCACAGCGGTACTATATTTGCGATACTTACAACAAATCGACCGCCGTACGGATGACATTGAAAAAACATTACGACATACGACACGGAATAAAGATTTGTTTCAATTGTTGGAATTACAAAAATCCATGACCTATTTTACCTCTGCACTGCGTGGTAATGGTACGGTAATGGAACGTATTTTGCGCATTCGTCGTCATGATGATGTACGCTATTTGTTGAAAATCTATGAAGAAGATGAGGATCTATTAGAAGATGTGATCATTGAGAACAAGCAGGCTGTGGAAATGGTTGAAATGTATTCTAATATTTTGATGAATATGATGAATGCCTTTACATCCATTATTTCTAACAATTTAAACTTAGTTATGAAATTATTGGCAGCCATGACAATTATGCTAGCGGTACCAACGGCCATCTTTAGCTTGTGGGGTATCAATGTGCCGGTGCCATTTTCAGATACCCAGTATGGGTTTGAGTACGTTATCGGCATTGGTATAAGCTTTGCGGCGCTAGCAGGTTATTGGCTTTGGAAAAATGATTTCTTTTAATGCTATAGTAAAACACACCTAGGGGCTATTTCTTAGGTGTGTTTTTGTGCTTTTCTAATTTTACTTATGAAAATTTTTTATATCTATTTGGCAAAATACAAATAATATGCAAAATGAATAAAATTACTATATAGATATTTTTCAATTTGTGTAAAAATAATGATAAAAAATGATATTAATCACAAATAAATGCTGTTAAATGTACACTTTCAAACAAGTATGCATTCCTTGTCTTGCAATATTCACATTAGTCATTTGACAATTTTGATAAAAGAAATTAACATATTTATGTAATATCTATATATAGTTGGGCGTAGATATTGACTATGAATACGGAGTATTAGGGAAGAATAATTTGGGGAAGATATTACTAAAAGTTGTATAGGGTTATGGGCAAGATGGAGCAAGGTTGTCTAAGCTGTAGCCCTTGCTGACTTTGTGTAACAGATCCACCTCAAAGGTGGCTTTTTTTATGACTTGATGTTTCATAGCGGTAGAGGGTAGGCCCAAAGACTATTTAGAAGGGATGTGGATGAGTGAAAACTATACTGAGTAAGGTGTCACAACTGTTAATCACATTAATCGGTGTTACGTTTTTGACGTTTTGCTTGACCTACATTGCTCCTGGGGATCCAGCCATGATGGTGTTGGAAGCAGGGGACAGCATTGTGTCGCAAGAAATGATCGATGCTACACGAAAAGAGATGGGCTTAGATCGGCCATTTATGGAACAGTATGTGCGCTGGGTAGCGGGTGCCGCACAAGGTGACTTGGGAACTTCCTATTCAGGGAAAAAACCAGTGACCGACAAATTATTAGAAGGCTTGGGCGGTACAGCTTTATTAGCAGTGACAGCCTTTGCACTGAATGTGCTTATTTCTATACCGCTGGGGATTTACTCAGCGGTGAAAGCAAATAAACTGCCAGACTTTATTATTCGATTTTTTGCCTTTGTGAATGTATCGATGCCAAGTTTCTGGTTGGGTATGCTTCTACTGTACATCTTCGGATTGAAATTGCACTGGGTACCAATTGCTACATCAGTGATTAGCTTTAAAGCCTTGATTTTACCGGCTATTACATTGGCTACCGTTATGTCTGCAAAGTTTACGCGCCAAGTGCGGACTGTTATCATTGAAGAATTGCATCAAGATTATGTGATGGGGGCTCGTGCACGTGGCATGAGTGAATCTCAAATTTTATGGAAACATGTATTGCCAAATGCTTTATTACCATTGATAACGATCATGGGTATGCTAATCGGTTGGCTCTTGGCAGGGGCTGCAGTTATCGAAATCGTATTCTCTTGGCCAGGTATGGGTAAAATGGCAGTCTATGCCATTGCTATGCGCGACTATCCGTTCATTGAAGGTTTCGTATTGTGGGTAGCGCTCATTTATACAGCCATCAACTTCTTAGTAGACATATCCTATTCTATATTAGATCCACGATTGAAAGGGAGGGGATAAGATGAAAGAATTTATATTGCAACACAAACGCTTTTCTTTCTACTCTTTCTTAGTGGCTATCGTAGTAGGAATTGCTATATTTGCTCCCTATATCACACCACATGATGCATTCAATGCAGATATGTCAAAAGCTTTCTTAAAGCCCTCAGCAGATCATCTGATGGGTACTGATAAATTAGGGCGTGACACGTTCTCCCGTATCATTTACGGCACACAAACTTCCTTGTCCATGACAATTATTCTAGTGATCCTAACAGCGATTGTTGGTACAGTAGTGGGAATTTTGTCTGGATTCTTTGGAGGTAAAGTAGAGCTTGTATTGATGCGCTTTACAGATATTATGTTATCTTTCCCAGGGGTGGTATTGGCCATTGCCATTGCCGGTATTTTGGGTGGTAGTGCTATCAACGCAATCTTGGCTCTTGTTGTGGTGAGCTGGGCGAAATATGCACGAATGACCCGTTCTGCGGTGATCAAACTTCGCCATAATGATTTTATTGCGGCAGCCAGAGTGAATGGAACAAAACAAATGACCATTTTATGGCGCCATATTTTACCGAATGTTCTGCCTTTGATTGTTATCACAGGAGCTATGGATATCGGGACTATGATGATGGAAGTTGCGGGACTTTCCTTCTTGGGCTTTGGGGCACAGCCGCCAACGCCAGAATGGGGCTTAATGCTCAATGAGAACCGTCAATATATGTTATCGTCACCAGAATTGATGTTATATCCAGGGGTGGCCATTTTTATTGTGGTGACCATCTTCAATTTATGGGGCGATTCGCTGCGGGATATTTTAGATCCACGTAGTACAGATTCACATTAATGTGTTAGTAGTAAGTTTTATAGAAAGGAACTTAAGATGAAACAAAGTTGGAAAAAATGGCTTCGTAATGCTACATTTGGCGTTATGGCAGTAGCGGCTTTAGGTGTGATTGCAGGTTGTGGTAACGACAATGCGGCACCAGCTGATAAAAGTGTACTAAAAATTGGGGTTACAAACTTCGCAGACACATTGGAGCCAACACAAAACTACTTTGGTTGGGTAGTTATGCGTTACGGTGTTGGCGAAACATTAGCTAAATTTGATGATAAAATGAATACACAACCTTGGTTGGCGGAAAGCTGGTCTGTATCTGATGATAAAATGACTTGGACTTTTAAAATCAACGACAAAGCAAAATTCTCCAATGGCAATAAAGTGACTGCTGAAGCAGTAAAAGCATCCATTGAACGTTCTTTTGAAAAAAATAAACGTGCTGCTACATTCTTCAAATATACAGATATCAAAGCAGATGGTCAAAACCTGATCATCACCACTGATAAAGCGTATCCAAATGTACCTGGCTTCTTGGCTGACCCATTATTCATCATTGTAGATGTAGCGGCTGAGAAAGCGGGCCGTGACTTCGCGAAAGAAGGTCCTATCGGTACTGGCCCGTACAAAGTGAAATCCTTCACAAAAGAAAAAGCTGTTGTAGAAGCTAACGAAAATTACTGGGATGGGGAAGTTCCTTTCAAAACAGTAGAAATTCCATCCATTGATGACCCTACAACTCGTGCATTAGCATTGCAAAACGGCGACGTAGATATGGCAGTTAACATCGGTGCTGGCGACATTGAAACTATGCGTAATGACAGCAAATTCAAAGTAGATGAAATCGCATCCTTGCGTACTGTATTAGCTCGTATTAATCAAAAAGGTGTATTAGGTGACGAAAAAGTGCGTGCTGCCTTCATCAGCGGTACTGACCGTAAATCCTACAACGAAGTATTGTTGAAAGGTACCTTCATTCCTGGTAAAGCACCAATTCCACCAAGCTTGGATTATGGTTTCGATAGTTTGAAAGACCCTAATGCATACAATCCTGATCGTTCCAAACAATTGTTGGCAGAAGCTGGCTGGAAAGATACAAATGGTGATGGCTTTGTAGATAAAGACGGTAAAAATTTAGAAGTACGCTTCGTAGTATACAACAGCCGTCAAGAACTCCCAATCTATGCAGAAGCAGTTCAATCCGACATGAAAAAAATCGGTATTAAAGTAAACATCGAAACTGTTGACTATAACTTAATCGATAAAATGGGTATCGATGGTGACTATGACTTGTTGATCTCCAACATTGTAACAGCGAACACTGGTGACCCAGAAATCTTCTTAAAATGGTACTGGAAAACCAACTTGAATGGTGAAAACCCTCAAAATGGTTCTGGTTACAGCAACCCTAAATACGATGCTATCATGGATCAATTAGCAGTTGAATTCGATAAATCTAAACGTCAAAGCTTAATTATCGAAGCACAACAAATCTTATTGAATGATGGTGCAGCATTGTTCCTAGGTTACCCTAAAACAAATCTTGTTAATAACAAATGGTTAACAAATGTAGTGATGTATCCAACAGACTACTACTGGTTGACGAAAGATATTAAACCAGCAAAATAATCCTTTGTAGATGTTCGCAACAATCGGGAGGCACTTTGCCTCCCCTTGTTGTATGTATGAAATAGTAACTTTCACTAGCATCTTTTAGAACTAAGTAGAAAGGATATATATGTTACTTGATATTAAAAATTTAGCAGTTACCTATGGAAATAATCCGAAGCCGACGATTTCTGGTGTGAACTTGACTTTGGAAGAGGGAGAGATTATTTCCATCGTTGGGGAATCTGGTAGTGGCAAAACCACAGTCATTCGTGCGCTGCTTGGGGTATTGCCAAATACAGGTCGTGTGTCAGAAGGAAGTATTACTTTTGATGGACAAGATTTGTTGTCCTTCTCTACCAAAGATTGGTTAAATCTACGAGGAAATCATATCGCTATGATTTTCCAAGACAGTGGGAATATGATGAACCCGATTCAAACCATCGGTAAGCAATTTGTAGAGTTTATTCAATTGCATAGCTCCATGTCAAAGCAAGAAGCAGAGGCGAAAGCTATCGAAATGTTAGCACGTACGAATTTGCCACACCCTGAGGCCATTATGAAGTCTTATCCATTTGAACTCAGTGGTGGTATGCGCCAACGTGTAGGCATCGCCATGGCGATTACATTCTCTCCGAAATTATTATTGGGGGATGAACCAACGTCAGCTCTTGATGTAACAACACAGGCACAAATTGTAGAAGAATTATTACGTATCAATCGTGAAAATAAAACATCCATGATTATCGTAACCCATAATATTGGTGTAGCGGCGCATATGTCTGATAAAATTGTGGTCATGAAGCAAGGGGCTGTCGTAGAGTATGGTTCAGCAGAAGAAGTGATTCGTAATCCGCAAGCGGAGTATACGAAACAATTGCTCAATGCAGTGCCAGAAATAGGAGGGAAACGCTATGTCTGAGATTATTATGCAAATTCAAGATATTGTGAAGGAATTCTCTTTAGCTGACGGTTCTACCTTGCGCGCTTGCAATGGAATTTCCATAGATGTAGAAAAGGGAAAAACTCTAGCCATTGTAGGTGAGTCTGGTTGTGGTAAGTCTACGTTGGTGAAAACAATCATGAATATGCATGCGCCAACATCGGGGGCTGTTATTTTCCGTGGTAAGGATATTACGAAATTGAAAGGTGAAGAAAAACGCCAAAATTATCGTCATATTCAAATGGTCTTTCAAGATCCTACAGCGGCATTCAATCCGAAGATGAAAGTGCGAGATATTATTTGCGAGCCATTACGTAACTTTGGATTAATTAACAAAGCCGACGTGGATGCAAAAGCTCGTAAGCTCCTACAAATGGTAGATTTACCGGAAGATTTTGCTGGTCGCTATCCGAATAACATGAGTGGTGGTCAACGTCAGCGGGTGGCTATTGCGAGAGCTTTGGCGTTGGAACCAGAAATTATTGTTTGTGATGAAGCTACTAGTGCTCTAGACGTATCTGTACAAGATACGATCATTGAGTTATTAGTGCGTTTACAAAAAGAAAAAGGAATTACCTACTTATTTATTTGCCATGACTTGGCATTAGTCCATTTATTCTGCCACAAAGTTGTGGTCATGTATAAAGGGGAAGTGGTAGAACGCCTCAGTGGAGATGCCTTAGCAGAGGCGAAGCATCCGTATACAAAACAATTATTAAGTGCGGTTTATAATTTAGATCGGTAATCTATGACTAATATTATTTTTCATCAGATGAATAGATTGTTTTGTAATATAACATAAACTATATGAAGAAGATATATTTGTGTTACATGAATATCCTTTGATATAATAAATGTATCAAATGGTGTATGAAAATGTTTCAAGAGGAACACCTAGGTGTTCCTCTTTTTTTTGTGAGGGTAAGATGGAAGAACGATTGACCTACAAAGAGTATTTAAAAGTGACAATTCCATTTATGATTTCTACTGTGACCCAACCTCTCTTGGGGGCGGTGAATACTGGGATTATGGGGCATATGGATAATGCTATGTACATTGCTGCAGTCGCATTAGGCGTTATCTTGTTTAATAATATGTATTGGCTCTTTGGATTTTTGCGGGTGGCTACTACAGTGTTTTCCGCACAGGCTTTGGGAGAACAATCGAAGGAAAGTACATCACTCAGTTTCTTTCGACCTCTTATCATTGCCTTATTCATCAGCGCAGCCTTTCTCATTGGCTATCCTTGGATATTTGATTACTATGCAAGTTTTATGCATCCCGACCCAGAGGTAATCGCTTTGATGGCGGATTATACAGATATTTTAATTTGGGGGACTCCTTTCGTATTGGTCAATTATGTTACGTTAGGTTGGCTTATGGGACAGATGATGATTCGCGCCACTATGATTATGCAAATCTCCATGAACGTGTTGAATATTGCTTTGTCCTTCCTTTTCGTATTTGGCTTTGACTCTGGAGTAAAAGGGGTGGCTTGGGCCTCTTTGATTTCCCAAATCTATGCGTTCTTAGTAGGCCTAGGTGCTATGTACTTAGTTCGTGAACGGTTAGACCTAACGGTTCATATATGGAATACCTTAAAACGGGTGAAACCATTCCTGTCTATTATGAAAGTCAACACAGACCTTATGCTTCGTACATTTTGTTTGTTGACCATTAACAACCTGTTTGCCAAAGCAGGCAGTGCTATGGGCAGTGATGTACTAGCGATGAATGCGGTGATTTTGGAGATTATCTTTATTATGGCATACTTCACAGATGGACAGGCGAACGGCGTCAGCGTATTTACTGGAAAAGCATTTGGAAAACGTGACTTGGTGCTTTGGAAAGATACATTGAAGATTTCCCTGCAATGCTTAGCGGTATTTGTGGTCATTGTAGAAATCGTGCTGGGATTATTCCGTAATGATGTCATTATGGTTATGACCTCAGTACCAGAGATTTACACGATGGCCTTGGAATATTCCCATTATCTATTGCTCTATCCTATCTGTGCGGCAGTAGGCTTATTACTATATGGTATGTACAATGGTATCGGTCAGACAGCATCTATCCGGAATATGATGTTCATTGCAGTGGTTTTCTTCGTAGGCATGCAAGAATTGCTGATCCCTCCATTCGGTAATGACGGCGTGTGGATGACTTATGTGCTCACGTACCTATTAGAATCTATTATTTTAGTATTGTTCTTGCCGTTGGCAAAAAAACGGTTTTCCTTAGCGGTCTAATATGTTTCTAATGAAAATTGCTGTTTTACAAAATAGCGTAATCAATAGTAGATGGATATTTTACATTTTAGTCGGCACAACAATATGCCATAAAGAATATCTTAATGATAATTAAAAACATATACAGTTGATATTACTATAAAAAGGCGCTACCGATGAGCGAATTTGCTTAAGGTAGCGCCTTGTTGCGTTTATTTATGGTATTAATGTTGATGTTCCAAAATCAGTGGTTCTGTAATATGATAAAAATATTGTGACATATCTTCAATAGAGTATTGGCGATCGTTTTCTAACCACCAAAGTACCATTTCTACAAAAGAACCTGCAATGTGATTCGAGATAAAATCATGAGGAATATTATTGTGAGGGCAAGTTTGATTGTTTAAGAAATGACTTTGGATGAGTTCTTTCAAACTATTCTTGAAATGACGAAGGAAGAGTTCGTTACTTTCACAGGAAAGAAGACCTAAAATATTGTTGTCATTGTCCTCTAAATGCTGCAAGATATGGAGGAAGATAGCTTCCTTAATGTGACTATTTTTATATAAGCCGTGAGCATGAGAGAAGTCCGATGCGGTGTCGATGATATGGGAGAATAGTTCTTGGCACAAGGTCTCTAATAGATCTTCTTTTGTTTCAAAGTGTGCGTAAAATGTACTACGGCCAATGAGGGCTTCGTCGATAATGTCTTGTACGATGATAGCATTATAATTTTTATGTTCTAAAAGCCTAACAAAGGCGTCGAAAATAGCTTTTCTAGTTTTCATTTGTCGTTTATCCATAATTCCTCCTTACATATATGAATCAAACAAAATGAGATACTTGTTCAATATAGGATACTTTTCTATATATGTTTCGTAAATAACAAAATAGAAAAAGTGATTCTTGTCAAATCTTTTTATTCCACTATACTAATAGTATATCATAAGTGACAAAGTGTTTCATATCTTTGTTGTTATGAAAGATAGTTTAGATTTTTAACTGAGAGTATCTACTACAAAGACTGGGTGCAGTGATGACTTTCAGCCATATAAAGTAAGAGATTAGAGAGGATGTGTTCTTATGTTAGAACGAATTGATGCGATTATGAGCAGTACTGCTGCAACCGTAATTACAGGAGCCATGTTTTTAGCCGTTGCACTACAGACAACGGTTGATGTGTCTAGTTGGATTCATACATCTTGGACTGCGATTTTGACATATCACGCCGGCTTATAGTTGTAACATGAATTTTCTTGTGGTATACTAATCTTATAATTGAATAAATTCGATATAATACATCGATTATATGAAAGGAGTTTACCATGAAAGAAATTTTAGGTTTCCATTTACACCACTGTCCATATTGCGCTAACGCGTTCCGTGCTATTGAAGAATTGCAAGCAGAGAATCCTGCATTCAAAGATATCAAAATTAACTGGGTAGAAGATCAAGATGCTGTAGAATTGTTCAAAACGCATCCATATGAATACTATCCAAATTTGTGGTTCGATTTGGACAAACAATATGAAGCACAACCTGGTGAAAGTTACGAACAAACAAAATCTTTAATCAAAGCAGTGTTTGAGAAAGCGATTCAATAATCGATTTTACTTTCATTAAAAATACTATATAATAAAAGCAGATGCTATGATGCATCTGCTTTTTCTTGATGTAATCGCAGATATTAAAGTCTTGCGTGAGGAGGATATATGTTAAATTTTGTGGCCTTAGATTTTGAAACGGCTAATGAAAGTAAGAATAGTGCTATTTCCTTAGCTGTGGTGACTGTGGAAGATGGACGGATCACAAAACGTGGCTATAGTTTAATCAAGCCCCCAGTGATGCAGTTCAACCAAGAGTTCATTGGTATCCATGGTATCCAACCGGAAGAGGTTTTGAATAAGCCTACCTTTGATCAGTTGTGGCCGGCGATTTATAATAACCATTTAAAAGGTAAACTGTTAGTAGCACACAATGCGAAGTTCGACATCGATGTGCTGCGTGCCACATTGGACCACTACAATATTGAATGGCCTGATTTAGAATATACTTGCACTGTTCGCATCACACGAAAAGTGTGGCCTGATTTGGTGAACCATAAATTGAATACCTTGGGCGGATTTTTAGGTATCAAATTTAACCATCACAACGCTCTGGACGACTCTGAAGTATGTGCTAAAGTAGCCATTGCAGCAGCGAAAGAAAAAGGTGTAGATTCCATGCGGGGCTTGTTGCATTTGATTAATATGAAACCAGACTCCTTCATCACCGATGAACGACGGGCTCAAATGGAAGTTAAACAAAGCGGCACACAAGACACCTTCTTCTAGTGCGCCATAGTATCTACTAAGGCTTTTATAGATAAGGTGGATTTTATGTAGCTATTAATAGATACCTGTGTTTAATAGATCTATATATGGGCAAGAGTGCTCCACATAGTTATTACATTTAGTCATACTACTAGTAAATTGTATTTGTATATATAAAAGTAAGAAAAATATTTTGTATGATATGGATAGGAGTCCTACAGATATCGAAACGATACATGCCTATGATATAAGAAAAATAGAGGGAAGTTAACTACTAATCATCTTTGGAAGAAAAGATAATAGTAAATATACTACATTATCCCATTCCCCCTCCGAATAATCCCTCCTATGATGTACTCATAATCTATGGAGTACTAGAATTTTATACAAATTGATACTGAAGTAATAAGAAACCGGTGCCATATTCCCCTGAACGAACATTCAGAATGCAGTGAGAGAAGGGGGATGTGGCGCCGGTTTTGTATCTAATAAGAGAAAAATTGTGATAAAAATCATGCTGCACATCGGACTATGAGTAAATCATATAACTTATTATTTAATTAAGTATTGAAAAAAATGTTAAAATATGAAAGAATAGAACTATATAAAAAATTATCTTTATTTTGTAACATGATATAGCTATAGATTGGAGGTATTCCATGTCGGAATTACGATGGAATCCTTTATTGCGGACTTGGACAATGGTCGCTTCAAACCGTAAAGCACGCCCAACGATGCCAAAGGATTGGTGCCCATTCTGTCCAGGTATTAACAAAAAGGTCCCAGTGGACTATGATGTATTAAAGTATGATAATGATTTTCCAGCCCTAACACAAACACCAGAGGCACCGTATGAGGATGGTAATGGCTTTTATAAAAGCCAAGAAAACTATGGAAAATGTGAAGTTATCTTATATTCTCCAGAGCATACTGCTAAATTTTACGAACTATCCGAAGACCATATTGTGAAATTGCTGAACCTCATCAAAGAACGTCACAGCGAACTAGCAAAGGATGAAAAAATTAAATACATCTACCCTTTTGAAAATAAAGGTGAAGCGGTAGGTGTGACAATGCCACATCCACATGGTCAATTATATGGATACTCGTTTGTCCCACAAAAATTACAAGTGGAGTTAGAGAGTGCTAAAGATCATCACCATGAACATGGTGAATGCTTATTCTGTAAAATGAATCAAGTAGAGAAAGAAAAAGATGCCCGCATTGTGGGAGAAAATGACTCTTTCTTAGCCTATATTCCATTCTTTACAGATTATCCATATGGTGTATTTGTAGTGCCAAAACGCCATATGAATTACATTACAGATTGCACTGAAAAAGAAACCAAAGATTTGGCGCATATGTTAAAAACATTAACGGCAGCCTTCGATCGTTTATTCGATATGCCATTCCCATATATGATGGTGTATCATCAAAACCCTGTAAATAGCCCTGAATATGAAGGACATGAAGAATATTATCACTTTAATATTCAATTCTATCCTCCTTTCAGAGAAGCGAATAAAATTAAATACTATGCATCCTCTGAAATGGGGGCATGGGCAGCAGCGAATACGAGTGCCGTAGAAGAAACAGCACCAGAGTTGCGCAAACTATATAGTGAGGTTGAACAAGAAAATGAATAAAGAAGAATTACAACAGCGTTTTCTGTCCTTCTTTGGGGAGGGTTCAGGAGATGTGCATTGTTATTTTGCTCCAGGTCGTGTCAATGTGATTGGCGAGCATCAAGACTATAATGGTGGTCATGTGTTCCCAGCGGCATTGAAAGTGGGCATTTACGGGGCCATCCGTTTACGTGAAGATAGCAAGGTACGTTTACACTCTGATAATATGGAAAAAACTGTAGTGGTTGATGTAAATGACCCATTGCAATACAACTTAGAGCACGACTGGGCCAACTATCCATTAGGCGTGATTCAGTTCTTAAAAGACAAAGGTCATACAGTGCCAGGTATGGATATTTATTTCAATGGTAACTTACCAGCAGGTGCAGGGTTGTCCTCTTCTGCATGTATGCTAGATTTAACTGGTTATATGTTGTTTTCAGAGTTGGGATTAACCCCAATTGATCGCACGGAATTGGCAAAAATGGCCATGCATGTAGAATACCATTTCGTAGGTGTAAAAGTAGGCATTATGGATATGTATGCGATTGCACACGGTAAAGAAGGCCATGGTGTCTTGTTAGATTGCACAAAAATGGAGAGAAAACTAGTTCCATTAAATTGGCATGGACATACCCTTGTCATCATGAATACAAATAAACAAAGAGGTCTTGTGGACTCCAAATTTAACGAACGTAAAGGTCAGTGCGATGCAGCTCATGAAATTATTCGCAAACATAAGGATATCTCTGGCTTGGCATTGGCTACATTGGATGATTTGGAATTTATTTCTGATGATGTGTTGATGCGTAGAGCTCGCCATGTCATCACTGAAAATTTACGGGTATTAGATTTCATGAAAGCTTTGGAAAATGCCGACTTAACAGGCATTGCTCATTGCTTGAATGAATCGCATAGATCCTTACAGGTTGATTTTGAAGTAACAGGTAAAGAATTAGATACGATTGTTGATTTAGCGCGATCTCAAGAAGGCTGTATTGCATCTCGTATGACAGGTGCAGGTTTTGGCGGTTGTGCGATTGCCCTTGTAAAAGATGAGCATATTGAGGCTTTTATGAGAGCTATTCCGGAAGAGTACGAGAAACAAATAGGTGTTACCCCTAGTCTGTATATTGCTGATATTGGTGACGGGGTGTATTCGCTGTAAAGGAGATAGAATCATGATAAAGCCACAAATAAGCAATGATGAAATTATTTTGAATTACATCAGACGCCATGGTCCAGTATCCAAGGCGTTGATTGCAAGACAAACAAAGATTACCCCTCCCACAGTTACTAATATCTGTACTAACTTAATTCGTAAAGGATTAGTATACGAGGATCGCCAAGAGCGATCAGCGTTAGGGCGGCCATCGATGTTGTTGGACTTTAATCATGATTTAGAGGCCTACCTGATTGTACATGTAAGAACACATACAATTGTGTATTATGTCGTTACAGTAGGACGGCAAATTATGCATCAGTCAGAAACTACTATCATAGGTTGTAGTGCTGATGAGATTATGCAATATATGTATCGTGGTATTCAAGATATCTTCAAAGAAGACTATAAAATTAAAAGTATAGGCCTTGTTTTGCGTGGACCTGTAGATTCAGGCAAAGGGATTTCTATTTACTCTCCTAATGGAAAATGGAATAATATTCCTTTTAAATATATCTTGGAAGAACGATTTCATGTACCTGTATATGTAGAGAATGATGTTCGTTGTCTATCAACGGGTGAATATTATTATGGTAGTGGTAAAGAAATGGATAATTTAATTGTCCTAAAGTTTAGTTACGGACTGGGCATATCCTTGATTTATCACGGAGAGCTCTATCGAGGCTTTAATGATAGTGCTGGTGAAATTGGATATGGTGTGATTCGACTCGATGAAGAGGGGAATGAAGTACGCTTAGAAGATATTGCATCAGAAACTTCGATTCATGCGTACGTGTTAGAACAAATGGAGAAAGGCCGATACACGTCGGTACAAGATAATCCGTTGGTTGTGAGCAAAGCGTTTCGTGTAGAGCCAATTTATGAAGCTGCGGTAGAAGGAGATGAAGTCTGCTTAGAAGCATTGTCACAAGTAGGGCATTATTTGGGAATTGCCTTAGCTAACATAGCGAACTTATTTAATCCAGAAAGAATTATTTTAAGCAGTGCTATGGGGAATGCAGTAGGTGTTATGGATCCTATTTTACGACGTGTATTGGAACGGAATTCATATAAAACGCATTCAATTAACATAGAATATTCTGGCAATGGTTCTTATTACACATTATTAGGAATGATTGATATTGTCAGTGCAAAGCGAGCTGAAGAAGCTTGGTTATGATAGGTACCACGGCTAGATAATCTAGTCTTATAGGTATATAGGATATCTAAAAGGAGGATATTATTATGAAACGATCTTGGAAAGCAGCGTTGCTTGCATCAGCAGCAGTAGGTGCACTTGTGTTAGGTGGTTGCGGAAGCAATCAAGGAGCAGGTGGGGACAAACCTCAAATTGGGGTTGCTATTTACAAATTTGATGATACTTTCATGAGTGGCGTGCGTGCAGAAATTGACAAAGCAGCTAAAGACAAAGCGAAAGTGGATATCGTAGATAGCCAAAACTCTCAACCAACACAAAATGAAAAGATTGACTTATTCATCAATAAGAAGTACAAAGCAATCAGTGTTAACGTTGTAGACCGTACAGCAGCTGGCGTTATTATTGATAAAGCAAAAGCAGCGAATATTCCATTAGTATTCTTAAACCGCGAACCATTAAAAGAAGATATGGCTAAATGGGATAAAGTTTACTATGTAGGGGCAAAAGCTGAACAAAGTGGTGAAATGCAAGGTAAAATCCTAGCTGACTACTTTAAAAAACATCCAGAAGCATACCATAGTAATGATGGTGTTATCCACTATGTTATGATTACTGGTGAACCAGGTCATCAAGATGCAGTGCTTCGTACAGAACACTCTATTAAGGCACTTAAAAATGAAGGTATGAAAGTAGAAGAATTGGCTAGCGATACAGGCATGTGGGATCGCGTAAAAGGTCAAGAAAAAATGGCAGCTTTCTTAAGCCGCTACGGCGACAAAATCGATGCTGTTATCTCTAACAACGATGACATGGCATTAGGCGCAATCGAAGCTTTAAAAGCAGCAGGCTACTTCACAAATGGTAAATATATTCCAGTAGTAGGTGTTGATGCTACAACTCCAGCAGTACAAGCATTAAAAGACGGCACTTTACTGGGCACAGTATTGAACAATGCTAAAAAACAGGGTCAAGCTGTATTCAATCTTTCTTATGTGTTAGCGAAAGGCGAAACACCTAATAAAGACAATGTAGGATTTGAAATTGTTGATGGTAAATATATCTGGATTCCTTATGAAATTGTAACGAAAGAAAATGCGGATAAAATTTTAGGTGACAGATAGGAAAATGCAGTAAGGGGGCATTCGCCCCCTTAATTATCTGATAGTAGGAGGAAAATGTATGGGCGAGTACATATTAGAAATGCGCCAAATTACGAAGGAATTTCCTGGCGTAAAGGCCTTGGATAATGTTACCTTTAAAGTCCGACCAGGCACCGTACATGCTCTAATGGGAGAAAATGGCGCTGGAAAGTCTACTCTTATGAAATGCCTGTTCGGTATTTATAAGCCAGATCAAGGTGATATTCTCATCGATAATGAAGTCGTAGAAATGACGGATTCTCGAAAAGCTCTTGGACTTGGAATTTCTATGATTCATCAAGAGTTATACCCAGTATTGCAACGTAATGTAATGGAAAACCTTTGGTTAGGTCGCTTTCCAACAAAAAAAATTGGTCCTTTCACATTTGTGGATCATAAAAAAATGAAAGAAGATACATTGGCATTGTTTAATGAAATCGACGTAGATATCGACCCTGAACAATTAGCTGGTGATTTATCAGTATCTAAACTACAAAATATTGAGATTGCTAAAGCAGTTTCACATCAAGCTCGAATTATTGTTATGGATGAGCCAACTTCTTCTCTTACCAGTGATGAAGTAGAACATCTATTTAAAATTATTAACTCCTTGCGTAAAAAAGGAGTTGCAATCATTTATATTTCTCATAAGATGGAAGAAATCCTACGCATATCTGATGAAGTAACGATTATGCGTGATGGTCAATATATAGGAACTTGGCATGCTGACGAATTGACGACAGACCTTATTATTCAACGCATGGTAGGTCGTGAAATGACACAGTTATTCCCAGAGAAAACAAATACTCCTGCAGAAGAAGTATTACGTGTAGAAAACTTAACATCCGTAAATCCACACTCCTTTAAAAATGTAAGCTTTTCCTTGCGTAAAGGTGAAGTTCTTGGTGTTGGAGGCTTGGTCGGTGCACAGCGTACAGAGGTTATTGAGGCTTTATTTGGTCTTCGAGGTATTGAATCTGGTAAGATTTATGTGCATGACAAAGAAGTACGCATTCGTCATCCTAGAGATGCAAAAAAATTAGGTATGGCTCTACTGACAGAAGAACGCCGTGCCACTGGTATATTCCCGATGCTTACTATTGTAGATAATACAACAATGGCAGCGCTATCTAAATATGAAAATAAATTCAAAATCTTGGATGATGTAAAACGTTTAGATGATACGAAAGAAGGGGTTGCTTCTTTACGAGTGAAAACACCTTCTACTGAGACAAAAATTCAAAGTCTTTCTGGAGGCAACCAACAAAAAGTGTTAATTGCGCGTTGGTTAAATACAAATCCAGAAATCCTATTGTTAGATGAACCGACACGGGGCATTGACGTAGGTGCTAAATATGAAATTTACTCTATTATCAATGAACTAGCTAGTGCAGGAAAAAGTATTATTATGATTTCCTCAGAAATGCCAGAGTTATTAGGTATGAGCGACCGTGTGATGGTAATGAGTAATGGGTATATGAGTGGTATTTTAGATGCTCATGAAGCGACAGAAGAAAAAATAATGGAACTGGCTACGGCTGGTTTAGTCTAGGAGGTATCGTATGAGCCAAGGTAAGTTAGGAAAGTTTCTTTCCCAAAATATTATCTATTTGGTACTAGTAGTACTAGTAGCGGCTATTTCTATGTATAGTCCAAACTTTTTATCCGTCACAAGTTTCCGTGACATTTTAATTCAGTCTTCCCCACGTATTATCATTGCATTAGGTTCTGCTATGATTTTGATTACTGCAGGCTGTGATTTATCTGCAGGTCGTGTGGTTGGTTTGACTGCGGTGGTATCAGCATCCTTAACACAGCTGCCAGATTATCCACGTCCATTCTTTGAACATTTACCAGAACTACCATTGATTCTACCAATCGTGATTGCTATCGTGGTGGGTGCTGTCATCGGTTTAGTATCTGGTGTCATCGTAGCGTATTTAAAAATTGTACCATTTATTTCGACTTTGGGTACTATGGTTATTACCTACGGTATTTGTTCCTTGTACTTTGATATGGAACCAAATAACTCTCAACCGATTGGTGGTTTACGTCCAGAGTTTACTCAAATTGGTACAGGCTCTTTAGACCTAGGGTTCATGACGATTCCATATATCGTTATTATTGCTGCTGTGATTTCTTTAATCATGTATGTAGTATATAACAAAACAATTTTAGGCAAAAATATGTTTGCTATCGGTGGTAATCCACAAGCAGCAGTTGTATCTGGTATCAATGTAGCAGTTACATTAGTTATCATTTATGTGATTGCGGGTGCTTTATACGGTGTAGGCGGTATCTTAGAAGCTGCTCGTACAGGTGGTGCTACTAACAACTATGGTAATATGTATGAGTTAGATGCGATTGCTGCATCCGTTGTAGGTGGCGTATCTATCACTGGTGGTATTGGTACAGTACCTGGTATTATTGCAGGTGTGTTAATCTTTACTGTTATTAACTATGGTTTAACATTCGTTGGTATGGGACCATACTGGCAATTGATTATTAAAGGTTTAATCATTGTTGTAGCGGTTGCTTTCGACGTACGTAAATCTATGGCACGTAAATAATCGAATATTGAATTGATTAGCCCTCGGCTTTCACAGCATTGTGAAAGTCGGGGGTTTTTGCATGTTATTTTGACGATATATATTGTGTCAGAAGTATATGAGAAGCTTTAACCCCATAGAAACGGTTTGTACTCCTAAAAAGAATAGAATTTTACAAATTGAAGTTATATTTCATATTGAATAGTAGATAAAAAAGGTATATAATAATTCACAAATAATAGGTTTCAAGTTGATTGTAAAGACCTAGCCGAGCAAGATGACTAGATCGGAAGATAAGAGGAACAACATGAAGAAACAAAAAGTAGCAGTGTATGTAGCAAGTATGTTAGTGTTGGGAAGTCATGTAGTAGGTTATGCAGAGGGAGATTCCCATTTTGTAGAAAGTGGTCAAGTTACTGGGCAAAAATCTGTGGCTATCGTAAACACATCTTCAGCTAATGGAGAGTCAGCCGTTGCAATAGGAGATGCTTCTACCGTGGAAGCGAATCAAGCTGTTGCAATTGGTAAAGGGTCTAAAGCTAGTGGAGAATCTTCTGTAGCAATTGGGGCTCAAAGTGCAAGCTTAGGAACGAATAGTTTATCATTAGGGAATGAAGCAAAAGCAAATGGAACTGGCTCTGTAGCGATTGGGCCACAGAGTGTGAGTATAGGAACGAATAGTTTGGCATTCGGAAAGGAAGCTAAGGCAACAGGAGAATCTACTGCGGCCATAGGAACGCAAAGTCAGAGCTTAGGAAGCAATAGTTTGGCGCTGGGAAAATCAGCAAAGGCGACGGGAGAATCTACCGTGGCTATAGGAACGGGAAGTGAAAGTGAGGGAACGAATAGTTTAGCTATCGGTAAAGCCTCAAAAGGGACGGGTGAATCTACGGTAGCTATAGGTCTCCAAAGTGAAAGTACAGGGACTAATAGTATAGCTATAGGTAAAGAAAGTAAGGCTACAGTAGATGGAGGTGTGGCCTTAGGGGTTAATTCCACTGCAGATAGAGCTGGAAAACGAGGTGGCTATATTGGATATAACCCTATGAGTAATACACACTATAAAGTAGGTGAAGCAGGAGCTGATAATCCAAAGCTTGAAGCTTTATATGAAGCTATTCGTCAAGCTAATTATAAAGTGCTGCAAGCAGAAGAAGAAGTTAAAAGAGCGCTAGCTAAGAAAGAACGGAAGGAAGACGGTGCAGAGGAAGCTGTAGCAAATGCAAATGCTCAAAAAGCTAAAGCGGATCAAGATTTAGTTGATGCTAATAATGCCTATACAGCAGCAATAGAAAAAGCTAATGAAGATGGTAATGCAGAGATTAGTAGTGTGTGGAATGCTACGGATGGCTCCGTGTCTGTAGGTGGTCTAAAAGATGGAATCCAGCATACCCGTCAAATAACGAATGTGGCAGCGGGGTTTGAAGATACAGATGCGGCTACTGTAGGGCAGCTCCGCGTGCTTCGTAATCGACTAGAACGAGAAAAACCGCGGTATATTTCCATTAAAAGTCGAGACCTTGGTGTAGATAGTAATGAAAATAATGACGGTGCTACCCAAGAAGGTGCTATTGCTATTGGCCCAAGAGCAGCAGCACATGCATTAAATAGTATTGCGATAGGTCGTGGTACTAATATAGGTAATGACTCTGAAAATACCGTGGCAATTGGGTTTGGTATTAGAAGTGCTGGCAAGTATAGTGTTAATATTGGAGAAAATGCAATTACCTCTGGAAACTTTAGTCTTGCTGTAGGTGCTCGCTCTAAAGCTTCGGAAGATTCAGTAGCAGTGGGTGGATCTTCTCATGCTAAAGGGTTGAATAGTGTAGCTGTTGGTCGAGGATCTACTAGTGCCATGGAAAGTGTAGCGATAGGTGATTCTTCAATCACAATTTATAAACAAACTGTGGCAGTAGGTTATAGTGCTGAAGCAAGAGATACATCAGCCATTGCTGTAGGGGCAATGAGTGTGGCTAATGGAACTTCTACCATTGCTATTGGTGCGGGTACAAAAGTAGGAAATAAAGAAACGGGAATCACAGCAACTTCGGGTATCAGTATTGGGGAAAGGGCATATACAGATGTAAGAACTGGTATAGCATTAGGTTCAGGAACATATGCTAATCGGGGAGTAGACTCTCCGTCTAACCAAGGATATGACCCTTCTTTGCATGGGCCTCATTTTGTTAATGAAGAGGCAGAGAATGCAGAGGTTGAAACAGATCCTAATGTGATAGCTGCAAAAGCAAAAGTAACAGAACTAGAAAATGAGTATGCTAATGCTCCAGCAGGTAATCGATATGCGGTAAAAGAACGATTAGATAAGGCGAAGGTTTTATATGGACAAGCTAGAGATATGCTGACAAGTACATGGAAAGCCAATCGTTCAGCCTTATCAGTAGGTAATAGTCGTCCAGAATATCGTGTAACTCGTCAAATTATCAATGTAGCAGCAGGTGCAGAAGATACAGATGCAGTCAATGTAGCTCAATTAAAAGCCTTAGAAAAACGCAATACAATCTTGGCAGGTAATGATGTGCCGTTTAAGGCAGATGGTACTGTATCTGACGCTACACCGGATACACGTGTATATACGCCGGGGGATAAAGAAATTAAAATCCAAGGTAAGGTAAATACTGTGTATGGAGTCGCTCCACAAGCAGGTGCTAAAGCTCCTGATGGTAAAAGTGAGTATGCAGCGCCAACTTTATATAGCTCTGATAACTTGATTACTTACAAAGATCCAACGTCTTCTATCTTGCGAATCGGTATGCTAAAAGCACCTACTTTCACCGGAGTACATTTTGATAACCCTGTGATGAATATTTCCTTAGGCAGTAATGATAAAGGACAGTTGACGTTAACAACGGGTGGTAAAGGTGATGGTGCAACATCCACTACAAGCCCTGTATTGACAGTCGCTTCTTTGAAGGATGTATTAAAAGCTGAATCAGGTATTAAAATCACTGAAAAAGAAGGCGGAGAATACGGTAAAACATATACACTTAGCTTGAACAAGACTGAGTTGAAAGGGGACCCTGACTTCAAAGGAGATAAAGGTGATCCAGGACCTAAAGGCGATCAAGGGCCTAAAGGTGATCCAGGTGTACAAGGTGAACGAGGTTTACCGGGTGAAAAAGGTGAAACTGGTGCTACAGGAGTTAAAGGTGAAAAAGGTGAAACTGGAGCAGTAGGACCAAAAGGTGAAACTGGAGTAACAGGTCCTAAAGGAGATAAAGGGGATGCGGGCACTGCCGGTAAAGATGGCGCAAATGGTAAATCTGCGTATGAATATTGGAAAGAAATCAAAGGTAATGAAAATAAAACAGAAGATGATTTCCGAAAAGCTTTAGAGGGTGGAACCAAAGTTAATACTCAAGAGTATGAAAAATTAGAACATCAAATCAATGAGCTTGGTAATAATCTACAAGAGTTACGCAAGGAAAGTCGTGATGGTGATGCCTTAGGTGCTGCTTTGTCGGCATTAAAACCAATTCAATACGATCCACTAGAACCAACTCAATTTATGGCCGGTATTGGTCACTATAAAAATGCTAATGCCGTTGCTATCGGTATTGCCCATTATACAAAAGAATCAACTATGTTCCATGCTGGTGTATCCATGGTTCGTGGTGGTACGATGATCAATGGTGGAGCTACCTTTAAATTTGGTAATAGTCCAGAGAAAAAAGCAGTGCCAGAACGCTATCGCAATGGTCCTATTTCCTCTGTATTAGTGTTACATGATGAAATGGTGGCTATGAAAGAAGCCTATGGCCGTGAGATTACAGTATTGACACAAGAAAATAATAATCTACGACAAGACATTGCCGTATTGCAAGAACAAATGCAAGAATTGCGAGCTATGGTTCGTAAATGATAAAAGGGTCCTTCGGGACCCTTTTCTATTTTGAACAGGTATTTAAATCTATTATATATTGGGATATTAGTACAGGTTATTTCTTCTCATATTTACATATACTATTACTGGTTGTGAAAACTGATATAGTAGATTGCGTTTATATTGTATTATGCATGAAAAGCAACAGAGGCAAGTTGAGCGAATCAACCTGCCTCTGTTGCTGTATAGTTAAGTATGTATGATAGTTATTAGCGTTTATTTGTTATTTGGAGGAGTCTATTCTGAGCGATTCCATTAGAATGCTGGAAGAATAGCACCTTTGTATTTGTCCTCGATGAATTTTTTGATTTCAGGACTTTGTAAGGCTTTTAGTAATTTTTGGATATCTTCACGTTTTTCATCGCCTTCACGTACAGATACGATGTTAACATATGGAGAATCTTTAGTTTCTAAGAATAAAGCATCTTTAGTTGGGTTTAGGTTAGCACCTAAAGCGAAGTTTGTGTTGATAACAGAGATTGTGGAGTCATCTAATGTACGAGGTAATTGAGCTGCCTCTAACTCTACGAATTTCAAATGTTTAGGGTTATCTTTGATATCTTGTACTGTTGCGGAAATGCTGTTAGGGTCATTTAATGTGATTAAACCAGCTTTAGCAAGCAATAGTAATGCACGACCACCGTTTGTTGCATCGGATGGAATTGCTACTTGTGCACCATCTTCAAGGTCTTTTAAGTCTTTCACTTTTTTGGAGTATACACCCATTGGTTCGATGTGAACAGCACCTGCAGTTGCGATGTGAGTTCCTTTTTCTTTATTGAAGTTTTCTTGATAAGGAATATGAGCGAAGAAGTTCGCATCAATTTCTTTATCATTCAAGGATACGTTTGGTTGTACATAGTCGCTGAATTCAATGATTTCCAATTTAATGCCTTCTTTAGCAAGAATTGGTTTTACTTGCTCTAAGATTTCAGCGTGTGGCACTGGGGAAGCACCAATTTTCAATGTTTTACCTGCATCGGAACCAGTGGAACTAGTACCAGTGGAACCACAGCCGCCTAACAATAAGGCAGCACCTAATACAGCTGTAGCTGCTAAACTAAATAATTTCTTCATGTCTTATCTCCTTTTCTTTGTGTACTTACATAGTGAATTTCTACTTGCTTAGTATAACAAGAGTTTTGTTATAAGTAAAATATGTTATATATCTAAGTGTTTATAGTTTTTAGCTATATATTGGTGAATGCCCCATGTTCTAGTTATACCAATTATTTTTTGTCAGTAGCTAGTGTTAACTCTATGAAAGTACTAATTATCATCAAGGTTTGTATGTGAAGTAACGGCCTCAGCATGAAAGTTTAATTGGTATGACTGTTGCTAATATATTCATGTACTGTATAGCAAAGACTTATTAGGAGATGAAAGCTTGTTTTATTGCATGCTATAAGATGAGGTGTGAATCATAGATAGTGTTGTATATATAAAATCCCCCTCATAGAATAAGCTAATTCAAGATGAGGGGGATGGTTATTTTATACAGAGGTGTATCATAAAAAAGATACTAGTTTTACATAATAGTATTACAAAGGAGTCCTATAGCCCACAAGAAGTGATACAATGTACAAGATATAGAGGTAAATTTCATAGCCTCGTTTAATCGTACTGGATCAGCATTGATATTGAAGATATGAATGACTTTCATAGCAGGTAGTAGGGAAAGTAAAGCTATTAGGGAAGGCCACGGAATAAGTCCTAAGATAGTCCACAGTAGTATCCATAGGGAACTAATGAGGAAGAGTCCTTGTAAAAGCTTAAGGCCTCTTTCACGGCCTAGGAGAATGACTAAGGTACGTCGACCGTGGTTCGCATCGTTGGTAAAGTCCCGCAAATTGTTGGTCATCATAATAGCACCGATTAAGATGGTGGATGGCACAGCAGGAATGAGGTAGGTCCAGTGCAAGGTATGAGTCCATGCGTAGAGGGTTATACCTACGATAGCAAAGCCCATGGCAAGACCAGAAGCGACTTCACCAAAAGGGGTACGAGAAATTGGTTTAGGTCCCCCAGAGTATAAGATGCTAGTTAGTATGCAAAGTATACCCACAGGAATATACCACCAAGTTATAGCATTAGCGAGAGCGATGCCTAAGATGAGGGGAAGTATAGTCGTAACATATCCCCAACGTTTAATCACAGTAGGGGCGATACCATCACGAACGATAGAACCACTGTTGCCCGCAACTTGTGTGAGATCAAGGCCAGATTTGAAATCAAAGTATTCATTCCAAATGTTGGCAGCGATTTGCGCGCTTAGTACAGATATTAGAATGCCTAGGGTATAGACCAAGGATAGCCAAATAGGTTGTATGGTTTCAAATTGCGTAGCCCCTATGGCAGCTCCTAAGACAACGGGACTGAAAGCAGCCGTTAAGGTGCGGGGCCGAATTAATGCAAAAAATTGTGACAGATTCATAGTCATCCTTTCATCATTAGAAGTTATATAATATATGGTATCATTCTAACCTAAATAGGAGATTATGACAAATTATAGGATGAAAAACAATTATACATGAAATGTAATAGTAGAGTATAATAGAAAGAAGTAGAGGATAGGCATAGTATTCAAATGTCATAGAAAAGTGCTTAGTATGCTATAGGCTAGACCTATAAGAATAGGAGTTATTCATGATTACACATGCTCTATTAACAGATATGTATCAATTTACCATGATGCAAGGTTTATTTACACAAAACAAACATCGTACCCGTTGCGTGTTCGATCGTTTTTATCGGACAAATCCGTTCAAAGGTGCTTATACGGTGGTAGCCGGATTGGAGCAGGTCATCGAGTATGTGAAAGGCTTGCAATTCGCAGAGGAAGATATTACCTATTTACGTCAAACGGGTGTGTTCACTGAGGCATTTTTAGAATATTTAACAACATTCCGCTTCACAGGCACTATCTATGCAGCGCCAGAAGGATCTGTCGTATTTCCTGGGGAAGTGTTACTTCGAGTAGAAACGGCCAAGGATGAGGCTATTTTAATGGAAACAGCGCTTTCCATGTTTTTGAATCATGAGTCCTTGATTGCGACCAAAGCCCGCCGTATCCGATCTGTTATCGGCAAGGATGGGGTAGCAGAATTTGGCATGCGTCGTGCCCAAGGGATAAGCGCAGCAGTACAAGGGGCTAGAGCTGCTTTTATAGGTGGTTTTGACAGTACTAGTGATGTGTACAGTGCCGCTTTGTATGGCATGCGACCTGTAG
The DNA here is from genome assembly GCA_963518505.1 of uncultured Veillonella sp. Lineage (GTDB taxonomy): Bacteria > Bacillota > Negativicutes > Veillonellales > Veillonellaceae > F0422. Next base: position 89,930 of record CAUQIT010000003.1, on the reverse strand, counting down.
GGACTATGGCTCATAGTTGGGTGATGAGTTTTCCCAATGAGTTAGATGCATTCCGTGCCTATGCAGACCAATACGAAAACAATTTGGTGTTCTTAGTAGACACCTATAATACATTACATAAAGGTGTGCCTGCGGCGATTCAAGTGTTTCAAGAGATTCGTGAACGTCGTGGTGGCACTATGCCGTCTGTGTATGGTATTCGTTTGGATAGTGGAGATTTAGCGTATTTATCCATTGAAGCTCGTAAGATGTTAGATGAGGCAGGATTTAAAGAGGCATTAATTTTTGCTACTAATGATCTAGATGAATATAAAATTGCGGATTTGAAACAGCAAGGGGCTGCCATTACTGCGTGGGGTGTAGGCACTAAACTGATTACGGCTGATGAAACACCAGCTTTAGGTGGTGTATACAAATTAGCCGGTCAATGGGAAGGGGACACCTTTATGCCTGCTATGAAATTCTCCGATAATATTGAAAAGGTGACAAACCCTGGTAAGAAAAAGGTATTGCGCCTCATCAATGTACGAAATAACAAATTGATTGGTGATTTAATCTGCTTGGACCACGAAACAGTGGACACCACACAGGATTATGTGTTTAAAAATCCACTGCACCCATGGAAGCAAACAGTGCTGAAAGCAAATACGTTCAGAGTACAAGAATTATTAGTACCTATCTTTGTAGACGGAGAGTTAGTGTACGACGTACCAACCTTGGTACAAGTGAAAGCCTATGGAGAAGAGCAAATTCAATTGCTGTGGCCGGAATTTTTGCGACTTCGTAGAGCGCCAGAGGTAAAAGTGAACATCAGCGAAGAATTGCATCAATTGAAATCTAAATTATTGTTGGAAAAAGTGGGAAATCCTAGTTAGGAAGGAGTTAGTATGAATTGGAAATGTGTGATGGCTAGTGTGGCATTAGTAGGGACGATACTTGCAGGAAATGCAGCATCAATTGCATTAGATGGGCGAGGTAGTGTAGAGTTGCCTAGCTATGTTTCGGTAGTTAACCATGATGATATCATTGACGGTGGTTTAAAACAAGAAGATGCGATTCGTGAGGTAGGTTCTAATCATTGGCATATAGATGAAACAGAGGCTAAGGTGCTAGATAATATTGCCAAAGGTGTGGTTCAACGGGGGCAGCGATATCAGTTACAAGGGCGTGATGAACGAGGGTTGCATACGGCAGAGTTGGTACACCTTCATATGACAGGTGCAGAAGCAGCTGAATTGTGGAAGATAAAATATAAAGGAACGACGATAGCGCCACAATCTGTAGGAGAAACATTATATAACAAAATGGTGAAAGAAGTACAAAATATAGGACTCTACAATGTGGACCTTATGGGTGGAAAACGTATAGAAAAGAATGGGGCAGCATTAGTTCCATTTATTACCAGTACTAATCCAGAGTTCAGTAGTACTGAGATTATGAAAGCCGTATTACCCCTTGTGAACGTAAGATTTCTTGATGGAGAGATGATGAAACCTGTACGTCTACAAGGCGATACAGGGTTGTATACGCATGGTAGAGTACAATTGGATGTGGATGGATTCATATTACCTGCATATATTAGCTTTGTCGGACGCTATGGTCAAGATGGAGTATCTATCACATGGATCACAACGGCTGATACATCGAGAGCCTATTGGAACCCTGTTATCATGAGTCTGTTAGGAGTGAAGGGAGAATAAGTAGATGAAATTTTGGAAGCAAACGGGACTGGCTGTCATTGTGACTAGCCTTATGATGGGGTATGGACAAGTGTCTGCACAGGTACAGGATACTACCTATGAGAGGGTAGGTAGTATTAGACCAATGCAAGAGGGGGAAGTAGGAGTTCCTTTGGGTGAGTACTTAGCTATGGAGAAAAAGAAAAAACAAGAAAGGAAAAAAACAAGCGAAGAAAAAGCAGCAGAGTTCGTGGCGATGCTAGATCAGAATCCATTGGTTGATTTGCGTCAAACCATGGGACCAGAGATTACCGTTAAGCAATTGTCTTCTTCAAAGTTAGCTCAGGTAGGAAAAGGATATGTGTATGCTAACCTAGGTACAGTGGGTACTACCGTTGCTAAAGTAAAGGACTATACAGGGCTGAAGAGCATGAAAGAAGGACTTAATCTAGGACATTATATGGATGTCTATGAATTGCAAGGTACGGATCAGTATGGGTTAAATACAGCATGGGTTCTTGTATTCCCACTGCCTAAAGAATGGTTGATGGGGCCAGAATCATATGGAAAAGAGGGACTTTCAACGACGGAAATGAATACGTATACGAATGACATGAATGCCTTATTAAAGTACTTTAAAGTTAATATTGGAGAAGATAAAGATATTGATTATTCTCAGGGTAAGGTTCCAGCAAAGCTACAATTGCGAAATGTGGAACCATTACATACGTTAACAGATAGTAAATATGGTACGATGACAACGGCGGGAACTATAACCTATGATATAAAAGGGATTCAATACCCTGCTTATCTACGGATAGCATTAGTGGGAACACCAAACTATTTTACAACGATTGTAATGGGTACTAGCGAAGTGGAAGGAACATTCTTTAAACCATATTTCTCGCAAATGTTACAACATATCAAGTAAGCCTATTTGTCTACAAAATCGATGTGTTCGATGGATAGCAAAGCTCGCTTAATGGACAGCCCTCCGGTATACCCCGTGAGGGCTTTTCCTTTGCCTAGGACACGGTGGCAGGGGATAATAAGAGAAATAGGATTAGCACCAACTGCAGATCCGATGGCTTGGGCTCCTCTTGGAGTGGGTGAGTTGAACACATGTTGGCTCAGTTCGCCGTAGGTAAGGGATGTACCGTAGGGAATATGCTGTAACTGATCCCAGACTTTTTGTTGAAACTCTGTGCCTTGTGGATCTAAGGGGATTGTTATAATTGGGACTTGTCCACCGAAGTATTGGTCTAGCCACTGGATAGTTTGTCGTAAAATAGACGAGGAAATGGTTTCATCTATGACTACTGGTTCTAGAAAGTGTATAGATTGGGTAGGAAAGGTGAGCCCTACTAAGGCAGATGCGGTGGCGTATAGTGTGAGAGTGCCCAAAGGGCTTTCATAAGTAGTATAATTAATGGACATATAGGTACTCCTTATAGAGGTATGCAAATAAAGTACAATAGAAGTATGAAAAATAGCTACACTTCGATACCATTACATGCTATACTAGTGATATGTTATAAATGTCTTATTGGTAATGAAAGGGGACAACTATGAAACAAGTGTATACAGAGCAAGCACCAGCAGCATTAGGACCATATTCTCAAGCTTACAAAGCAAATGGTTTTGTGTTTATTTCTGGTCAAGGCGGTATTGATCCAGCACAAGGCGCTCTAGTAGAAGGTGGCGTAGAAGCACAAACATTGCAAGCGATGAAAAATATCGAAGCTATCTTAAAAGAAGCTGGCACTGATTTTTCTAAAGTTGTTAAAACAACATGCTTTTTAGCAGATATGGGTGATTTTGCTAAATTTAATGCTATTTATGCTGAGTATTTTACCTCTAAACCAGCTCGTAGTTGTGTGGCAGTTAAAACATTACCAGCTAACTTCTTAGTAGAAGTAGAAGTGATTGCCCTAGCAGAATAGTATATCGTATTATACCATAAGCGGTGTAATGAGTACTAAAAAGCTGTTACATTATGATTGTAATGTGGCAGCTTTTTGCTTATGGTTAGATAGTGATAGAAGTAGTGATAGAATAGGTGAAAGTATGTTAAGTAAACCCAAATATTTAAGTACGGTGAAAGCCATTATACATATTATTCTTGGATCGACTGTCTTTGCGGTAGGCGTACAGGGATTTCTTGTGCCACATAAGCTTTTGAGTGGTGGCATTAGTGGTTTAAGCTTGATTGTTTATTATATTACCCAAGGTATTTTAAATTTAGGATCCATCAACTTTCTATTTAATATTCCAGTTCTCTATGCAGCATGGAGATGGTTAGGACGATGGCATCTAGGAATCACCATTTTAGGAACCATTATTATGTCTATTTTGATTAACCTATTATCTCCACTATCAGCTCTGGAATTAACTAAGAATCCAATTATTGGGGGTATTTTAGGTGGCTTATTCTCTGGATTAGGCCTTGGTATTGTCTATCGTGGTGGGGGTAATACTGGTGGTATGGATCCCATCGCTATGATTATTCGTAATCGATTTGGGCTACAGATTGGCAGTATCTTATTTGGTATCAATATGATGATTCTCATCATCGGTGCAATTGTCATTAATATTGAAGCGGCTGCAACCACGTTAATTAGCACTTATTTAGCCGCTATGGTGACAAATAAGGTCATTACTGGATTTAACCAACGGAAAGCTATGTTTATTATTTCCTATAAACCAGTGACAATTTGTAATTTAATTATTGATAAAATTGGTCGTGGTGCTACGATTTTGAATGGAGAGGGTGCCTATACACATCAACCAAAACAGGTTATTATGGTAGTAGTTAGTTTATTACAAGTAGCGCGTTTGAAAGCTGCCGTCGAAGCAGAAGATCCAACAGCATTTATGGTTATCACTGATGCGGCAGAGGTTATCGGCACAGGTTTTTCGACAAGAGCTACGAATGGTGCTGTAGAGCGAGTGTTTCAAACTTGCGATCCAGTAAAAGCAGCTGAAGCAGAGCAAATGATTCATGATGTGCAAATGGCAAGAAATGAGATCCCTTCCAAAGCAAATAAGGAGGAACAATAATATGGTACATCCATTAGCAGGACAACCTGTAAAAAAAGAAGACTTAATTCAGGTGGATACAATTGTGAAAGACTTTTTTCGCATTATCCCTAATCATGAGGTTATAGAAGAACGGGTAAGCTTTGGTACTTCGGGGCATCGAGGAATTGCCTCGAAAGGTACTTTCAATGAATTACATGTAGCAGCCATTGTGCAAGCGATTTGTGATGTACGCCAAGAATTTGGCGCCACAGGACCTTGCTATATTGGACAAGATACACATGCCTTATCACAACCAGCATTGCAAGTGGCAATTGAGGTTTTATTGGGAAATCGTGTGAAAACACGAGTGGATGCACATCGTGAGTTTGTGCCTACCCCAAGTGTATCTCGTGCTATTTTGCGTCATAATGCAGAGGCAGCTGTAGATAATGTAGCAGATGGTATTATTATTACGCCATCCCATAACCCTCCCGAACATGGAGGTATTAAATACAATCCACCTCATGGTGGGCCAGCCGATACAGCAGTGACAAAACGGATTGAAGCGTTAGCCAATGAATATTTAGAAAAGGGATTAGATAGTATTCATCGATTCTCCTTTCATCATTTGGTAGGAGCTCATGAAAGTGCCCATTGCGGTTGTTGTCATCATGAAGAAGAACAAGTAGTAGCCCCTGCAGCTATTTCCTTAGAAGAAGCAGGCCAATATCTAGAGGCTTATGATTTCAAAATGGCCTATGTAAAAGAGTTGCCGCAGATTATTAATATGGAGGCTATCCAACAAGCCAATCCGAAAGTATTAATTAATGCTTTAGGCGGTAGTGGAGGTGCCTATTGGCATGCTATCGCTAAAGAATACAATTTAAATTTTACTATCATTAATAGTGACTATGATCCAACATTTAGTTTCATGTCCTATGACCATGATGGAGCTATTCGGATGGATTGTTCTTCGCCATATGCTATGGCAGAAGTGACAAAAAAACTAGGAGACCATATATTAGCTATCGGAAATGATCCTGACTATGATCGTCATGGTATCGTCACAGAAGAAGGATTACTAGCACCTAACCAATATTTAGTGGTTGCAGCTAAGTACCTAAATGAAACTCGCCCATGGAAGGGAAAGGGCGTTGGTAAAACAGCGGTAGTTACAGGATTGATGGATGCGTACTGTAACGCTTTCAATCATCCTGTGTATGAAGTGCCAGTAGGTTTTAAATATTTTGCGCCTTTATTGTTTGATGGACGTATTGGCATAGGTGCTGAAGAGAGTGCAGGTGCGTCCTTTTTACAACAGGATGGAACTGTTTGGACGACCGATAAAGACGGTATTATTCTAGGACTTTTAGCGGTGGAAATGTTAGCAACCACAGGTAAAACTCCGGCTGAACAGTATGTAGATATAACATCACAATGGGGGACTCCAGTATTCCAACGTGTAGATATGCCTTGCACAGCGGAAATAAAAAGTGCTTTAAAAGGCATGAAACCGAGTGATGTGAGTATGACAGAATTAGGCGGTAGTCCGATTTTGGATGTTCGTACTACTTCTTTATTTGAAGAGCAACCTATCGATGGTGTTAAAATTGTAACAGATACAGGTTGGTTTGTGGCACGCCCATCAGGTACAGAAAATTTATATAAAATGTATGCAGAGTCCTATCTAGGAGAAGAGGGATTAGCGCGTCTGATGGAAGACGGAAAATGTATTATTGAAGGCTTAGTAACGATTACTGACTAATTCACAGAGGTCTCTAACAAGTGGATGAAGAGCAGTGATCCTATGTGTTTGCTGTGTCAGTTCTTGTATGTGCCGTGTTTAACTGATATAATTAATGAATATGGTCTATATACAATGAACTTAGTATTCTAATGACAGACTATTGACAATCACTTGTTATATTCATGAAATACCACGTATGGAGGTGGTGGAATGACAGTATATTTATGGGCCTTTGTCATTGCTCTCGTAGTAACATATATTTGCACACCTTTAGTAAAGCAATTTGCTGTTAAGGTAGGTGCTATTGATAAACCAGATGCACGTAAAGTGCACCAAGTGTCGATTCCACGGTTAGGTGGATTGGCTATTTATATTGGCTATATGGTATCTTTGCTGTATAGTGTGAAAGATGTATCCTCGGTGAAAGGATTGATTGTAGGTTCTATCATCCTAGTAGCAGTAGGAATTTGGGATGATATTAAGCAAATCGGACCGAAGAAGAAATTGATGGGGCAAATTTTGGCGGCTCTTATGTTGCCATTGTTTGGCAATGCCGTGCATTTTATCAGCATTGGTGAGCATCTATTGTATTTAGAGTATTTTGCCATACCTTTAACAGTATTTTGGATTGTAGGGTTTACGAATATTGTGAATCTTATTGATGGATTAGATGGATTGGCAGCAGGGATTTCTCTTATAGCTTGTATTACGATTTGTATCGTGACTTTACAAATGGGGCAAATTGAATTGGCATGCATTACTTTGGCATTGGCGGGGGCAGCCTGCGGTTTCTTGCGCTATAACTTTAATCCTGCGAAAATATTCATGGGTGACACAGGGAGTATGCTATTAGGCTATACTATGGCGGCTATCTCTGTCATGGGCAGTGTAAAAACGGCAGCGACTGTGGCGTTGGTGGTACCTGTTATCGTATTAGGGTTGCCTATCTTAGATACTTTATTCGCCATTGTACGTCGACGTATTAATGGACGTCCTGTGTTCCAACCAGATAAAGGACATTTGCACCATCGTTTATTGGCGATGGGGCTCACACAAAAACAAGCAGTGTTGTTGATGTATGCTATCACGGCACTCTTAGGTTGTGTGTCTATCGTAGCGGCAAAAGCAAACTTTGTTATTGGAGTGTTGCTAGTGCTTGCCATACTCTGTGCATGCGTGTGGACAGCAACGAAAATTGGGATTATATCCAAAGACAACGACGTTCGTAAATAGCTGTGCAAAACGCCAGGAGTTCCTCAGGTGATTTTCTGAGGGGCATATGGCGTTTTTCGTTAACTTTAGAAATTAAGATCGCGGCATATTCCTTCACAAACGGTATTTCATAATGTTTGTTCAGGAACATACCGCGGTCTTTTTGTATTTGCTTAATGCTAGCAATACAATGCCATATGCCTTTGGTAATCTGCTTGTGGATTATGGCGTTTTGCTTCGTAGTTGCTCACTTTGTAAGGGGAGGGAACATGCCACGCTTTCTAGGGTTTGTAGAATTAAGCGCATTACGCCATGTTGCTTACGCTTATGGCGTTTTGCTTCGTACTTGCTCACTCTGTAGGAAGGAGCAGGAATATGCCATGCTTTCTAGGCTTTGCAGAATTAAGTATATTACGCCATGTTGCTTACGCTAATGACGTTTTGCCTAGTATTTGCTCACTCTGTGAGGGGAGGGCTACTATGGCGCTTTGTCTATGGCATTTTGGTTGGCTATACTTCTTTATAGTTTCTACTAGTATGGAAGGCTTGTACATGATACAATAGAGATAATTGAAAAAGTTTAATAAAGTGATTTAGGAAAGCTTGTGTATGATAGCTTTCATGGTAAAGGAAGTAAACGAAATATGTGGGAGGTACTATGTTAAAAGTCATGACCATATTTGGGACACGTCCTGAGGCAATTAAGATGGCGCCTGTTGTTAAGGCTTTGGAAGCAGCGCCTGATATGGAGTCTATTGTAACGGTAACGGCGCAGCATAGGGAGATGTTAGATCAGGTGTTGCATTTATTTTCTATCACCCCTGATTATGATTTAAATATTATGAGCCAAGGGCAAACATTGTATGATGTCACTTGCCGTGCCTTAATGGGCTTGCAAGAAGTCTTGAAAGAAGCGAAGCCTGATGTGGTGCTTGTTCATGGAGATACTACCACAACATTTGTGGGGGCTCTAGCGGCGTTCTATGAGGGGATTCCTGTAGGCCATGTGGAGGCAGGTCTTCGGACGGGTAATATTTACTCTCCATTCCCAGAGGAGATGAATCGTAAGTTGACTGGTGCTATTGGAACATATCATTTTGCACCTACAACCACATCGGAAGCAAACTTGTTGAAAGAAAATATAAATCCAGATCACTTGTATGTAACAGGAAATACGGTTATCGATGCGCTGCAAACTACAGTGAATGAAGACTACACATTTACTGAAGAGTTGTTGAACAAGATTGATTACGTGAATCAAAAGGTTATTTTGGTTACCACCCACCGTCGTGAAAACTTAGGAGATCCAATGCGCAATGTGTATGAGGCGATCCGTGATATTATTGGAGAACATGAAGAGGTAGAAGTGATATTCCCAATGCATCGGAATCCAAAGGTACGCAGTATTGTGCAAGACGTACTGGGGGATATGCCACGTGTACACCTGATTGAGCCTTTGGAGTATGAACCATTTGCGAATTTAATGGCTCGTACCTACCTTATTATGACGGATTCTGGTGGTATTCAGGAGGAAGCTCCATCCTTGGGTAAGCCAGTATTGGTGCTTCGTGACACTACAGAACGTCCTGAAGCGGTTCAAGCGGGTACGGTAAAACTGGTAGGCACTGATACAGCAACTGTGTATGCCACGGCCAAAGAGTTAATTACGAATACAGAAATATATACGGCTATGTCCAATGCAGTGAATCCTTATGGGGATGGATTAGCGTCAGAGCGAATTGTGCAAGCTTTACGGCATGAATTCTTTGAACACCAAGAAAAACCATCATCTTTTGGGAAATAATGGTAGATTATGCATTTGAGTTATACTTACGTTGATATCTACTTTCATTGACTGTACAAGCTCACAATGTATCAAGTTTTGAAGCAAATCATATGGAAAGTTTTGATAGATATAAAATTTATATATTGTTAAAACGGTTCGTATCGGTGGTATAATCTACCATGTTAGAGATATGGGAGGTGTATCTATGGGGAAAGAAAAATCAGAACTATGGATGGCTATCTCCAAAGCATCTACCACAGGATTTACTATACTTTGTTCTATCGGTATCTGTATGGGTCTTGGTTATGCCGTTGATCACTATGTAGGAATGCACCCTTGGGGCGTGCTTCTAGGTGGATTAATCGGTGGATTTCTAGGTCTATATGGTGTCATACGTCAGTGTATGTAAGGAGACTGTATGAAAGAATATATAACCTATATCAAAAGTCATTGCCGATGGATACTTTCAGTGGCTATACTAGGTGTAGTTGTGTTATGGCTCCTAGATTGGTCTAGTCATATTACTGGTTGGCTGTGGGGGATGATGACCTATGTTATCTATTTCCTGTATTTAGCATTACAAACCTATAAGATGAAAGATGCCACCTTAGAAGATGTAAAACGACGAGTTTGGATTGGTGTTATGAGTCGATTTAGCTTAATTGTATTGTTGGTGGGCATAAGTACGCAAATACCTTCGATTTCCATGAAAGGTGTTTTAGGTGGCATTTGTGTGTTTGCTCCTATGCAGTATATTGAGTATAGTATGTATGTACGCCAACGTATTAGGTAATCATCTATGTGAAAGGGGGTGGGAATATGGAGTTGCATGCAGGGCATCATCATGTTGTTCAATGGATGGGAATCTCTTTTAATATGGATACGTTGTATATGACGTGGCTAGTGATGGCGATTATTATTGTGGTCACACTATTAGCGACACGGTCACGTGCCTTGGTACCACAAGGGATTCAAAATATGATGGAAAGCGTGTTAGAAGGATTGACTGGTCAGTTTAAAACAAACTTAGGCAATCAATGGAAGTTTTTAAGCTCCATACTATTTACGTATTTTCTATTTATTTTGGTAAGTAATGAGTTAGGGTTGATACCGAGTCCACATATCTTGGCATCGCCAACAAATGATATTAACACGACTTTGGGACTAGCCATTTCAAGCTCAATTCTTGTATGGATTGTAGGCTTGAAAGTAAAAGGAATTGGCTATTTTAAGCATTTTGTACAGCCATTTAAATTATTTATCATCATCAACTTAATGGAAGAAATAGCGAAACCTGTCACATTAGCCTTCCGTTTGTTTGGTAACATACTAGCGGGAGAAATTCTTTTAGAATTATTATATGCCTTGGTACCCTATGTACTTCCTATCGTATGGTTAGCTTTTAGTCTAGCAATCGGTATTATTCAAGCGTTTATTTTTGCCATGCTCGTTACCTCATATTTGGGGATGACAATTGGAGATGGACATTAATAGTTTAGGAGGAAATCATAATGGAATTATTATTAGCAAAAGCGTATGTATTGGTTGGTTCTGCCATTGGCGCTGGTTTAGCAATTGGTTTAGCTGCGATTGGCGCAGGTATTGGTGACGGTCTTGTATCTGGTAAAGCCTTAGAAGGTATGACTCGTCAACCAGAACAATCTGGTAAATTGTTCACAAATATGTTAATTTCTGTAGGCTTGATCGAAGCGGTGCCTATTATCGCAGCAGTTATCGCGATTGTATTAGTGTTCGCAAACCCATTGGTAGACTTACTTAAATAATAGACATTAGCTAAGAGGAGGTATGACCGTTGGTAGATTTAAACGGCACACTCGTACTTCAGATTTTAAACTTTATCGTGCTAGTGTTGATTTTAGCAAAGTATGCGTATAAACCGTTATTGCAAACTATGGAAGAACGGAAACGTCGTATTGAAAATGATCTTACCAGTGCAGAAAAAGCTAGAGAAGAAGCGGCTGCGTTGAAAGCTGAATATACAGCGCAATTGCAAGAAGCTCGTAAAGAAGCACAAGGCATTATCGAGACTGCAAAACAACAAGCAGAAGCTGAATCACAAGCACAAATCAAAGAGTTACGAGCTCAACTAGTGAAAGAAAAAGAAATTGCCCGTCAAGAAATTGAACGGGAACGGGAAAAAGCAATGCAACAAATTCGTGCAGAAGTAGTGAATTTATCTGTACAGGTAGCTGGCAAATTAATTGGAAAAGATTTTTCCAGTGCTGATAATGTAGCTCTTGTAGAGGATACCATTGCAAAACTTGATAGTACAACTATAAGGTCGTGATACGATGAGTGTAGAAAGAATTGCAGAAACATATAGCTCCGCTATATTTGAATTAGGACAGGAATCAGGTTTGTTACCGCAATTTGATACAGATCTTTCCTATGTGCAAGATTTATTTTCCACCCATGAGGAATTACGCCAAACTTTAATCAATCCTATGTTAGAAGTAGCTGGAAAAAAGAAGATTCTTGAGCAAATCTTTGGTGGCGAAGTGCACCCATTGATTATGAATTTTCTCTATGTTATGGTGGACCGCCGTCGCAGTCCATATATCATGGAAACAGCCCGTGCCTATGTAAAACGCTCCCGTGAAAGCCGTGGTATCTTGGAAGCAAAAGTGACTGTTATAGAACCACTTTCAGAAACAATGCGTGAAAAAGTATTGAAAAAACTGCAAGATATCACTGGCAAAGAATGTGTCATCGAAGAGCACGTGGATTCGTCCATCTTAGGTGGTATGGTGATTCAAGTGGGAGACACTCGGATTGATGGAAGTATGGCTAGACGATTGGAAGAATTGAAAAAATCATTGCTTAATGCAAGTACCAATAAGATTGGGGTGAATGGTTAATTATGAAAATGACGCCTGAAGAAATTACTGCCATTATTAAACAGCAGATTCAGGACTATAATGTTGAATTAAACGTAGATGATGTAGGAACTGTTCTGGAAGTAGGGGACGGTATTGCTCATATCTACGGTCTTGAAAAAGCCATGGCTGGCGAATTGTTAGAGTTACCTCATGGCGTATATGGCATGGTACTCAACTTAGAACAAGATAATGTAGGCGCCGTTCTCCTAGGTAACGACTTCTTGATTAAAGAAGGTGATGAAGTGCGCCGTACAGGTCGCATCATGCAAGTACCTGTAGGAGATGGCTTAATTGGTCGTGTTGTGAATGCTCTTGGTCAACCTATCGATGGTAAAGGCGAAATCGTGGCAGAAACACATCGTCCTGTAGAATATCCAGCACCTGGTATTGCAGATCGTAAATCTGTATTTGAGCCAATGCAAACTGGTTTGAAAGCCATTGATGCGATGGTGCCAATCGGCCGTGGTCAACGGGAGTTGATCATCGGTGACCGTGGTACCGGTAAAACAGCCATTGCTATCGATACAATCTTGAACCAAAAAGGACAAGATGTGATCTGTATCTATGTAGCGATTGGTCAAAAAGAATCTACGGTAGCTCGTGTGGTTCAAAAATTAGAAGAAGCAGGAGCTATGGAATATACTATCGTCGTATCTGCAGGGGCATCTGAAGGAGCTCCTATGCAGTACTTAGCACCATATTCTGGGGTAGCTATGGGCGAACATTTCATGTACCAAGGTAAACATGTACTTTGCGTATATGATGATTTAACAAAACAAGCCGCTGCATACCGTGCGATGAGTTTGTTATTACGTCGTCCTCCAGGACGTGAAGCGTACCCTGGTGACGTATTCTACTTACACTCTCGTTTATTGGAGCGCTCTGCTAAAGTATCTGATGAATTGGGTGGCGGTTCTATTACGGCTTTACCAATTATCGAAACACAAGCAGGTGACGTATCTGCCTACATCCCAACGAACGTAATTTCCATTACAGATGGACAAATTTTCTTGGGTACAGATATGTTCTACTCTGGCGTTCGTCCAGCTGTTGACGTAGGTTTATCCGTATCTCGTGTAGGTGGTAGTGCACAAATTAAAGCGATGAAACAAGTAGCTGGTAAATTGCGTTTGGAATTGGCTCAATATCGTGAATTAGCGGCCTTTGCACAGTTCGGATCTGATTTGGATGCATCTACAAAAGCACAATTGGATCGTGGTGAACGCTTAACAGAAATGTTAAAACAACCACAATATTCTCCATTAAAAGTAGAAGAACAAGTGGTATGTTTATATGCGGGCATTAATGGCTATTTCAAACGATTAGCTGTTCATGATGTACCAGCTTTCCAAGATGCGTTATTACAATATGTACATGGAAATTATGCCAATATATTAGCATCAATTAGAGATACTAAGAAATTAGAAGAAGATACAGAAAAAACATTGCAAGCAGCGATTTTAGAATGTATTGATGTCTTTGGTGCTACTCACGAATTATTACCAGAGGAGGCGTAATCTATGAGTAGTGCACAAGACTTACGCAAGCGTATAAAAAGTGTCACTAATACGCAGCAAATTACAAAAGCTATGAAAATGGTAGCATCTGCTCGTCTACGTCGTGCACAACAAAAAGCGAAAGGTACTGAACCTTATACAGAACGTCTCCGCCACATGCTACACCAAAGCATGTCCTCACTAGATGGAGGCGCGGACTTACCACTACTTACAGTTCGTCCTGTGAAGAAGGTAGCCTATGTGGTGGTAGGTGCCGATAAAGGTTTGGCTGGTGCCTATACTAGTAATATCATTAAATACGTGCAATCATTGCTCAAAGATGCGCCAGCAGATGCCTATGGTCTATTCACAGTGGGTCGCAAGCCAACGGAATATTTCACAGGCCATGGCTATTCTGTAGTCTCTGATTTGCAAGGTTTTTCTGATAAACCAGGTTTTCATCATGCTCAAGATATTGTAGAACAAGTGAAAACAATGTTCTTATCTGGTGAGGTAGATGAAGTGATATTGGTATACACTAAGTTTGTGAACTCCTTATTGCAAGAAGTGACTCATGAGCGCTTATTACCTCTTTCATTAGAAACGGATACAGATGCAACTGGTGAAAGTTTATTCTATCCAGATCAAAGCTCTGTACTGGAACAATTGTTGCCAGCCTATGTGGAAAGCACTGTATATAATGCATTGCTACATGGGGCGGCTAGTGAATTAGGTGCCCGTATGACGGCCATGACATCCGCTACAGATAATGCAGGCGAATTGATTGGTACCTTGCACTTAGAATACAATAAGTTGCGCCAAGCAGGTATTACTAACGAAATTTCTGAAATCGTAGGCGGTGCAAACGCATTGCAATAATAGATAAAGGAGTATCTCGTATATGAGTACAAATATAGGTAAAGTAGTTCAGGTTATTGGACCTGTGGTAGACGTAGTCTTCCCAAAAGGTGAATTGCCTGCTATTTACAATGCAATTACTATTACAAAAGGCGGCGAACAAGAAACATCTAAGATTGTTGTAGAAGTGATGCAACATTTAGGCGATGACACAGTTCGTTGTGTAGCCATGAGCTCCACCGATGGATTGACTCGTGGCATGGAAGCAGTGGACACAGGTGCCGCTATTTCCGTTCCTGTTGGTGATGGTGTACTAGGTCGTATTTTCAACGTATTAGGCGAAACAGTAGACCACGATCCAGCAGAAGTGAAAGTGAATGAACATTGGCCAATTCACCGGGCCGCTCCAAAGTTTGATGAATTAGCACCAGAAACTAATATTTTAGAAACTGGTATTAAAGTCGTAGACTTAATTGCTCCATACGTTAAAGGTGGTAAAATTGGCCTATTTGGTGGTGCCGGTGTAGGTAAAACAGTTCTAATCATGGAATTGATTCACAACATCGCTACAGAACATGGTGGTTACTCCGTATTCGCAGGCGTTGGTGAACGGACTCGTGAAGGGAATGACCTTTGGAACGAAATGAAAGAGTCTGGCGTATTGTCTAAAACAGCTCTTGTATATGGACAGATGAATGAACCGCCTGGAGCTCGTATGCGTGTAGCCTTAACAGGTTTGACTATGGCGGAATATTTCCGCGATGTACAACAACAAGACGTGTTGTTATTCGTAGATAACATTTTCCGTTTCATCCAAGCTGGTTCCGAAGTATCTGCCTTGTTAGGTCGTATGCCATCTGCCGTTGGTTACCAACCAACATTGGCCAATGACGTAGGGGCCTTACAAGAACGTATTACGTCTACTAAAGAAGGTTCCATTACGTCTGTACAGGCTGTTTACGTGCCTGCCGATGATTTGACTGACCCAGCACCAGCGGCAACATTTGCTCACTTGGATGCTACTACAGTATTGTCTCGTTCCATTGCAGAACTTGGTATTTATCCAGCCGTGGATCCATTGGATTCCACAAGCCGTATCTTGGACCCATTAGTATTAGGGGAAGAACATTACTCCGTAGCTCGTGGTGTACAAGAAGTACTTCAAACATACAAAGATTTACAAGATATCATTGCCATCTTAGGCATGGAAGAATTGTCTGAAGCGGATAAATTGACCGTAGCTCGTGCTCGTAAAATTCAACGTTTCTTGAGTCAACCATTCTTCGTAGCCGAAGTATTTACAGGCAGTCCTGGTAAATATGTGCCATTGAAAGAAACATTGCGTGGTTTCCGTGAGATCCTAGAAGGTAAACATGATGACTTACCTGAAAGTGCTTTCTACATGGTGGGAACTATCGATGAAGCTGTTGCCAAAGGAAGGGACATGTTAGGGAAAGGAGAATAATCTATGAGTACCATGCATGTAACAATTATTACTCCTGATGAAACAGTGTTTTCTGAAGATGCTACTATGGTGGTAGGGAAAGCGCTCGATGGAGAATTTGGTATCCAACCACATCATATGCCTTTAGTAAGCGCTTTGGCGCCAGGGGCTATCCGCATTGACCATGATGGCAAACGTGAAGAGTTTATCCTTCCTGGGGGATTCCTAGAGGTGGAAAATAACTCTGTGTATATCACCACAGCCTCTTGTGAACGTGCATAATTACATATCGATGAGATAGAAAAAGGGTTGTACCGCACTGCCGTAGAGGTAGTGCTGGTACAACCCTTTTATGAGTTCTATATTACCGATACTTGCTGTCATCTATAGGATGTTGCAGCGGATAGGAAGATTCTTCTCAATCATAGAGTATGTGAGGCAAACAGTGTGAAATTGATGTATACACAGAGAAAGGCAAATATGATAGTGTTCACCTTTCTCTAGTCTGTTATATAGTATTTAATTCTGTAGTGATGTTAAGAAAATTTTGATTCTGCGCAATGCTTCATGGATAGTTTCCTTAGACGAGGCATAGGAACAGCGAATACGGTTAGCACCGCAGGTGCCGAAGGCAGATCCAGGTACAACCGCAACATGTTGTTGTTCTAGTAATTGTTCGCAGAAATCTTCATCGGATAAACCTGTTTGAGAAATATCTGGGAACACATAGAAGGCGCCTTCTGGTACGGCAATCGGTAGGCCCATATCTTGGAAGCCTTTCACAATCATGTCACGGCGTTCCAAATAATCTTGGCGCATAGCCACTACGGAGTCATCGCATTCGTTGAGAGCAACGATAGCAGCATGTTGCACTGGCGTGGCTGGTGCGACGATGCTGTATTGATGAAGTTTAATGCAGGCTGTGATGAATGGTGCTGGAGCGCAGAGGAAGCCAATGCGAAGGCCTGTCATAGCATAGGACTTGGAGAAACCATTTAAAATGATGGTGCGCTCTTTCATACCCGGCAAGGATGCCATGGATACATGGTCCTTGTGGTAGGTAAGCTCCGAGTAAATTTCATCGGAGATGATGATCAAGTCATGGGTTTTAGCGAATTCTGCAATAGGCAATAGATCTTCATAGTCCATGATGGCTCCTGTAGGATTGCTTGGGTAGCACATTAAAATAGCTTTTGTCTTTTCTGTGACGAGTTTTTCTAATTCTTCCACACGAAGCTTGAAGCCATCTTCTAAATGTGTCGGCACAGGCACAGCCTTGCCACCGCACATATGAACTTCTGCTTGGTGAGCTACGTAAGATGGATTTGGAATTAATACTTCGTCTCCTTCGTTTAGGAGCGCTCGCAAAGACAAGTCAATAGCTTCGCTAGCACCGATGGTGAGCATCATTTCATCTGTGCCGTAAGACACATGGTAACGACGGTTGTACCAATTGCTGATGGCTTCACGCAATGGAAAGATACCTGCATTAGGTGAGTAGTTTGTTTCTCCTCGCTCCACACTGGCTACCAGTGCATCTAGCACAGGTTGAGGAGGAATGTAATCGGGTTCCCCTACGCAAAGAGAAATAACATCGTCCATAGCCATGGCTTTTTCCCAAAATTTACGAATCCCAGATGGGGGAAGTGTTTGTGTTATATTTGAAAGATAGTGATTCCAGTTCATAAGGTGTCCTTTCCGATAAACCTATATCTCTATATGCATTGTACTATGTGCAATGGTTCAGACACTAAGTAGAAAGCATGATATAGCGTGTATCATATACGAGTATAAGGAATTGTATTCTTAACAGAATGGAGCTCAGTTTATTCTGTATGTAGTTATACAATACCCAGTAGAATGATAGATTTAATAATAGTAACAGTGTACCACATTCTAAGAAAAGAACCTAGTCGATAAGAGGTTCTTTTTTATTGCATATAGTGTATAATTGTAGGTATGGCATAGCATTTCATGAGAACTTATGTCATACTATAAGAGTAGAGAAATAGTCTCGAAAAAAATGTTACAACTTAAAAGATTGTAATACACTTTCAATATAGATATTAAGAAGTTAGAATAGATAAAGTTGTAATGATGGGAAAGGAGTTACCGATGGAAACATTTTCCGTTACCTATGCATTGCATGTTCCCACCTATGAAGAGGCGAAGCAAGTGGCTTGGTCTATCCAGGTGGAACAAACCATTGAATTTCCTTATGAATTATTAGGTGAAAGCGATGCGCGCCGTCATATGGTGGGTCAATTGCTTTCGTTGGAAGAAAAAGAAGATTGTTTTTGGGCAAAAATTGCCTATCCGGTGGAGACATCAGGATTTGAAGTAACACAGTTTTTAAATGTAGTCTTTGGCAACTCTTCGTTGCAACCACACATTTGGGTGGTGGACATAGAGCTATGCCCAAGTTTAGTCGACGCATTCAAGGGGCCTAAGTTTGGCTTAGATGGCATTCGAGAGTTGTGTCAAACTCCGACTCGTCCTATGATTCAAGCCGTTATTAAACCGATGGGGACGCCCAATGAAGAACTAGCTCGTATGTGTCGTGCTTACACTATGGGCGGTGCGGATGTGATTAAGGATGACCATGGATTGACGAATCAGTCCTTTTCTCCATTCAAAGATCGTGTGTCACGTTGTGCCGAAGCGGTGCAAGAGGCGAACGCTAAGAGCGGTCATCATACTCTGTATGCAGCGAATGTATCTGGGGATGGCACAGATGTATTAGAACGGGCTCATTATGCGAAAGAAGCGGGTGCTACGGCTCTTATGGTAGCGCCGTCCTTAATCGGCTTTGGTTGGCTTTATCGATTGGCAACGGATGATTCTTTGAATTTGCCACTCATCGTGCATCCATCGATGATGGGGGGATTCACCTTGCCGGGCACATCGGGTATTGCTGCCACCATGTGGATGGGCTTGTTGCCACGTATTTTCGGCGGTGATATGAATATTTTCGTATCTTACGGTGGACGATTTACTTTCAAACCGGAATTATGCCGTCAGATTTGCGATAGGAACCGGAATCCTTTGGCGACGATCAAACCGTCGTGTCCATCACCAGGTGGTGGCGTAACGGAGGCTCGATTGCCAGAATTGATTAGTATTTACGGTAAGGATACGATGTTCCTTGTGGGGGGCGATATGTTCCGACGAGGACCAGATTTAACAGACAATATGAAAGCTTTCATAGATGTATTAGAAAGAAGCTAGGAGACATATAACATTGCAAGAAAAAGAATTACAAGTTCATGTCGTAGCTAGCGGTAGTAAAGGGAATTGCACCATTATTCGTAGTTCCCGTAGTGCAGTGATTATTGATGCAGGTATTAGTTGTCGCAGGATTACCACTGCCTTGAAAGATTTGGAAATACCGAAGCATATGATAGAAGGCATTGTCATTACCCATGAGCATTCAGACCATATTGCAGGGGTACCTCAAATGATTAAACAAATGGGATTACCCATTATCACAAGACCTAATACAGCTCGGCGCCTTATGGATAAATTTAGCGTATCTGCGGAGTGCTTTCAAACATTAGGAACGAAAGAAGTAACTATAGGAGATATGGTGTTACATCTATTTTCTACTAGCCATGATGCGGTAGATCCCATTGGTATCGCCTGTTATAAAGGCCAAACGAAAGCGGCCTTATTGACGGATACAGGAATGGTATCCAAAGAGATGCTAGAGCATTTACACGATACGAATCTATTAGTCTTAGAAGCGAATTATGATGAGCATATGTTGCTCTATGGACCATATTCACCAGAGTTGAAACGTCGAGTGAAGAGCCATGTTGGTCATTTAAGTAATATGACAGCGATGAAAGTATTAGCAGCATTAAGACGACCCAAGGGGATGGAAGTGGTCTTTGCTCATCGGTCCGAGCAAAATAACTCCCTTCATTTAGTTGAGCAATTATCAGAACGCTTATTAGATTGGTGTAAAAAAAATGGGCATGAAGGATTTACTGCGTATCACGGGGATCCGAAGGAATATACATCCATTGGTATCGATAGCAAATAATAGTATCTATTGATGTTTTTGGTGGTCAATAAGGTTCTCATGAGGGAGTATAGTATACGTCGTAGGAGATAGTAAGATATGAAGTTTTCTATCTATTGTATAGGAAAATTAAAGGAGCCCTATTTACGAGATGGGGTAGCAGAATTTGTCAAACGATTGCAACCCTATGGTGGTGCGATCATTACAGAGTTACCAGAGAGTAAATTAGGAGATAAGCCAAGTTCGTCAGATAAGCAAAAAGCCCTCTACGATGAAGGGCAGCGATTATTGAAGTATTGTACTCCTCAATCCTTTGTGGTATTGCTAGATGTATATGGAAAACAGATGAGTTCTGAGGAGTTAGCAAAACGGATTAGTGCACTAGAAGTACAAGGATGTAGTGAGATGGTATTTTTCATCGGTGGCGCTTTTGGTGTGTCCGAAGAATTACGACAACGGGCACAGTGGAAATTATCTATTAGCCCTATGACTTTTACCCATCAAATGGTGCGACTTGTGTTAGTAGAACAATTATATAGAGCTTGTAAAATTAATAGAAATGAACCATATCATTGGTAAGAAAGGAGAAATGCATGGCAAGTGCAATTGAAAAAGGAATCACTTATGTGTCAGCTGATATACAGGAGTTACCCCTAGAGGATCCAGATTTTGTAAGACACTATACAACAGAATTAACAGAAGGAAAAGAGGATATTCTTGAGATTCAAAGTGAAATCAGAACTTTAGTACAAGGATATGAGACACTCTTTGTCGAATTACAAGAGAAGGGGAGATCAGAGGCATTAGAAGAGCGTTATACTATGTTTACTGATGGCATACGAGAATATACAAATGTAACAGATACTGTGTGCACTGTATTGGATACCCATATAGATATGGCCAATATGATTCAACAGATGGAAACATCTGGTGGTAACCCAGTGTATTTATTACATCGTAAGCAAGAATTATTAGAACAGAATGTAGAATTGAATAAAATATTTGACCGTGTAGATTATTATATTTCTACAGTGGTTGATATGCTTGTAAAGGAAACTGAATTAGCGAAAGCTGTACTAGCAGGGGCGACAGGCGTATCGGAAGAAGAAATGGTGCAAATTTTATTCTTGCATCAAACGGCGCTGAGTTCCTGTGTAGATATTAATAAGGCTTTGGTAGAGCGGTTGCAATTAATGGTACCTCGTCTTGAAGGACTGCGAGAAGATGTGATGAAAGTACAAGTCCATTCCGTAGCGAATGATGTAGAGGAACGTAGAAAACGATTGCAAGAAATGCGCCAACAAGCAAAAGTCGAGGATGTGACAGATTATCATGATTTAGAAGGTCAATATCGCCACGCCTATGATGATGAAGGGAATCATATCGGAACCCATGAAGGGGGGGATGGTGGTAACCGTAAAAGTTTGGCTGCCATTTTGGTTGTAACAGCGATAGTTATTGCTATCTTTGCTGCGTATGTATATATGAAATAGGAGGAACTCACTATGACATTACAAGGGATTATGAACAAATATCCAATTACCGTTGGTAAAGAGGAACACATTACAAATGTAGCTAAACTGATGGTAAAGCACAACTTAACAGCTATTGCTGTAGTAGATGAAGATAACAAGTTGATTGGCATTGTGTCAGAAGGAGATTTATTGTATAAAAAAGTGCGTCCTCATGCACCACATTATATTAATATTCTAGGTGCTAATATTTACTACGGCGGCATCGGTGAATACGATGGACAATTCAAAAAATTGATGGCTACTCATGTAGAAGAAATTATGACTACAGAAGTGATTACTGCCTATGCAGATGCAGAGGTAGAAGTAACTGTAGGGGCTATGGTAGAAAAGCATTTGAAAAACTTGCCAGTTGTTGATGATGCGTATCATTTAATTGGTATGGTAAGTCGTCATGATATCATGAAACTTATCGCAGAAGAACAAGGTAAATAGGGAAATAATTGCACGATTGACAACTTTATGATAATATTAAGAATGCAATATTAAAACTTATAATTTGGGTGCAGTATACCCTAAGGAGGAAATAGTTTCATGAAAGCAACTGTAACTGCTGTTGATCAGCACAAGGTATCTATTACAATCGAAATTCCAGCGGAAGATGTGAAAAAAGGCTTTGCACAAGCTGTAAAACGCATCGCTGGCCAAGTTAATATTCCAGGCTTCCGCAAAGGTAAAGCACCTCGCAAAATTTTGGAAATGAACTATGGTAAAGAAGCTATCGCTGAAGAAGCGTTTGAATTATTAGCAGGTCGTGCTTACACAGAAGCACTTCGTGAAAACGAAATCGTTCCTGTTAGCAATCCAGAAATCGAACGTGAACAATTCGAAGAAGGTAAAGATTTAATCTTCAAAGCAACAGTAGTAAAACAACCAGAAGTAACTTTAGGTGACTACAAAGGGTTGGAAGTAGAAAAACAAGATGCTACTATTACTGATGAACAAGTAGAAGAACAATTGAACAATATCCGTAGCCAACAAGCTAAAATGGTAGCAGCTCCAGAAGGTGCAACTGTACAAAACGATGACTTTGCAACAATTGACTTCAAAGGTTTCATCGATGGCGAAGCATTTGATGGTGGTGAAGGTAAATCCTACCCATTGCAAATCGGCTCTGGCAGCTTCATCCCTGGCTTTGAAGACCAATTGATCGGCCACAAAGCTGGTGAAGATGTAACTGTGACTGTATCTTTCCCAGAAGATTACTTCGTAGCAGAATTAGCTGGTAAAGAAGCAAAATTTGAATGTCATATCCATGATATTAAACGTAAAGAATTACCAGAAATCACTGATGAATTTGTACGTTCCGTATCTGTAGGTCAAGGTAAAACTGAACCAGCTTACAATACAGCAGAAGAGTTTGTAGCGGATCTTCGCAAACGTATGGAAGATGATGCAGCACGTCGCGCTATCGATACATACAATGCAGGTTTAGTGGAATTAGCTGTTAAAAATGCAACAGTAGATATTCCTGAAATTATGATTGAAGACCGTGCTGAACAAATGGTTCAAGAGTTAGCAATGAATCTTGAAGGCCGTGGTTTGAAATTAGAAGACTACTTAAAATTCTCCAACAAAACTATTGAAGAATTACGTGAAGAAAATAAAGCAGCAGCTGCTGAAAATGTTCGTGCTGACTTAGTATTAGATGAAATCGCAAAAGCAGAAAACGTTCAAGTAACTCCAGAAGACATGAACTATGAAATCTTCGCTATGTCCCAACAATTCGGCGCTGATCCTAAAGAAGTATACGATATCATTGTAAAAGAAGGTCGTGTATCTATGTTAGCAAGTTCCGTAGCACGTAAAAAAGCAGCTCGTTTCATCGTAGAGAATGCTAAAGGTGCTGAAAAAGCTGAATAATTGCTAATACAGGTACATGTATAAGAGGTGTTAGATGTCTATGTATGTGCCAATCGTAGTGGAGCAAACTGGTCGTGGTGAGCGATCCTACGATATTTATTCTCGTCTATTAAAAGATCGAATTATCCTATTGAGTGGCCCTATTGATGATACGGTGGCTAATAGCATCGTAGCACAATTGCTGTTCTTAGAATCTGAGGATCCAGATAAAGATATTCACTTGTACATTAATAGCCCAGGCGGTGTGGTAACAGCAGGTATGGCGATTTATGATACCATGCAATATATTAAGCCTGATGTATCTACTATTTGCGTAGGCTCAGCGGCTAGTATGGGATCTTTGTTGCTTACAGCGGGAGCTCCAGGTAAACGCTATGCGTTGCCACATTCTCGTATTATGATTCACCAACCGTTGGGTGGTGTTCAAGGTCAAGCGTCTGAAATTGAAATTCACGCTCGTGAAATATTACGATTGCGAGAAGAATTAAATGGCGTGTTGGCACATCATACGGGTCAACCAATTGAAGTGATTGCACAAGATACAGATCGTGACAATTTCATGTCAGCAGAAGCGGCAAAAGAATATGGATTGATTGATGAGGTGTTGACTCGTCCATCCCTAGCAGGAAAATAAGGAGGCTCGGGTTTGAATAAAGACGATAAAGAAAGACGTTGTAATTTTTGCGGTAGAGCAGAAACAGAAGTAGAACGATTAATAGCTGGTCCCAATGTATTTATTTGTAATGAATGTATCGATGTGTGCCAACATATTATCGATGAAGACAAAGTGGAAGAACTACCAGAAGCATTTGATTTAAACGATATCCCGACTCCAAAAGAAATTAAAGCGCATCTTGATCAATATGTGATTGGTCAGGATGATGCTAAAATTTCTTTATCCGTAGCCGTATACAATCATTACAAACGTCTGCAACATGATAATGTTATCGATGATGTAGAATTACAAAAATCCAATGTTTTATTCATTGGACCTACAGGTAGTGGTAAAACATTACTGGCTCAAACATTAGCAAAAATGCTACAAGTACCATTTGCTATGGCAGATGCTACTAGTTTGACAGAGGCAGGCTATGTTGGGGAAGACGTAGAAAATATTCTTCTTAAACTTATCCAAGCTGCTGACCATGATATTGAGTTAGCTGAACGTGGTATCATCTATATTGATGAAATCGATAAGATTGCTCGAAAATCAGAAAATCCGTCCATTACTCGCGATGTATCTGGGGAAGGTGTTCAACAGGCATTACTGAAAATCCTAGAAGGAACAGTAGCATCTGTACCACCACAAGGAGGACGGAAACATCCAAATCAAGAGATGTTACATCTAGATACAACAAATATCTTGTTTATTTGCGGTGGCGCTTTCGATGGCATGGAAAAAGTGATCACGAAACGGACTGCGAAAAAAACATTAGGTTTTGGTGCAGATATTCAAAAGAAAGAGGAAAAAGATGTAGCCTCTATCTTGAAAGAAGTTGTGCCAGAAGACTTACAAAAATTCGGGTTAATTCCTGAGTTTATCGGACGATTGCCAGTGATGGTTACGCTCAGCCCACTTGATGAAGAGGCATTAATTAAAATTTTGACAGAGCCTAAAAATGCATTGACTAAGCAATATGAAAAAATGCTGTCTTTAGATGATGTAAAATTAGTCTTTGAATCAGATGCACTCCGTGAGATTGCGAAGGAAGCCTTAGAACGCAATACGGGAGCACGCGGATTACGGGCCATTATCGAAAAAGTTATGAAACGTGTGATGTATGAAGTACCATCTATGAAAGATGTAAAAGAATGCATTGTAACAGATAAAGCGGTTCGTGGCGAAGAAGAGCCAATACTCAATAAATGAGTCCACGCTGAAGTAATCAGATAGTAAAGGCAAAGAAACTCATTTCAAAGGCGGAATGAGTTTCTTTTTATCATATAGTACTGGGAGGTTCAATGGAAACTAAACCTATGACATTACCGATGGTTCCCCTACGTGGAATGGTCGTATTTCCCAAAGTAGTAACACAATTAGATATTGGTCGTACTACATCTGTACAAGCTGTAAAAGCAGCTATGGATAAAGATCAATATTTGGTGGTATCTACTCAGAAAGATGAAAGTATCGAAACTCCTACCTTGGAAGAATTAGGCAAGGTTGGGACGATTGTTAAAATAAATCAAATGCTTCGCTTGCCGGGTGGAGTGGTTCGTATTTTAGTAGAAGGTGTAAGTCGTGCTAACATTGATGCGATTCTATCTACAGAACCTTTCTATGAAGCAACAGTGACCCCTTTGGAGTCGATTCATGAAGACCCAATGGAAGAAGAAGCATACCGTCGCATTTTGCAATCTAAATTTGCTCAATGGGTAGAAGTGATTAAACCTAATACAGACGAAGGGTTAGATCATGTATTGGGTAGTTCTGATGCTAGCGAATGGGCGGATCAAGTTGCATTCCTTGTGCCTATCCAAATGAAGGTGCGTCAAAGTATTCTAGAAGAATTATCTGTAAATCGCCGTTTGAATATGGTTGTAGGTGTATTAAATACAGAACTACAAATTACGGATATGGAAAACTCCATTAATAATCAGGTTCGTCAATCTATGGAAAAAGCACAAAAGGAATATTTCTTGCGTGAAAAAATCCGTGTTATTCATGACGAATTAGGGGATAAAATGGACCCTGATCAAGAGGCCGAAGAATTACGGGAGCAACTAGCAAAATTAGAATTACCAGAGGAAATTCATGCACGTATCGACAAAGAGATTACTCGCTATAGTCGTATGCCACAAATGATGCCAGAATCTAATATTTTGCGTAATTACATTGATTGGTTATTGCAATTACCTTGGAATACTTTGTCTGATGATCGTTTGGAATTAAAAGAAGCTAGCGAAGTGCTTGATGGCGACCATTATGGTTTAGAAAAAATCAAGAAACGCATTTTAGAATTCTTAGCAGTTCGTAAGTTATCTGGCAAACAAGGGGGTTCTATTTTATGCCTAGTAGGACCACCAGGGGTAGGTAAAACGTCCCTAGCTAGCTCTATTGCTAAAGCTATGAATCGTAAGTTTATCCGTGCGTCATTAGGTGGTGTACGTGATGAAGCTGAAATTCGTGGTCATCGCCGTACCTATGTCGGCGCCTTACCAGGGCGTATGATTCAAGGGCTAAAAAATGCAGGTACTCGTAATCCTGTGTTCTTGCTTGATGAAATTGATAAATTAGCATCCGATTATAAAGGGGATCCATCTTCCGCTTTATTAGAAGTATTAGATCCTGAGCAAAATAGTACATTCAGTGACCATTATATTGAAATTCCATTTGACTTCTCTGATGTATTCTGGATTACTACTGCCAATGTGGCAGGAAACATCCCTAGACCGTTATTGGATCGTATGGAAATTATCGAACTCAGCAGCTATACTGAGGAAGAAAAATTAGAAATTGCTAAGCGTTATTTAGTGCCAAAACAAATTGAAAAACATGGCTTACAAGAGCAAGGGGTTAAACTTTCAGATACGGTGTTGAAACGTGTGATTTCTGAATATACTCGAGAAGCTGGTGTGCGTACCTTGGAAAAAACAATTGCTAAAATTTGTCGTAAATTGGCATTTGCTGTGGTTACGGAAGGTGAAAAAGCACCTAAAGTAACGGTGAAAAATTTAGAAGACTATCTAGGCACCCCTAAATTTGTGGAAGAATCTCGTGAAAAACAAGCGCAAGTCGGTCTTGTGTATGGCTTGGCTTGGACCTCTGTAGGAGGCGTGGTGTTACCATGTGAAGCAACAACTATGCAAGGTACAGGTAAATTAAATCTTACTGGTAGCTTAGGCAAAGTAATGCAAGAATCTGGTCAAGCGGCTATGTCGTACATTCGTCATCGTCAACAGGAATTGAAATTGCCAGAAAAATTCCATAAGGAACTGGATATTCACGTTCATTTACCAGAAGGGGCTACACCTAAGGATGGTCCGTCTGCAGGTATTACGATGACATTGGCTATCGTGTCTGCTCTGACAGGTAAAAAAGTGCGATCTGATATTGCCATGACTGGCGAAATTACTTTACGTGGTAGAGTATTGCCAATTGGTGGATTGAAAGAAAAATTACTGGCGGCTCTTCGCTATGGAGTGAAAGAAGTAATGATCCCAGAAGGTAATAAAAAGGATATTCAAGACTTACCAGATATCGTAAAAGAAGGATTGATTATCACTCCTGTGAAGACGATGGAAGAAGTATTAGAAAAGGCATTACTATGAAGAAGAAACCAGCAGTAAAACGCCATCCAAAACCAGTGTATACTAGAAAAGAGACGACAGGTCCACGCATCATAGCGGCAAAATATATAGCGTCTGCAGTGAAGGCAGATCAATACCCAGAAGGCGATACTATTGAAATCGCCTTTTTGGGACGATCTAACGTGGGAAAATCCTCTTTGATTAACTCTTTATGTAATCACAGAGGGCTAGCGCTGGTCAGCGGTACGCCAGGTAAAACGAAAACGATTAACTTCTTTAGTATAGAATCAAAGGAAGATTTACCAGATGATATGGAACGGCGCTTTGATTGGTTTTTAGTGGATTTACCAGGTTATGGATATGCTAAAACAGGTGGCTCTAATACCAATATTTGGTCTTCTTTCATTGCCAACTATATTTTACAAAGTGAACGGATGATGCTATTGTGTTTACTTATTGATGGTCGTCATCCTGAGTTACCCATTGATCAGGAAGCCTTTGATTGGTTACAATCGCATGGGGTACCTTTGCAAATCGTGGTAACAAAAGCGGATAAATTAAAGATGAACGAGCGACAAAAGCAGTTAAAAACTATTGAAGAGCGTTACCCAACTGGTCATCCGCCAATTTTGTATAGTTCTTTAAAGCATACAGGTCGTGATCGTTTATTAGCACGTATTAATGCAGTCTTATTGGGGGAAGAGGAATGAGTATTCTTACAGATGCACAAATGAAACTGCGCGTATCTAAAGACTTAGAACGGGTAGAAACATATTTGCAACAATCTCTACAAACGGGTGCAGAAGATTTCAATGCACTCATTCGGCCTCTTTCACTAGGGGGCGGCAAACGATTACGAGCACAGTTGTGCCTATTAATTGCTTTGAGTGGAGATTCTAAACAGGAAGATAGAGTCCGCATGGCGGCAGCTATTGAGATGTTGCATTTAGCTACACTTATCCATGATGATGTATTAGACCAAGCAGAGGTACGAAGAGGTGTTACCTCTATTCATTGTACGAAAGGTAATAAGGTAGCTATTCTTAGTGGAGACTATTTATTTGCGAAAGCGTTTGGTATTGTGTCTGAAATCGGTTCTATTCCATGCCTAACTATTTTTACTGAAATTATTTCTGCCTTGGTAGAAGGCGAATTTATGCAAATGGAAGATGTGTATCGATTAGATCAAGGTACAGAGCGATATCTACTAAAAACACAAAAGAAAACAGCTGACTTTATTGAAGGCTGTCTAGCTTTAGGTGGTATTTTAGGGGGCTGGTCAGAGGAGCATATTGAATTATTGCGCACTTATGGTCATGGACTAGGAATGGCTTTTCAAATTACCGATGATGTGATGGATTATCGTGAGCAAACGATAACTACAGGGAAACCTGTAGGTAAAGATGTGAAAGAAGGAATTTTGACGTATCCCTTATTATCTATCGTAACTCCAGAAAATGCAGACTCTTTGACAACTATGATTGAAGAAATTCGCAATGGTAAGGATACAAAAGAGTTATTGGATTATGTCATTGCCAAAGGTGGTGTTGAGCAAGCACTAGTGCTTGAGGCAAATTATCGTAAACAAGCGGAGACAGCATTACAACAATTACCATCTTTCAAAGGAAAAGATATTTTAGAAACTGTTCTTGAAAAATTGTCGAACCGCAAGGTGTAAGTATGAAAGAATTTCAAGTAAAAGACTTTGAAATGAGTGCTAAACGTCCCTCTTTAAATAGTGTGATAGCACAAAAAAAGCGTCTTGCTCAACAACAGGTAGAGCAAGACGCCTTGTTGCAACAGGACAATTATACAGAGACAGAAGCGAAACTTATGGAAGAAGCTTCTTCTATGTCGGTGGTTGATCATTTAGATGAACTCCGTATCCGCTTGGTTGTGATTATTGCGGCCATTGCTATAGGTACATTGGGAGCGTACTATTATGTGGAGGATATTCTACAAATTTTAGTGGCTCCAGCAGGGAAGCTGTATTATACAAAGCCAACAGAAGCATTTTTTACATATATGAAAATATCCATGGTGGCAGGAGGTATTTTATCTAGCCCTATATGGTTTTATCAGATTTGGGCATTTATTGTACCTGCCTTATCACGAAGTGAGAAAAAGGTTACTTTTATGGTAGTACCTACTGCAGTGACTTTGTTTGTAGTAGGTGTTCTTTTTTCCTACTATTTGGTGTTACCTATGGCCATTCAATTTTTTATTGGTTTTGGCACGGATGAGTTACAACCTTTATTTTCTATAGGACAGTATATCGACTTTGTGATTGCTTTTATTCTACCATTTGGCATTACTTTTGAACTGCCACTAATATTGATTGCTTTAGGTGTAATCGGTATCCTCTCTTCACAACATTTAAGACAATATCGTAAAATATTTATTTTATTAGCGTTTATCATCGGTGCGGTTATTTCTCCAACCCCAGATATGCTATCACAGACAATGATTGCAGGACCTATGATTTTATTATATGAAATTAGTTATGGTATATTGCGTTATGTTGTAAAAGTGTAATGTAGTAGTTCATAATACATTCATAATAATTGTGTATAGTAAGTGTATATAATTAGTAGTGTGTATGAAGGATGCAAAATGAAACAAAAATTAATCATAAGTATCCTTAGTATTTGTGCAATTGCCTCTATAGGAGTAGGTTCTTGGTGTTGGTATAGTACAACACAAAAAGTTACGCCTATTACATCTGTATCGACAGATACAAGGCCTATTACGATAAAACAAACGCCATTACCAGATACAAAGATTGTATCTGCAGGGGCAGATAAAGGAAGCTCTGAAGATGGGGCAGAGTCGATTCTAGTGGATGCAAAAGGGGCTGTAAATTTATATAAGCAGCAATACCCGGCCGCACAAATTAAAGGGATAACATTTGAAGAACAAAATGGTCGTAAAAGTTACGAAGTAGAGGGTGTTTCTTCTGAAGCAAGTCATAGTGTTATGATAGATGCTATGACAGGAAAAGTGTTAAAATCAGAAGTAGATATACCGCAAGAGGTGAAAGAAGATTCAGTTTCTATTGATTTAGGTAATCTTATTAACCCTGATGAGGCGAAACAAGTGGCTATTACTATGTTAGGTAGTGGAGCTCGTGTATTGCGATGGGAACTTGAAACAAAAGGTTATATAGCAAAATATCATATGGTATTAGATGTCTTGGGAGATATTATGTATGTTACCATTGATGCTAATTCTAGTCAGATTGTGGAAGTCACAAAAGAACAATAAAAGCTATTCATTCCAAAGAGGCGTGAATAGCTTTTTTGTATTATTGTATTTATAATAACGGGTCTAATTGTCCATTATCTAAGAATGCTTGCTCACGGTCACGACAGGTGCCACAGGTATGGCAAGGGGTGTCCCCACCTTCGTAACAAGACCAGGTAAGATGGTAGGGGACATGCAACCGTAAACCTTCTTGTACAACTTGCGATTTGTTCATATTATT
Source organism: uncultured Veillonella sp. (assembly GCA_963518505.1). Classification (GTDB taxonomy): domain Bacteria; phylum Bacillota; class Negativicutes; order Veillonellales; family Veillonellaceae; genus F0422. The sequence continues at coordinate 58,633 of CAUQIT010000003.1, read as the reverse complement.
GAGGGGAGCATAGAGGTGGACTTTGTTGTAAGATCCGATGTAAATGGCTTCGTTCATGTGATGATTGAAGTCAGGACGACAGTCTGGGTAGGCATTACCAGCAGCATCATCGGCGTGGGCCCCAATATAGATGGTTACTTCCTCGTCTGGATAGAGGCTTAGGGCTAAGCTAGCAGCCATGGAGAGGATGAGACCGTTGCGGAATGGTACATAGGTGGAGACTGAGCCAGTTTCTGCAATTTGTTCACCATAGGTACGATGATCGATGTTGTCAGTAGAAGAAGATAAGAGGGACGAATTGGAATATGACATCACCTGGGTCATGTCCAGTTCATAATGGGGAACACCATAATAGTTGGCAATGGCTTTGGCGGAATCTAATTCTTTTTTGTGCTTTTGCCCGTACCAAATAGACAGAGCGCTCACATTGTCTGCGCCGAGGGCATCGATGGCTATGGCTAAGCAGGTGGTGGAATCTACCCCACCACTAGATAATACTAATGCTTTCATAGAAAACCTTTCATGGAAATAAAAAAAATATAAGTGAGTACTGACATAGAACAGATGATGTACTATAATAGTAAAGATAAGATTGTTATAAAAGGAGATAGTATGCGTTTACGGAGAAAACCATGGATTGATGATGCAATCCTAGAATATAACACATATACTGTACTAGAGAATCACGAAGTTTTCAAGGGAAAATGGCGTGAAAGTTTTGCAGATCCGTCCAAACCATTATACATGGAGCTAGGAACGGGCAAAGGTAAGTTCATTGCTGGTATGTGTGAAGCCCATCCAGAAGCAAACTTTGTTGGTTTTGAAGTGCAAATTGGGGTGCTATATTATGCGGCTCAAAAATTGTATGAACAACAAGCCGAGAATGGTAAAGTGAGTTTGTTTGACATTGCAGGTATTGAAGAGGTGGTGGCACCAGGTGAGGTTGACCGTTTCTACATCAACTTCTGCGATCCTTGGCCAAAGGCGAAGCATGCAAAACGTCGGTTGACCTATCATACATTTCTAGATCGCTATGCGCGATTGCTGAAAGAGAATGGAGAAATCCATTTCAAAACAGATAATGAAGGTTTGTTTATGTTCTCTTTGGAAGAATTTAAAAATTCTGGATGGACATTGAAAAATGTAAGTTACGATTTACATCGCACAGATATGCCCAATGTGCGCACAGAATATGAAGAGAAATTTAGTGCTAAAGGGCAACCAATTTTCCGCTTAGAGGCCATTAAGCCAGCTAAAGGAAGTGATACGACAGATGCAGGAGAAAAATAATACACCAAATTCATCGCTTAGTATGTGGCAACAAATCCAAGCTTTATATAGGAGTGTTATAAAGCATGATGGACAAGGTATTTTAGTGCCTTTATTTGGCATTATATTGATAGGATTCTTAAATGGCTATAGTGCCACTTATACGACGACCCTGCAAGGGGGAGATAATTGGAGACCGTTTTGGCTTTTACTAGGAAAGCAAATGGTATTTTTAGCGGTAGGTTTCTTAGTGGCATATGGATTTTATCGGTTTGATTACCGTAAATGGGGAGACCCAAAGATACAGCGAAGAGTATTTGTTGCTTTATTAGCCTTATTAGGTGTTGTTTTCATTCCGTTCTTAGGGCATGGTGCCAATGGGGCTAGACGTTGGATTAGCTTGCCTTTGGGGATGACATTGCAACCGTCTGAATTTGCTAAATTAGCAGCGATACTTTGGGCGGCCTATCGTATTGACTTACAAGTGAAACAATATGGTATTATGTATCTTTTTGAACCTACCGAATGGAAGAAATATAAAGGCTTAGGATGGATATGGTCGATTTGGGCTTTTGTGACGGCTAAATGCAATATGCTATGGAAACGATGGCGTGGAACGCCAGGGAAGTTACACCCTAACTTGTTATTGCCATCTGCATTTTTTGTACCCCTAGCCTATGCGGGGATTACAATGTTCCAACCTGATATGGGAACGGCAGTACTCATTTTATTTTTTCCTACAATCATGACTTTTTGTGTAGGATATAGAAGGCAAGATTGGAAATATTTAGGTATCGTTTTTGTTATATTAGCGGCTGTAGTATATCCGTTGGTACGATATGTACAATATCGTTGGGACCGTGTAGTAGCGTATTATGATCCTTGGTCAGATACGACTGTTAATGGATATCAAGTGACACAGAGTATATTGAGTGTGTCCATTGGCGGATTCTGGGGAGAAGGGTTTACCAAAGGTATTTCCAAATACAATTATTTGCCTGAGGCACATACAGATTTTGCCTTTTCCATATTTGCCCAAGAATTTGGCTTACTAGGTGTAATGTTAGTGATGTTTTTCTTTATTTGGTTTACAAAATATGGATTATCCATTGCTCGTCAATCTAGAGATGTATTAGGTCAAGTGTTGGCCGTAGGTCTTACTTTCTTTATTACTATTCAAGGATTTTTTAATATTGCTATGGTAGCAGGATTGGTACCAGTTACGGGAGTTCCTTTACCGTTTATTAGTTACGGCGGTTCTTCTTTGGTGACAAATTTTGCAGTCATAGGTATATTATTAAATATTGCGCGCCGAAATGAATATGCACGCAAACAAATTGGAACGACACGTCACTTACCATCTATTGGTGAAGAAACGCGACATCGTTTTCAACCTAGGTCTTAATGTTTTAAGTGTGATTCACACAGAAAGAGATGCACCATGAAAGATTTTATTGATGTTCACGAGCGCCCGTCTTTCGCTAAGTTATTGCCACTTAGCTTTCAGCATTTATTTGCTATGTTTGGGGCTACAGTATTGGTACCATTTTTATTAAAAGTCGATCCAGCTACGTCCTTATTCATGAATGGTATTGGCACTATTTTATACGTATTAATTTGCCAAGGAAAGATTCCTTCTTATTTGGGATCTAGCTTTGCCTTCATTGGCCCTGTAGGAGCAGTCGTAGCCTCTGGTATGACCTATGGTGCAGCCCAAGGTGGTTTCATTGCCTTTGGGGTTTCCTTTATGCTATTAGCTCTATTAGTAAAATTTATTGGAATTAAATGGATTGATGTATTGTTTCCACCAGCTGCGATGGGTGCTATCGTGGCCGTTATCGGCTTAGAAGTTGCGCCTGTTGCAATGGGTATGGCAGGTATCATTGGTGATCAATGGCAAACATTTGGAATGACTCATGAGCAAGCTCTATTCTTATCTTTGCTCTCTTTAGCGGTGACAATTTTGGGAACTGTGTTATTCCGTGGATTCTTTGCAGTGATTCCTGTATTAATTGGTGTAGTTGCAGGGTATGTAGCGGCGGCCTTTATGGGAGTTGTAGACTTTACAAGTGTAGCGAATGCACCTTGGTTCGCACTTCCACATTTCTATGAGCCAGAGTTTAATATCAATGCTATCTTGATGATTATGCCAGCTTTATTCGTAGTGTTTGCGGAACATGTGGGGCATATTGTAGTAACAAGTAATATCATTGGTCGTGATTTAATGAAGGATCCAGGATTGAGCCGTTCTTTATTTGCAGATGGTCTATCTAATATATTATCTGGTTTATTTGGGGCTACACCAAATACAACGTATGGAGAAAATATCGGTGTTATGGCTATTACACGTGTATTCAGTACATTTGTTATTGCTGGTGCTGCAGTGCTTGCTATTCTTTTCTCCTTTATTGGTAAAGTAGCTGCTTTAATTCATGCCATTCCAGTTCCAGTTATGGGCGGTGTAAGTATCTTATTGTTCGGTATCATTGCTGCCTCTGGTTTACGTATGTTAGTAGAACGTAAAGTGGATTATACAAAATCCTCTAATTTAATTTTAACCTCTGTAGTACTAGTTATCGGTTTGAGCGGTGCTAAATTAGCCATCGGCCCAGTGGTATTGCAAGGGATGGGATTGGCAACAGTAACAGCGATCTTATTGAGCGTTATCTTTGCTATCTTCCGTAAAACAGGACTTGGGAATGCGGAACTCAAAGACTAGCACTAAAAAAGAACGGCACAAACCACAATAGTGGTTTGTCACATTCTATAACAATACATATATAAAGGAAAGAGAGCGATATACTCCTCCACAAACTGATACTACGTTAGGTTTGCTCCGGAGTATATCGCTCTCTTTAGTGTAGATGATACTTGATAGTAAATGAATGTGACATATGGAAGAGGTAGGTTTGTGCCTTTCTTTCGGGTGGGTGCTCAAGGGGGAGCACACCGTGCTCTTCTTGAGTTTATGTAATGTAGATAGTAAGGAACGCCACAGGGCTACTACGCATAACCGCGATTCTACGGAAGGATGATTACTGGACTCATAGAACCTTGATGGTAGGGCGTGATAGACTTCGACTCAAACTGGTACAGTGGTTAGGTTTGCTCCGGAATATATCGTGTTCTTTTGCATATGTGTTATTTTGATATAATAATGGACTGCCACATACTTTGGATGTATACCGTGGGGCCTATATCCTGTGGCGTTCTTTCGGGTCGGTGCTCAAGGGGGAGCACACCGTGCTCTTCTTAGGTTTATGTAATGCAGATAGTAAGGCACGCCACGAGGCTACTACGCATAACTGCGATTCTACGGGAAAATAAAAAAGCTGCTACTATATCGGTAACAGCTTACTGTGGCGGAGAGGGTGGGATTCGAACCCACGGCCCCTTGCGGAGTCACTGGTTTTCAAGACCAGCTCCTTAAACCACTCGGACACCTCTCCAAATATAAAACTAGATATAGTCTATCATTGAACTAGAACTTTTGTCAATCAGAATGTGATGTATATTTAGATCTCTTATTTTGGAGGTGCTTTTGATCAAGTATTCTGAAGGACAAGATGTTATGGATAAGTCTGCACTCTTGTATTGTTATGATAGAATGATACTGTGAAACCAGTTGAAGGAGAATGAAAGAATATAGATGTGAAACTATGCTACATATGTTATAATTTTATGCAGATTATATTCTTTACATAGTTTGTGGTATTCCATAGGAGGTATTATATGAAAAAAGGGTTTACTCTTACACAAACAGGTATACTGCTGACTTTATGGTTAACTTTTTTATTAAGTTTTGTTATGCGCTTATCATGGTCATCATTGATGCCAATTGTAAATGAAGCGTTGCATTTTTCAGCACAACAAGGAACGTCTTATTTGACAGCGTTTTATTTTGGTTATGCATTGACAGTACTACCAGGTGGATTGTTAGCGGATCGATTTGGCTATCGTAAATCTATCTTAGGTAGTTTAGTGGCTATGGCCATTGTAACGGGGCTTATGAGTACTGTCCAAAGTTATGAATATGGCTTAGTATTGCGTTTCTTATTAGGTATTGTATCAGGCCCCGTACAATCTGCTTGTTTGAAAGCCATTGGCGAGCATTTTAGTGCAGAACAGGGCGGTACTGCGGTAGGTATTTTCATGAGTTGCACATCCTTTGGTATTACCGTGGTCAACGGATATGCGCCATTTGTAGCTGTTCACTATGGATGGCAAATGGCATTTTTGATTACTGCTTTATTACCGCTGATTGTGTTCTTCTTGGCCCTATTCACTGTGAAAGAATTACAAGCTTTCAGAAAGAACCAGATAGGAGAAACACAAGGAGCTGAGCAACAGTCCATGTCATTAGCACAAAGCTTGAAGTTTGTAGGAACGAATCGGAATATTTTATTGTTAGCAGTAATGGGATTTTTCGCAACCGGCACCACATGGGGCGTTACCACATGGGCTAACTTGTATTTGGTGAAACAATTACGTGTAACACCTATCTTCGCGGGAGCCATTATGAGTATCTATGGTATCGCAGCAGTCGTTGCTAAACCAACTATCGGATTTATTTCTGATAGAATTTCTTTGCCAAGAAACTATTTGGCGGCCATTGTTATGTTCCTATTCTCTCCAGCCTTACTAATCTTTGCGAATACAAGTAATCCAGATATGTTATACATTACAGCACCTCTATTAGGTATGGGTGCATTCATGTATAGCCCATTAACCAACGCTATCATTATTCAAGCGGCACCACCCGAACTAAGAGGAACCACAGCAGGATTCGTGAACTTGTTCAATCAAATAGGAGCCCTCACAGCACCTATTATCTTGTCTACAGTATTAACAGCTACAGGCAATTACCAAACAGCGCTAATGGCACTATCTATCTCTCCAATCATTGGAGCGATACTGTTGTCATTAATTCGATTAAAATAAGAATATACATTTTTATGATGCATTCTTTATAATCTTAAGATCATAATATAAAAGTGGTATATATAGAATTAAGCATAGAGCTAAAATTTTATGTATCTTATGTACATGAAAGAAAATGTATTTAAAAGATTTTGAGATAATGCTAATTGCGGTTCTTACGTTCTAAGCTTATATATTACAAGAAGAACATAGTATATTCCAAGGCAAGCATGGTATGTCTCTTTCCCCACCGTAGAAATGCCGTGGCAGGATATACTCTTGTAGGTGTTCTTTTATAATGATAGAATAAATTTGAAAGTGCACAGCAAGCACGTATCGATGTTGATTATTTATATTTAATAAATGGAAGAAGAGCAGGGCGTGGGTAAATAGATTCTAGTATATGAAATAATCTTTGTATTTACCCAAACTATGCTAATCCGAGAAGAACGTGGCATACCTCGGAGCAAACCTAACGCAGTATCAGTTTGTGGAGAGGTGTGCCACGTTCTTCCTTTTATCGAGTAATTCAGAAATAGAGGACAGGCTTTGTGCCCTGCTCTTCTATTTAGAACCTATGCTGTGCTTTCAGCGTGCGCTAATATTGGAAAAGAACACCATAAAGATATCATCGTGATGCAAGTTTCATTTGCGAAGATTGGAATTTTGTGAGACAATAAGAGTAAAGAAAAGGAATTTTCAAGTCTATGTCGAATTATAGAGATATAGACAAGTTACATAGTAGCACAGTGACAATTCGGAGGAGGTCTTACTATGGTGGAATATAAAAAAATAATTGTTCCTGCAGATGGATCGGAAAATGGTAAAAGAGCATTAGAACATGCATTGGCAATTGTAAAACGTAATGATGCGGAATTGATTTTGGTACATGTAGCGAATATTGTATCCGCAATTTCTAACTTTGACCAAACTCCAATTAGTGGTGGTTATGTATCTGAACAAATTGCAGAAGATATGGAAGAAACTGGTAAAAAAATCTTAAGCGAAGTAGCAGAAGATGTACCAGCAGATATGAAAGTAAAATGCGTCTTTGAAGTAGGTTCTCCTGGGCCTGCGGTATTAGCAGTGGCTAAAAAATATGATGCAGACTTAATTGTTATGGGAAGCCGTGGATTAGGACCTTTGAAAGGGTTGTTTATGGGTAGTGTAAGTAGTTATGTAACTAGTCATTCCACATGTCCAGTATTAATTGTTAAATAATAGGATACAAGGCTTTGTTCTCTGAGCAAAGCCTTTTTCTATGGAGATATATATGAGTATAAAACATATACGTTGGTTACATGAAGAACTTGAACAGTGGCGTGAGGAAGGGCTAATTTCAGAGGAACAAAGCCGCCAGTTACAAGCCAAGTATGGATTTATTCCTAAAGCGGGGCCATCTTGGACGCGACTGATCACTGTGTTAGGGGGCGCTACGCTCATTTTACTAGGAATTATATTGCTCTTTGCTGGGTATTGGTATGGATTCTCCCCTAATGGGCGCTTTGATTGGGCATTAGTTATCCTACTACTAGCAATCACCATTGTAGGAGGCGGTGTATGGAAAGCCAAGCCAGCTAGCATGATTGCGGAAGCAATTACCGTCATCTATATGGGGATATTAACGACCTCTACCTTATTAGTGGCAGATACCTATTATACAGGGGAACATATGGGCCTATATGTGCTCATTATTCTGTGTTGTTCATTGCCTATCATTTATATCCTTGATTCCGCATTGGGGATGATATTGTACCTCATTGGTGTCTTAGGATGGAGTTTTTCTAATCATCCTTTAAATGCATGGGTAGGGCCAGCTGCCGCAGGAGGCCTTTTATTGGTGGCAGTGCCTTATTACATTCGTCGTTTTGGACAGTATCAACAGGTGAAAGATTCTTTATTGGTATCCGTATCATGGGCGTTCGTAGGTGCGATTTTTGGAGAAGTATTTTTTACTTTATCCACCTATGAGCCGCAAATGAATCTATTTTTTATCAGTGTTCTGGGTGCTGTCATCTATGGATTAGGTACATTGGAAAAGAAAATAACCCTCTTAGCGTTGCCGTGCAAGGGGGTAGGGGCCATTGCTTTATTGTACACTATTGTGGAAGGAACCTACCTTAACACGTGGGTTCGCATTGGTGAAAGCTCCATGGCATGGTGGTTATGGTGTTGCATGTTGTTAAGCCTAGGGGTAGCCTTCCTCGTATTGCGTCGCTTAGTGTTGGCAAAACGTATTGAAAGTGCTATCGGCTTAATTCCTTTTGCAATCTTTGGATGTTATATGGTCATTGTCTCTGGGGCGACTCCTATTTTGACATCCATCCTATTTAACGCATATATCCTTGTGGCTGCGTTAGGGACTTTCATTCGTGGCACCTTGGTGAAAAAGGTGAGTTTACTCAATAGTAGCATTTTAACCTTGATTGCTATGTTTGGAGGGCGTTTCTTTGATCCTAGCTTTACGTTCATCGAACGAGGCGTGTCGTTCTTAGTACTGGGAATCATTGTACTTGGTATTAATGCCATTTATTTATGGCGTAAAGGGAAACAACGTGCTACGGTTAATCAACGTGTTCGACAAGCACGTCGACAAGTAGCCGATGCGACAACTATAGAGGAACAAGCTGTATCAGAGGAAACAAAAGGTGTAGAACCTACAGCAACGGTAAAGGAGGAAGAATGATGAAATATCAAAAATGGATTTTCTTTGCTCTTGCTGCTATCGTTGCCTTGCTAAGTCAATTCTACATTCAACAACGATATACGACCTTGCTACAAGGTGGGGCTGAATATCAATGGCCTGTGAAAGTAAACCGTCACATCGGTTGGGTACCTTCGGACTATTTAGAAGTGGAATTTCTTGGATCCTATGCCAATTGGGAAGGTAAAGAGACCCCAGAAGTAGGTCATGAGGTATATGTCATTGTCACACCTAAACAGTCTGGTGTGTTACAAGTGGTATCAGCCACAGATGAAACCCCGAAAGATCAAGAGTACATTCGTGCAAATGTAAAACGATTTGACCATGGTGTAGTGGAGTTTGTGATTCCTTTCAATCGTGTCAAAGTAGACCTTAGTAAAGTGGATAAAAAATTCTATACGAATTATCGTGGTACTTTGATTGGCACTATGAAATTACGTGATGGATATGGGGTAGTTACTGGTGTCTATGCGAAAGGTGTACCTTTAGAATTAGCCACACCGGAGAGCGTAGTGGATCAAGAAAAAGATTCTCGAGTTCTTTTGGAAAAAATTGGTGATACAGAACAGGAAAAAGATGATATAATAGTAATACCAAACTCTAACTAGAGAGGTTGAATACTACTATATGATAGCGAGGTTAAGATGGAAACAAATCAACAAGAGTTGGAAACACAATTGTTAGCTGAACTATTCAAGGTCCTAGGGGATCCAACGCGGTTGCGTATTGTTAGACATCTGCTTCAGAAAGAAATGTGTGTGACTGAAATTGCAGATGCTATGGATATGGGTCAATCAGCTATATCTCATCAGTTGCGTGTGTTGCGTCAAGCAAGACTTGTAACATTCAGAAAAGAAGGAAAAACAGCTTGGTATCGCTTAAATGATGACCATGTGATTGTTCTTATTCGTCAAGGATTAGAACACGTGGGACATCAATAAGTGCAGAGCATGTAGGAGGGTTGCGAAAGCAACCCTTTTTGCATGTAAAAAATCCTATCCAACGATGTATTAATACATGGTCAGATAGGCTTTCTAGAGTTTTATGCTTGTATGAGAAAACAGGGTATCGCATAGTTTTTATGTAGTGTTATTGATTTAGACTATTGTCTGCTATATAGTTACATAGTAGACCTAGAATGTACCTGTATACGTTCATCTGTTTACTATCTCAAGTGAATTGACATACCAATCTGTTAGTTATAAAGGGAATACATAGTATGCCAATAATATAGCTAGGGGCATAGTAAAAGAAGAAAGAACTGTAGTGGCTAGTACAATTTGTGTAGCTAGCTCTGGATTGTTGTTCATTTCCACAGCCATAAGAGCGGTATTTACCGCAGATGGAACTGCGTAAGCAATGATGATGCTTTGGGCGGCGATAGCGCTTAATGGTGTATAATACATTGTCACAGGCAATACTACGATAAGCGCTAATACAGGGCCTGCGATTAACCGCAAGAAAGAAGTAATCATTACATCTTTTTTGATGAAGTTCCAAGGTGTTCGATTTAACTGTACCCCTAAGGTGAGCATAGCAGCGCCTACGAAACAGCGACCGAAAATATCTAAGGGACCCCATATAATGGTTTGGGTGAAATCGATAGGAATGTAGTAATGAGCGATGATGGATATAGGGACACAATACATAATAGGAATATGTAGAATGGTACGCAAAGATTCTGCAGTAGTTAACTTCCCTTTGCCAGCTTGATAGAATCCTAGGGAATTACAAAAAATAGTTTGGATAATAAAAGTTGCAATAATGGCGATGACCCCATCATGTAAATAGGGGGTAGCTCCTTCAATGATGTACGGATCATTGGCAAAGACAAAAGTTCCTAGGGCTACTCCTAAATTACCAATGTTGGAAAACATCACTGCATTGCGAACAATTTCTGTTTTTCCTAAGTCATAGCCTTGCCACTTAGCAACGACGCCTGCTAAGGCTGAGTTAGCAAATAAAATGATGAGAGCACAGCCAAAAATTTCGAAGCTTTCATGGGTTAAATCGGTAACATAAAAGGATTTCAAAATATAAGCGGGCAAAAATAAATAAAAGTTTAATTTACTCAGGGTTCGTAGATCGAGGTGAAACCACCGATCTAGTAATACGCCCATAAGGGTGAGTAATAGGATGGGGACGATACTGGTGAGAATAATATGAAAAAATAAATCCATAATGGATAACCTCCTTAGGTTGTATAGTTGTCAGTTCTATTGTACCACATATAACTAAAATCAATTTGCTTAATATCAGTTTTCTTGTATAATGAGAATATGTAGTAAGCTTCTAATTGTATATTATTTAAATGGGAGGATATCATTATGAAGCGTCATTGGTTAATGGGTTTAGTGATGGCGGGTATGTTAGCGTTAGCTGGCTGCGGTGGACAAGGCACTACATCGTCTACAGCACCATCTACAACAGAAAGAATTACTGTATCTGCAGCAGCTAGTATGCAAGGGGCATTGGAAGAATTAAAAGCAGACTATGTGAAAAAACATAACTTAAAGCCAGAACAAGTGAATATTGTCTATGCAGGTTCTGGTACTTTGCGTCAACAAATTGAAGAAGGCGCACCATCTAGCATCTTTATTTCTGCGAACAAAAAGAATATGGATCAATTGAATGAAAAAGGTTTAATGGACAATATTCGCCCATTCGTAGCAAACACATTGGTAATGATCGTACCTAAAGGAAAAGATGCGGTAACATTGGACAATATTACAAATGCAAAACGCGTAGCTATCGGCACTGTAGAAACAGTACCAGCAGGTAAATATGCGAAAGAATCCTTAACAAAAGCGAATTTGTGGGATGCTGTAGAACCTAATGTTGTATTTGCAAAAGACGTAAAAGCAGTAGGCGCATACATTGCAGAAGGCGCAGCTGATGTAGGATTTGTATACAAAACAGATGCGTTGGCATTGAAAGAAAAAGTAGATATTTCTGCTACAGTGGATGCTAAATTACATGCACCGATTGAGTACCCTATCGGTGTGGTGAAAAAGAACCAAAATAAATTGACAGACGATTTCTATGCATTCTTAACAAGTAAAGAAGCTAGCGAAGTATTGGCTAAATGGGGCTTCGCTGAACCAGTGAAACAATGATAGCTTTACAGTTATCCGTAGAAGTGGCGTTTATCGCCTTATTGATTAATATGGTTATCGGGCTAAGTTTAAACTATGTGATGAAACATTATGCCTTTCCAGGGAAATCTTTAATTGACTCCTTTTTTACACTGCCCTTGGTATTACCACCGGTGGTATTAGGCTTTGTGTTGCTTATCATATTCTCTCCAGGTAATGCCTTTGGGGCGTGGTTAGAGGCTCACGGTATCAGAGTGGTGTTCTCCAAGCTAGGCGCCATTATTGCATCCGCCGTGGTCAGTTTTCCTCTCTTCTATCAGTCCGTACGAACAGCGTTGGCGGCTATCGATCGAGATATGGAAGACGTAGCTCGCACCTTGGGGGCCTCCGAGTTTCGCGTGTTCTGGACCATTTCCTTGCCTTTAGCATGGAAAGGGATTCTCAGTGGCTCCATCCTATGTTTTGCTCGTGGTTTAGGTGAATTTGGTGCTACCATATTGATTGCCGGCAACATTCCAGGTGTGACAAGGACGATGCCACTGGCCATTTATTCGCTCGTGGAATTTGGCGATTATAGTGGGGCCTTTGAACTTGTCATTTATATTTGTGTCTTAACATTGGGTCTTGTGTGGGCTATTCAAGGTCTCACCAAAGGTTCCCTCTTCTCAAATCGGTAAGGAGGTACTATGATTTCCTTTGACATTATGATAGAACGAGGAACTTTTACGGTGAAAGCCCAAGGAACCTTACGAGAGGGGATTACCACACTGATGGGCCCTTCTGGGAGTGGAAAATCTACCTTTTTGAAAGCTTTGTGTGGACTATTGACACCGAAAACAGGTAGGATTACAGCCAATGATGTAGTATGGTTCGAAAAGGGAAGGGGCACACCTACCCAAGAACGACACATTGGTTATATGCCGCAAGGCAATATTGTATTTCCCCATATGACTGTAGAGGAGAATATTCGGTATAGTAAACAAGGTTCTCCAGAATTATTCAATCATATTGTGGAACGTTTACGATTGACACCATATCTAAAAAAGAAAGCCAAAGGCTTGTCTGGTGGGGAGCAACAACGAGTGGCGTTAGGGCGAGCCCTGTACTCCAAACCCGTGTTACTTATCTTAGATGAACCGCTTACGGCGTTAGATGTAAATTTACGTGCTCAGTTGCAGCAAGACTTAGTAGCTATTATTTCTGAATGGGCTATCCCCTGCTTGTGGGTCACTCACAGTGAAGAAGAAGCAGCTGCCGTAGGGAACCATCGACTAGTATGTCGTAATGGGATGATTGCAGAAGAGGCGTAAGGGGAAGGCGGGTTTATAAGGTGAATTGGCCAGTTCAGCTTCTAAGGAATACGACTGCCATAGATGAACCCATATGACAATATAGGCAATACGACTGCGATAGATAAACTCCATATCGCGACATAGGTAATACGACTGTGGCGATGAAGATATGCAGAACTAGAATAAAAGCATAATAGTATAATAGCGGAATAGAGGGATGTTGACACACTTAGGTTGGCGTTCCTCTATATTACTTTTCGCCTATTTAAGGGATATGTTAGTACCAAGGTACGGTGATAAGAACATGTGTCTTTCAATGTTTTGGGGGGATATGTGTTTATTTCTTTACAGTAACGGCTCATATGAAGTATAATACTACTGATTATGACTATTTTTAACATACCTAGGCATAGTCAAAAGAACTGTCGAAACACATACAAAGGAGGAACCAAATTCGTACAGGCGAATAGCGCAAGCGCTGGAAAGAGGCAGCTTTCACAGCGGACGAGGTAGAGGAGTATCGAAATTCAGCGGATGCCTCTCGGCTAGCTTCAGTCGTAGAAGTAGAGCAAAACACTAAGGTAACTAGGTGCACAAAGGCTACTTTCAGAAGCGATAGTAATGAATTAATCAAGGAGGTACATACCATGTGTGGTATCGTAGGATATATTGGATTTGAAAATGCAGCAGATTTTATGCTGGAAGGTTTGGAGAAATTAGAATACCGCGGATATGATTCTGCAGGGATTGCCGTAGTGGGCGAAAATAATGTGATTAAAGTACAAAAGAAAATGGGTCGTTTGGCGAATTTGGAAGCTGTAGTGAAAGCAGATCCTAATCAAGGCCATATTGGTATTGGTCATACTCGTTGGGCAACGCATGGTCGTCCAAGCGATATGAATGCACATCCACATACAAGCGCAGATGGAAAATTTGCCGTAGTGCACAATGGTATCATTGAAAATTACATGCCATTGAAAGAAGAATTATTGGCTAAAGGTGTTGAATTTACATCTGAAACAGATACAGAAGTAGTAGCTCACTTATTGAGCGATATGTATGATGGTAACTTTGAAAGTACCGTTCGTCGCATGTTAGAACGCATCGAAGGATCGTACTCTTTGGTAATGATCTGTGCCGATGAGCCAAATAAAATTATTTGTACGAAAAAAGATAATCCATTGGTAGTGGGCTTAGGAAAAGGTGAAAACTTCATCGCTTCCGATATCCCAGCTATCATTCAACGCACTCGTGAAACATACATCATCAACGACAACGAAGTTGTTATTGTGACACCAGATAGCGTGACAATCACTGACCGAGCTGGTCAACCAGTACAAAAAGACATTTACCATGTCACATGGAATGCAGAAGCGGCTGAAAAAGGTGGCTATGAGCACTTCATGTTAAAAGAAATTTACGAACAACCAAAAGCGATTCGTGATACGTTGAGCGGTCGTATTAATAAAGATGCTACAGAAGTAGTGTATGATGAATTAAACTGGACACCAGATACAGTGAAAGGCATCAAGCGCATCTTAATTACAGCGTGTGGTACGGCGTACCATGCAGGGTTAGTAGCGAAATACTACATTGAGCAATTGGCACGTATTCCAGTGGAAGTAGACATCGCTTCTGAATACCGTTACCGTACACCATTAACAGATGAAGATACTTTGTGCATCGTCATCAGCCAATCTGGTGAAACTAGCGATACATTGTCTGCTTTAAAAGAGGCAAAACGTTTAGGCGCTAAATCCTTGGGTATCACCAATGTAGTAGGTTCTGCTGTATCTCGTGAAGCGGATCAAGTCATTTACACATGGGCAGGTCCTGAAATCGCCGTGGCATCCACAAAAGCGTACACTACACAATTAGTAGCTTTATTGTTATTGGCTGTGTACTTAGGTCAATTAAATGGTCGCATCGATGAAGCGATAAAACACGAAATTTTGACAAATTTACAAGAATTGCCTACATTGACTCATGAAATCTTTGAAAACGTGGACGAAATCAAAGCCTTTGCTAACCATTATGGGTATAAAGAAGATGCCTTTTTCTTAGGTCGTTTAATCGACTATGCCGTAGCTATGGAAGGGTCTTTGAAATTAAAAGAAATTTCTTACATCCATGCAGAGGCTTATGCGGGTGGTGAGTTGAAACACGGTACTTTGGCATTGATTGAAGAAGGCATTCCTGTTATCGCCTTGGCAACACAAGAATCTGTACGTGAAAAAATGATGAGTAATATCAAAGAAGTAAAAGCTCGTGATGCTATCGTAATCGGCGTGGGTATGAAAGGTGACGAAGAATTGGCGAAATATGTGGACCATACTATCTTCGTGCCAAAAACTGACGCTTTCACAGTGCCTATCCTAGCCGTTGTACCATTGCAATTGTTGTCCTATTATGCAGCTATCACTCGCGGTGCTGATGTAGATAAACCAAGAAACTTGGCGAAATCTGTAACCGTAGAATAGGAGATACTATGTCTGTTATATTTTCCGGAATACAACCTAGCGGTGAGTTGACCATTGGTAATTATCTTGGAGCTCTTCGCAACTTCTTGACATTCCAAGATGACCATGATTGTTTTTACTGTATCGTGAACCAACATGCCATCACAGTACCACAAGATCCAAAGGATTTAATCCACAACACTCGAAGCCTTGCTGCCTTATATTTAGCAGTAGGCTTGGACCCTAATAAAGTGACTTTGTTTGTGCAATCCGAAGTGCCTGCTCATGCGCAGTTGGGTTGGATTTTGACAACCTTAAGCTCCATCGGTGAATTAGAGCGTATGACGCAGTACAAAGATAAATCGGCGAAACAAGGGGAAACTATCCCAGCTGGTTTGTTGACATACCCACCGTTGATGGCGGCGGACATTTTATTATACCAAACAAATTACGTGCCTGTAGGGGATGACCAACGTCAACATATCGAGTTAACTCGTGACTTGGCGCAACGTTTCAATTTCAAATATGGCGAAGTATTTGCTATGCCAGAAATTAAAACCACAGTAGGTGGTGCTCGTGTGATGTCCTTACAAGATCCAACGAAAAAAATGAGCAAGTCCGATGATAATAATTGGGCGACCATTCGCTTGTTGGATACACCAGATGTAGTGGTGAAGAAGATTAAAAAAGCTGCCACTGACTCGGAAGGGGTCGTACGCTACAACAAAGAAAAACAACCAGGAATTTCCAATTTGATGGGCATTTACAATGCTCTAACAGGAGATTCCTTCGAGGCTATTGAAACTATGTATGCTGGTAAAAACTATGGAACTTTCAAAGGTGATATTGCAGATCTATTAGTAGGAGCAATGACACCGATCCATGAACGGTATGAAGAATTAATTGACAGCCCTGAGCTAGATACGATTTTGACAGAAGGTGCTGAAAAAGCAGCCTCTGTGGCTAATGTAACATTAGCTCGTGTAGAAGAAGCCATGGGCCTACGACGTAAGTAATTGTAAGATGTAATGAGATGCTTTTGGGGCATTTCATTACATCTTTTTAATCGTCTATACTAAGACGTTGTGAGGAAGTATAGTGGGATATGTATGAAGCAGACAAGTAGATGCTGTCTATAGAGGTGTTGAGTGGAAATACATAGAGGTTGGAGTGCTATTTGGGAGAGGAACTATGAAACGTGAAGAAATAGAATAACTGTTTCCCTGTGGAACGATTCAAGAAGAATTACATAATTCTTCTGTTATGGTAGGGGGCTTTCAGCTTTTATATGCGGCCATTGCAGTATGGGGCATTTATCGCAGTGTGCTCATTTATCGAGAGCTAGGGGCAGGGATGAATATGTGGTTCATTCTCCTCGTGATGGTTGCTGGATACGCCTTACTTCGCATGTATCAACAAGACGATGTGGAGGTCTATATTGCTACAGAAGGGCTCATTCTAAAACGAACACCTATATTGGTAAAAGAACGAATTGAACGTTTTTTTGCACCAGACTTATATTTGACCTTTGTTCATTATCAAGGCATCGTGGGATTTGGAGAGGATTGGAAAACCTTGTATGTGCAAACAGAAACGGGCGGTATATATATCGTGCCTATTAGCTTGCAATATTTGAGCCATCAAGATAAAATGAAAGTCTTAGAGGCACTGAATCGATATAAAAATACTTGAATAGGATTATAAAAAACCACTTGGCAAGGTGCTAGGTGGTTCTTTTTATTTGTTTTTTTGAAAATATTCACTGTTAGGAAATTTTAGAGGAAGGATAAGATTCAAGGAGAAGTACAACTATATGCTGGAGGTGTATCTACCGACCTAGCACGTAATTGTGGTATAATTTTGGTAAGAATGAAAGTGAGGCGTTATATGCGTATTAAATCATTCGATGAACTGACCATTCAGGACAATTTTATCTTTCAAAAGGTCATGCTAAAGAAATCCATTTGTAAGGCAGTATTGGAACGGTTGCTGGATATTTATATCAAGGATATCGTTTACATTCAAGAGGAGAAAACTCTGGATGTAAGTTTGGAAACGAAAAGTATTCGTTTAGATGTCTATGTGAATGACGACAGTGGAACTGTATTCAATATCGAGATGCAAACCAGCAAGGATATGGAAGAACTGGTAAAGCGCACACGCTTTTACCAAAGTATTTTGGATATGTATCATTTACAAAAAGGGCAGAAGTACATGACATTAAATGATTCGTATATTATTTTTATTTGTACATTCCCTGTGTTTACTGGAAATCGTCATAAGTACACATTCAAAAATGTTTGTATGGAAGAACATGATATTCTGTTGAACGATGGGGCTACAAAATTGTTTTTAAGTACCAAGGGTAAAATGGATGATATTTCGAAGCCGTTGCAACGGTTCTTAGATTACGTAGACGGTCATGCTGCATCGGATGAGTTACTACGAGAAATTGAAAGTGCCGTAGATGAAGCAAAACATTGTGAGACTTGGAGGGAGGAATATTCAATGCTATCAATGGATCATTATACATATTGGAAAGAAGGCGTGGCTGAAGGAAGAGCAGAGGGTTTAGTAGAAGGTGAAAATCTAGGTAAGGCTAAAGCGAAGACTGAAGTTGTCGTTCAAATGCTTCGAGAAAATATATCCATGCAGATGATTGCTAAGATTACTAACTTAACGTTAAAAGAAATAAATGAAATAGGCAAAGAACATGGCTTGATATAAAATATATAGGTAAAGAACAAATCAGCGATATGGTGAGTACATAACTTACTATATCGCTTTTTGTTTTGATAGTTAGCTGTTGGGGGATGTCAGTATAAATTACTTTCAGAAGATATGATAAAAATTTTTCTATTTATCTCTTTACAACTTTAATTGACTAAAGTATAATGTAATCATGAAATAGAGATTGCATACCTGTAGAGAGGAGAAAGTACTATGAATTGGTTACAAAAGTGTTCTAAAACGGTATTAGCGGCAGCTAGTGCATTGGTAATTATTGGCTTAGTGGCAGGTTGTGGGGCGTCTACGAAGCAGGCGAACACAGAGGTGCCGAAGAAAATTGTCATCGGTTTAGATGATAACTTCCCTCCTATGGGATTTAAAGATGAAAAAGGTGAACTCGTAGGTTTTGATATCGATCTTGCGAAAGAAGTGGCAAAGCGTATTGGTTCTGAAGTGGAATTTAAATCCATCGATTGGGATAGTAAAGAAGCAGAACTAAAATCTAAACGTATTGATGTGTTGTGGAATGGCTTGACCATTACGAAGGAACGGGAGCGTAATATTTTGTTCTCTAAACCATATCTTCGAGGTGACCAAATTATTGCTGTGAAATCGGATGCTGGTATTGCTGACAAGGCCCAACTCGATGGCAAACGTGTAGGCGTTCAATCAGGTTCTACTGGTTTGGAAGCGGTAAAAAATGATCCACAATCTAAGAACTTTAAAGAAATCAAAGAATATGGCGATTATGTGAATGCTTTCATGGATTTAGAACTTGGCCGTATTGATGCGGTCGTGGTGGATGAAATGGTAGGCCGTTATTTAACCGGTAAAAAAGGTAACAATGTATTCACCGTAGCCACTGGCTCCTTCGCCAGTGAAAAAGTAGGTGTAGGTATGCGTAAGGAAGATGCAGCGTTGAAAGCAAAAGTTGATGCTGCATTACAAGAAGTGATGAATGATGGTACGGCTGACAAATTGGCGCAAAAATGGTTTGGCGACACATCTATCTTGACGAAAGAGGAGTATAAATAAGCATGGATATACTGGAGTATATGTTACAAATAGTTCCGGCTATTGCCGGGGGATTCCAAGTGACCTTGTCCTTGTTCTTCATTGTTATCATCTTGTCGGTGCCAGGAGGATTACTCTTGGCACTGCTCCGATTGAGTACAAACCGAGTGGTGACGAGCATCGTGGATGCTTATGTATACGTGATGCGTGGCACACCGTTGATGCTACAAATTTTGCTCATCTATTACGGTTTGCCATTTATGATTGATGGCTTTGAACTGACGGATATGACAGCAGCAGTGTTATCCTTTGTATTGAATTATATTGCCTACTTATGTGAAATTTTCCGCAGTGGCATTCAATCCATTCCAAAAGGGCAGTACGAAGGGGCGAAGGTGTTGGGCTTTACCTATGTGCAGACTATGTACAAAATTATTTTGCCACAGGTGATCAAACGTGTATTGCCACCGTTGGCGAATGAAACGATTACATTACTAAAAGATACATCCTTGGTGTACGTATTAGCTATGAATGATATCTTGCGCATTACGCGTAGCATCGTACAACGTGATTTTGACATTACAGCTTTCATTGTAGCCGGCGTATTCTACTTGGCTATGACATTTGTGTTGACGAAACTGTATCAATATTTAGAACGCCGCATGGCGATTTACGAAGATTAGGAGGAAACCATGGCTTTCATAGACATGTTACATATTGAAAAGAGCTTTGGCTCGGTGGCGGTCTTGCAAGACGTGTCACTATCCATGGAACGTGGCGAAGTGGTGTCCATCATCGGTCCCTCTGGATCAGGCAAATCCACCTTTCTTCGTTGCTTAGGGCAACTAGAAACCATACAAAAAGGGACTATCATCGTCGATGGGGCGACCTTGGTGGACACACCGGCGAACACAGGCGCGGCGGTCTATGTTGGGAAAGAAGAACAGCAACAAATTTTGCTGAAAATGGGGATGGTATTCCAATCCTTTAACCTATTCCCACATATGACCGTCCTAGAAAATATCATGGTCGCACCTCGCATGGTGAAAGGAATGAAAGAGGCAGATATATTACCTATAGCTCAGTCCTTGCTAGAAAAAGTAGGTCTTTGGGATAAACGAGATGTATACCCTAGCACCTTGTCAGGGGGACAAAAACAACGGGCTGCTATTGCTAGAGCATTAGCGATGAAACCAGAAATTATGCTCTTCGATGAACCTACATCAGCCTTGGACCCAGAGTTCACCAGTGAAGTATTACGGACAATCAAAGAACTAGCCGAAGAAGACATGACCATGATCATCGTCACCCATGAAATGGCATTCGCCCGTGAAGTAGCAGACAGAGTCATCTTCATGGCAGACGGCAAAATCCAGGAAGAAGGAACCCCTGAACAGGTTTTCGGGAATCCACAACACTCAAGAACACAAGGGTTCCTAAACTCAATGTTGAGAGTGTAAGGCTCAAACATTATAAACGTACCTAAACTCCATGCTACGAGTTTTGGCATCAAATAATGCAAAGCAAATGCGACATAACGAGGCACAAACCGTATTATATAGTTTGTACTAGATATGTCGTATTTTTGTGCACAAATGCACTTGCCTTACACTTACTTCCTCATAGAATACAGATAACTAAATGTGTAATGCCATTTTGTATAGTTTTAGCTAGAATCACACATATATCTAGGGGGAGATATAGAAGCTATAAACAGGCTGAAGATCCATCAGATAGCTTGGTTTTATAATCTATCGGAAAAGGATAGATAAAGTTCTTGTTCCCCTCTGAGGATCCCCCTCTCATAACGATGATGATACACAATCTTATAGACGGACCCAAAGTAGATGATTGCCTTTGACTGATACATAGACATTGCTAGTAGAGTGAATGTGAGTAGGCGGTTGTTAATCAGTTAATGAATACAGTTTATAAGAATGCGGTGTACTTCCGAAGAAACATTACGCAGTGCCGTTTCTGAGGGAGTGCACCGCATTCTGCTAAATACATAAGGGGTCTACTCATGAACGTCCTAAGGTACCCGCAGTCAAAGGCTAACATAAATTGCCAATCCGCCATGAGATTGTGTATAATAAGAGGTATGTATAATCCGATTGTAATGGGAAATGAGGAATGACGATGCGAATTGATGGTCGTAGTTTAAAAGAAATACGCCCTGTGAAAATTACTAGGCATTACACTGCCTATGCAGAGGGATCTGTACTAATTGAATGTGGCAATACAAAAGTCCTTTGTACGGCTAGCGTTGAGGATCGCGTTCCCCGCTTTTTGAAAGGCACTGGTACAGGTTGGGTGACAGCAGAATACTCTTTGTTACCACGAGCTACACACACTCGTGTACCTAGAGAGGCAGCAAAAGGTAAACAGACAGGTCGCACCGTGGAAATCCAACGTTTGATTGGTCGTGCCTTGCGAGCTGTTGTAGACTTAGAGGCTTTAGGCGAAGTATCGATTACGGTAGACTGTGATGTACTACAAGCTGATGGTGGCACTCGCACAGCTTCTATTACAGGTGCTTTTGTAGCTTTAGTAGATGCTATCTATTCTATCTATGATGGGTATGGCAAATTCCCTGTTATGGACTATTTAGCAGCTATTTCTATGGGAATCGGTGAAGATGGTCCTATGCTAGACTTGTGCTATGAAGAAGATAGCACGGCCGTTGTGGATATGAATGTGGTTTGTACCGGTAAAGGCGAATTAGTAGAAGTGCAAGGAACAGGTGAACATGGGACTTTCACAAGAGATGAGTTGAATAGCCTATTAGATTTAGGTGAAGCTGGTACACAACAACTAATGGCGGTACAACGTGAAGCATTAGGTGAAATTGGACATATGGTGGGTCACGAAAATGCACCGAAAGCAGTGGTATTAGCCACACGGAATAAAGGAAAAATTCGGGAATTTACCGCAGCCTTTGAAGAATTAGGCTTTGAAGTGCGTACTATAGATGATGTTGTAGATATTGACGAACCAGAAGAAATTGGCACTACTTTTATGGAAAATGCAGAATTAAAGGCTTTATACTATGCAGAGGCTTGTGGTTTACCTTGTGTGGCAGATGATTCTGGCTTAGAAGTAGATGCCTTAGGCGGTGCACCAGGTGTATATTCTGCGCGCTATGCAGGATTGCATCGCAGTGACGAAGATAATAATCGGCGATTAGTAGCGGAATTGGTGGATGTTACTCCAAGTGATAGAACAGCACGTTATCAATGTGCTCTTGTATGGGCTACACCGGATGGACAATGCGTTCGAGCTACAGGCACTTGTGAAGGACTTATTCAGCTAAGCCCAATGGGAAAAGGTGGATTCGGTTACGATCCATACTTTTACATTCCAAAATTAAAAACGACGATGGCCAATATTTCTATGGAACAAAAACAGGCTATTAGCCATCGAGGTAAGGCGCTACGGGCATTGGTGGAGCAATTGCGACACACTATAATTAAGTAATTAATAAAAAATGAAAAATTTTATATCGAAAGTCTTGAATATATGGATGTAATTCGATATAATAATGGTAGGTATTATAAGGAAGGCAGATATTAAGTTATGGATACATCTGTAAAATCAAATAAAATGAAACTCTATGGGTTTAATAATTTAACAAAAACCTTGAGTTTTAATATTTATGATATTTGTTATACGCGTACAGAAGAAGAAAAACGCCAATATATTGAATACATTGACGAAGTTTACAATGCACAGCGCCTGACTGATATTTTAACAGAGGTTTCACATATTATCGGAGCCAATGTGCTGAATGTGGCAAAGCAAGACTATGATCCACAAGGGGCAAGCGTAACCATTCTGATTTCGGAAGAACCTGTTGATAAAGTAGATAAAGATGATGTGGTAATGCATCTCGATAAATCTCATTTGACGGTTCATACCTACCCTGAAAGTCATCCAGATAATGGAGTAAGTACATTCCGTGCAGATATCGACGTGTCCACATGTGGTCAAATCTCTCCCCTTAACGCATTGAACTATCTCATCGCTAGCTTTGATTCCGATATCATCAGCTTAGATTATAGAGTACGTGGCTTCACTCGTGATATTCATGGTAAAAAATTATTCATGGATCATCGTATGAACTCCATTCAAAATTACATTAACTCTAAAACTCGTAATCTATACAATATGATCGATGTGAATGTGTATCAAGAAAATATTTTCCATACCAAAATGATGCTGAAAGAGTACGACATTAATAATTATTTGTTTGGTATTACCGAAGAAGATTTGACCCTAAAAGAGCGCAAACAAATTAACCAACAACTCAAACAAGAGATGGCGGAAATATTCTACGGTAGAAACTTACCATCATTGAAAATCTAGGAGGTTTTCCCATGGACGTAAAACAAGAGGCAATTGAAAAACGCTTGGAACTAAAAGGTTTCTTGCAAACTGGAACAAAATATGAATTAAAAGATGCTCATGACTTAACAGTGGCGTACACTCCAGGTGTAGCTGAGCCATGCCTTCACATCAAAGAAGATGAAGACAAATCCTTCGACTTAACATGTCGTTCTAATATGGTAGCCGTTGTATCCGACGGTACTCGTGTATTGGGTTTAGGTGATATCGGAGCAGCTGCTGCGATTCCAGTTATGGAAGGTAAATCCTTATTGTTCAAACGTTTCGGCAATGTAGATTGCATTCCTTTGGTCATCGATACAAAAGATCCAGACGTGTTAATCAACACTGTGAAATTGGTGCAAAAAAACTTTGCTGGCATTAACTTAGAAGATATTTCTTCTCCTAAATGCTATGAAATCGAAAATCGCTTGAAAAAAGAGTTAGAAATCCCTGTATTCCATGATGATCAACATGGTACAGCGATCGCTTGCTTAGCGGGTGTAAAAGCAGCTCTTCGCTTTGTAAAAAAAGATTTGTCCAAAGTGAAAATCGTTGTAAATGGTGCTGGTGCAGCGGGGGCTAATATCGCTCGTCTATTATACTTAGCAGGCGCTCGTGACATTACATTAATGGTAAGCTCTGGCGTATTGAACAAAGACTACAAGCGTCTTGATTCTTTACAAGCTGAGTTGATCAAAATATTAGGTCAAGAAACAAAAACTGGTAATTTAGCAGAGATTGCTAAAGGTGCTGACGTATTGTTAGGTGTATCTGCAGCAGGTGCTTTCACAAAAGAAATTTTGGAAAGCTTAGCGGATGATGCTATCGTATTTGCTATGGCTAACCCAGTTCCAGAAGTTATGTACGAAGAAGCGAAAGCAGCTGGCGTACGTGTTATGGGTACAGGTCGTAGCGATGCGCCGAACCAAATTAACAACGTTAACGTATTCCCTGGTATCTTCCGTGGTGCCATCGATGTACAAGCACGTGAAATCAATGATGAAATGAAATTAGCAGCCGCTGAGGCGCTAGCAGCTCTTGTAACAGATGAAGAATTAGCAGAAGACTACGTAGTAGCGAATGCATTCGACAAACGTGTTCCATTAGCAGTAGCAAAAGCAGTAGCTGAAACAGCTATCAAAACTGGTGTAGTTCGTAAAACAGAAGTTCCTTACTAAGATAAAGAACTCTTATATAGTATAGAGGTAGGTTGAAGTGTTGACTCAACCTACCTCTATCTTTTTATATGTCTAGGCTGTGAAAATTATCACCTAACAAAAAATTAGAAAACCTAAAAAATATTTAGAAAAAGTGTTGAATTATAGATATGACAGTGCTATAATAAGGGCATACCTAATAAATTGTTAGAAAGCCTAAATAATAGTTAGGAGACAAGTATGAAATTAGAACAATTAAAGGTAATTGCGCATGGTATTGCGACACAATTTGGAGCTTCATGTGAAGTGTTAATTCACGACGTGCAAATAGAAACATTAGAGAGTTCTATTGTGTATATTGAGCACGGGGATATATCTAACCGAAATGTAGGTGATGGCGCCTCGCATGCAGTACTAGATGCGATACGAAATGACGATGGTCAGTGTCAGGGTAAACAAGCTTATCTTACACGAACCAAAGATGGAAGAGTTCTTCGATCGACGACGATGTATATACGTGATGATAATGATAAATTACAGTATTTATTGTGTATCAACTATGATATTACTGATTTCATTACATTGCAAAACTCTTTAGATCGGATTATTACATCCAGTAATCGTGCGTGGGAAACAAAAAGCGAAAAAATTGTTACATCTGTTAGCGATTTATTGAGCGATATGTTATCTCAAGCTGAAAAAGTAGTAGGGCGGCCAGCACATTTAATGAATAAGAATGAGCGCCTGGAAGCAATACGGTATTTATATTGTCAGGGCGCTTTTTTGATTTCAAAAGCATCTGACAAAATTTCAGAGTATTTTAACGTTTCCAAATTTACATTATATAACGACCTAAATCAAGTGAAAGAAGAGGAGGAGTTACATGGAACGGATTCAATGGGTGAAAAATAATATGCCTGGGTCTGAAGACCTAAATACGCATATTATGAGTGTACAAGCAAGTGAAGGTGTGCGTGAATTTCATAAAAGTTTCCCACAATATGAAGAAACACCATTAACTGAATTACCACGCATGGCAGAGCATTTGGGATTGAACAGATTATTCATCAAGGATGAATCTTATCGCTTTGGATTGAATGCTTTCAAAGTATTGGGTGGATCCTATGCGATTGCTAAATTCGTGGCACAAGAATTAGGCAAAGAAGTATCTGAGTTACCATACTCTGTATTAACATCTAAAGAATTACGTGATGAATTTGGTCAAGCTACATTCTTCACAGCTACAGATGGTAATCACGGTCGTGGCGTAGCATGGGCAGCTAATAAATTGGGTCAAAAATCTGTAGTATTCATGCCAAAAGGTTCTACAGAAACTCGTAAACAAAACATTGCAGCAGAAGGTGCAACAGTTACGATTGAAGAAATGAATTACGATGATTGCGTACGCTTAGCTACGGCAGAATCTAAAAAAGTAAACCATGGTGTTGTTATCCAAGATACGGCTTGGGATGGCTATGAAGAAATTCCAGCATGGATCATGCAAGGTTACGGTACAATGGCATTAGAAGCTACAGAGCAGCTTGAAAAAGCAGGCGTAGATGTACCAACACATGTCATCGTACAAGCAGGTGTAGGTTCCTTAGCAGGTGCTGTGACTGGTTATGTAGTAAACCGCTATAAAGATGCTCCTGTGAAACCAAAAATTGTTGTTGTAGAGGCATCCGCAGCAGATTGCTTATACAAAGGTGCTAAAGCAGGCGATGGAGACTTACGCATTGTTGGTGGTGATTTACAAACTATCATGGCAGGCCTTGCTTGCGGTGAACCAAATACAATCTCTTGGGACATCCTAAAAAATCATGTGGATGTATTCGTATCCGCTCCAGACTGGGTAGCATCTCTAGGTATGCGCATGAGTGCAGCTCCTATCAAAGGTGATGCTAGCATTACATCTGGTGAATCTGGTGCCGTACCATTTGGTTTAGTAGCAGCGGCTATGACAATGGATGAATATAAAGATTTACGTGAAGACTTAGGCCTTACAAAAGACTCCAAAGTTCTATGTTTCTCCACAGAAGGGGATACAGATCCAACACGATATCAAGAAATCGTATGGCAAGGAAAATTTTAATATAACTATTTAGTCATATACAGTTAATTTTAACTTTAACGTATACGTATATGTGTGTTTAAGGAGGAAATGGTAATGGATTTACAAGCAGTAAAAAAAGCAGCAGAAGCTTATGGACCAGCGATGACAAAATTTTTAAGAGAAATCGTCGCATTCCCTGGTGAAAGTGCAGAAGAAGAACAACACGTTCGCCGCATTGAAAAAGAAATGAAAGACTTAGGATTCGATGAAGTAGAAGTGGATCCTATGGGTAACATTCTTGGCTATATGGGAACTGGTAAAACATTGATTGCTTTTGACGGACATATTGATACAGTAGGTATCGGTAACCGTGATAACTGGAACTTTGATCCATATGAGGGGTTTGAAAGCGACACTGAAATTGGTGGCCGTGGTGTATCTGACCAATTAGGCGGTATCGTATCCGCAGTATACGGTGCAAAAATCATGAAAGACTTAGGTTTATTGAATGATAAATACCGTGTATTAGTAGTTGGTACAGTTCAAGAAGAAGATTGTGATGGTTTGTGCTGGGAATACATTATTAAAGAGCGTGGCATTCGTCCAGAATTCGTAGTATCTACAGAACCAACTGATGGTGGTATCTATCGTGGTCAACGTGGTCGTATGGAAATCCGTATCGATGTAGAAGGCGTATCTTGCCATGGTTCTGCACCAGATCGCGGTGACAATGCCATCTACAAAATGGCTGACATTTTACAAGATGTTCGTGCATTAAATGCAAATAACTCTACTGAAAGTACACGTGTTCGTGGCTTAGAAAAAATGTTGGATCCAAAATTCAACCCTGATCACTATGAAGAAGCTCGTTTCTTAGGCCGTGGTACAGTAACTACGTCCCAAATTTTCTACACATCCCCAAGCCGTTGTGCAGTAGCAGACTCTTGCGCAGTATCTCTTGACCGTCGTATGACAGCAGGTGAAACATGGCAAAGTTGCTTAAAAGAAATCGAAGATTTACCATCTGTACAAAAATATGGTGCGAAAGTATCCATGTATGAATATGCTCGTCCATCTTGGACTGGTTTAACATATCCAATTGAATGCTACTTCCCAACATGGGTAATTCCTAAAGATCATAAAGTAACAAAAGCGTTGGAAGAATCTTATATCTCCTTATACGGTACAGAGCGTATTGGTGCAGAAGTTACATTGGCAGAACGTAAAGCTCGCCCATTAACTGATAAATGGACATTCTCTACAAATGGCGTATCCATCATGGGACGTAATGGTATCCCTTGCATCGGTTTCGGCCCTGGCGCAGAAGCACAAGCACATGCTCCAAACGAAATCACATGGAAACAAGACCTTGTAACATGTGCAGCAGTATATGCAATCTTACCTACAAACTATTGCAAATAATAGTTTACATTTTATAAAGCTATAAATTATTAATGAGGTGCAAACAATGGCAGATTTCAAAAAATGTGTAGACGCATTAGCTAAATTAGACACAAAAAACATGTACAACAATGACTTCTTCTTAACTTGGGAAAAAACAGACGACGAATTACAAGCTGTTTGGGCTGTAGCTGATGCATTACGTGCGTTACGTGAGCGCAATATCTCTACAAAAGTATTTGACAGTGGTTTGGGTATCTCCTTATTCCGTGATAACTCCACTCGTACTCGTTTCTCCTTTGCATCCGCTTGTAACTTATTAGGTTTAGAAGTACAAGACTTAGATGAAGGAAAATCCCAAATCGCTCATGGCGAAACTGTACGTGAAACTGCTAACATGATCTCCTTCATGGCTGATATCATCGGTATCCGTGATGATATGTACATCGGTAAAGGTAATGCATACATGCATGCAGTAGCTGATGCAGTAGAAGAAGGACATAAAGATGGCGTATTAGAACAACGTCCTACATTGGTAAACTTACAATGTGATATTGACCATCCAACACAATTGATGGCTGATACGGCTCACCTTATCAACGAATTTGGTGGACTTGAAAACTTAAAAGGTAAAAAAGTGGCTATGACTTGGGCATACTCTCCATCCTATGGTAAACCTCTTTCTGTACCACAAGGTGCTATCGGTTTATTCACTCGTTTAGGTATGGAAGTTGTATTAGCACATCCAGAAGGATACGAAGTAATGCCAGAAGTTGAAGAAGTTGCTAAAAAACAAGCACAAGCTAGTGGCGGATCTTTCAAACGTACAAACGACATGAAAGAAGCTTTCAAAGATGCTGATATCGTATATCCTAAATCCTGGGCACCTTTCGCAGCAATGGAAGAAAGAACTGAACTTTATGGCAAAGGAGATACAGCAGGCATTAAAGAATTAGAAGGTCGTTTATTAGAACAAAATGCACAACATAAAGATTGGGCTTGCACAGAAGATATGATGAGTCTTACAAAAGACGGTAAAGCATTATACTTACATTGCTTACCAGCTGATATCACTGGCGTAAGCTGTGAAGAAGGTGAAGTTGACGCATCTGTATTTGATCGTTATCGTGTACCTCTTTACAAAGAAGCAAGCTATAAACCATATGTAATTGCTGCTATGATTTTATTAAGCAAATTTGAAAATCCAGTAGAATTATTAAAAGAGCTAGAAGAAAAGGGAACAGAAAGAGTTCTCCGCTAAAAGCAAAGGGGCTGTCTGTTCAGACGGCCCCTTATTTTAATCCCTACAAAGGTAGTTAGGAATATAGAAACCATAGAGAGGTACCCTATGAAAAAACGTGTTGTTATCGCTTTAGGGGGCAATGCCCTAGGTAATACATTACCAGAACAAATGATTGCAGTAAAAGAGACATCGAAAGCAATCGTAGATTTAATCGAAGCAGATTGTGATGTTATCGTTACCCATGGTAATGGGCCTCAAATCGGCATGATTAATAATGCTATGGCTGCATTGACTAGAGAAGTAAAAGATCAACCTAATACCCCATTGTCTGTATGCGTAGCCATGAGCCAAGCATATATCGGATATGATTTACAAAATGCATTGCGTGAAGAGTTGTTAAATAGAGGTATTAAAAACTTACCTGTTACTACAATGGTTACACAAGTTCGTGTAGATGCAGACGATCCAGCTTTCTTAGACCCGACAAAACCAATTGGTCACTTTATGACGAAAGAAGAAGCTGTACATGCAGTGAACCAATATGATTATGTGGTAAAAGAAGATGCAGGTCGTGGCTATCGCCGTGTAGTAGCATCTCCAGCTCCAAAAGAAATTATTGAATTACAAGCAATCAAAGGCTTAATTGGTAATGAATTAGTCATCGCATGCGGTGGTGGTGGCATTCCTGTAGTTCGCGAAGGCAACCATTTAACTGGGGCATCTGCAGTTATCGATAAAGACTGGACTAGTAGCTTATTAGCACAAGAAGTTGATGCTGATGTATTGATTATCTTAACAGCTATTGAAAAAGCAGCAATTAACTATGGTAAAGAAAACCAACAATGGTTAGAGCACATTACTGTAGAAGAAGCAGAAAAACATATCCAAAATGGTGAATTTGCAGCAGGTTCTATGAAACCAAAAATGGAAGCAGCAGTGGCATTTGCTAAATCGAAACCAGGTAGAAAAGCTATTATTACTCAATTAGAAAAATCTCGAGAAGGTATAGAAGGAAAAACAGGTACACATATCGAATTATAAGAATAGCATTTCAAATATATACAGTGTTTCATAGAAAGGAGCCTATCTATGATTTTACTAGGAAAAGGAACTGTCGTTACACGTAATCCATTACAACCCATTATTGAAGATGGTGGAGTATTAATGGATGGCACTAAAATTGTAGCGGTAGACTCATACGAAACATTGCGCAAACAATATCCAAAAGCATATCGAGTGAACGCTCATGGACGCTTGATTATGCCTGGTTTTGTAAATGCTCATCATCATATTTATTCTGCCTTAGCCCGTGGATTATATATCCCTGGTAATAACCCAACAAATTTTAAAGAAATTTTAGATGGATTGTGGTTCTACTTAGATAAACGTCTTGCGAAAGAAGATGTGTGGGCAAGTGCGATTGTGACCTATATGGCATGTATCGAAAATGGTGTGACGTCCATATTTGACCATCATGCAAGTTATGGGGAAACAGAAGGTAGCTTATCTGTTATTAGCGAAGTGGCTCAAGACTTCGGCGTTCGTTCTTGCTTGTGCTATGAAGTGAGTGATCGAAATGGCCAAGAGGAAATGGAGAAAGCGGTAGCAGAAAACGTGCGCTTTGGCAAAGAAGCGAAAGAAAACCCTGAAACGATTGCAGCTATGATGGGTTTACATGCATCTTTCACATTGAGTAAAGGTACATTGGCTTATGTTTGTGAACAAAATGTAGATAATTTGGGATATCACATCCATGTAGCAGAAGGTACTACAGATCAAGAAGATAGCCAAGAGAAATATGGTATGCGTGCAGTGCATCGCTTGCATGAAGATGGCATCCTTGGACCAAAAACGATTGCTGGACATTGTATCCATGTAGATGATAGTGAAGTGAAAGTATTAGCGGACACAGGCACCATGGTAGCTCATAATCCAGAAAGTAATATGGGTAATGCCGTAGGAGCCCCTAATGTATTAAAACTGATTGAGGCAGGTATTCCAGTGGGTCTTGGGACAGATGGATATACTAGCGATATGTTAGAATCCTACAAAGTAGCAAATTGCTTAGTAAAACATAACATGCAACATCCAAATGTTGGTTGGACTGAAATTCCAAACATGTTATTCCATACTAACCCAGCAATGATTGAAAAATTCTTCCCTGTAAAAGTTGGTACCTTAACACCAGGGGCGGAAGCAGATGTAATTGTTTTAGATTATATTCCTAGAACAGATTTACATGCTGATAACATCAACGGTCATTTACTATTTGGCCTTAATGGTCTCAATGTAATTACAACAATTTCAGGTGGTAAGGTACGTATGCTAGATCGTCAATTATGTGGCATGAATAAAGAAGAATTGCTACGAGAAGTACGACAAATTTCCCATCGTTTATGGAAACGATTAGTCCCATAATACACTTTCAGTAAGGAGTGAATACTATGAGCGATATCATGTATCCGGTAAGTTTCGGACATTTAATGAACCATATTCTAACAGAATATGCTACACATAATCGAGTATATAATGTGGATCGCATGCACACAACAGGTACGGATCAACGGTTATCTTTATTTGGTCGTAACCTGGAAAATCCATTAGGACCTGCAGCAGGTCCACATACTCAATTGGCTCAAAATTTAGTAGCAGCCTATGTTGGTGGTTCCCGATTCTTAGAATTAAAAACAGTACAAATTATGTTCGGTGAAGAATTGGGCATCCCACGACCATGTATTTATTCAAAAGATGAAGCATACAATGTGGAATGGTCCTCTGAGTATCATTGCCATGCGGCTGCTGATGAATACATTAAAGCATGGTTTGCGATTAAATTAATTAGTAAAGAATGGGGCATCGGTGATCCAGATGGATTCATCTTTATCATGAGTGTTGGCTACAACTTAGCGGGTATTCAAAGTGAAGATGTAGATTCCTATATGGAATGCTTACGTGCAGCACGTACTAAACCAGTTTGGAAAGAATGCGAAGAATGGGCATTAGCTAATGTGCATCAATTTAAAAACGTAACAGAAGATTACATTCGTAATATTGATGACAACATTTGCCAAGGTATTACATTATCCACAATGCACGGCTGTCCTGCAGGCGAAATTGAATCGATTTGTACATACCTAATGAAAGAAAAACATCTAAATTTATATCTAAAATGTAACCCAACCTTATTGGGCTACGATCGTGTAAGAGAATTATTAGATCAAGCAGAATTTGGATATATTGATTTTGATGCACATCAATTTGAAGTAGACTTATCTTTTAAAGAAGCAGTGCCAATGATTGAACGATTGTTGACGATTGCAGAAGAAGAAGGTTTAGTGTTCGGTGTGAAATTGACAAATACATTCCCTGTTTCGATTCACGAAAAAGAATTACCAGGTGAGCAAATGTATATGTCTGGTAAATCCTTATTACCATTATCCATCGGTGTGGCTCAATTATTGAGTGAAACATTTGGCGAACGCTTACCAATGTCGTATAGCGGTGGTGCTGATGCGAAAAATATTGCAGCTTTATTCCGCACAGGTATTTGGCCAATTACAGTATGTACAACCTTGCTACAAGGTTTAGGTTACAACCAATTGGATAACTTGGCTAAATTAGTAGAAGCAGAAGATTACGATACTGCTAAGGTGATTAAACCAACAGAAATCAAAGCTTTTGCGGATGCAATGGGAACAGCGCCAACATACAAAAAATCTGCAGCGGCTAAGAAAAAACGCGAAGAGCAACCAGGTTTCCCAACAGCTCATGATAAAAATCATGAATGCCGTGTTGTATGTGGTACTTGTGTACGTGTATGTCCAAATAGAACGAATGAATGCATTACTGTAGACGGTAAAAAATTAATCATTCACATTGATGAGTCTTGTAATGAATGTGGTAACTGTGCTTGTCATTGCGTACAACCATGCTTCCCATATAAAGATAAATTGACATATTTCATTGATGAAGAACGCTTATTAGCAAGCGATAATGACGGCTTTTATATTCAAGGTAAGGAATGCGGATATCGCTTCCAAGGCGCTACAGGTCGCACAGCGATTGATGCCTTACCAGAGGTGTTGAAAGGAGTTGTGGAAGCGTTCATTAAAGAACTTCCATATTATATCTATGATACTCATTGAACAAGGATATCTTGTACTCCCAACGGGAGTCATGCAAGGGACGATAGCAATTGAAAACGATACAATTGTAGAGGTAGCTCCTCATATTGAAGCAAAACCTGGTGATGTACGAATTAATGCAAAAGGTCGGTATGTATTACCAGGAGGAATTGACACACATACACATTTTGAAATGACCAATGCCTTTGCTACCACCGCAGATGATTTTGAAAGTGGTACAAAAGCAGCGGTTATGGGAGGAACTACAACGATTATTAATTTTGCATCGCCCTTTGATGGATCTTTGTTAGAAGGCTTGCGACGCGATAAGAAACGGGCGGAAGGACGTTGCTCTTGTGACTATAAATTTCATATGGAATTATTAGATATGAATGAGCAAGTAGCAGCGGAAATTCCTAAGGTCGTTGAAGAAGGCGTCGCATCCTTCAAAGTATATATGGCCTATAGCTTTAGTATTGACGATCGGTCAATTTATGAAGCAATTAAAGCAATCGCTCCAACCGGTGCGTTGGTGGCAGCCCACTGTGAGAATGGAGCGATGATTGCAGCTAAGGTACAGGAAATGAGAGCGGAAGGAGATACGGAAGCAAAGTATCATCCACTTTCAAAGCCAGATACTATAGAAGCAGAAGCAATGCATCGTTTCATTCGACTTGGGGAATTAGCAGATTATCCGGTACATATTGTGCATGTGA
Organism: uncultured Veillonella sp.; assembly: GCA_963518505.1. Classification (GTDB taxonomy): domain Bacteria; phylum Bacillota; class Negativicutes; order Veillonellales; family Veillonellaceae; genus F0422. The sequence continues at coordinate 24,070 of CAUQIT010000003.1, read as the reverse complement.
GCTCTGCCGCAGGATTAGATGTCATTGAGGAACGCAGAAAAAATGGGGCTAAAGTGACCTGTGAAACCTGTCCTCAATACTTATTATTGACAGATGAATTGTATAATCAGCCGGATGGAAAAGGATTGCGATATATCTTAAGTCCACCTCTTAGAAAACAAAGAGATGTGGAGATTTTGCAAGCGGCGGTAGAACGCGGAGTTTTTCAAACTTTATGTACGGATCACTGCAATTATACATTAGCGCAAAAAGCGCAGGGTCTTGGTGACTTTACGAAAACACCAGGCGGTTTGCCAGGTGTAGAAGAGCGGATGATTCTAATGTGGGATATGTTTGTTCATAGTGGACGAATCGATCCTGTAGAATATATGAAATTGACTAGCGAAACACCAGCTAAGTTATATGGATTATATCCAAAAAAAGGAACGTTACAGGTAGGAAGTGATGCGGATATCGTGATACTTTCACCAGATGTAACAGAATGTATGACTTCGGATACAACTCATAGTCGGTCAGATTATACACCTTATGAGGGAATGACTGTACATGGTCGAATAGATGATGTATTTTTGCGTGGGCACCACGTGGTGCAAGATAGAAAATTAGTGGAAGCCTATAAAGGGGAATTCCAATAATAATTGGAGGGAGGTCTCTGTATGTACCGATTTCAAGTTAACGGTATTTGGCGTGAGGTGGAAGAAGATAAACGACTAATGGATTATCTTCGTGATGACCTACGCTTAACCGGAACAAAGGACGGTTGTAGTGCAGGTGCTTGTGGAGCTTGTACAATTCTCATTGATGGGAAAAAGGTAAAAGCTTGTATAGGTAAAGTTTCGCAAATGGAAGGCAAATCAATTATTACGATTGAAGGGCTAACAGAACGTGAAAAAGAAGTGTATGTATATGCGTTTGCAGAATGTGGTGCTGTACAATGTGGTTTCTGTATTCCAGGTATGATTATTAGTGCTAAAGCATTATTAGATACGACATTAGAGCCTACAAGAGCAGATGTTCAAAAAGCTTTATTAGGGAACATTTGTCGTTGTACTGGATACGTAAAAATTGAGGATGCTATCTTATTAGCTGCAAGATTATTTAAAGAGAATGCACCAGTGCCAAAAAGTGATGCAAATGGTGTAGTGGGATCTCGGTTACATCGTGTAGATGCTGCAGAAAAAGCCTTAGGAACGGGTTTATATACAGATGATATGGTAGTGGATGGCATGATTTATGCTAAAGCTATTCGCTCTAAGTATCCAAGAGCTCGTGTTGACGCGATTCATATTGAAGAAGCGTTGGCACATCCTCAATGTGTGACTGTATTAACAGCGAAGGATGTACCTTTCAATAAGACGGGTCATATCGTTCCAGATTGGGATGTGATGATTGCTGAAGGAGATATTACTCGATATGTAGGTGATGCTATTGCCGTAGTGGCAGTAAAAGAGAAAAAATATTTGCAAGAAGTATGTAATTTGGTGACAGTAGATTATACAGAATTAAAACCTGTATTAACTCCAGAAGAAGCCTTAGCAGAAGACGCACCGTTATTACATCCAAATGGAAATATCCTATCTCATCAAGCGTTAAATCGTGGGAATGCTGATGAAGTCATTGCAAAGGCGGCTCATGTGGTAACAAGACATTATTCTACACCGCAAACAGATCATGCATTTATGGAACCTGAGTGTGCGATTGCCGTAAAAACAGAAGATGGCATACAATTATACACAGGTGGCCAAAGTATCTATGATGAGCAACATGAAGTAGCTCGTATGTTAGGCTTGGAAGAATCTCAAGTTAAGGTACATAGTATGTTAGTAGGTGGCGGTTTTGGTGGTAAAGAGGATATGAGTGTGCAACACCATGCAGCACTTGTAGCTTGGAAAACTGGACTTCCAACCAAAGTACAATTAACTCGCCAAGAAAGTTTAGATGTGCATCCAAAACGTCATGCTATGGAAATGGATATTACAACGGCTTGTGATGAAAATGGTAAATTATTAGCCACAAAAGTAAAAATTGTATCCGATTGTGGTGCCTATGCATCCTTAGGTGGACCAGTGTTACAACGGGCAGGTACACATTCTAGCGGACCATATAATTTTGAACATTTCTCCATGGATGGTATTTGTGTGTACACGAATACTGTACCAGGTGGGGCATTCCGTGGATTTGGTGTTACTCAAACTATCTTTGGACAAGAAGTAAATATTGATTTACTAGCTAAAAAAGTAGGCATGGATCCTTGGGAATTCCGTTATAAAAATGCGGTTCGCCCTGGTGATTACTTGCCAAATGGACAATTATGTACACCAGATACTGGTATAGTAGAATGTTTAGAAGCAGTCAAAGATGCATACTATGCAAGTGATCGTACAGGACTTGCCATTTGTATGAAAAATAGTGGTGTTGGTGTAGGCTTACCAGATACAGGGCGCGTAATCCTAGAGATTCGTGACGGCAAAGTTCGTATTCGTACATCAGCAGCATGTATTGGTCAAGGTGTAGGTACAGTGGCAGCACAAATTGTTGTAGAAGCTACAAAGCTTTTACCAGAACAAATTGTGGTAGAAGCACCAGATACAGAACGGACACCAAACTCTGGTACCACTACAGCATCTAGACAAACGGTATTTACAGGGGAAGCAACACGTAGAGCTGCTGAAAAATTGGCAGAATTATTGAAAACTCAAACGTTAGCAGACCTTGAAGGAAAAGAAATATACGAAGAGTTCCTAGGTGTTACGGATCCATTCGATTCGGACAAAAAACATCCTAAGAGCCATGTGGCTTATGGATATGGAGCTTGCGTAGCTACGATTGGAGATGATAACAAAGTAAGTGAAATTCATGTGGCTTATGATGTAGGTCGAGTAGTTAACCCTCAATCTTGTGAAGGCCAAGTTGAAGGTGGCACAATCATGGGGATGGGCTATGGTGTAACAGAAGACTTCAAATATAATGAAGGCAAAGTAGTTACAAAATATGGTACATTAGGCTTATTAAGAGCAACGCAACGCCCAGAAATTAAATGTACATTCATAGAAAAAGGTACACCAGACCAATATGCATATGGTGCGAAAGGTATTGGGGAGATCAGTAGTATCCCAATTGCTCCAGCTATTGCCAATGCATATCATCGTTTGGACGGTATAGAACGTCGTTCTTTACCACTTGAGAAAACTGGATATCGAAAATAATCAGTAAGGGAGAGAGTGTACTCAGTCTATGAAATTCGATGGTGTAGCAAGTATGGGAGTGCTTGCTACTTCATCAGGTGATGTCTAAAATTCAAAACATGATATAAGCATAAGACTAGTATATTCTATTAAGTAATATGAGGTGATTCATATGGCACATCAAATTCAGGGAGTTAATCATGTAGATGGAATGCTACCGATTCCTAAATTGTTTGCTTACGGTTTACAACACGTATTAGCAATGTATGCAGGGGCTGTAGCAGTTCCAATTATCATAGCACAGGCTATGCATTTGTCAGAAGCGCAACTAATTCAATTAATTAACGCAGATTTATTTACTTGTGGTATCGCTACATTGATCCAAACATTAGGATTTTGGAAAATTGGTGCAAAAATTCCATTGATTCAAGGGATTACATTTGCTGCGGTATCTCCAATGATTTTAATTGGTCAAGAGCATGGTATGACTAGTATCTATGGGGCCGTTATTGTAGCGGGGATAGTCACATTCTTGATCTCCCATCTATTTAGCCGTTTAATCCGTTTTTTTCCACCTGTAGTAACAGGTACTATTATTACAATTATCGGTATTACATTGATGCCAGTATCTGTTCGTTGGGTAGGGGGAGGTAACCCTAGCTCACCGGACTTTGCTAATCCTATTAACTTGTTATTAGCTACGTTAACATTAGCTATCGTAGTAGCAGTGTATCGATTTGGTAAAGGGTTCTGGAGTAATGTAGCTGTTTTAGTAGGCTTAGTAGTAGGTACATTAGCATCTATGGTATTGGGTGTAGCAAATTTAGGGGCAGTTGGTGAAGCAGAATGGTTTGCCATTGTAACACCATTAGCGTTTGGTTGGCCAACATTTGAATTTTCCTCTATTATTTCTATGGTTATCGTTATGCTTGTTGTTATGACAGAAACGACTGGTGACTGTATCGCTATTGGAGAAATAGTGGATAAACCAATTGGTAAAAAAGAATTGGCCGCTTGCTTACGAGCAGATGGTTTTGCAACTATGATTGGTGGATTCTTAAATAGTTTCCCTCATACAGCATTCGCACAAAATGTAGGTCTTGTAGCGGTAACAAATGTAAAAAGCCGTTTTGTAGTAGCGGCCTCTGGTGTTATCTTGGTGTTATTAGGTTTATTCCCTAAAATGGCAGCTGTTGTAGCAAGTATCCCTAACCCTGTATTAGGAGGTGCTGGTGTAGCTATGTTTGGTATGATTATCGCCAGTGGTATTCGTTCTTTATCAAAAGTACAATTTGATGGAACTTACAATCTGATGATCATAGCTATTAGCATTGGTGTGAGTATGATTCCATTGGCAGTGCCAACATTCTATGATCATTTCCCTGAATGGTTAAAAATCGTTCTTCATAGTGGTATTACATTCGGTAGTTTGATGGCAGTAGCTCTTAATGTATTATTAAATGGTTATGGAACCGAAACACATGTAGTACAAGCAACACGTCGGGAAAAAGCGATTGCTCGATTGGACAAATGGAAAGCAGAACGCAAAATTCGTAGAAAACAATCTATCTAATATGAATAAGCTATATAGAGAGTAAGACTACATATATGAGGCCTTTCTATTCGACAGAATATAAGAGAGAAACATTTTAAAATAGTTAAGCACCAATTATATGTATAATTGGTGCTTGTTTTATCTATATGGATAGGGCTAGATAGACTGTAAGTTATCTAAGCAATGAAGTATGTGGTCTACTTCTTCATCGGTATTGTGATAGCCAAAGGAAAAGCGGACAGTCCCTCTTGGATAGGTTCCCAATACTCGATGAGCTGTGGGTGCACAGTGTAAGCCTACTCTAGTAGTAATATGATAGTCTCGGTCAAGCCTATAAGCTAGTTCTGCTGGATCACAATGGGCAGGTGAAATGGAAATGACAGCACTACGATTATATTCTGTAGGAAGTCCATGAAGCGTATAGTTTGGCATTTGCTGTAGGCCAGTGAGGAATTGTTTTGTTAATCTCATTTCGTGTTCATAGATATGATGAATACCAATGCTCTTTATATAAGATAGGCTTGTATGCAGACCAATAATACCTGGAATATTGGGGGTACCTGGCTCAAAACGATCCGGAAAGGTGGTAGGAATCTCTAGGGTATGTGAGAAACTACCTGTACCACCGGACAAGATAGGATGCATCTGGGAGGCTATCTTTTTGCTAATAAGGAAGCCTCCAATGCCTTGGGGGCCAAGGAGTCCTTTGTGACCTGTAAAGCACAGGATATCTATGTTCATGTCCTTCATGTGGAGGGGTAGTACCCCTGCTGACTGGGCAGCATCAACAATGCATAAAAGATTGTGCTCTCTACAGAAGGTTCCAATTTCAGCAATAGGCTGAATGGTGCCACATACATTAGACACATGAGTCACTAGAATGGCTTTTGTAGTAGGCAAGAGAAGTGATTCTAAAGTAGAGGTAATCATTTCGCCTTGATAGGTGCTTGGAATGGTGGAGTATGATACGCCTTTCATAGATAATTGATGGAGTGGACGCATGACTGCGTTATGTTCTAAGCTGGAAATTAGGAGGTGATCACCGGAGGAGAAAAGACCTTGTAAGACCATATTTAGACTAGTTGTTATATTGGGAGTAAAGATGACGTATTTGGGACTAGAGCCACCCAATAGTTCTTGTAGTTGTTGGCGTGTTTCTAAGATGAGTCGTTCCACTTGATATGCATCTTCGTTAGAGGAGCGATGAACAGAAGCTCCATTATAAGAAATGTAATCATATATAGCTTGCGCTACAGTTGGCGCTTTCGGGAAAGAGGTACTGCTATTATCTGCATAGATAGACTTCATAATTATAACTCCTTTTAATATGTATATTACATTTAGTATAAAGTAATGGGTGCAAAATATCAATTTTAGAAGACACGTAAACTAGTCGAAAAGGTAATGTTTAGTAGGAGAGGTACTATGAGTGTAGTAAGTGAAAAGCAAAGAATTATTATCGCTGGATTAATTATTGGTACTATTGCTAGTTTGTTAGTGCTAGCGGGAAACCCACAAAATATGGGTTTTTGTATTGCTTGTTTTATTCGTGACTCTGTAGGGGGCTTAGGGCTGCATAGAGCAGCGCCAGTACAATACATTCGCCCAGAGATTATCGGATTAGTGTTAGGAGCCTTTTTATTATCTTGGTTCCGTGGAGAGAGATCAGCTAAAGGTGGTTCCGCTCCAGCAACACGATTTACCTTAGGGTTCTTTACTATGATTGGCTGTCTTATTTTCTTGGGATGTCCATTTCGTATGATTTTGCGCTTAGCCGGTGGTGACTGGAATGCAATCATGGGTCTATTAGGATTTACAGGTGGTATTGCAGTAGGCACAGTATTCCTAAAACGTGGGTATTCCTTGGGTAGAACATACATTGTATCTAAAATGGATTCCTATATTATGCCAGCAGCACAGGTAATTCTATTAGGTCTTGTGGTGGCAGCACCAGCGTTCATTTTCTTTACTGAAAAAGGTCCAGGTGCCATTCATGCTCCATTGTGGATTTCTTTAGCAGCTGGTTTAGTAGTAGGTGGCTTGGCACAATATAGCCGTCTTTGTATGGTAGGTGGTATCCGAGATATCATTTTATTTAAAGAAACAAAATTAATTCTTGGTTTTATTGCGATTCTTGTAGCAGCGTTCCTAGTGAACATTTCCGTTGGCAACTTCCATCCTGGTTTTGTGAAACAACCAATTGCGCATACAGATGGATTGTGGAACTTCTTAGGTATGGCCTTAGCAGGTTTATGCTGTACATTAATGGGTGGTTGTCCATTGCGTCAATTGATCTTATCTGGTGAAGGTAATTCCGATTCTGCCATCACTGTAGTAGGCTTAGCAGCAGGGGCGGCATTTGCACACAATTTTGGTTTAGCAGCCACTGGTACAGGTGTTCCAGTAGCGGGCCAAATTGCAGTAGGTGTAGGCTTTGTTATCGCTTTAATAATTGCTGTTAAAAATATGCGTAAATAGAAATCGTAGGAGGTAAGTATGATTGATGTAAGAGGACTATCTTGTCCAGAACCAGTGATTATGGTACAAAAAGCAATGACATCAGGTGATAGTGAATATACTGTGCAATCTGACTCTAAAGCAGCGGTAGAAAATATTACTCGATTTGTAGTAGCTCAAGGATATACAATCGTATCTAAAGAGGAGAACGGTGAGTATATTCTCACTATCACAAAATAATATGGAATATGTAGCAACCTTTTATTCTCACTTTGGGGCTATCCAATTTGAACAATTTTGTAAGCAAGCATCGATTGCGGTACACTTACAGCCTGTTCCACGTTGGCTTAGCTCATCATGTGGCACATGTGCAATTTTCCAAGTAGATAAATGCATTGTTGAAGCCATTCCTGAAGATATTTTAGAAGATATAGAGCAGGTTGTAGAAAAGCAAATAAATGGGTATAGAGAAATTTATACAAGCAGTTAGGTAACTTGCGATACATATCTAATATAAAGATTAATTTTAGGCATATATAAACAAAATCTATAATAATGATGATGCATCATGAATAGAATATGTTTATGTATGCCTATTTTTTAATTCATCTGACAAAACCTTTATATACATGATACAATAAAGATATAAAGATGTTGGAGTCAGGAGGTATAAGTATGCTTATGTTTATGCAAGTGCAACAGCCTAAGACGATTGAAGAGGCACATGCACTGATGGTAAAGCAAAAAATGGCACCTATCCTAGCGGGGGGGTGTTGGACACGATTAGGAAATCGTAAATGGCCAATGGTAATCGATTTATCAGAAGTAGGCCTACGCTATATTGAAGAAGATGATAAGGAATTCCGTATTGGTGCCATGGCGACACAACGAGATGTTGAGATGTACGAGTCATTTCAAACATTTTGTGGTGGAGTATTTCCTAAAGCAGTGAAAGATATTTTAGGAGTACAATTCCGTAATATGGCTACCATGGGTGGTTCTATAGCGGCGCGATTTGGCTTTTCAGATATTATTCCTGCACTATTAGCATTACAAGCAGAGGTACGCTTATTTGAAGCTGGCCGTATGAGCATTGAGCAATACTTGTCCTATGGAACAAGAGACCTGTTAGTAGAAATTATTGTGCCAAAACAAGAAGTTCCAGTGGCGATTGAAGCGCTTAGAAAATCTGTTTCAGATTTTCCCTATCTAACAGGATCTGCTCGGATTGATGAAGAGGGAGTATCTGTATATATTGGTGGTCGACCAGGAAAACCTATCAAAGCTACAAAGGCATGTCAAGTGATTAACGAAAAAGGAATTCTTGCATTAGATGAAGCAGTGGCAATGATTCAAGAGGAAGTATCTTTCCAAAGTAACTCTCATGCAGGTGCAGAATATCGCTTAGAGATGGCAAAAAACATGTTTAAACGATTAGTAAAAGAGGTGGCACAATGGAAATAATGTTACAAGTGAATGGAGTGAAGCGTAATGTTCTGATTGAAACGGATGAAATGTTGATAGAAACATTACGCAAGCTGGGCTTTTATAGTGTTCGTTGTGGTTGTGATACAACAAATTGTGGTCTTTGCACAGTCTGGGTAGATGGTGAACCTATATTGTCTTGTGCATATCCTACTTTCAGAGCTAGTGGACATGAGATTACTACCTTGGAAGGCGTAGCTGAAGAAGCAGCTGAATTAGCGGATTGTTTAGCTGAAGAAGGGGCAGACCAATGTGGTTACTGTACCACAGGTATGATGATGAGTGCCATAGCATTAAGTCGTAAATATCCTGATGCTACAGATGATGAAATTAAAGCTTACCTAAATAATAATTTATGTCGCTGTACAGGCTATGAATCGCATATGAGGGGGATTCGTAAGTTTTTAGGAGGCAAATCACAATGAAACATTTAGGAAAAAGTTATAAAAAAACAGACTCCACAACGATTTTAAGTGGTAAAGCAGCCTATACAGAAGATTTTATTCCAACGAATGCATTATGTATTAAAATACTCCGCAGTCCTCATGCATTTGCAAAAATTGTAGATATTAATATCGAGGCAGCACTAAAAGTACCAGGTGTAGAGGCTATTTATACCTACAAAGATGTGCCACAAACTAGATTTACCTTAGCTGGTCAAAGTTATCCTGAACCATCTGCCTATGATATGTTAATTTTGGACCAAGTAGTTCGCTATGTAGGTGATGAAGTAGCCTTAGTTGTGGCTGTTGATGAACGGACTGCATTAAAAGCGATGCCTTTAATTAAAGTGAAATACGAAGTGTATGAACCGGTCTTAGATATGCATAAGGCTATTGATCATCCAAGTATCATTCACGCTGAAGATGACTTCCACTATAACTTCCCAGTAGGGGGAGACCCTAAGCGAAACATTGCTTGTTCCTATAGTCATGTAGTGGGTGATGTTGAGGCGGAATTAGAAGCATGTGACTATGTGGTAGAAGAATCTTACTTTGACCAAGCCACATTACAATCGGCTATGGAAACATTTAGGACCTTTGCTACCATAGACCAATTTAATCGTCTTGTGATTACAAGCTCGACACAGGTACCATTCCATATTCGTAGACATGTGGCTCGTGCGTTAGGTCTTTCGGCGGCTCAAATCCGTGTTATCAAACCTCGTATTGGCGGTGGTTTCGGCTCTAAACAAACAGGGTGTACAGAACTATTTCCAGCATTTGTGACATGGAAATTGAAAAAACCATCCTATATCATATACGATCGTCATGAAGCGAATAACTGCTCCACTAGCCGACATGCACGGGATTGGAAAGTTCGTGTAGGTGCCACAAAAGATGGTATTATCCAAGTCATTGACATGGTAGCTGTATCTGATGCAGGAGCACATGGTAGCCATGCGTTGACAACTTTCACAGCAGGAGAACATAAATCTTTACCATTATATAATAAGACAAAGGCGATTCGTTATGAATCCAATATAGTCTACACAAATCATATGCCAGGCGGTGCTTTCCGTGGATATGGTGCCACAGAGGCATTATGGCCATTAGAGTGTGCGATTACAAAGTTAGCGCACGCTATGGGTATAGACGAAATTGAACTGCGTTTGAGAAACTTAATTGGCGTAGGGGAAACTGCACAATCCTTCCATCCGGGAGAAGTGTTGGAGTCTGGCCTGTTGAAAGAAGCAATTCAAAAAGCTAAGGATATGTCCAACTGGGACAATCGTCCAAAATCTTGGAAAATTGATGACCGTCATATGGGCGGTTTAGGAGTAGCTCTTGCGTTCCAAGGGTCAGGGATTGCCAATATTGACTCCGCCTCTGTAGAAGTACGCATGCTTGATGATGGTACGTATATGTTATTTACTGGTTCTACAGATATGGGTCAAGGTTCCAATACGGCGTTGGCACAAATTGCTTGTGAAACTTTGGGCTGTCCCATGGATATGATGGTTGTCTATGAAGCTGATACTGACGTTGTACCGTTCGATCCGGGCTCTTATGCATCGAGTACGACTTATGTGACAGGGACTGCTACAAAAATGGCGTGCGATGAGTTGAAAGAAAAGATTTTACAAGAATTTGGTCGTATCTTAGACGTAGACCCAAGTGTATTAACATTTGATGGAGAAAAGGTATGGACTGAAGATGGCTCTAAGGTGATGACGACTAAAGAGTTAGCACCAAAACTTGTATCAGGGCCTAATGGGCATTACTTGAGCGGTATGGCTACATGGGGGAGTCAAACATCTCCACCTCCGTTTATGGTGGGCATTGCAGAAGTAACAGTAGATATTGAAACAGGTAAAGTGACTCCAGAACATTTCTATTCAGTTGTCGATTGCGGTACTATTGTGAATAGAAATTTAGCCACAGTACAGGCTGAAGGTGGTATTGTACAAGGTATTGGTATGGCTTTGTATGAAGAAATTCGTTACTCATCTCGCGGTGTGTTAGAAACAAATAACTTTATGCATTATAAGCTACCAACACGGTTAGATACTGGTAATATTCATGTAGACTTTGTGGAATCCTATGAACCAACTGGTGCTTACGGTATTAAATCCATAGGGGAAGTTGTTATCAATACATCTTGTCCAGCTATTCAAGGAGCAATCTTAAATGCTACAGGCGCGGAGGTCACTACATTGCCAATGATTCCGGAACGTGTGTACATGGCGTTACAAGAAAAATAAGTCGAGTAAGCAATAGGAGAGTCGAGATGAGTGATACGAAGTATTGGGAGTCCTTACTAGAACCTGGGATACTTGCTGTCGTAGGGGCTGGTGGTAAAACAACTGTTGTTTCTAAACTAGGTGCTGTGGCAGTCAGCCTAGATCGACCAGTAGTGGTGACGACAACAACAAAGATGGGGGCTGAACAAGTGGCTCCCTGGAATCCCTACTATGGGGATGACTTAACACTGGGTGAGTCTCATATTGTTGAACAAATGAAACGTGGTCAGATAGGGGCTTGGTTTCAAGAGGTGGCAGGTCACAAAGTAGTAGGACTAGAGCCGGAATTACTAGATACATTACATGATCGTCATCCAGATTGGTCTGTTGTTGTTGAGGCAGATGGGGCAAAAACCAAGTGGTTGAAAGCTCCTAAACTTCACGAACCAGTGATACCGACTAAAACGGTGAGTACCATTGCAGTAGTGAACATGCAGGTCCTAGGAAGACCGTTCACAGATGAGTATGTATATCGTATAGACGAGGTTCAATCTATTACGAGATGTCATATAGGAGATATTATTACGCCAGAAATCGTAGCAAAGATACTACAACATGATAATGGTGTTTTTCAATATGCACGTGGTAAACGAATTGTATTCTGTACAGGATGCGATACGGTAGATTCAACGGTGGTGGATACATTTTTACAAGCCTTGCAATCTCTTCCATTACACAAAGTGGTATTGGCGAATGGGTATCGTGAAAATTGTTGTATACAAAGGGTGCTAACATGGCAATAGGATGCGTATTATTAGGGGCTGGACAATCAAAACGTATGGGATGTGCTAAGCAATTATTGACCTATCAAGGACATACCTTACTAGAGAGTGCCCTTTCAAAGTATAGTAGGATACAGCCTCTAGCGGTGGTTATTGACCCATGTATGGGTGTGGAGGATATGGTGCATAAGGTGCAGGGGATTCCTGTGCCTAATGAGCATCCACAATGGGGGCAGGGTACATCTATCCGATTAGGAGTAGAGGCCTTATTGCAATGGGAACATACACAGAAAGAACGTTTAGAGGCAATCGTATGTGGTGTGATTGATCAACCTTTATTGAATGTGCAAGCCATTGACGACTTGTGTAACACTTTCAGAGACATTGGCGACGAGAAAGCTATTGTACAGCCACAGTATGGACCACACCAAGAACGAGGTAATCCCGTAGTATTTGGGAGATATTGGGCGGATGCATTACGCTTAATTCCTGGAGATATGGGAGGTCGTGTCATTTTGAGAGGTGAAGGAGCTCCTCATGTTACATATGTATGGCTTGAAAGGCAACGTACTATGCATAGTGGTATAGATGTTGATACGAAAGAAGACTATGACCGTATTGTGAGCGAAGGAGGACGTTATGAAACCAATGATTCTCATCCGTAGCGGTGGAGATGTGGCATCTGGCGCTGTGTATCGATTGTGGCGAGCAGGGTATCCTGTGGTGATTAATGAAATTGCCATTCCTACCATGATTCGTAGAGAAGTGTCCTATGGAAATGCAGTGCACCGAGGGGAAATGATCTTAGAGCGCTTGCGCTCACGTCATGTACCCTTACAAGATGTAGCGAAATTATTAGCTAGCCGTGAGGCAATTCCTGTGGTCACTGAGCCCTATGAAACGGTATTAACTACGATACAACCAACCATCGTAGTGGATGCAATTTTGGCGAAGCGAAATGTGGGGACTCAAAAAAGTGATGCCCTCTTGGTCATTGGATGCGGTCCTGGATTCGATGCTGGCAAGGATGTGCATGTTGTAGTTGAAACTATGCGTGGTCATACCTTAGGGCGATGCATTTATGAGGGACCAGCCTTAGCCAATACGGGGATTCCAGGGAACGTGGGAGGCTATACTCATGAGCGAGTGATAAAGTCCCCAACAGAAGGTTTATTTGTAGCGAAAAGCCATATTGGAGATCAAGTAGAGGCGGGTTCTATTATAGGCTATGTAGAGGAAGTACCAGTACATGCAAAAATTACAGGCACTTTACGAGGCATTTTAGCTTCTAATATATTAGTAACGAAAGGTTTTAAACTTGCGGATGTGGACGCACGATGTGAAGAGAGCCATTGCTTTACTATATCAGATAAAGCATTAGCTGTCGGCGGTGGTGTGATGGAGGCCATCACTGCTTGGGAATATGAGCAGGTAAAGGAGTAGGACCATGAATCTGATTGATATTGCACAAGAACGTATGGCAAAGGATGAATCATCGTTGATTGTAACGATTTTATCTGGAGAGCGACAAGGTGATAAGGTGATGTATAGCCATACTGGTGAAGTAGTGTATGGCAACGCCATTGAAGGTTTTACAGTACCTCAAAGAATAGAACCACAACTATTTTCTATTGAAGATATGGAGTGTTTTCTGCAACCAGTAGAAAAAGACCCAGAAGTCCTCATACTAGGGGCTGGTCACGTAAGCCGCTGTGTAGCTGACCAATTTTTATTCATTGGTTGTGGCGTTACCGTAGTTGATGACCGAGCGGAATACTTACAAGAAAACTTTTTTGATTCTCGTGTGAAACGAGTACATTTAGACTTTAAAACATTGAAGGATAATGTAAACCTTCATGCCTATACGGGCATTGTGGTAGTCACTAGAGCTCATGAGTTCGATAGCATGTGTTTGCACCAAGTGCGTCATGTGTTGCCAACCTATGTGGGTGTGATGGGTAGTCACAAACGTATTTTCTACGCTTTTGAAGTGTTAAAAGAAGAAGGTTGGACACAGCAAGAGCTAGATATGTTATATGGTCCTATTGGATTAGATTTAGGTGCTCAAACACCAGAAGAGATAGCATTGTCTATCGTAGCAGAATACATGGCAGTGTCCTATCGTAAACAAGGTGGTTTTTTATCGAAAAAGAGGTATACACATGAAGCATGAGTTTATAGAATATCTACAACAACATAAACAAGATACATTGGCAGTGACAACGATTTTAAAAACTCATGGATCGACTCCACGTAAAGCGGGCACTACTATGATTGTCCATCCGGACGGATCAATTTTCGGGACCATCGGTGGGGGCCGTGCAGAAAACGAAATTCGATTAAGTGCCGTAGATGCATTGGAAAAGAAAGAGCGCTTTCGTCGTATTTATGTGGATTTAAATGATGACGTAGCCATCAAAGAAGGCATGGTCTGCGGCGGTAATATGGACGTACTCATCGAAACTTACCAAGTATAACTACTAGGTTTACTAGAAAAAAATACCAATATAGGATACAATAAAAGGGTACATGCATAAGCATGTGCCCTTATTTGTATTAGAAAGGATAGGAGATATTCTATGCTGTTTCAATTACAAACCACATTGGAAACATTGCGATTCTTAGATGTCGTAGATATTATATTTGTAGCCACATTATTTTATTGGTTATATCGTCTAGTTAAAAATACGAGGGCCTTGGGCTTATTAAAAGGCTTGGGCGTATTAGTTGTTTTAAATATCGTAGCACACTTCATGGGGTTGCATACCATCAGTTGGATTATGCAACAAAGTGTGGCAGTCCTTATGATTGCATTACCCATCGTATTTCAGCCAGAATTGCGGCGTCTCTTAGAACAATTGGGGAGTGGTACTGGATTTTTCTCATCTCGTACTAAAATTTCTAAAGAAGAGCTCACATCTATTGTGAAAGAAGTCGTCATTGCTTGCCGTAGTATGTCTCGTCGCAAGATAGGGGCTCTCATGGTCTTTGAAAGAAATATGAAGCTAGATGTGTTATCTATGCAAGGGACTCGTATTGATGGACTTGTGACTAGTGAGTTGTTGATGAATTTATTTTATCCGAAATCTCCTCTTCATGATGGAGCAGTGATCATTCGTAACGGTCGTATTGAGACTGCCGCAAGCTTACTTCCAGTAAGTCAAAATCGTGATGTGAGTAAAGAATTGGGTACACGACACCGTTCAGCCTTGGGGCAAAGTGAAGAAAGCGATGCCTTAGTGGTGGTGGTCAGTGAAGAAACGGGACAGATTTCCTATGCCTTAGGCGGGCAGATTCACCGTGGTGTTACAGAAGATACATTGCGTACCGTTATGTTATCGTTACTTGAGCCAACACCTAGTGCAGTCAGCTCTTTACTTAAAATAAAACGAGGTGAATCGAAATGATGCATTGGATAACAGGTTTAAAACATAATTGGGGCATGAAATTATTCTGTTTATTTTGTGCCATTGGTATGTGGGTATTTGTTATGAAGGATCAAAACCCTGTGATAGAAATGACATATACTGTACCAGTACAAGTGCAGAATTTAGATCAAAATTATTTAGTAGAAGGGGTACCTAGCGAAGTGCGTGTTCATTTACGAGGACCTCGCAATGCTATCTTTGATATTAACCCATCTGTATTGAAAGCCTATGTGAATATGAAAAATGCTCGTGTAGGACAGGAAAATATAGCTATTAACTTTACAGCACCTACAGGAACTTTCATTGACAGTATGACCCCTGAAAATGTAACCGTTACGGTGGATGAATATATGGTAAAAGAATTGCAAGTGCAGGCACAACCATTGGGGACAGTGCCTAATGACATTGCCATTAAAGAGTCTAAAATTATGCCTACGACGGTAACAATTTCTGGACCAGCTCACTTGGTGAGTAGAGCGTCTTATGCGGTGATTCGTATCAACCTAGATAAACATCGGGAAAGCTTTACAGAAGTAGCAGATATATTGCCAGTGGATTCAGCAGGAAATGTAGTGGAAGGGTTAACAATCACACCAAAAGGGGCGCAGATCCAGTATGAATTAGAGCGCATTCGAATGGAGAAAAAAGTACCAGTGCAACCGAATCTAGTAGGACAGGTGCCAATTGGTTATACAGTGAAAAAGGTTGTAGTGGAACCAAAGGAATTAACTATTATCGGAAAAGAGTCCATTCTCAATGGTATTGATGGGGTAAAGACTATTGATATTCCTGTGCATGGCGCAACAAACAGTTTTACAGGTGGATATAGTTTAGTATTGCCAGATGGTGTAACAACAACGACAGAACGAGTTGTTGTAAAGGTGGAAGTAGAACCACATATGTAGGAGAGAAACATGTTACGTATCATTAATTTTCGGATACCTGTGCAAGATGCAGAGAGGTTAGAAACATTACTTGTTAAAAAATATAGCCCTTTGCAGGGACGCATTAAGGCTATTCACGTTGTACGACGATCTGTGGATGCTAGGAAGAAACCGCATATTACTTTTGTGTATACTTTGTTTTTAGAAGTAGATCAAGAACAACAATTGATGAAAAAATTAAGTCGGCACAAAGATATTACGTTAATGGAGCCTGAAATGCCAGATTCTATTGTGCTTGGTACGACACCTATGCAACATCGCCCTGTGGTAGTTGGTTTTGGTCCTGCAGGTATGCTGGCAGCGTTCTATTTAGCACGAGAAGGATATCGACCTATTGTATTAGAACGAGGTCAAGATGTGGACCAACGCACTTTAGATGTAGAACAATTTTGGAAAACGGGTATGTTTAAACCGGGATCGAATGTACAGTTTGGTGAAGGGGGTGCCGGTACCTTTTCAGATGGTAAATTGACTACTCGTGTAACCCATCCAAGACTTCATGAGATTGCTACGTACTTCGTAGAATTTGGAGCTCCTGAAGAAATTTTATATAAACATAAACCTCATGTAGGGACAGATATTTTACGCCACATGGTAAAAGCTATGCGCCAGCAAATTATTGCTTGGGGCGGGGAAGTCCGTTTTGATGCGCATGTGACCGATATTGAAGTTCAAGATCAAGCAGTAACCGGTATTGTAATCAATGGAACAGAACGAATCCCTACAGATATTGTACTGTTAGGGATTGGTCACAGTGCGCGCGATACCTATCGTATGCTCTATGACAGAGGTGTCCACTTAGAAGGAAAATCATTTGCCATAGGCGTGCGTATTGAACATGATCAAGATGTGATTGATACATCACAATACGGTGTGCATCCAGCAGATATTGGCTTAGGAGCAGCAGAGTATTCCTTGGTATATCATGATAAAGAGCAAGATCGTTCTTGCTATAGTTTCTGTATGTGCCCAGGGGGACAAGTGGTTGCCAGTGCTTCCGAAGAGGGTGGTGTTGTGACCAATGGTATGAGTTTATACGCGCGTGACAGCGGCATTGCCAATAGTGCATTAGTTGTGACGGTGGGACCAAAAGATTTTGGAGACCATCCATTAGCTGGGGTGGATTTTCAAAGAAAATGGGAGGAGCAAGCTTTCATCTTGGGAGGGCGCAATTATCATGCACCGATTCAGACGGTAGGGCATTTCTTAGGTCGTACAGAGACAAATGATGTACAACGTGAGGCATATAGCTACGAACCGGGTGTGACACCAGCAGATATTCGTCAATGCTTGCCAGACTATGTGACAAATACATTAGCCGATGCTTTGCCATATTTTGGACGACGTATACAAGGCTTTGATGCGGACCATGTATGTATGACTGGAGTGGAGACACGAACATCAGCACCACTTCGCATCGTACGAGATGAAAATAGACTTTCACAGTCTACGAAAGGATTATACCCTATTGGGGAAGGTGCAGGATATGCAGGCGGTATTATGAGCGCCGCTTTAGATGGGGCTGAAACAGCTATACTAATTATGAATACATATGGCCCTTTGAAAGGAGATCATCATGAGTAGATTATTCGGTACAGATGGGGTACGAGGTTTAGTCAATGAATTTTTAACGCCAGAGTTGGCCTATCATTTAGGTCGAGCAGCGGCATCTTATTTTGGTCAATCTGTAGAACGTCCAACCTTTTTAATTGGACGTGATACACGTATTTCTGGAGGCATGCTAGAAAATGCCTTAGCCTCTGGTATTTGCGCTGTAGGTGGAGATGTTATCATTTTAGGGGAAGCACCAACCCCTGCTATTGCTTACTTGGTCCGCCAAAAAGGTTGCACTGCAGGGGTTGTGATTTCTGCATCCCATAATCCGTATCCAGATAATGGTATTAAATTCTTTGATGGTAATGGATTTAAATTACCAGATGCCGTAGAAGATGAGATTGAAAAGCTTTGTAGTGAAAGTGCTGACGATTGCTTGCCACGTCCAACAGATGGAGATATTGGACGTATTACGTATCATCAAGACTGGGTGGAAGAATATGTGAGCTTCGTAGTATCTACTAGCGATGCCTTAACGGGGTTGAAGGTTGTCTATGATGGAGCTCATGGGGCAGCTTCCTATGTGGGACCTAAGATTCTTCGCCAATTAGGAGCAGAGGTAGTTGCCATCAATGTGGAGCCAACAGGCATAAATATCAATGACAATGCAGGATCGACTCATTTAGAAGGTTTACAAGAGGCAGTGCTTCGTGAAGGTGCTCAGGTGGGTATTGCCAATGATGGTGATGCAGATCGTTGTCTAATGGTAGATGAAAAAGGCCAAGTCTTAGACGGTGACCAAATTATGTTACTTTGTGGTTTACATTTGAAGGAACAGGGTAAACTGAAAGAGAACATGATTGTAGGCACTGTGATGAGCAATATCGGATTCCATAAGGCGGCTAAAGAATTGGGTATGCAGACATGCAGCACAGCTGTAGGTGATCGCTATGTACTAGAAAAAATGCTCGCTGATGGATACTCTATTGGTGGCGAACAATCTGGTCATGTTATCTTCTTGGATTATAATAGCACTGGTGATGGCTTATTGACAGCAGTACAAACTTTATCCATTATGAAAGAAAAAGGAAAATCCCTATCTGAACTTGCCGGTTTGATGACGAAGTATCCACAATTGTTGGTGAATGTACGAGTTTTAACAAAAGCAGGTTGGGAAACGAATAGTGCGATCCAAGATGTGATACGTGAAGCGGAAGGTGAATTGGGAGGCAATGGCCGTATTTTGGTGCGTCCATCTGGTACAGAGCCATTGATTCGCGTTATGGCAGAAGGTCCAGACCAAGACCAATTGGATGAATTATGCAATCGCATTGGTGATGTGATCCGTATTGCACAAGGAGAAGCCTAATGTTTCGGTTAGTAACGGATGAAGAAACTTATGAAGAGGGAACTTGGTCCGATGTAGAGACGGTATTACATCAAATTATGGCAGACGAACGTGTCTTTTTTAGCTTGTTTTGGGATAGCCCTAAGGAAAATTGTACATTTGTACAAGCCATTATGGATGAAGACCACCCGGATCAGCTAAATCTGGAAATCGCCTTAGATAAAGATGGATATAACTATATGTATGTGAAGAGGTATGTGACTATACCATGGTGTATGGACACATTGCAAACCATGTGCGTACAAAATCATTTACCAGATATGAACGTTTGGGAGTTTGTAGGGGCTTTTCCGCAGGGATAGATTTTTGACGGCGTCGATAATCGTACTAGGTAGAACCTATGCAATACTATGTAGAAGCTATACGTATTATAGAAGCATGTTATAAAAAGCTTTTAATCAAACGTGGGGGCTACTTTTATAGGCGTAGCTCCTACATTTAGTATAGATCTAATTTATATAATAGAATCATAAAAAAGAGGAAAGTTGATACATTTTGATCAACTTTCCTCTTTTTGTGTTGGGAACTAATTTGCTGTAGTTCCTTTTATAGCTAGCAATCAATTATTCCGCAATCGGTGCTTGTAATAATTGATTGCCTGTATCCATGCCAACTGGAGCAGGACTTACCAAATATAAGCAAAGCACGATGAGGATGGTTAAACCGATGATTAACCAAGAGAATTTACCAGACTTACTGAATCCGTAGTATCCAAACATGCGGATACCGAAGGCACAACCAACGGCAGCAATTAAGGATGCTAAGGAGAATTGGTTTTCTAATACAAACAGCACCATGGTACCAGCAAAAGCACCGATGACTGTGACCATAGGTACAATACGATCAAATGGAGATGGGAAATTTCGTTTCACCCCATGAATATAGGAGGAGATTTCCAATCCGAATAGACCTAATAGTAGGGATAAGGATGGCCAAATAGCAGTCCAAGATTGACGCATAGCATAGCGATTAGCACCTGCATAGTAAGCAAACCAAGTTAAGCCTAACATAGCAATCCCCACCAATAGGAAGTACCAAGTATCAGGAATATGACGGTATGCTAAGACACCAACGATCGTCCAACCAGCAGCTAGCAGGGAGGAAATCCCGATTTGTTTTAGGGTAGGACGCTCTGCTTGTGGAATGCGTTTGTATAAGGCAGCCCCTAATTCCAAGATAAAGAAGAAAATAAATAATCCGATGGATACATGAGGAGATACAAGGCTTAATCCAAAAGAGATAACAAGCGGGATGGCTAATTTCCAACCTGGGAAGAAAGTTAACTCTTTAAAGTCTAATCGTACATTCTGTGTTTCTAAGGTAAATGTGTTATACAAAGTAAATGTTAACATAAATGATACAACTTCTACCGGCGTAGCTCCCCAATATAATAGGGTTGGTACTAATAAGAAAGAAATAGTAATTCCCGTGAATCGAGAGATAAACGCTGCTACGATACCTATCGTAAAGTAAGGCAGTAGGGCAAAGATATACTCCATGATGAACTCCTTTTCAAAAAATGATATATTCACTTTTAGTATACGTTACTTTGGAACGCATAGCAAGGATATCAATGGATAGATTTTTCATTAGGAGGCATATCTTTGAGGATACGGCGAATCGTTTCTGTATGGCAACTGTAGTGGGTGGCAATTTCGGCTACTGAGAGTGCCTCTTCTTGGTGCAAGTTCTGTATAGCATAGGCAAAGTCGCGAATACGTCGTGCTTTTTGATAGACTCCGTGACGGATTAATAAGTTACGAATGGTATGATACTTAGTCCGATAGGTGCTCGCTAATTGTTGTAACGTGATACCTTGTACATAGTCAGAAATAATGGAGTATGTAGGAAGTTGCTCCTTATTACCGCGTAGTATAATCCCTTGTTCTCGTAATCTTGAGGCAATGGTAGAGGGTTTGACGTCGTATAGTTTACCAATATGGATGGTAGAGAGTTTATGTTGTGTATAGAGCTGACAAATATCATCGATAGGTAAGTCAATGCGTTTCATACTATTTCGAAGAGGAACACCATGACGTTGTAAGATATGAATAATCGTAGAAGGTGCCACCTGTAATTCTCGACCAATCATGGCGGCACTAGACCCTCTATCGTAGGATTCTAGGATATAGGAGATAGGTAATGCTCTTAGGGAAGAACTAGGGCGAGGTTCTTTTAGGCGCCAATCATGTAAACGGCTATAGATGGTTCGAGGGGACACATGAAAGTGCTGAGCTATAGCTTTGATGGATGTACCACTTTTATAGAGTTGAGTCAGTTCCTCTTTGGGGATATTCGGGGTTCTATTGTGAAAGGGGATTTCATAGTCTCGTAGTCGTTGGCAAATAGTACTTTGACTACAGTGTAATTGATCTGCGATAGCTTTGGTAGTTAAGTGCTGAGTTACATAGAGTTGGAGCAGTAATTCATAGGGAATCGAAATGATGAACTTTTTTGGTTTGCTCATAATAGGCCTCCTCGTATGCTTTGCTGTTAAGATAGTTTACTTTCAGTATGCATAGAATAGGGCAAGTTGTCTACTCACTGGTAGGAGTGTGTATGACTGGCAGGAAATTTTTCATCACCTATGGAGGAAGAGGACGACTATCGTGTATAATAAAAAATAGGTTTGATTCTAAAAGGAGATAGTATGAAAGATATGATTCATTATATTGCGATGCTACCGGCTATTGCTATCGCAATTTCGATATTTAACTATGCGCAGGCAAAGATGGCTATCCGTCTAGGGGATACGACACCGAGACAATGGGGGCGAGATACAATCAATCCCTTTGCTCATATTGACGTACTAGGTATTTTGGTGATGCTTATTGCTAGCGTAGGGTGGAGTAAGCCAATTCCCTTTTCTTCCTATCATTTTAAAAACCCACGCACTGCGATGATACAAATTGCCTTAGCTGGACTAGGTGCTAATATTTTAGTGGCGTTTCTAGCCTACGTAGGCATGTCCATCGCTATGCAAGTCAGCACAGTAAGCACTGGTTTACAAATGGTCATGTCCTATATCGTGACCTTGTGCATAGGCTTTGGGGTCTTTAACATGTTACCTGTGCCTGGCTTTATAGGGTTTTATGTGCTACTGCAATATTTGCCTTATGAGCGGCAAGAAAAACTATTAGGCGCTCAGTTGTGGTTCTTTATTGGTATTTTGGTATTGGGACAATTTGGATTCTTAGGTGCTGTGATACGTCCAGTATTTGCAGTGATTTTAGGTATTTTTGAAAGTATTGTTCATCTAATCCTGTAATTAATGAATATGCGTTTTGTTAATATATAGATAAAAACAATAGTCAATTATAGAAATAATTCATAATTAAAAATAAATATTGCTAGTGATTCTCAAAGGATGTACAATGTAAGTATTGTAATTTTATATTTCATAGGAGGGTATCCATCATGAAAAAAAGTAAGTTAGCAATTCTTGCATTAGCATTAGTAGGGGCGGTATCTGTGGGATCCAATGCATCAGCACATGGCGTGTGGTTTGCAGAACGCATTGATCAACCAACATTGGTATTAGGAGAAGGCCCTGTAGATAACGCATACGAACCATCTATGGTAAAAAGCTTTGAAGCTTATGATGTGGCATATAATCCATTGGATATGAAAGTAATGCCTCATGAACACAATGTAACAATCGAGAAAAATGAAATGTTAGGTACTACAGCAACTACATTTGACTATGGCTATTTTACAAAAGATAAAGATGGCAAAATGCATAAAGCTATGATGAAGGATGTGCCAAATGCGGTGAAATCCACACACGCTGTGAAATATAATGTAAACTATTGGAATGCGGCAGTAAAACCTGAACGTTTGAACATGCCAATCGAAATCGTTCCAAGCGTTAACCCATTAACATTGCGCAAAGGCGATACTTATGAAATTCAAGTATTCAAAGATGGCATGCCTTATGCTAACGCTCCATTAATCAAAGACGTTATCAATGATTTGACTAATGAAAGCCAAGCTGATGCACAAGGTAAAGCCATGGTAACAGTAGCTGCTAACGGCGTGAACGTAGTAGGCGTAGAAGTAGCATTCCCAACAGAAACAAAAGGGGAACAAACAAAATACTTCTCTAGCTTGTCCTTTACGATTCAACCAGAGTAGGACGTCTCTTGTTTCTCTATGAAACCTTGTAGCGGTCTTAATTAGATAAAGGTAAAGAGCGTGGCACATCCCTCCGCAAATTGACGTTACACTGAGATTTGCTCCGGGATATACCACGCCCTTTTGTGTTATGTTGTAAAAAAGGAACGCTACAAGGTTGCTACTAGCAACGGCGTTCCTTTGGAAAAAGTTACTTTTATTGGTAAAATTTTTAAAATTAATTATAGATATTTATCGTTTCTTTAACTAGAAATGACAAAGCCTAACGTAAAAGATAAGTGTTGGTAGCACTTATACACGTTAGGCTTATCATCTTTTATTGTTCTTGAGATGAGCCTAACGCCACTCACACGTTAATGGCTCTTCTTTTTACATATATATTCTAGCATAGTTCCAGAAAAAAGGCTCTTTGTCAAATGTGGGGGCTGCTCATATAAAAAATTCTTAGCACTAGC
>CAUQIT010000002.1:0-136421 GCA_963518505.1 uncultured Veillonella sp. | reverse complement strand
GCTAGTGCTAAGAATTTTTTATATGAGCAGCCCCCACATTTGACAAAGAGCCTTTATTTCTTATATATAACCGAAAGTAATTTGACGAATGATAATCTTATCATGTACTATTAAACGAAGGCACATATCAAATAAAGAACTGATAGGCTATTAGAAAGTTTTAATGCATAAAGTCTTTTAGAATATATATATAGTTGTTTTATGATGTTTGTAATCCATAGTGGTTACCTAATTTATATAAGAAGAGGGTATCTTTTTTATACGATAGGTGCACTATGGATTTTTTATAAAGATGATTAATTATATATCCGTTTAATCATTATGTTTTATTCGAAAGGAGGATATAGGTTTTAAGTTTAGGGTATAAACATTTTATTTTTGAAAGGGCGTACGTTATGTTAAAAAGATTATTTATGCTTGTAACCACGATTATGGCATTTTTAATGATTGCTGGTTGCGGTGGCAATACAGATCAGGCGAGAGCTGATCGTGCAGCCAAGGGAGAAATTGTTATTTCCATGGGGAAATATATGATTAATGGTGGATATGACCCTACTAGCGGATGGGGTATGTGGGCTACGGATCCATTCCACTCTGCGTTATATACAAGAAATGATAAAAAAGAATTGGAAATGGATTTAGCGAAAGATGTAACCATATCTCCAGATGGCTTGCACTACACATTCAAAATTCGTGATGATGTTAAGTTCTCTGATGGTCAACCATTAACAGCTAAAGATATTGTATTTACTTATGAAACAGCACAAAAAGCAGGTGGCTATGTAGATCTTACTTTCATGGAATCAGTAGTGGCAAAAGATGACCATACGGTAGAATTTACATTGAAAAAGCCATGGTCTCCATTCCTTGAAGTAGCAGCTACATTGGGAATTGTGCCAGCTCATGCCTATAATAAAGAAACATATGGTTCACAACCAATTGGTTCTGGTCCATGGAAAGTAGTGGCATTCCAAAAAGAACAACAGTTGATTATGGAACCAAATGAATATTATTATGGTGAAAAACCAAAATTAAAAAAAGTGACAGTTTTAAATATTGCTGAAGATGCTGCAGTAGCAGCGGCTAAATCTGGTCAAGTGGATGTTATATTCTTGAACTCTGACTATGCGAATGCAAAAGTAGATAATATGAAAGTATTTACGATGCAATCTATAGATTCTTTTACATTGAATCTTCCAACACAACCAGAACGTGAAGAAAATGGTATGAAAGTAGGTAATAATGTTACGTCTGACCCAGCCATTCGTAAAGCTTTGAATATTGGTATTAATCGTGCAGAAATTATCAAAAATGCATTGAATGGATTTGGTGAACCAACATACATGTATTCCAAAGAACTAGCATGGGTTAATCCAAAATTAAACATCACAGATAATCGTGTAGAAGAAGCGAAAAAAATTCTTGAAGATGCTGGATGGAAAGACACAGATGGTGATGGAATTCGTGAAAAAAATGGTGTAAAAGCTGAGTTTAAAATTTCTGGTCGTTCCAACGATTTACAACGCTATAACACAGCAGTAGCGCTAGCAGCGGATGCCAAAAAATTAGGTATCAATATGATTGCTGAATCCATGGCATGGTCTGATGCTCGTAAAATTGCTCGTAATGTGCCTACCATTTGGGCATTTGGTGACTTTAACCCATTGTCTCTTTACATGAACTACCATAGTTCCCAAATTGGTAAAAACGTAACTAATAACCCAGCTATGTATAGCAATCCGACAGTAGATGCTCATATTGATGCGGCATTAGCAGCTAACAGCTGGGATGAAGCGATTAAAGAATTTAAGTTGGCGCAATGGGATGGGAAAACAGGTATTAAAGAAGATGTACCATATTTATGGATTGCCAATGTATCCGTTCCATATTTAGTTCGTGATGGTCTAGACCTAGGTAATGTAGGCGTTAATGAACGTGGACAAGGTATGGGTATTATAGCAAATCTTTCTCAATGGCAATGGAAATAGTATAGTAAGGATCACATATGAATCAGCAAATTTGGTCTTTTATTAGACAACAACTTATTCGTGTGGTACTTTTGATATTTGCAGTCAGCGTAGTTAGCTTTTTGCTCTTAGTTATTTCTCCGATTGATCCAATTGATGCGTATTTTTCGGGATTATCTGTGACGGAGGAGCAAAAAGCGGCTATGGCTGCTTTCTGGCAATTTGATAAGCCACCAGTAGAACGATACTGTATTTGGGCAGCAGACTTGTTACAAGGTAATTGGGGAGTTTCCTTCCTTTACAATGAACCTGTTATTAATGTCATTGCTGAGAAGTTCCAAGAAACTCTTTTGTTAATGATGCTTTCATGGGTATTAGCTGGATTGGTAGGATTTTTCTTTGGTATCGTCAGTGGCGTATACGAGGGAACATGGATTGATAAAATCATCAATGGGTTTTCCTTGTTGTGCGTATCTATACCAACCTTTTGGTTAGGCATTGTGGTACTATTTATTTTCGCAGTGGAATTACAATGGTTTCCCTTTGCCTTATCCACTCCAATCGGTAAAATCGGGGCAGATGTCACATGGGCAGAACGGTTACACCATGTAGTTTTACCCGCATTAACTTTAGCGGTTACGGGTGTATCTGCTATCACTCTACATACGAGACAGAAGATGATCGATTGTTTAGGTAGTAATTATATGTTATTTGCAGAAGCTAGAGGGGAAACACTGTGGCAACGTGTGTTACGACATGGGTTGAGGAATGTGATGATTCCAGCGATTACATTACATTTTGCATCCTTTGCTGAACTATTCGGAGGTGCCATTTTAACAGAAGTCGTATTCTCTTATCCTGGCTTAGGTAGTGCGGTAACATTGGCAGGCCTGAGAGGCGATGTTCCATTATTATTAGGTATTTCATTTTTTAGCGCCATCTTTGTATTTATTGGCAATTTAATTGCTAATATATTGTATGCAGTGGTGAATCCAGAAATTAGGAAAGGAGGACATGAGATATGAATGACGATGTAATAGAAGTATCGACTGTTCATTCTTGGACAAGACGTAAAAAAATGTTACTTTTAGCATCTTTTGTATCTGTTGTCCTTGTATTAATTACCATTGCAGGGGCACTTATGCCAGAAGAAAGTTACGCAATCAATTATGGCAATAAATATGCAGAGCCTTCATTGCAATATCTATTTGGTACTGACCATATGGGAAGAGATATGCTATATCGTTGTATCAAAGGTCTATCGATTAGTATTCAAGTAGGCTTATTGGCTGCTTTTGTCAGTTCTTGTATAGCATTGGTGTTAGGAACTTTATCTGCTACCTTTGGGGGAAAGGTAGATGCCTTTATCTTGTGGCTTGTTGATTTATGTATGGGGGTTCCGCATATTTTGCTAATCCTCATGATTTCTGTGTCCTTAGGGGGCGGAATGAAAGGTGTTGTCATCGGTGTGGTGGCGACACATTGGACTCGCTTAACACGATTGATACGGGCAGAGGTCATGCAACTTCGTAAAGAACCATATGTGTTGGCAGCGCGTAATTATGGTCATTCCTATTTCCGTATTGCCAAAGAGCATTTTGTGCCACATGTTTTACCACAATATATCATTGGTCTTGTGTTATTGTTTCCTCATGCTATCTTGCATGAAGCCGGCATTACCTTTTTAGGCTATGGGTTACCATTAGACTTACCAGCTATTGGTATCATATTGTCTGAATCGATTCGTCATATCTCTTTAGGATTATGGTGGTTGGCCTTTTTCCCTGGCATGACATTAATGGTTGTGGTATTTTTCTTTGATCGATTGGGAGAAGCTTTAAAAGAGTTATTCGACCCTGCACATTCGCAGCGATAGGAGGTTCTCATGAAAGAAGAATTATTGCAGGTAGAGAACCTTGCGGTCACGTTTGAAATGTACCAAGGGAAACTTTCAAAACGCCATGTACAGGGGATTAAGGATATTTCACTGAGTGTCTACACAGGAGAAATATTAGCCGTAGTCGGTGCCAGCGGGTCAGGAAAAACCTTGTTAGCACACGCTATTATGGGATTATTGCCTTATAACTCTACTGTGGATGGGAAGATTTTCTATAAAGGAGAAGCATTAACTCCGAAACAACAAGAACTTTATCGTGGTTCAGAGATGGCTCTAGTACCACAGTCGATTACCTATTTGGATCCGACCATGAAAGTGGGAAAACAAGTTGTTGGACTAAACGGAAATATGATTGAACAAGAAGCCGTATTTGCTAAATTAGCATTGCGTGAAGGTGTGAGTCGTATGTATCCCTTTGAATTATCTGGCGGTATGGCAGGGCGCGTGCTAGTGTCGACAGCATTGATTAGTCATGCTCAGTTTATTGTAGCAGATGAACCAACTCCCGGTATGGAAATGAAAGATGCTGTGCAAGCCTTACAGATGTTCCGTGATATGGCGAATGAAGGAAAAAGCTGTATGCTCATTACCCATGACTTAGACTTGGCCATTCATGTGGCAGATCGCGTAGCTGTATTTTATGATGGCCGATTAATTGATGTGACAGAGGCAAGAAACTTTCAAAGTCCAGAATTGTTAACACATCCGTATACACGTGCTTTATTTAATGCATTACCACAGAATGAGTTTAGGCACTATTCTAAAGCAGAAGTTGAACAATTTTTGATGACAAAGGAGGGATATGATGTTAGACATTAAAAGTCTCACCTTTGGGTATCATGAGGATGAACTGGTGCTGAATGATGTGTCTTTACAAATCGAACAAGGTAAGCGCATAGCATTGTTGGGGCCTAGTGGATATGGTAAAAGCACATTAGCTAAAATTTTAGCAGGGTATATGTTGCAAAGAAGTGGCATCGTCACCTTAGATGGGCAAGATATTCGGGAGATACAAGGATACAATCCGATTCAATTAATTTATCAACATCCTGAAAAAGCCTTAAACCCTAGATGGAAACTCAAAAAGAGTTTAGATGAAGCTTGGGACATTCCAGAGTCCTTATTGGATCGTATGGGCATTGAAAGAGAATGGTTGTCTCGTTGGCCTAATGAATTATCTGGTGGTCAATTACAACGTATCTCTATTTTACGTGCTCTTTCACCACAGACGAAAGTATTGATAGCAGACGAGATTACCGCTAGTTTAGATGCGATTACACAAGCGCAATTATGGTCTGTTATCTTAGAAGAAGTAGATAAGCACAATATGACATTGGTGCTGATTACGCATAATCGTCATTTAGCAAACCGAGTTTGTGAAGAATTAGTGGAAATGAATGTAATTAATAACTAACTTTCATGTAAAATATATCCTATAGAAGCGGTTTATCACTGTTTTTATTACGTCACTTGCCGTATAATGATTACAGCAAGTGATATTTTTTTATTAGAAAGGATTGAGTAATTTTATGATTATTTTATTCGGATTTATTCTATTGTTAGCTTGCTTAATTGTGGGGGTCAGACATGGTGGCTTAGGATTAGCCGCTGTATCTGGTATCGGTCTTGCTATTTACGTATTCGTAATTGGTCTTGTACCAGGTAAACCACCAATTGATGTAATGCTAACGATTATGGCAGTAGTAACATGTTCTGGTTTCTTACAAGCCTCCAAAGGTTTGGACGTTATGCTTGTATACGCAGAGAAATTTCTCCGTAGCAATCCAAAACAAATTACAATTTTAGCGCCAATCACAACATGGTTCTTAACTGTGTTATGCGGAACAGGTCACGTAGTATATACGATGTTCCCAATTATCTATGATATTTCTATCAAAGAAGGGATTCGTCCAGAACGACCAATGGCGGTGGCATCTGTGGCGTCTCAAATGGGGATTTGTGCCTCTCCTGCATCGGTAGCAGTAGTATCTATGGTGGCTATGTTAGGGGCGGTTAGTTTCCAAGCGAGTGTGGTAACCATTTTATCCATTACGATTCCAGCTACCTTTGTGGGTGTTATTGTAGCAGGTCTTTGGAGTATGCGTCGTGGTAAGGAATTGGCTAATGACCCTGACTTCCAAGCTCGCATTCAAGATCCTGAACAACGTGCTTATATCTATGAAGAAAATAAAGAGGCTAGTGTTGTGAAAGAACTTCCTCGCACAGCATACTGGGCAACTATCATTTTCTTGCTAGGTATTTTGGTTATCGCCTTGTTCGGTAGTTTCCCTAACCAATTATTGCCATTAGTTCCTAATGCAAAAGGTCTATGGAAACCATTATCCATGACTCCTACTATTCAGATTGCAATGCTTGTGATGGCATCCTTGATTCTTCTTGTATGTAAGGTAAAAGTGAGCGATGTAACAAGTGGTTCTGTATTTAAATCTGGTATGATTGCCGTTGTATCTGTATACGGTGTAGCTTGGATGGCAGAAACCTATTTCGGTGCTTATATTCCACAATTCAAAACAACTTTATCGAGCGTGGTAGTAGAGCATCCATGGACCTATGCACTTGTATTATTTATCATCTCTAAATTGGTTAACTCTCAAGCAGCAGCACTTGCTATCGTAGTACCAATGGGCTTGAGCGTAGGTGTAGATCCATTAATTGTATTATCTTTCATTCCTGCCTGTTATGCATATTTTGTGTTGCCAACGTACCCATCTGATTTAGCATGTATTGGTTTTGACCGTTCTGGTACAACACGAATTGGTAAATTTGTTATTAATCATAGCTTTATTATTCCTGGTATCATCGGGGTATTTACGAGCTGTGTAGTAGGTTACTTTATTGCCCATGCTATGTTCTAATGAGATATAGATTGAAGATAGAATATCTAACGGTCAATAGCTATTGGCAATAGTAATCTAGTAATGCTATACTTTTACGAGGATAACTAAGATATATGAGCCTATATAATTTTAGTTACCCTTGCTAGTATATAGCATTTGTTTAGTATTAGTTGAGTTAGCACAAGGGTATAAGGAGAAGTACTATGTCAACTAACAAATTAGGCCTTTTAAGTATCATACTTTTAGGGGTCAACGCAATCATTGGAACCGGGATTTTCTTACTGCCTGGTAAAGCCGCTGCCTTGGGAGGGGTGAACAGTTTATGGGTTATCGTATTTGATGCTCTATTGGTTATGTCTATTGCATTATGCTTTGCAGAGATGGGCGGCATGTTCAATAAGAACGGTGGTCCTTATGTGTATGCCAAAGAAGCATTTGGTAACTTTGTAGGCTTTGAAGTAGGCTTTATGAAATGGGCTATCGCTACGATTGCTTGGTCTGCTATGGCAGTAGGTTTTGCTACCGCTCTTGGTGCCGTATGGGAACCAGCAAGTACAGAAATGGGCAAAAATATTATCGCTACATTGATCATCGTTGTACTTGGTATCATGAATATCATGGGTGTTAAGATTTCTAAAATCATCAACAATATCGTAACTATCGGTAAATTGTTGCCGTTGATTTTCTTCATCCTTGTGGGTATTTTCTATGTGAAAGGCGTTAACTTTGCGCCAATGGAATCTGTACCAGATATGACTCAAGCAAGTTTTGGTGCGGCAGCATTGATCATTTTCTACGCTTTCACAGGATTTGAATCCATTGCGGTAGCGGCGGAAGACATGGAAAACCCTGAACGCAATGTACCAAAAGCAATTATTCTTGTGTTAACATTAGTATCTATTGTATATATCTTGATTCAAGCAATCTGTATCGGTATCATGGGGGATTCCCTTGTGACGTCTAAAACTCCAGTTGCGGATGCGGCATTTGTATTCATGGGACCATTGGCGAAAGCTATTGTTACAGCTGGTACATTGATTTCTATCGGTGGTATTAACGTAGCTTCTTCTTTCTTGGCACCACGTTCTGGCGTAGCCATGGCGGATGACGGATTGATTCCTAAAGTAGTGTCTAAACGTAATAAAAAAGATGCTCCATATGTAGCGATCATCGTAACTGTTGTGTTTGCAGTGGTATTATCTTGGACTGGAAGCTTTGAAAAATTGGCAGCTATCTCTGTAGTATCTCGTTTTGCTCAATACTTGCCTACATGCTTAGCAGTACTAGTATTCAGAAGTAAACGCCCAGATATGGCGAGAACATTCCGTGTTCCATTGGGCCCAGTTATTCCAGTATTAGCAGTTGTAGTTAGTATTTGGTTGATAACTCAATCTTCCTTGGAAAAAGTATTCTGGGGACTTGGTGGTTTAGTAGTGGGTGCTGTATTGTACTACATTATGAACCGCAATGCAAAACAAACGGCTTAAGAATAGATTGGCAGATATTCTATTACGCTTACCTATTAGCAAGTAGAGGAAATATAATGGATAGTACCGCTATTTGTTAAGATAAAATGTCTACCAATTGTAAATCAAATCAATATAAGAAACATAAGTGAGTATAGGTGTGTAGTCTATTTAGATAGCTCCAAATACGCTTGCTTATGTTTCTTTTTATTTTTATTTCTAATAGGGGATACTTTTGTATTTTTTCCTAATTTTTGTTCTAGTGCATAGTGTGCTCCATACAGCGTATGATAGTGAAAAAGGAGATTGTATTTTGAGTATGGGAGTGCCAATGCAGAACAGAAGAAAACAATTTTAGAAGGCTAACAAATACATGTAAGAACTGCGATTTTAGATAGTATTGCAAAAAAGAATAATTTTCACTGATTTTTCATGTATGGACTGGGTAAATGTGGTATAATTAAGGTACTGTCTAAAGGAAAACTATCCAGTGCAACATAGATTGGAGTGAGATATTTGCGTAAGTTATTTGCCCTATTGGGCATGTTAGTATTGGTGTTACCAGTCCTGTTTGGAGCCACGAAGGCGGCAAATGTGACAGATCTTCATTGGGTGACGAGAAATGATGCGCCAATTCCTTTTGTGAGAATGGTCTTTAGTTTGTCTAGTCCTGTTCAAGCGACGGCATCTATTAGTGCCAGTGGTACATCGACTACATTAGTGCTGAAAAATGCTACTCTAGCAGGAGCACCTACATCAATTATGATGGATGATGGTATTGCAAAGAGTGCCACACTTTCACAGTCAGGATCAGATGCGGTGGTGAAAATTGAAACACCAAAGGCCATTGATGTAGAAGATTTGAAAGTATTTACCCTAAAAAAAGATACAGTAAACAATAAACCGTACCGGATGGTGGTAGATATTCAGAAAAAAGGGGTAGCCCCACGGGAGAATTATTACGGTAAAAAGCCAGTAGCTCCAGTAGCTGAGAAAGCATCAGCTAAGGTAGTGGAGGCGAAAGCTCCCGCTAAGGAACCTCCAAAAGCAGATGTAAAACCTGCTGCAAAAGTGGCGGAAAAATCAGTAGCTAAACCGAAGTCGAATCCGCCAGCTAAACCGGAATCTAAAGCGGCACCCAATCATCCGATTGTGTTGCCTACAATGCCAGAAAAGCCGGTTCCAGAAGTGGTAAATTATCGTACCACAGGGGGCATTGGTGGTAAAACTATCGTATTGGATCCAGGCCACGGCGGAAGTGACCCAGGTGCCATTGGACCAACAGGTTTACAAGAAAAACAAGTGACTTTGCCTATTGCTGAGTATTTAAAATCCATCCTAGAGGCTAAGGGGGCGAAAGTTATCTTAACTCGTACTACTGATGTGGATGTGTATGGGCCACATGCGAGTGGTGTGGATGAATTGCAAGCACGGGTCAATGTAGCGAATGGTAATCGAGCTGATGCGTTTATCAGTATCCATATCAATTCCTTCTCGAATCCGAATGTAGGTGGGATTGCTACCTATTATTTCGATGGATCGGACCAGTCTAAAAAATTAGCATCTGCTGTACAAGGTCAGATTGCTGAACACAGTGGATTCAATGGTGACCGAGGGATTCAACCAGGAAATCTGTATGTATTACGTCATTCCTTGATGCCGTCAATTTTGGTAGAACTAGGATTTATTTCAAATCCTAAGGAAGAAGGACATTTGAAAGAAACGTCTACACGCCAAGAATTTGCTAATGAATTAGCAAAAGGTTTGGAACTATATTTTGGAGGTTAATTCATGAAACAATCATTACGCTATGGGTTAGTGGCTATGATGAGCGTATGTGTCATTGCGTTGGCGGGGTGTAATTCTCAAGATTTGAAAGTGGATCTAGGGAAACAAACAACAGGCCAATCTTCTGTGTCGCAAGATAAGAAGACGCTAGATAAAATGACAAAAATCGTGGTCTATGTACCGCGCCAAGATGGAAAAGGTGTTATGCCACAACCGCTTACGATCGACAAAGAACGTAAAACGGTAAAAGATGCCATAAATCTGATGATTGAACAAGATGGTCGGGCAGAGTATCCAGTCTTTGCAAAAGGCACAAAAGTAGTAGAAACGGCGAAACATGATGATATAGTTACCGTCGTATTAAATGATGACTTTTTGCAGGATGCAACAGGTTTAACAGCCACACTGCGCATCGCAGCTATCGTTAATACGGCTGTAGAATTTGATGGCGTACATAAGGTCTATGTGAAAGTAAAAGGTGTGACTTTGCCGACCTATGGTAATATAGATTTAACACATCCATTGAAACAAATGAAAGATAAGATTGTAAAAGATTAAGCAGTATGTTGGGGGACTTTTAGCAAAGAGCCTCCAACATTTTTATACCTTAAATTCATGGTAATTTAGTATGATAATTAATGAAGAAGTTCTAGAAAGGGAGGATTTGATGATACAAAATTTATTAGAAGAGTTAGGGAAGAACTGGCCATTTTATATGCATTTATTGCTAGAGCATATAGGCATTACTTTTACAGCAGTCATCATTGCCACGATTTTGGGTTTGGCTATAGGTGTATTTATCGCACAGAAACAGAAATTGGCTAATTCTGTTATTTCTGTGGTAAATATTGCTTATACTATACCCTCTATTGCATTGTTAGGCTTTTTGATTTCTTTCACTGGCGTAGGAAATACAACGGCTATTATTGCACTCACTATCTATGCACTGTTACCCATTGTACGTAGTACCTATGTAGGGATTACCACTATTGATCCAAAGATTATTGAGGCTAGCCGTGCCATGGGTAGTACAGATAGGCAAATTTTATGGAAAATACAGTTACCGCTAGCGTTTCCTGTTATCTTTGCAGCTATCATGAACATGGTGACTATGACCATTGCCTTAGCAGGGATTGCCTCCTTTGTAGGGGCAGGGGGTCTAGGTGTTGCCATTTACCGTGGGATAACTACTAATAATGAAATATTGATTTGGATTGGAGGCATTTTGATCGCTGTGTTAGCCTTGGTCATAGATGGCATACTAGGCTTCATTGGTAAACTAGTAGAACAGCACAAGGTGCACACCGTAGTAAATAAAAAGATAGGCTATGCACTGGGTGCGTTCTTAGTGATTATCTTGGGTATCGTGGGAATGCAACAGTATAGTAAAAATGATACCATTCACATTGCATCAAAACCTGTATCGGAAGGATACATTTTGGCGGAAATTGTAGGTACTCTCATTGAGGCTGATACTGACTTGAAGGTTAAGTACACCCATGGTGTGGGCGGTGGCACATCTAATATTCATCCTGGCATGGTACGAGGCGACTTTGATATGTATCCAGAGTATACAGGAACATCTTGGCAAATCGTACTGAAACATAAGGAAGAGTACAAAAATGACAAGTTCTCTATGTTGACTGGGGAATACAAGGATAAGTATCACTTCTTATGGAAAAGTATGTTTGGCTTTAATGATACTTATAGCATTGGTATTCGTGCAGACTTGGCAAAGGAATATGGTATCCGAACATTTACTGATTTGGCGAAGTATGCAGGACAGCTAACATTTGGTGCAGAATATGATTTCTTTGAACGTGAAGATGGTTATAAAGCCTTAGCTAAAGCCTATAACTATCACTTCAAAAAAGAAGTAGATATGGACAATGGATTAAAATATCAAGCCTTGTTTGATAAGAAAATTGATGCGATGACTGTGTTTACTACAGATGGTCAACTGTCTGATCCACGGGTTGTAGTATTAGAGGACGATCGAAATTTTTACCCAAGCTACATGGCAGGCATGGTTGTTCGTGAGGAAACGTTACAGAATCATCCTGAGCTAGAAACGGTATTGCATCGTTTGGATGGTATCTTAGATGAAAGTACTATGGCACAGCTGAACAAAAGGGTAGAAATTGATAAGGAAGACCCGAAACAAGTGGCAAAGGAATTTTTGCAATCTAAAGGATTGGTGGCGAAATAGATGAATCAAATTATAGAATATAAAAATATTGGAAAATCCTATCAAGGGAAATGGGTCGTGAGAGATTGTAATCTAACAATCAATGAAGGTGACTTTCTTTGTATTGTAGGCACATCAGGGTCAGGGAAAACGACACTTTTAAAAATGATTAATGGATTGATTGTGCCCGACGAAGGAGATATTACTATTTTTGGAACTCGTGTTATCGACCAGGGTATTATTTCTTTGCGGAGAAAGATTGGCTATGCTATTCAAGGGGATGGACTGTTCCCCCATATGACAGTAGCAGAGAATATTGGGTATGTGCCTAGATTAGAGGGTACACCGAAAGAAGAGGTAGATGCTATTGTGGATTGCATGCTTTCACTGGTGGGATTACCATTGGATAGCAAGAAGAAGTATCCTAAGGAATTGTCTGGAGGTCAACAACAACGGGTTGGCATCGCCAGAGCCTATGCGAACTCGCCAAAGATATTGCTCATGGATGAACCATTCGGAGCAGTAGATTCCATTACGAGGTATCAACTGCAAGAAGATTTGAAACAGATTCACAAACAAACCGATTGTACCATTGTGTTCATCACCCATGATATGCACGAGGCATTTAAGCTTGGTACACATATCCTTGTCATGCATGAAGGGAAGATACAACAATACGGGACCACCGAAGAAGTAAAGAATTATCCTAGCAATGATTATGTGAAGCAGCTAGTGGAGATGACGCGGTAGTGATACTTAGTTGGTGAAGATGATGAGGTAGAGGCAAATAATTTGCAATAACATAATGAAAGGGGACTCTTATCGGAGTCCCTTTGTTATTTAGATAAATTTATCTTATTTTTAGTCCCTAGTATGGTACAATAAAAACAACATGTATAGAGAAAAAGATATACAAATCGTATAGATTAATTGAGATAGTTTTGTTTCATTAGTCTATAAGAATTGATAATTAGTTAATGATATGTATAGAAGAAACGAGGTGGTACGATGCATAAGGATCCTTTTGAGGAATATATCCGTCAAGGTGAAGCTAGTCAATATGAAAAAGCCCAAGTCTGGAAGACAGCTATTGGTTTACAAGCTGTGGATGGGTTGACGCCGTCTGCCTATTTAGTAGACTTAGCAAAGAAGAATATTGAAGGGCAGATGTCCCTACAGGCTCTTCATACATTGTTGGAAAATTATTATGAATCCTATCCAAATCAAGAAGATAGAACGGCAGAGGCGGATATAGTATCACTTCGTATGTCGGAGTTGCTCTTAGAGAAAGCTTTCAGTTTTACGCCGAATGAGTACCTATCGATTCATAGACAATTGTTTACAGATATCTATGCCCATGCGGGCAGTATACGAGATTACAATATCACAAAAAAAGAATGGATCCTCGATGGGGATACGGTGACCTATGGTAGTGTGTCTGAACTAGGGGCGACCTTACTCTATGATATAGAGCAAGAAAAAACGTTTTCTTATACCAATTTAGATATGTCAGAGACGATTCGTCATTTGGCTACTTTTGTTGCCAGATTATGGCAGATTCATGTATTTGGTGAAGGAAATTCGAGAACGACCGCTGTATTTTTTATTAAATATCTCCGCACCCTAGGCTTTACAGTGACGAATGATATGTTCGCCAACCATGCGTGGTACTTTAGAAATTCCTTAGTACGAGCCAATTATCAAAATTTGAAGCTTGGGGTGTATAGAACAACGGAATATTTGGAATGTTTTTTGCGGAATTTACTGCTAGACGAAGACCATGTGTTATCGAATCGGAGTATGCATATTCATAGTGCTAGCCTAAAAATACAGGAAGAAAGCATACAATATAATGATGATGGGTATACTATAAACATGGACACTATATCAGAGGATGCTATAGTAGGTTATGATACTACTTTGGGTAATAAAACTTCTTTAGGAAGTGAAACTATAAAGGAAATGCACTGTCATGTAGAAAATAGTAGTAATACATACGAGGATAATATAACATCGACTGACGAATTTGCCCTCATCGATAGGTTAACACAACACAGTATCTACAATTCTACGTACGTAAAGGTCGGCGTTGGTGATGACTGTGCTGTCTATGATACGCCTTGTGATGTGGATCAACTGGTTAGTACGGACATGATGGTAGAAGGCATCCACTTTAGTGAAAGCACCACCGCCCCTTTTGATGTAGGGTATCGATTGGGGGCAGCAAACATTAGCGACATAGCAGCGATGGGTGGTACCCCACGGCATATGGTGGTGTCTATTGCAGTGCCTAAGGGGCGATATACGTCTTATGTAGAAGAAGTGTATCAAGGTTTGCACGACATATGTGCGGAGTATAGTGTCAATATCATCGGCGGCGATACGGTGTCGACCGAGGGACCTTTTGTGATTTCTGCCACAGTGTTTGGAGATGTTCCAATAAATCAATCTGTCCTCCGCAGTGGTGCTCAAGATGGTGATGCAGTGTTCATCACGAATTATCTAGGCTTATCCTATGTAGGACTCCATAGTTTGTTAGAGGGTAGCGAGGACTATCCGGTGAGCAGGTCTATTCATCAGCGGCCCATTCCTCATGTAGAATGTGGTATAATAGCAAGAGACTTAGGTGCCACGTCTATGAACGACATCAGCGACGGCTTGTCCAGCGAGCTCAACGAGATTGCTAAAGCATCGCAGGTGATTATTTACATTGATGAAAGTGCGTTGCCAATCCATCCAGAGGTTCAGGCCTACTGTGAAAGTCACGATATGAGTCCGTACTTTCCTATGTGGACAGGTGGCGAAGACTTTCAGCTAGTGGGAACTATACCTGCTGAGAAAGCAGAGGAGTTGCCGGCTGAGACTTTCACCATCATTGGGTATGTTAAAGCAGGCAATGCACAGGTATTAGTAGACCATGATGGACAATGGATGAGAGTGGAACCTAAAGGATATAATCATTTATCGCATGATTGAGTATTGAATAGAAAATCCTAGTCTTATCTAGTGATCATGATGCGGTATGAGTATGCGACATAGGTAGCTTACTAATTAAAATTCAATGATAAAGGAATATTATGAACACCATACAATATACAACTCATTCCGTAGAGGAAACGTTGGCTCTAGGCCGTAGGTTAGGGCAATTTATGAAAGATTATGAAAGCCCTATTTGCATTGCTTTGGATGGCACACTAGGGGCGGGGAAAACTCATTTTTCTCAAGGTATCGCCAAAGGTTTTGGGGTCACAGAAGAAGTGACAAGTCCTACATTCGCCTTGATGAACACCTATGAAGTAGATGGTTCTTACCTGTATCACTTTGATTTATATCGAATGGACTTGGTAGAAGAGTTAGAGACCATCGGCTTTTACGAATATACAGAGGAAACGAAGTCCGTTGTGGAATGGGCTAGTAAGTTTGTCGATGAATTACCAGATACGACAGTGTGGATTGAGATTTCCGTCGGTGATGATGGATCTCGTCAGTTTACAGTTCGTACGGACTTACTTTCAGAGGAAACATTACAATGCATAGGAGAGAACCTATGATTTTAGGAATTGAAACGAGTAGCGCCATTGCTAGCGTAGCGGTAGGAAATGACAAAGAAATACGAAGCGAACTCATTGTACAGGCAGGGCTTACTCATTCTGAGCAATTGGTGCCACATATTGAAACGGTGCTGACAACGGGGAAAGTAAAGAAATCTGACATTACCGGCATTGCCGTAACCATTGGGCCTGGTTCCTTTACAGGCTTGCGCATTGGCTTGGGCACGGCAAAGGCCTTGGCGTATGCTTGGAATGTGCCCGTAGTAGGCGTGCTCACCACCGATGTGTTAGCTCAAAGTTTTATGTATTCTAACTATCGGGTATGCACTGTCATTGATGCACAAAAGAAACAGGTCTATGGCCGTCAGTATGAGTGGAATGGCGCGGATATGATTGCTTTAGATACAATAGAAGTACATCAAGTAACTGAATTGTTAGAGAAACTAGTACAGCTATCTGGAGATACTCCAGTGGTCATCGTAGGGGATGGTCTGAAGCGATTGGAAAAAGAATATGCCATAGGTGTAGAAGCAGGTCGTATTGACCCTATTAGACTTGTTATCGGTCATGAATCGAAGCAACGACCACGGGCATCTCATGTTATTCAAGTGGCATTACCACAATTCGTGAGTGGTACGATTCCTGATGCGCAGTCCATTGAGCCATTCTATATTCGTAAATCGGAAGCGGAAGTGGTGTGGGATGAGAAAAACAAAGATATCCTAGCCACTGGTACCTACGTGGAACCTACGGTAGTAGTCCGTGAAGCAGCAGGTGAACGATAATGGTCACATTACGAGAAGCCTTACGAAGTGATATTGAAGGTATCTACCAAATAGAGACGGCCTGTTTTTCAACACCTTGGTCAAAGGAAGCTCTATTAGATGATTTAGAAGTAGAAGATAAGCTGTACCTTGTGGCAGAAGCAGAAGATGGCAAGATTATTGGTTATGCAGGATCTTGGCTAGTTTTGGATGAAGGTCAGATTACGAATATTGCTATTCATCCTGAACATCGTCGTGCAGGTTATGGATCTAAAATGACTCGTAAGTTAACGCAAATGCTCCGTAAACAAGGTATGAAACATATTTTTTTAGAAGTGCGTGTCTCCAATATTGCGGCTCAAGCCATGTATCGTAGACTTGGCTTTACAGCGGTAGGAGTACGTAAACAATTTTATTCAGATCCAGTAGAAGATGGGCTAATTATGAGGAAAGAAATGGAGGAACTGGCATGAGTATCTACACACTAGCTATTGAAACTAGTTGTGATGAAACATCGGCAGCAGTGTTGCAAGATGGCAGAACGGTCGTTTCTAATGTAATTTCCAGTCAAGTACCCATACATAGAA
The DNA here is from genome assembly GCA_963518505.1 of uncultured Veillonella sp. Classification (GTDB taxonomy): domain Bacteria; phylum Bacillota; class Negativicutes; order Veillonellales; family Veillonellaceae; genus F0422. The sequence goes on along the minus strand of CAUQIT010000002.1, from coordinate 119,355 downwards.
AGTTTGGTGGTGTCGTGCCAGAAGTGGCGTCTCGACATCATATAGAACAGATTATGCTAGTTATTGACCAAGCTTTGGCAGATGCGAATGTAACATTAGATGATATGGACCATATCGGTGTCACTTATGGGCCTGGTTTAGTTGGGGCTTTGTTGGTAGGTGTGTCAGCGGCGAAGGCTCTATCTTTTGCAAAAGATATTCCCTTGATTGGCGTTCATCATATGGAAGGTCACATCTTTGCAAATTTCTTGTTACACCCTGATTTAGAGCCTCCCTTCTTGTGCTTAGTGGTATCTGGGGGGCACACTATGATTGTTCATGTGACAGATTATGAAAGCTTTCAGGTATTAGGACAAACACGTGATGATGCGGCAGGTGAAGCCTTCGATAAAATTGCTCGCGTATTAGGCTATCCTTACCCAGGAGGGCCACATATTGATGCGTTGGCGAAAGTGGGAAATCCGGATGCCATAGAGTTTCCAAGACCCTTATTAGAAAAAGGAAATTTTGATTTTAGTTTCAGTGGCTTGAAATCGGCTGTTCTTAATTATATCAATGGAAAACAACAAAAAGGTGAATCCATCTGTCATGAAGATGTAGCAGCCTCTTTTCAAAAGGCCATTACGGACGTATTGGTAGAAAAAATGAAAGAAGCGGCTCATACATTAGGAGAAACGAAGATTGCTCTAGCTGGTGGCGTGTCGGCTAACAGTGGATTGCAACAAGATTTACAAGCCATGTGTGAGACAGAAGGTTTGACATACCTCACAGCGGGATCTATGTTGGCTACCGATAATGCAGCTATGATTGGTTGCCGGGCCTATTATATGGCACAAGCTGGTAAATTCAGTAATTACACTTTGAATGCAAAACCGTCCATTCCATTGGGCAGTGATTTGTGGAAAGGAAACCAACATGGCTAGTTGGAAAGATATCCTAGACAAAGAAACAGATTTATATCCTACACAACAGGCGTTACTATTGCAGTTTTCTCAGCGATTAAGCTTTGGAAAAGCCATCAGTGAACAAGGGGTGTCCCTCTTAGTGCAAGCTAAGGACGGACACCTTTTACTTAGTGGCGCACTGGACAGTGGTCATACAGGAATGGTACAGAAATACGAAGTGCCTATGAACCATCCTATCCAGGAGATGTTACATAGTGGCAAACCTTATACAGGTCTCATGGACTGGGAGGAACGGACTGATACCGGTATCACAAAGGAATCGTACCATGCTTACGTGTATCCTATCGTAGATAATGGGGGCAAGTGCATTGGGGCTTGTGCCTTCACGAATCCGGTATCTGAAGTGTATTCCAGTCGCTATGACGAGTTTATGTCCATCGTATCACAGACGACCTTTCAAGGTATGTTGGTACCACAACTACAGCAACCAGAGTTGTATGAAGGCATTTCCGTCCTAGATGGAATTCTCTTTTTTGAACAAGACGGAACCATACTCTATGCAAACCGAGCGGCGAAAAAACTAGGAGATATTTTTGGTATCGATCGACGATTACAGGGAACATCTATTTACAGTAGTACCTTGAAAGTAGGTCGTATCAAAAAAGCGTTGGAAGATAGAGTAGGTACTATTGATGAAGAGTTATATGGTGATATTGCGCTGCGACAAGTGATGATTCCCGTTGTCCTTGGGGTAAAGTGGAAGCGTGGCATCTTGGTATTGCAAGACAAAACAGAACTGCGCAAGCGAGATCAAGAATTACTGGTGAAAAACTCTGTTATCAAAGAAGTACACCATCGCGTGAAGAATAACTTGCAATCTGTAGCGGGCTTACTCCGCATGCAAAGCCGCCGGAGCAGCTCCGATGATGTGAAACAAGCTTTACAAGACAGTATTCATCGCATTGAAAGTATGGCTCTCGTTCATGAAATTGTGTCGAACTTTGATGAAGATTATGTAGCGTTGCGCAGCATTATCGAAGAATTGTGGCGCTTGTTACGACAAGGACTGGGCTCTTCTGAACAGAGCATCGACATGGAATATACAGGGGACGATATCATTATGTCATCCCATAAGGCCAGCTATGTGTCCTTAGTGCTGAATGAACTGTTCTCCAATCTTTTTAAACATGCTTTCAAAGATAGAACAGAGGGACAAGTGCAGGTAGAGGTGCGAGAGGTGATGTCTCAAGAAAACCGAGATATGTTGCATATTATTATTCGAGATACTGGCTGTGGTTTACCAGAGGATTTTGAAGGCACTAGACAACGTCGCTTAGGGTTGCAAATTATTGACAACTTAGTACGGAATGAATTAGATGGAACGATTGCTTGGACATCCCAAGGAACTGGCACTGTGGTAGATATATGGATACATAAAGGAGAAGAGTATGCGCGTCTTAGTAGTAGATGATGAGTCACTCATTCGCATGGACTTACGAGATATATTGGAAAGCCAAGGCCATACCGTTATAGGTGAAGGTGCCAATGGAGTGGAAGCCATCCAACTATGCCAAGACCTTGCGCCAGATATAGTGCTCATGGATGTGAAAATGCCGACATTAGATGGCATTGAGGCAGCGCGACAAATTCGTCACAAACGATTGGCGCCAGTGGTGCTCTTAACAGCGTATAGCCAAGATGATCTAATTCAAAAAGCATCCCAATCTGGAGTATACGGCTATTTGATTAAGCCCTTGAGGGAACCGGACTTAGGTCCCGCTCTGCGGATGGCGACGGGTCGCTTTCAAGAAGAAAGAGACTTGCTAGAACAAGTAAAAGGTTTAACAAATTCCTTAGAAGAACGAAAATATGTGACGAAAGCGACGGGCATATTAATGGAGTTACATGGATTTTCAGAGGAAAAGGCCTATGAAAAAATACGAGCTTTCAGTATGGATAAACGCATTAGCCTCGTGGAAACTTGTAAAAAGATTATCGCAGCCCATGAGGCAAAATCGTAAAAAATTGTGGTGACCCATATGGCAAAATTATGAAAAGATTATGTCAGCCATGAAGTAAAATGTTAACTATGAAAAAGTATTTGGTCAAAAAGTCAAAAAAGACTTGCAAAAATTTTAAAATGATTTATAATAATATTTGTGATTAGCACTCACTAGTATTGAGTGCTAACATCGATATTATAGTGTATAAGAGAAGAGGTATAACAATGAAACCATTAGGCGATCGTGTCATTATTCGTGTATTAGAAGTAGAAACAAAAACGGAAAGTGGTATCTTTTTAGCATCTTCCACAAAAGAACGTCCATCTGAAGGTACGGTTATTGCTGTGGGTCCTGGTAAATTATGTGACAATGGCGAACGTGTAGCACCAGAAGTAAAAGTGGGCGATACAGTTATGTTCTCCAAATATGCTGGTACTGAGTTCAAAATTGATGGCATTGACCATTTGATCATCAGCGAAAAAGATATTTTAGCAGTATTATAATCTGACCAAAGAAGGGGACGACCCCATAGAGGAGGCTATACAATGGCAAAAGAAATTTTATTTAACGAAGAAGCACGCCGTGCATTAGGTCGTGGCGTAGACCAATTAGCAAATGCAGTAAAAGTAACATTAGGACCTAAAGGTCGTAATGTAGTATTAGAGAAAAAATTTGGTGCCCCAACAATCACTAACGATGGTGTGACTATCGCTCGCGATATTGAACTTCCAGATCCATTTGAAAATATGGGTGCTCAATTAGTGAAAGAAGTTGCTACTAAAACTAACGATGTAGCTGGTGATGGTACAACTACTGCTACAGTCTTGGCGCAAGCTATGATTCAAGAAGGTATGCGCAATGTAGCAGCTGGTGCTAATCCAATGATCCTTAAAAAAGGTATCGAATTAGCCGTTAAAAAATTAGTAGCTGAAATTCAAGCTAAAGCGATCGATGTAAACGGTAAACAAGACATCGCTCAAGTAGCATCTGTATCTGCAGCTGATGAAGAAATCGGTGCATTAATTGCAGAAGCTATGGATCGTGTAGGCAACGACGGTGTTATTACTGTTGAAGAATCTAAAACATTGCAAACTGAGTTAAATGTAGTAGAAGGTATGCAATTCGACCGCGGTTACTTGTCTCCTTACATGGTGACTGACCCAGATAAAATGGAAGCAGTTGTGAACGAACCATTAATCTTGATCACTGACCGCAAAATCTCCGTTATCGCTGATTTATTACCAGCTCTTGAAAAAGTAGTAAAACTTGGTAAAGAACTTGTGATCATCGCTGAAGACGTAGACGGCGAAGCATTGGCTACATTGGTAGTGAACCGCCTTCGTGGTACATTAAAAGCAGTAGCTGTGAAAGCTCCTGGGTTCGGCGACCGTCGTAAAGCTATGTTAGAAGATATCGCTATCTTAACTGGTGGTACTGTGATTTCTGAAGAAGTAGGATTGAAGTTGGACAATGTGGAATTAGAACACTTGGGTACAGCTCGTCAAGTTCGCATTACAAAAGACGAAACTATCATTGTTGATGGCAATGGCAATAAAGATGTAATTGCTCGTCGTGTTGCGCAAGTTCGTGCACAAGCTGAAGAAGCAACATCTGAATTCGATAAAGAAAAATTACAAGAACGTTTGGCTAAATTATCTGGCGGTGTAGCTGTTATCGAAGTAGGTGCGGCAACAGAAGTAGAATTGAAAGATAAAAAACTTCGCATCGAAGACGCATTGAACGCTACTCGTGCAGCTGTAGAAGAAGGTATCGTTGCAGGTGGTGGTACTACATTAATCGACATCATCCCAGCATTAGACGGCATCGAAGCTACTGGTGACGTATTGACGGGTGTGAACCTTGTGCGCCGTGCTGTGGAAGAGCCACTTCGCCAAATCGCTTACAATGCAGGTTTAGAAGGTTCCGTTGTCGTAGAACGCGTAAAATCTACTGAAAGCGGTATCGGCTTCAACGCATTAACAGAAGAATATGTAGACATGGTAAAAGCTGGTATCGTGGACCCTGCTAAAGTAACACGCTCTGCCTTGCAAAATGCAGCATCCATCGCAGCATTAGTATTAACTACTGAATCCATTGTAGCTGATAAAGTAGAAGAAAATGCACCAATGATGCCTCCAATGCCTCCAATGGGTGGTATGGGCGGTATGATGTAATTTCAGATTGCATATATTTGTGATACCATTGAACTAAATGAATCGTATAAGGACTATGGAAGAATAGATAACTATTTTCTCATAGTCCTTTTGTTACATATAGGGCTATAGATCAAAATGAGTTGGATTTAATAGTATTAAAAAAATCTAAATACTTGGGAAGATACTCTATACAGCGGTTTTTAGAGATGAAAGGTTATAGTTTTTTCTACTTAAAAAAGTGTTTAAATTTAACAAATTGATAATGTTATAGTTTTTAACATCAAAAATAATAAAAGTTAACGGAAAATCATTATTGACAAGATATGGAAAAAGTTTTATAATTAGTTCATAAGTTAACGGATAATTATTATCCGTTATAATAAAATATAGCTTTTAATTTTATTATCATATGTATAAGTTTACAAAGGAGACATTATGAAAGAAGAAAAATTGACAACAGCCTTTGGTGCTCCTGTCCCTGACAATAACAACAGTGCGACAGCTGGAAAACGTGGTCCTGTATTAATGCAAGATGTATGGTTGATGGAAAAATTAGGTCACTTTGCTCGTGAAGTAATTCCTGAACGTCGTATGCATGCAAAAGGATCTGGTGCATTTGGCACTTTCACAGTAACAAATGACATCACTAAATATACAAAAGCAAAAGTTTTCTCTGAAGTGGGTAAACAAACTGATTTATTTGTACGTTTCTCCACAGTAGCTGGTGAACGTGGTGCAGCTGATGCAGAACGTGATATCCGTGGTTTTGCTGTTAAAATGTATACAGAAGAAGGTAACTGGGATTTAGTAGGTAACAACACACCAGTATTCTTCATCCGTGATCCATTGCAATTCCCTGATTTGAACCGTGCGGTAAAACGTAACCCTGAAACTAACTTACGTGACGCTACTGCTAACTGGGATTTCTGGACTAGCTTACCAGAAGCAATGCACCAAATTACTATCGTCATGAGTGACCGTGGTATTCCAGATGGCTATCGTCATATGCATGGTTTTGGTTCCCACACATACAGCTTAATCAATGCGAATGACGAACGCGTATGGGTTAAATTCCACTGGGTATGCCAACAACCAATTAAAAATTTAACTGAAGACGAAGCAGCAGCAATCATTGCTAATGATCGTGAAAGTGCACAACGTGACTTGTTTGACGCTATCGCTAAAGGTGACTTCCCTCGTTGGAAATTGTATATCCAAGTGATGACCGAAGAACAAGCAGAAGCTCTTCCATATAACCCATTCGACCTTACAAAAGTATGGTACAAAAAAGACTTCCCATTGATTGAAGTAGGGGTAATGGAATTGAACCGCAACCCAGAAAACTACTTCCAAGATGTAGAACAAGCAGCCTTCGCTCCATCCACAATCATTCCTGGTATCGGTTTCAGTCCTGACCGTATGTTACAAGGTCGTTTGTTCTCCTATGCAGATGCGCAACGTTATCGCTTAGGTACGAACTATCCATCTATTCCTGTGAATGCGCCTAAATGTCCATTCAATTCTTACCATCGTGATGGACAAGGGCGTGTAGATGGCAACCATGGTTCTACAATTGGATATGCTCCTAACAGCTTTGGCCAATGGGCGAACCAACCACAATATAAAGATCCAGGATATGACGTATCTGGTAAAGCTTACCAATACGACTTCCGTGAAGATGACTCCGATTACTACACACAACCTGGTAAATTGTTCCGTCTAATGACTCCAGAACAACAAGAAGTATTATTTAAAAATACTGCTAATAATATGGCAGGAGTTCCATTGTTCATCCAAGAACGTCACGCTAAACATTGCTATGCATGTGACCCTGCATACGGTGAAGGCGTAGCAAAAGCATTAGGAATTACAGTAGACTTCAGTACACCAGCTGACATCGGGTAACACTTGCAGCGCTATTCAGTCTATGGCGTTCCTTTGAAAATAGCATAATAGTAGGAGTGCGACACATTCCCTCACAAACGGTATTTCATAATGTTTGTTCGGGAACATGTCGCACTCCTTTTGCGTTGTCATGATTTTAGTAAAGGGAACGCCATAGACTTCTACGCACAACTGCGTTCCAAGGAAGGTTCGAAAACATATGGTGCTCTTTTATTGTGTTGTCATGATTTGGGCGAAGAGAAGGTCATAGAACACTATGCATATCTGCATTTAAAGGCTAGTTCTAGAATATGTGACAATTATAATAATCTAGTAGTACTATGATATAAAGTGTAGAATTATGAATAGATATGTATTTAGAAGGGTAGTAAGATGTTATGGTATACTTATGTATATTAGTTAATTAATTGTAGGAAGATTTATTTAGGAAAGGATATAATTATGGTTCATTTTTTATTGCGTGGTAAACCTACGTATGTTAACTTTGGTATATTAGTGTTGAGATTAGCTCTAGGAATATCTATGGCCTATCATGGATATTTGAAGTTTTTAGGTGGTGTATCTGGGTTATATAAGGTAGGTGCTATGTTGGCAGCCTTAGGAGTACCTGGATATTTCGAATTTTTTGGTGCGATGGCTGCGATTTGCGAGTTCTTAGGTGGCATTTTGGTTGCATTTGGATTATTTACTCGACTAGGATCCTTATTGTTGGCTGGAGTTTTATTTACGGCTACTCTTCTTCATGTAGATGCAGGATTTTTTGCTTGGGACTATCCGTCACAAATGGGATTTTCTGCATTAGCTATATTTTTTATGGGTGGTGGGCGATATAGCGTGGATTGTTCCTTATTTGGGAAGTAACTTGTTGTGCTATGTAGTCTGTGGCGGTTTAAATCTATTTGGCAAAGAAAAGCCCATGGCATACTCCTTCTCAAACGGTATTTCATAATGTTTGTTTAGGAGCACGCCATGGGCTTCTTGTATTTGTGTGAATTAGGTAGTAAGAAACGTCACAAAGGATATCATATGAAATGGTAATCTATAGAGAAAAATTAGAGATGGTAGAGCTTCAACTATATTCATTCATAAATATTATTTATTACATTGTTATATCAGATAGAAGTTTATTTGTATTTAAAGTATAATAAGCGCAAGTCTACTAAAATAATAATATATAAAGCAGATATAATATATTAAAATAGTGATTATTTTTTATTAATGGAGTTAAAAATGAAAGAGGATATAAAGTTATTAATTACTCAGATGACTAACGAAGAAGCACGTGAATTTTTTTTGAAGCCCTCTTCGTATATGACTTTAAATTTTCCTATTTATTATAGTTTTGATTATTTGTTAAAATATGGTGTAAATTTACTTGGAATGGATACATTAGATGATAAAGAAGAGCAATTATTAAAAGAAAAAAAATACTCTTCACTTTCGGATATTAATTATATATTCCATTTAAATAAATCTAAGGAATCATACAGACCTATCATAATTATTCATCCTTTATTGTATGTTGATTTAGTGAATTTACTAACTAAAAAAAATAACTGGGATTATTTGATAAATCGATATAAAAAACTTGATAAAATATCAAAGAAGAAGATAATATGTGAAAGTATTCCATTTGACTTAAAAAGCGAAGTAAAAAATCCAAACTATGGCTTTCATTTTTGGGAATATATAGAGCAAGAATCAATTAAGTTAAGTTTAGAATTCAAACACATATTAAAGTTAGATATATCTAATTTTTATAGTAGTATATATACTCATATAATACCTTGGGCACTTCATGATGAATCAGTTGCTAAAAAAGATAGAAGAGATAACAATTTATTGGGAAATAAAATAGATAAGAAATATCAATATATGAACTATGGTGAGACCGTTTCTATACCTCAGGGAAATATAGTATCTGATTTTATGGCTGAATTTTTGTTACGTTATATAGATAGCTTACTCGTTGTAGCTTTGGAGAAAAAAGATATTAAATATAAAATACTAAGGTATCGTGATGATTATAGGATTTTTACGCAAAACAAGGAGGATGAGCAGATAATAAAAAAAGAATTGGTTACAATCTTGGGGCGACATAAATTGTCAATTAATGAAAGTAAAACTAAAAGTAGTAGTGATTTAATTGTTGACTCTATGAAAGAGGATAAGGTGTATTGGATTGAACATGATCCATTAATAAAGACAGAAATTAATTTAAAGAATATTTCTAAAAAGAGAAATAGCATAATTCAAACTAAAAGTTATAATGCTTCTATTCAAAAACATCTCATAATAATAAAATTATTTTCTGACAAATTTCCTAATAGTGGGCAATTAATTAATGCAATATTAGAGTTTGAAAATAGAATAAAAAAGTTAGGGTATGATGATTTTACAAAACTTGGAACAGATATAATAACACTAATAGCTATAGTTTTTAATATTATAGATAATAATCCTAAAATTATTGATGTTGGTGTTAAATTATTATCAAGATTATTTAGTAAAATTGGTAATGATGATGATAAAGTGAAATTATTATATAATTTCTATTTCAACGAAGATGTTGAGGTATTTAAACTGTTTGAACAAAAACTAAGAATAATAAATATTATTTTGAACAAGGTATCTACCAACTCTACTAATCATTATTTAGAAATTTGGCTACAAAGATTAGTCGTAACAGCGATTAGTGAAAGAAGTTGCTATATAGAGGAATATGTTAAACAAAGTAATGATAAGATGGTTTTATTGACAAATGCAATTATACGAGGCGATTCATCCTATGCAACATTATTTAATGAAACTTGGATAAAAGAAGAATATCGAATTAAATGGGATGAGTTCATTAATATTACAAAAGTTAATTCACTAAAAAGTATTATTTCTGAAACTGAAATTAAAATTATGGATTATAATTTCGTATAAGGTTACTAATTGAAACATTATATAATACATTCTATAGAATCTTTACAATTCTATAGAATGTATGTTACAATACGTTACGGTATTCATAGATTATCTTTGGATTGATGGCATAGTGGTATGTATCTCTTTCATAGATAATAGTATATTTCGTTAAGGTTTAGGCGAAAATGTGTCGCTTCTTATTGAGATAATACATGAAGAGTGCCTATTGTTTAATATATTGCTATGTTGCAGAAAGAGGCTGTCACATGGTGTATTACAAATAGATTGAGGAGTTATGATGAACGCAAAGACAACACCATTTACAAAAGAACAATTAGAATCGATTATCACCCAATATCCAACGCCATTCCACATTTATGATGCGAAGGGCATTATGGATAATATGCGCGCATTTTTAGATGCTTTCAGCTGGGCTCCTGGCTTCAAACAATATTTTGCTGTGAAAGCAACGCCAAATCCATATATTATGAAAATAATGAAAGAAATTGGTATTGGTGCAGACTGCTCCTCTATGGCAGAACTAATTTTGAGTGAAAAAGTAGGGATCACAGGAGATAATATCATGTTCTCCTCCAATGATACGCCATACGAAGAATACAAAAAGGCTATGGATTTAGGAGCTATCATCAACTTAGATGATATTACGCACATTGCATACTTGGAACAACATGGCGAGTTGCCAAATCGTTTCTGTTTCCGCTACAACCCAGGTTCTTTAAAAGAAGGCGGTAACACAATTATCGGCCTTCCAGAAGAAGCAAAGTATGGTATGACTGAGGCACAAATTATTGAGGCTATTACATACTTAAAAGGAAAAGGTATCACTAACTTCGGTTTGCATACAATGGTAGTGTCTAATGAATTAGACATCGATGGTTTAGTAGGTACAACTGAATTAATGTTTAACTTAGCATTACGCGTAAAAGAGCAAACTGGTGTAGAAGTATCTTTTATTGACCTTGGTGGTGGTATTGGGGTAGCTTATAAACCTGAACAAACACCAGTAGATTACAAAGTGTTAAGTGCAGGTGTGAAAGAGGCTTACGATCGTTTAATCGTGGGTACTGGACATAGCCCAATTCAATTGGCCTATGAATGTGGTCGTATGGTTACTGGGCCGTATGGCTACTTAGTAGCTACGGCTATTCATAAAAAAGATATTTATAAACATTATATTGGTTTAGATGCATGTATGGCTAACTTGATGCGTCCAGCTTTGTATGGCTCATATCATCATATTACTGTGATGGGTAAAGAGAATGAACCAGCGACTATGACTTATGATGTAACTGGATCTTTATGTGAAAATAACGATAAATTTGCCGTCGATCGTCAATTACCAAAAATTGACATGGGCGATCGTATTGTGATTCATGATGCTGGTGCACATGGTCATGCTATGGGCTTCAATTACAATGGTAAATTGCGCTCTGCAGAGCTATTATTACATGAAGATGGAAGTGTCACACAAATTCGTCGAGCAGAAACACTAGACGATTATTTTGCTACATTAGATTTTTCTAATTTATAAGTAGAAATGTATAGGGCCGTCCCTTACGATCGTTATTTAGGCTAATATAGACATATGCTTTAGTTACTTCTGAGACATTGTTATACATCTCAGAGAAATAAAGTATATGTCTATTTATATATAATTAGCATCCAATCGTGAGGGGCAATCTGTTAGAGTTGGTATACAATCGTGCAGGATAAAATTGCAAGACTATATTTATAAAAATCGAGTGTAGTTATCTAGAGAGAGTAAAATGCTTTATATCCCTAAAAAAATATGGGAATAGCATTTACAATATTGAGAAAGTTCGGTATAATAAACATTGTTGAGTCTCTTGGTAGAGAATTAAAATTTCAATATGCTATAAATGAATAGATGGTATGTTAATATATCATTAAAATCATAGTAAAATAGTAGAAATTACCTTGCGGTTCGAGTCTATACACAGTATAATATAAATAGTATATTTACTAAATTAGATTTAAGCCAAAGTGGCGTTCTCATGCTATGAATATAACAGCGGATTACACTTTGGTGGAATCCGTTTTTTTACGGTATTCAACATATGCTAAGACCTAACGAGTCTTCTTTTGTATATAGTAGCTTATTTGATAAGGAGTGACATACGTGGCAGAATTACTTCGCGTAGACAATGTGCGTGCCTCTATTGAAGAGAAAGAAATCTTAAAAGGCATCAATTTAACAATTAATAAAGGTGAAATCCATGTAGTAATGGGCACAAACGGTGCTGGTAAATCTACATTGGCCAATGTAATCATGGGCAACCCTGCTTATGAAGTAACAGAAGGCTCCATCGTATTTGATGGTGAAAATATCACTGAAGAAGCTGTAAACGATCGTGCGAAAAAAGGTATTTTCATGTCTTTCCAACATCCAATTTCCGTACCTGGTATTACAGTAGAAAACTTCATCCGTACAGCTAAAAACACAATTACTGGTGAAAACGTACGTGCTTTAGCTTTTAAAAAAGAATTGAAAGCGAAAATGGAAGAATTATCTTTCGATACTTCTTACGCTAACCGTTATGTGAACGAAGGTTTCTCTGGTGGTGAAAGAAAGAAAAATGAAATTCTTCAAATGTCTATTTTGAATCCTAAATTGGCTATCCTTGATGAAACTGATTCTGGTCTTGATGTAGATGCTGTTCGTATCGTATCTGAAGGTGTAAACCGTTTCCATAATGAAGAGAATGCGGTGCTAATCATCACTCACCATAATCAAATTCTTCAAAAATTAAATCCAAACTATGTACACATCTTAATCGATGGACGTATTGTAAAAACTGGTGGCCCTGAACTCGTTCGTGAAATCGAAGAAAAAGGCTACGACGCATATAAAAATTTAGTATAGGAGGATTTCATGGAAGCGAGAAAGAAAACTCAAATTGAGGAGATGGATCGCGGCGTCTATGACATTCGTAATGAATTTGATTTCTCCTATAAATCAGAAGCTGGTTTAACAGAAGATATCATTCGTGAAATATGGGCTAACAAAAATGAGCCACAATGGATGTTAGATTTCCGTTTAAAATCTCTTGAAATTTACAATCAATTAGATGTTCCTAATTGGGTACCTGATATTAGTGCCTTAAATATGGCAGATATCGTGACCTATGTAAAACCTAAAATTGATATGAAAGAAGACTGGAACGAAGTTCCAGACGATATTAAAGAGACATTTGACCGTCTTGGTATCCAAGAAGCTGAAAAAACATCTTTGGCTGGTGTAGGCGCTCAATATGACTCTGAAGTTGTATATCACAGTATTCAAGAAGACTTGATTCGTCAAGGCGTTGTGTATACTGATATGCAGACAGCGCTACACGAACATGAGGATATTGTAAAACAATATTTCATGACATTAGTGCCACCTACAGATCATAAATTTGCAGCTTTACATGGTGCAGTATGGTCTGGCGGTTCCTTCGTGTATGTACCAAAAGGAGTGACTGTAGATATTCCATTGCAGTCCTACTTCCGTTTAAATGCACCAGGCGCAGGTCAGTTTGAACATACTTTGATTATTGTAGAAGAAGGCGCGAAAGCACACTTTATTGAAGGTTGTTCCGCTCCAAAATACAATGTAGCTAACTTACATGCTGGTTGTGTTGAGTTATTCGTAAAAGATAATGCGACTTTGCGGTATTCTACTATCGAAAACTGGTCTAAAAATATGTATAACTTGAATACAAAACGTAGTCGAGTTGGTAAAAATGGTACAATCGAGTGGGTATCTGGATCCTTCGGATCTGCTGTATCTTGCTTATATCCAATGAGTATCTTGGCTGGTGAAGGAGCGCATTGTGAATTCACAGGCGTTACATTTGCTGGGGAAGGACAATATTTGGATACAGGAGCAAAAGTTATTCATGCAGCACCACATACAACAAGTAATGTTAACTCTAAATCTATTTCTAAGAGTGGTGGTACAGCGATTTACCGTGGTGTCTTGAATATCGGCAAAAATGCAGATCATTCCAAAGCGACAGTATCTTGTGAGTCCTTAATGTTAGACCAAGAGTCTCAATCCGATACCATTCCATCTATTACAATTGAAAATGACAATGTTGATTTAGGGCACGAAGCAAAAATCGGCCGTATTTCCGATGAAGCGATTTTCTACTTAATGACTCGTGGTATTAGTGAAGAAGAAGCAAGAGCAATGCTTGTACGTGGTTTTGTAGAACCAATTTCTAAAGAATTACCATTAGAATATGCCGTAGAAATGAATAATTTGATTACCTTAGAACTTGAAGGTTCTATCGGATAGGAGGTTAGGATGAGCAACACATTACATTTTAATGAATTGCCTAGACCGACTTTCCGTTGGTTAAAGGTAAATCATACAGAAGGCAATGTATGGGCTGGTACAGAACGTGCTACAGTGACAGTTGAAGGGTCCAAGCACATTGTAACAGACATTACAAATAAAGAACTATTAGAGTCTTCTTATGAAGGCGTCCATGCAGGTGCTTTGCGTGATGCATCGCATCATTTTACACATGGCTATCACATTCAAGTGCCAGCTGGTGCAAAGGAAGCATTGACCATAGTTCTTGATGTACAAGGTGCTGTCAGTGAAAGAACACGCTTACAAATCGAAGCTGAAAAAGACTCTACTTTAGAGTTAACGCTTTGCTTGAAAGGCGAAGCTACTGATGGTCATGTGGGATTACTTTCAGAAATCGTGTCCCACACAGGAGCATCTGTGGTGTTCAAAAAAGTGCAATTGCTAACTGGTAAGGTACAACAATTTGAACATCGTTATACACGAGTAGAAGAGTCTGGTCATGTAGAGTTCATCAATATTGAGTTGGGTGGTTCTGAAAACTTCTTGAATTATCAAGAAGATTTAGTAGGAGACTACGCAGAAGTGGAACATGATTTAGGCTACTGCGGTACAGGTACGCAAGTATTTGATATCGCCATGTTAATGAAACATATCGGTAGAAAAACAATCAGTAATATTAATAACTTAGGTGCATTGAATGGTTCTTCTAAAAAATCATTCCGTGGTACCTTAGATTTCTTGCGTGGTAGCTTGGCATCTGAAGGTGCAGAAGAAGATACATGTTTACTATTAACGCCACAAGTAAAGTCCATTTCTTTACCATTGTTATTATGTAAAGAAGATAATGTATCGGGTAATCACGCATCCAGTGCTGGTCAATTGGACCAAGCTAAATTATTCTATTTAATGAGCCGTGGTTTTAACGAAGAGGAAGCAAAACATATCATCGTAGAATCCATGTTACGACCATTGATTGATCGTATTGGCAATGAAGAAATGGAAGAAACTGCCTTAGCAGTACTACGACAAAAAATATAGTTGAGAGGGATAGTATGAAACCAATAGCAGAGGCATATAAAGATTTTCCAATTTTAACAAGAACTCATCGTGGTAAACGCATTGCTTACTTAGATAGTGGTGCCACTACACAAATTCCAGTACAAGTGATGAAAGCATTAGAAACACATATGGCAAATCACAATGGGAATCCCCATCGTGGGGCCCATGTGCTTGCTATGGAAGCATCCGAGGCTTATGAAGGAACTCGTGATGTGGTGCAGCGTTTTATCAATGCTCGTAAACGAGAAGAAATTATCTTCACTCGCAATACGACAGAAAGCTTGAATTTAATTGCTCACTCCTATGGATTGAAGCATGTGAAAGCGGGAGATAAAATCGTCATCACTGTAGCGGAGCATCATGCGAATCTTGTGACTTGGCAATATGTATGCCGAATGACAGGGGCTACTTTGGAATATATGTACTTAGATGAAACTGGACACATTAAAGATGGTGAAATGGATAAAATCGATGCATCTACAAAAATTGTATCCTTTGCCCATGTGAGTAATGTGTTAGGTATGGAATTTCCAGTTAAAGAGCTGGTGGAACGTGCTCATGCTGTTGGTGCTATTGCTATCCTAGACGGAGCACAATCGGCTCCTCATCAAGCGATTGATGTGCAAGCCTTAGGTTGTGATTTCTTCGTATTCTCAGGTCATAAAATGTGTGCCTCTCAAGGTATTGGTGTGGTGTATGGTAAATATCACTTATTAGAAGACATGGATCCATTCTTATTTGGTGGGGACATGATTGAATATGTGAAAGAACAAACTACAACATTCAATGAAGTACCTTATAAATTTGAGGCTGGCACACCCAATGCACATGGTGCTGTTACATTAAAAGCTGCCATTGAGTATTTGGAACAGTTTGGTATGGATGCTATTCATGAATATGAACAAGAATTAGTGCGCTATGTATTGCCTAAACTAGCGGCTATGCCACATATTCATGTATTAGGTAGTGCCAATCCAGAAGAAAAGCATGGAGTTATTGCTTTCACTGTGGATGATGTACATCCTCACGATGTAGCAACGATCATGGATAGTCATGGGGTATGCTTACGTTCTGGTCATCATTGTGCGCAACCACTAGGTGCTTACTATGGAGTGCCAGCATCCAACCGTATTAGTATGTACATTTATACTAAAAAAGAAGATTTAGATCAATTTTTGGAAGCCCTAAAAACAGTTAGACCAACCATGGGCTTGTCAGAGTAAGGAGAACAATACCATGGAAATGGATCAAGTGTATACGGAACTGATTTTGGAGCATAACCAAGATAAGCGTAATAAGCGTTTGTTAGAGGTCTTTACTGCTAGTGAACATGGTCATAATCCAAGTTGCGGTGATGATTTAACATTGCAAGTGAATGTGGTAGACGGTATTGTAAAAGATGCTGCTTATACAGGTTCCGGCTGTGCTATCAGCCAAGCATCGGCATCTATGATGATTGATGTCATTACTGGTAAATCCTTAGAAGAAGCTTTCCAACTAGTGGACCTTTTCTTAGGAATGATCAAAAAAGAAGTGACTGATGAAGACGAATTAGAAGCCTTAGAAGATGCGATTGCTTTGCAAAATATTTCTAACATGCCTGCCCGTGTTAAATGTGCAGTGCTTGCTTGGCATACATTGCGTGAAGCATTAAAGAAATAAAAAGAAGGCTGCTACAGAATGATGTACATTCTTGAGCAGCCTTTTTTGTGTATATAAAAAAGATAGGTGATGTATATCACCTATCTTATGGTTCTTATGTTGGTCACGCTTACCATTGTCCTTCTTGGTGTTCTTTTAAAAGTTTCACCACTCGTGGGCCACAGCCTTTGCCACCGCATGCACCAGTACCAGCACTAGTGCGCTCTCTAATTTTAGGAAATGTATCGCAACCATCTAAGATTGCTTCTTTGATTGCTTTTCTTGTAATACTACGGCAAGTACAAACTTTTGTTAATTTATCTAAAATGGCCGTAGGAATTTGATTATCTTCCATACTGTCCTCCTATATATAGAAACTTTTCTATATATAGTATACTCTTTACTGTATTAGTTGTAAAGGTATTTTCCGCAGCTAAGAAATGTATCCTGTACTTAAGAAGATATATATTTAGCATACTTTTGAAAGTGCATTGACATAGGGAAATAATTAACTTTTATTTATTATATGTATTAGAACATATATAACAACGCATTTATTTTTGATAGGAGTCATTATGATTTGTGTTATTTTTGATTTAGATGGAACGTTAACAGATTCTCATGAAGGAATTTTAAAATCTATACGTCATGCCTTAACGAGTATGAATCATCCTATTCCTGATGAGGACACATTACAATTATTCATCGGTCCACCGTTGGCAGATTCTTTTAAAGAACATTGCCATATGACAGATGAAGAGGTGGAGCAAGCCTACAACTTTTTCAAAGAACGGTATGATTCCGTAGGAAAATATGAAAATGCAGTATATCCTCAAATTGAAGAAGCCTTAAAAGCGCTTCGTAAGACAGGTGCTTATGTTGGGATTGCTACGGCAAAACCAGAAGAACAAGCAAAGGATATTATTAAGCATTTTAAACTAGATCCATACTTTGAAGTAATTCGTGGGGCCAATCGAGAAATTGGGTTAGTACATAAAAAAGATATCTTGCAAGAAGCCTTACAAGATATGAATAAGGTGACTGAACTAAAATATAAAATCTCTCGTTGGTATATGGTGGGAGATCGTAAATACGATATGGAAGCTGCGAAAGAATTAAACTGTGTGGCCATGGGCGTATCCTATGGTTATGGCTCAGTAGAAGAACTAGAATCTGCTGGTGCTGATTATATTTGTGAAAGCCCATCAGATATAATAGTGAATATTGCCGTGGATACATTGTTATAAGATCAATATCTTATCGTACAACAGTTTAATAGATGTAAACCATAGGGCTGCCATGCAATAAACTACTGGTATATGGCAGAAAACAAATAGACACAATAAAAAGAGGCACCTTGCGGTCATGCGAGGTACCTCTTTTTTGCATTACCATATGTTAGTTCATACACCTTTCCATAAGATGTGGACTTCTGATGATTTTATGGGGAACATGCATAATAGTATGTTAGATAGAGTGCTCTTATACTTGCAATCGTCCTTCAATCATAATAGGAACTTCTTTGCCGTCTTTAGTAGTGCCCATGATATTCATTTTTTCATGACCAATCATAAAGTCTGTATGTGCTAAGGAAGTATTTAGCCCACGAGCATGTAGTTCTTCTTGAGATAATCCATCGCTATTTTCCAAACAAGTTGGGTACGCAGCCCCTAATGCTAAATGACAAGATGCATTTTCATCGTACAAGGTTTCAAAGAAAATCATATTGGATTGGCTAATAGGGGAGTAATGGTCTACAAGGGCTACTTCTCCAAGGTAGCAAGAGTTTTCATCCGTCTCAATGAGGTTTGTTAAATACTCACGACCTTGTTTGGCATCGTAGTCAACGACCTTACCATCTTTGAATGTCATATGGAAGTCTTCAATACGGTTTCCATCATAGATCAATGGTTTCGTAGAGTACACGATACCGTTGGCGCCTGCATAATGAGGGGCGGAAAAGACTTCTTCTGTTGGAATATTGGCATCAAAGATAATTCCTTTTTTAGATGATTCTTTACCACCTAACCATAAGTGCCCTTCTGGCATTTGTAAAGTTAAGTCTGTACCGTTTGGACAGGTATAATGTAAGGATACCAATTGTAAATCATTCAGTGTTTTGGTGCGCTTAGCAAGGCGATCTAAATGGTTGGCGAAGGATTCTTCTTCTGGTACGTGTTTCATACGACATAAGGTAAAGATAGTATTCCATAAGCGGTTGATTTTTTCTTCTTCTGTGCCCTCATAACCTAGTAAATCAGCCCATGTGAGAGTAGCTACTGAGGCTACACACCAAGTAAGGGTAGAATCCATAATAGCCTCGTGGTAAAATTTAGTTAACTTGCCCATGCTACGAGAGGCGAGGGCGATTTTTTCAGAAGGTACACCTTCATAGGCAAATGGATTCGCACTGATTAAGGATAAAATACATGCGTTGGAATCAAGGATATGGTGATACATATCTTGAATCCAAGGAGCAGGGTTAGATAAGACCTCATCTTTTACATTGGATAGACGAGATTTAGCTGTGATAGTGCTACGCCAATTAATGTGCACATCTTTAGCACCCAGTGCATAGGCCTCGTCCACAACGATGTATACAAAATCTTTATTTTCTACATCTCCATTGATGACCAACAGTTGGTCTTGTTGTAAATTGACACCTTCCTGTAGTAAAAGACGGGCATATTGTTGTAAATCTTCTTTCATAATACCTCCAAATATATACTGGTAGTGAATTTTAAAGGATACTACTCATCTATAACGAACCTTTTGTTTGAAAGGATGTGATAGAATGAAAGTAACAAATCGAAAACGAATTGGCATCATTGTATGCCTATTCCTACTGTGTGTATGTGGATACTATCTTATTATAGCAGATACACCAATGAATGGCGATGGAGCACCATCAGATACTCCAAAGATTGTGAAGCAGTCAGAAACAGGAAATCGAGGTGGTCCAGTAGAAAGTACACAGAATGTAAATGCGATTTTGGTGTATGTCACAGGAGCTGTAGAAGAACCAGGGTTGTATGAGCTACAAAGTCCGGCTACGGTGAAGTCAGCTATTGAGGCCAGTAAAGGACTATTGCCCTATGCAGATGTGAATCATCTACATTTAGAAGATACCTTAGAGGAAAGTACACATATTCATGTAGATTTCAACTTTCACGGAAGTCCTGAGGAGTTACTACGAAAACAAAATATCTCTATTAATGATGGAACCGAAGCAGATTTACAAAAAATATCGGGGATTGGCCCTAAGATGGCAAAAAAGATTGTGGACTATCGTCAAGAGCATGGACTATTCAAGAGTTTGGAAGAATTACGACAGGTGAAGGGCATCGGACCTGCATTGTATAAAAAAATTGTGGAGAAAGTACGATTATGAAAAGGTTGCCAAAGCCAATAGATCTAGGTATCACCAGTGTGCTAGGAATGCTATTGGGAATTTGTATGAGTCTATACGAAAACGAATTACACACCTATCTTATGTATTGGTTAAGTATCATTACGATATTTGGTATCCTTGGGATAATAGGATTACGTGGATACGAACAACGTAATGAACATATGTATAAAATGATGCGATATGTGATGGGCTTAGTGGGTATTATGTCTGTATTTACTGCTATAGGATATGTGCATACAGATCGAGTCATCACACACTATTTTGAAGATAGACCGTTTTATTATGGTGCCGATGGTGCCTATTATGTGCAATTCACTTCTAATCCACAACCTACTGTGACGCTAGATGGCATTATGACCATGGTAGATGCTGATGTAGAAGGTATGGATATAGAAAAGAATGGCGCTACTGAACATGTACCAGCGAAGGGCAGTATTCGTGTTTATGTGTCAGGAGAACCAACTATTCATATGGGAGACCGATACGTCATTCGTGGTACTGTGAAAGGCTTTACCTATTATGAGCAAAGTGGTGCCTTATCTATGAAAACGAGACATATCAATGATGGATTGCAAGGAAATTTGTATCAAGGTACCATAGAGGGGAACTATACAGTGGAGAGAACCCTAGGCATATGGCTAGCTGATACGGGGTATGCACTGGGTGCTTACCTAGATAGAGCCCATCATTGGGTGGCACAACAATTTGAAGAAAATCTAGATCCATCCATTGCTACCTTGGGTACCTCCTTGGTTCTAGGTGGTCAATACGCGATGCTGCCAGAAACGATGGTAAAGTTATTCAGTGAAACAGGGCTTATCCATATTTTGTCGGTGTCAGGGTCCCATATTGCTCTCTTATTTCTCATTATTTCTACCGTATTACAACGGTTGCAGTTACGTAAAGGTGTAGAATTTTTCATCACTTGTGCATTGATTGTACTGTACTGTACGATTGTGGGCTGGAGTCCGCCCGTATTACGCTCTGCCATGATGGGACTATTAAGCGGATATGTCGTTATGCATGGTGGTACGTATCGGGCGTTACATGCGCTCCTACTATCTGCCTTATGTTTACTGTTATGGAAGCCGTTATTCGCGGTAGATATTAGCTTTGTCTTATCCTTTGGCTCTACCTTGGGTATCATCGGATTGTATCCCTATGTGTATCGGCTATTTCCGCCGAATCCTATCTCAAAAGGCATTGCCCTATGTATATCCGCACAAGTTCTTATATTTCCTATAGAGCTGTATTATTTTCACATTCTCAGCTTTCTTAGTATCTTGTCCAATCTGATTGTAGGGCCTTTCCTAGATATAGCTATCATTGCAGGCCTGTGCCTATCTTTGCTCAATGTAGTATTTACCTTTACATTAGGTTGGTCTCTCTTAGGTTTCATTCTGAAAGCCAGTATGTCTCTTTTATTTGCTATTCGTAATCTAGGTCTATTGTGGTCACCGTCTATGCCTTTATGGTTAGTGGTAGTGTGGTATCTAGGCGTGGCGTATATATATTGGTTGTTAGCACTGAAAGAGCCTATTCGTGTGGCATGGAATAGGATGGCAAGTATTGCACTCTTGGTAGTAGGGATGTTGCCCTTAGGTCTATCTTATGTAAAACCAATGGTGCAAGTAGTGCCTATTGCTATCTCCTCAGGACCAGCTTTTATGGTCTGTAAGACAGGCTTTTATAGGGAGGCATACCTATATATAGATGCTAAGAATGGCGATATTTCACCACGAGCGATGAAACAATGTATAGATGCCTTGCATCATCGTGGATTTAGTCATTGGAATGGTGTGTTTGTAGAGGGATATCAAAAGGGCTATGCTCACGTAGATACCTTAGAACATCTTTATAGTAAAGGACGAATAGGTCAAGAGTTAACACTAGACTGGCTATCTGTACAACTTCACAGGAAAGCGGGCTATGAAATTATCGTAACAGGACAGAGAAAGTTTCACTTTCACCCTAGAAAAGAAGGAGAAAAAGTTCAAGAAATAGTGTATAATACTAAGAGAGAAACGAATACAATATATGGCATAACCGCTAGCAATCAATTGTTGTACTATCAAGAGCAAGGGGCAATGAATTTTATTGTCTGGAATACCTTGCATAGTCAATTTGATGTGGAGGAAGGCGTGTATATTGTAGGCCGTGATGAAGACAATGTAGTAACATTATAAGAGGTGACAGATGGTTACATTACTCTATGGAGATGAACCACAACTATTAGAGGAAAAAAAACAGAATCTCTTACATCAATATACAGATCGGACCTTGCTTACCTTGCGTGAGGAGCAAGGTCCCGGTTCTATTTTAGGGCAATTACAAGAAGTATCGCTCTTTGGTGAACCACGAATATTTCTGCTTGTCCATTTGCCTATCTTTGATAAACCGAAGAAAAAGCTGGCTTTAGAGTGGCAAGGATTGCGAGACTATTTGCAAAGCTATAGTGGAGAGGATCCTATTATTTTAGTATATCCAGAAACCATTGATGGACGGTTGCAAGGAAATAAAGCATTTTTGGGATCTGTAGAATCCTTTAAGTTTGAAAAAGTAGAGGGAGAAGCTCTCTTTCAGTGGATACAACAACATTGCAAGGCTCATAAGCAAAAGATAGATCCCGATGGCATGGCATATCTACGTGATTTGGTAGATTTGTGGAAAGATGTGCCTTTAGCATTTTTGCGCACAGAATTTGATCGATTGTTCCTACTACTAAAAAAAGGGGAATCGATGACAGGGCCATTTTTAAAAGAGCATATGACAGACTTTGGAGAGAAAAATATTTTCCGCTTTAAAGATGCTTTATTGGCGAAAGATGCACGAACATTACTAGATTTATTCCCTTCTATGCTTAAGAATAAAAGTGTAGATATGGCGATGGCGTATGTGCATAATCAAATGCATTTGCAACTCATGGTCAGTGAATGTGCCTATTATGGGATGACATTACCCGAGATTCAAAGCTTATTTAAGGAAAAGGGGATGAAAGCCAATCCCTATGCGATTAAATTAGCCTATGAAGCTCGCCGAAAAATTCAAATCCCAGCGGTGGCAACATTGATTAGCCAGCTGTATCATTTAATTTTGCAAAGCCGTCAAGGTATAGCAGATATGAGCCAATTTCAAGATATTTGTTTAGCCTATTGCGCAAATTAGGAGAAGTATGAAACGAAAGTATATTGCCACTGTGTCAGTTCTTATAGTTGTCGTTGGGGGAGCTATAACAGGGCTTGCATGGCCTACAGGAAACACAATTTATGGATTAACCTTAGATGGTCACAGTATATCCCTTCAAAGCGTGGATGAAGTAGATACCTATTTACAAGAGCGGAACATACAGTCACAAAGGATTCGCATAGTGGATCCTAAGGGAAAAGAAACGACCATGAATCTAGCAGATTTAGGGATTACCATAGATAGGGTGGGAACCTTAACCGATGTGATGGATTATGGCTATGAAAGTGATATTATGACCTATGTCATGCACCGAGTAGATGCGTTACTTCATGGAAAAGAGATGAACATTCGATATAAAGTAGATGGACCAGTGGCTGAGTCCTACTTTATGAATTATGCAAAGGCCATGGGACAAGTAGGAACTAATGCAACTATTACCCTTGAGGGTGATAAAGTTGTACATCAGCCCGCTAAGGTAGGCCGTAAGCTAGATGTGACGGCTACCATGAAACGTTTGCAAGAACAATTGCAAGAAGGAAAGGTAGAGACTTTAGAACTTGTTATCAATGAGTCTGCACAGCCTACGATAACGGATAAAGATTTAGTGTCTATCACTTCCATATTGGGGTCCTTTACGACTTATTTTGATGGCTCTAATACAAGCCGAGCCCATAATATTCATTTAGCATCTCAAAAAATTCATCAAACTTTTATTCCGGCAGGGGGGATTTTCTCCTTTAATCAAGTAGTAGGAGAACGGACTGCTGAAGCGGGTTATGACGATGCACCTGTATTTATGGGAGGACGTTTGGTGCCAGGTATTGGTGGCGGAATATGCCAAGTGAGTTCTACCTTGTTTAATACAGCATTATTATCTGGTATGGATATTGTAGAACGTGATACGCATTTTGCTCCTGTTTCCTATATACCAGTAGGCTTAGATGCTACTGTGGCGTGGGGATATATTGACTTTCAGTTTAAAAACCCTTATTCTCATCCCATCTATGTGATTGCCGAAGAAGGTGCTGGCTATGTGACTATTACTATATTAGGAGCTAAGGAAGATGTACCACAGTCTGTAACAATTACAAAGGGTAAAGAACAAAGAATTCCTAATAAAAAGATAGAAAAAATCGATGACACTATGAAAGAAGAAGTTGTAGAAGAGACAGGTCATGAGGGGATTTCTGTAGATACGACGAGAACCATAGTATATGGAGATGGGCGATCTTCTACCTATACCTTTAATTCATATTATGAACCAGTAGATACGGTTATTGTCACAGGTCCTAATGTGGTAAAAAAGCACAAAGAGGATTCTAGTAAAAAGAATGGATAGTTGAATCAATAAGGGAGTAGTACGATGAAATACTATCATTTAGTACGAAGAGGAGAATCTAAAACAGATTTTTACTTTTACTTAAAAGATGGAAAATTGCATATATTTGGCTCTCCCGCTAAGGGGACATTAGATCCCGTGGTGCAACAACGCATAGAAGAGATTTGTCATGCTATTGGTTGTACCTACGAAGTGATAGATACTGGGGATTTCATGAACCAAATCATTCTCACTCGCATGCCTAATGTAAACGTAGAGCAAGTTGTTGGAGATGATTTAGGGAATAGTCCTCTGGAAGACGCAGAGTATCTTTTTTTACAACAGGCCAATGAAGTAGCAGATTACGATATCTATTGGGATATGGATGAAGAGAATCGATTCGATGAAATGGAACTCTATGTGAGTCGTGATGGTACCATAAAAACTTCGTCAGATTATGATGATTTGTATGATGCACCAGTGGTCATAGATCGTCCTAATGCTCCGACTTCAACTGTGACTAGTAATTCTTCATATTCTATGCGCAGACGGAAGCTAACCACTGAAGATGGGATGTTATTAGGCCCTGTTTTTGATGAGGCAGACACGCATCGGACAGATGATTTCTTTGTAAGAACTGGAGAACAGGTTGTCATATCGGGACACTTTCACAGTTTAGATATACGAGAAATTCGACCTAAGGAAGATAGTAAGGCTGTACAAAAAGCACGCGAAAAAGGTGAGGAGCCTAAAAAACGGTATATTATTACTGGTCATCTAGTGGACGATCACAATAGCTTGGCTATTAAACGATTTACCAGCCCTTCTGAAGACGGACCAAAGCTATTAAAAATTTTAAAATCTGTTGGGAAGGTGCAAATCAAAGGGGAAGTCATCTATGATGAGCAATTTGTACGAGACTATGTGTTAAACATGGATTCTGTGCGCCCTGTGGAAGATACGAACAATGCGAAGCGTACAGATACTCACGAGGAAGCCAGAGTAGAACTTCACTTACATACAAAAATGTCCGAGAAAAATGCATTAGTGGCGGTGAAAGACATTGTAAATCGTGTGAAAGATTGGGGACATCCAGCGGTAGCCATTACCGACCATGGGGTGGTACAAGCTTTCCCAGAGGCACAGGCCTATTCCTTGGAAAAAGGCGTGAAGATTCTCTATGGTGTAGAAGCCTATTTAATTGAAAAAGAAGACCAAACTGTACCGCATCATATTATAATGTTTGCAAAAAATATGGTAGGGTTGCGGAATCTTTACAAGATGATTTCCATTAGCCATTTGAATTATTTCGACGAATATCCTAGATTACCAAGAGCTGTCATTGAAGACCATCGTGAAGGGATTCTTATCGGCACGGCTTGTAAATCTGGTGAATTGATTCAAGCCATTGTTTATGGTGCTACCGATGAAGAATTGCAAGAGATTGCTAAGTTTTATGATTACTTAGAAATTCAACCTCATGATAATTACAAAGGTTTCATCAAAGAAGGCGTATTAAAAAACGAGGAAGACTTACAACAGATTAATCTTCGTATTGTTGCGTTAGGAGATGCTTTGCAAATGCCTGTAGTAGCTACAGGGAATGTGCATTATATGGATCCTAAAGACAAAATGTACCGTGAAATTATGCTTACCGCTAGTGGTATAAAAGATGCAAAAGACAAAGCAGATCAGCATATGCGTACCACTGATGAAATGCTAGAGGAGTTTGCGTACTTAGGAGAAGACAATGCCTACAAAGTGGTAGTGACCAATACGAGAGCCATAGAGCAAAGTATTGATTATATTGTACCGATTCCTAATGGCACCTATTCACCAAAAATTGAAGGGGCTGATAAAGCCTTGGAAGATATGTGCTATGCGAAAGCAAAGTCTATCTATGGAGATCCCTTGCCGAAGACGGTGCAAGATCGATTGGACTATGAACTTAAGAGTATTATCGGCAATGGTTTCGGTGTATTGTACTACATTGCCCATAAACTAGTAAAAAAATCTTTAGATGATGGATACTTAGTAGGTTCTCGTGGTTCTGTAGGATCCTCCTTTGTAGCCACCATGGCGGATATTACGGAGGTAAATCCATTAGAGCCACATTATGTGTGTCCACAGTGCAAGTGGAGTGAGTTCTATTTGAAAGGGGAATATGCGGGGGGCTTTGACTTGCCACGGCGCAATTGTCCTGAATGTGGTACGCCACTTATCGCGAATGGTCACGATATTCCTTTCGCTATCTTTATGGGATTCCATGGGGATAAGGTCCCAGATATTGATTTGAACTTCTCTGGCGATTACCAAGGTCGTGCCCATAAATACACGGAAGAATTGTTTGGACGAGACAATGTATTTAGAGCTGGAACTATCGGTACTATTGCGGATAAAACAGCTATTGGCTATGCCTACAAATATGCAGATGTGAATGACTTACAAAAACGACGAGGTTTTATTGAAAAGTTATCTACAGGCTTTACAAAAGTAAAGAATACCACAGGGCAGCATCCGGGAGGCATCATGGTTTGCCCTCGAGATATGGATGTACATCATTTCACACCAGTTCAATATCCAGCTAATAAAAAAGAAAGTGGCATTATTACCACACACTTTGACTATCACTCTATTGAAGGTCGTATGACCAAACTAGATATACTGGGCCATGATGATCCTACCATCATTCGTATGTTAGAAGATATGACGGGTATACCATCTACGAGTATTCCTTTTGATGACCCCGCAACATTGAGCTTATTCTCCTCAACGAAAGCATTAGGCTTGACGCCGGCTCAATTGCAAGGAGATAAAGTGGCTACCTTGGCAGTACCTGAATCAGGTACTGGATTTGTACGGGCTATGTTGGAAGATTCAAAACCACAAACCTTTTCTGACTTAGTGCGGATCTCTGGTTTCTCTCATGGTACCAATGTATGGGTAGATAATGCGCAGACCTTGATTAAAACCGGGACATGTAAATTGAATGAAGCTATTTCTACCCGTGATGATATTATGAACTTTTTGCGCAACCATGGGGTGGCAGATAATGTAGCCTTTTCTGTTATGGAAAATGTGCGTAAAGGGAAAGGTATTGAAAAGCGTAATAAAGAGGGGATTGCCCAAACAGATTATGAAGACCAAATGCGAGCAGCCCAAGTGCCGGAGTGGTTTATTGGGTCTTGTAAAAAGATTTCCTATTTATTCCCACGGGCCCATGCCGTAGCTTATGTTATGATGGCATTCCGCATTGCTTGGTACAAGATTAATTATCCATTAGCATTCTATGCATCGTATTTTTCTATTCGGGCAAAAGCCTTTGACTTGAAAATTATGATGGGCTCCTTAGAAGAGCAACAACAGGAATTTAAACGGTTGAAAGCGTTAGCTGCGAAGTATGAAGCATCACCAAAGGAAAAAGATTTAATGTCTGCCTTAGAGGTATCCTTGGAAATGAAACAGCGAGGGTACTCATTTGCCAATGTAGAGTTATACAAATCTCAAGCAAGACGGTTTATGATTAAAGATGAAACCTCTTTATTACCGCCATTTGTAGCTGTTACTAGTTTAGGCGAAAAGGTAGCGGATGCCATCGTAGAAGAACGAGCGCAAGCAGAGTTCTTATCTATTAAAGACTTGCGGAGACGTACAAAAATGTCTCAAACCATTGCGAATCGCATGGTGGAATTAGGGTGTTTAGGCGACTTACCAGAAGATGAGCAAATGAGTTTATTTGGATGATAGGAGGTATATATGTCAGAAGTTAGAGAAGCAGTATGGATAGGCGTTGATGTGGGAACTACAGGCGTGCGTGCTATGGCATATACAGCACAAGGTAAATCTGTAGCTGTACGAGATGCTTTTTATCCATTAGAAACACCACAATATGATCGTGCAGAGCAAAATCCTCAACAAATATATGATGCTGCAGAAGAAGTCATTGCGGGAGTTGTAAAAGATTTACAATATAAACTAGTCACTATATCCGGGATTGCTTTGAGCTCAGTGATGCATAGTTTTATTCCTCAAGATGAACATTTTGATTTATTAGGGAATATGATTACTTGGGCAGATAGTAGAAGCTCTACTATCGTGCATCGTATGGAACAAGACGAACAATGTAAACAATTCTACTTTAGAACAGGCTGTCCGCTGCATGCATCCTATCCATTGGCTAAAATCATATGGGTCAAAGAAAATCAACCTGAAATCTTTGCTCGTATGGCGCATATTGGATCTATTAAAGATTACATGTTCCGTTTGATGACAGGAGAATGGGTAACAGATAAATCAGTGGCATCTAGTTCTGGTTTATTTAATGCTTTTACAGAAACTTGGGATTCTGAGATTTTAGACTATGTAGGAATACAAGAAGAACAACTACCTAAGGTAGTATCTACTACGTATAGTGGTAAGTTAGTAGCAGGCGTAGCAGAGCGTTTAGGTTTACCTGTGAATACACCGGTTGTCATCGGTGCTACTGATGGAGTACTGGTGAATGTTGGTATTGGCGCTGTATCTAAAGGGCAGTTAAGTGCTACGATAGGTACATCTGGGGCTATACGTATGCTTACAGAAAAGCCGCAAATGGATCCAAAAGGTCGTACTTGGTGCTATAATTTAACAGATACCATGTGGGTGGCTGGTGGAGCTATCAACAATGGCGGTATGATTTTGCGCTGGATGCGAGATCGTATCCTGCATTATCATGGCTCCCAAATGGAACAATTATCGGTGGATCCTTATGATTTAATGACCATGAAAGCAAGACATGTACCGGCTGGATCTGGTGGCTTGTTATTAATGCCATACTTTACTGGTGAACGAGCTCCCTATTGGAACTCTGATCTGCGTGGTGCTTTCGTAGGTTTATCCTTAAATCATAGTCGCTCTTACATGATTCGCGCCACAATGGAAGGGATTTGTTATAGCTTACGGTTTGTTCTTGATGCATTACGTGAGTTTGAAGAGGTAAAAGATATCCGCATTAGTGGTTCTTTCACTAAATCTGAATTATGGGTACAAATTATGAGTGATATATTCGGTGAACATATCACATTACCAAATAATAGTGAAGGTGCCTCCTTTGGCGCCGCTGTGTTAGGGTTTATTTCTGATGGAACTTTGTCAGATATTAAGGATACCGCAGAGTTAGTACAGCCTGAATGTATCTATCACCCTAAGGAGCAACATCAAGCCGTATATGAAGAACTTTTCTCTATTTATGAAAGTTTGTATATTCATATGAAAGACGATTTGGCACGTCTTGTTCAGTTCCAAAAGGAACATCCATTTAGTCGTTTATAATTAGAAAGGAGACTAGAAATGCCATTAGTTATTCTTGCATTAGGAATTATTTTACTATTTTTCCTAATCGTAAAAGTAAAGATGAATAGCTTTTTATCATTGCTATTGGTCTGTGTATTATTAGCCTTTGGAGAAGGATTGCCACTTGACAAAATTTTCCCAACTATTCAAAAAGGCTTAGGAGCTACATTAGGTGGTTTAACAATCGTAGTAGGCTTTGGCGCTATTTTAGGTAAATTGATGGCTGATAGCGGTGGAGCGCAACGTATTGCAACTACATTGATCAATATGTTTGGTCGTAATAATGTAAGATGGGCTGTATGTTTAACTGGATTTATTGTAGGTATTGCTTTATTCTATGAAATTGGTTTCGTTTTATTGATTCCTTTGATCTTTACCATTGCTAAATCTGCGGATATTCCATTGTTAGAGGTAGGTATGCCAATGGTAGCAGCCTTATCTGTGACACATGGTTTCTTGCCTCCACATCCAGGTCCTACAGCGATTTCTGTATTATTTAATGCAGACATTGGATTAACGTTGGTGTATGGTATTTTAATCGGTATTCCTACAGTTATTTTGGCAGGTCCATTATTGTATAATACTGTGAAAGATATTAAAACAGATATCCCTGAAGGACTTCATAATGATAAACATTTCACAGAAGAGGAAATGCCATCCTTTGGAGTATCTATCTTTACCGCTTTAGTACCAGTTATCTTGATGGCAGCTACAGCTATCGGTAAAATGATGAATTTACCAAAAACATCTACCATTATGGTCATTCTTAACTTCATTGGTGATCCTTCTGTAGCGTTGACAATTTCTATTATTATTGCTTTCTATACGTTTGGCTTCGCTCGTGGCAAATCTATGAAAGATATTATGGCTACTTCTGAAAAAGCGATTTTAACAGTAGCTATGATTCTATTCGTTGTAGGAGCTGGTGGAGCACTAAAACAAGTATTGATCGATAGCGGTGTGGGTACCTATATCGGTGAACTAGTGATGCAAGTGAATGTATCTCCATTAGTATTAGCTTGGTTAATTGCTGTGGTGATTCGTATTGCTGTTGGCTCTGCTACAGTGGCAGCTATGACAGCTGGCGGCATTGTGGCGCCGTTAATTCCATTAACAGGTGTAAGCCCTGAATTGATGGTAATTGCAGTAGGTGCTGGTTCTGTATTCTTTAGCCCACCAAATGACCCAGGATTCTGGTTATTTAAAGAGTTTTTCGGATTATCTGTCAAACAAACATTACGCTCTTGGTGTATGGTAGAAACAGTGATTGCCATATGTGGATTAATTGGTGTAGAAATCATTAATTTATTCTTATAATTACAATCATGAGATGACAAGTAAATAGATAACAAAAATAGAGGAACATTGATAGTCATATATCAATGCCCTCTATTTTTATATATGTACTAGTAGTGTGTTCGTATACGTAGATAGCAAAAATACCCCAACCTGATGCAGTAGGGTGGGGTATATTTAATAAACAATTTTAAGTCTAATCAGTGAACACTTAGATTACCAGTAGAACTGCATGATCCAATGCAAGATTGGTATACCGAACACATTGATTAATACTGTAGCTGTAATAGGCACAACTAAGAAAGCTTTCACAGATTTTCTGTAGCGACCGCCGAGGGTAGCGATGGTTGCCACTGTGTTTGGTGTGATGCCTAAGCCATGGCCAAGGAGGGCAGCACCGATGACAACGCCGTCGTAATCTTTACATAGCACAGGGAACACGATGAATCGTGTAAACAGAATAATCGCAATGACTTGTACCACAAGAATCACAAGCATTGGCCCTATAAGCGCACGTAATGCGATTACAGGTACGCTCATGAACACAGTAGTTAAGAAGATGGTAATACTAATTTGACTGAATAAGGCAATAGCTTTGGAGTTAATAAAAGTTTGCCCCATAGCATCGCCACCGTTACGGATAGCAATGGCTAATAGCATGGATACGATGAACGTAGGAATGTGCAAGCCAAAGGTATCTAATAAATAGTGAGAACCGCCGATACCGATGCTGACACAGATAAGAACTAATAATAAGTTGACGATGATGCCAACCGGCGTGGGTGCTGGAGAATCTGGTGGCGGAGGTGCTGTTTCATAGCGATTGAACTTTTCGATTAAATATTGGCCCATAGGACCGCCGATAAACACACCGATAATGGTAGTAAATGCAATGATACCATGTGCTACAGTTTCGCCATTTAAGGCATTCCCTAAGTCATGACCTAAGGCGGATACAAAGTTGTAGCTGCTTTCAAGAGATAAAGAGCCTAATAAAATAGCATAGTGTTTGTCTAATCCAAATAGGCTAGCTAGTCCTAAGCCAATGCTGATTTGCATAATCACAAGCAAAGTACTCATGCCCCAGTAGCGAGGGATTGCTTTTAACGAAGATGTACAAATTTGCACGGGTGCTACTAGCCCCATAGTGGCGAAGAATGCCACCATAGCAGGAACGAGAACAGCCTTGTCCAGAGTAATGAGTATAAGACCAGAAATTTGTAGTAGAAATACAATCATTGCTACAGTTAAACCACCAATAGCAGGCACTGGGATAGCCCAACGATGCAAGATGTTAATGTGCTTATGCATAAAGGTTCCCAGTAGAAAGGAAAACAGTGAGAGTATGACCGTTTCTACGGCGCCAAGATGTAATTGTAGCATGTACGACGATGCCATGAAATGCCTCCTAACTTTAGGTACAAAAGACTACGATGGTGCAGTAGTGTACATAGGATTCACTTGCACCAAAATCATAGTGAGATAGTCTGAAATAATACCCTCCTATTATACAACTAAACATCTAATATGTAAAAGCTATCCATTAGAAATACATATCAATATTTCAACAGAATAGGCTAGTGTACTAGATATATACACATATACAGATACACATACAAACACAGATACACATATGTATTCATATACACATATAGACAAACCTATGTATACAGATATACATAGGTATACAGATATGCCGATAGAAACATAGAGAAAAGCGCACTGTCCACGAAGGATAGTGCGCTTTTATGAAAGATCAGGAAAGTATTATTATGAGTTTAACTTTCTGGTGTTTTAAGAGGACACCATAAACCTCGGCGGTAGTCGCGTATTCCAGAAAGGACAACGCGGAGTGCACGCTGTGCGTCAGCTTTTGAGAGGGGCGGTATTCCATCTAAGCGATAGGAAATGCCAAGACTTTCATATTTATTAACCCCCATGACGTGGTAAGGTAAGCAATCTACGGCTTTCAAATGTTTGAAGGCACCTAGAAAGAAACCAAGCCGATACCAGCGATCGCGATTATCTGTGATGGTTGGGACTACCACGTGGCGCACCCAAAAATCTGTTCCATGAGCGTCTACAAATTGAGCGAACTCTAGGACCGCATCATTAGGTTTGCCGGTTAGTGTTTCGTGTATAGAGGAATCGATCTCTTTCACATCAAGAATGACTAAATCCGTTACGTCAAGAAGCAGTTTGTACTCTCTAGCCTGTTCCTGTGTGTAGCAAATCCCGCTTGTATCTAAACAAGTATGAATTCCCTTTCCGTGAAAGAAAGTAAAGAGTTCGATAATAAAAGGGAGTTGCAACAATGCTTCGCCACCAGTGACGGTAATGCCTCCGGTGATATAAAAGTCTCGATTCCTTTCAAATTGTGTCCACACATCTGCCACCGTCATTTCTTGGGCATACGTAGAGGGATCCCAAGTATCTGGATTATGGCAATAGGCACATCGCAATGGGCAACCTTGAAGGAACAAGACAAATCGCATGCCTGGGCCATCAACAGTACCCATGGTCTCAATGGAATGAATGCGACCTACCATAGTGCATTACATGGATTGATGGAATGTACGGGAGATCACTTCGTCTTGTTGTGCTTTTGTCAACTTGTTGAAATGAACAGCGTAACCAGAAACGCGGATAGTCAATTGTGGATACAATTCAGGATGTTTTTGAGCATCTAATAATGTTTCACGATTGAATACGTTTACGTTTAAATGGTGTCCGCCTTTTTTGCTGTATCCATCTAATAACTGTACTAAATTATCAACTTGTTGTTCGTTAGTCATATTTACTCCTTTTCTTCAGGGAAAGTAACATTTGGCTCACGGCAAGCTAGATTTTCACAACCATCGGCTAAGGCATGTTCAATGTTGCCTAGGTCTAAGTCTAAATCTAAGTCGCCTAATGTAACCATAGACTCTCCGGATTTACCAAGAGAATCTGGAATAATAGAGAATGTATTAGAAATACCATCGCAACAATCACGCCATGGCATTTTAGCAACAGATGCTAGGGAAGAGATAGCACCGTGTTCGTCACGACCATGCATAGGGTTCGCACCCGGAGCAAATGGAATACCTGCTTTACGTCCGTCAGGAGTAGCGCCAGTGGCATTACCGTATACTACATTCGATGTAATGGTTAATAGTGACATAGTTGGAACAGATTGACGATAGGTTGGGTGTTTACGAATTTTATTCATAAAACCAGATACGACTGTAGCTGCTAATTCATCTACACGATCATCATCATTACCATATTTAGGGAATTCGCCTTCAATTTCAAAATCAACAGCAATACCATTTTCATCGCGAATTGGTTTTACTTTTGCATATTTAATAGCAGATAGGGAATCGGCTACTACGGAAAGTCCAGCGATACCTGTGGCAAACCAACGTGTCACCTTACGGTCATGCAATGCCATTTCCAATTTTTCATAGGCGTATTTGTCATGCATGTAATGAATGATATTTAAAGCATTTACATATACACCTGCTAACCATTCCGTCATATCTTCAAAACGTTCCATGACTTCGTCGAAGTCAAGGTATTCTGAAGTAATAGGGCGGAATTTTGGACCTACTTGTTTTTTCAGCTTTTCATCTACGCCACCATTGATTGCGTATAGTAAGGCTTTCGCTAAGTTACAGCGAGCGCCAAAGAATTGCATTTCTTTACCAATACGCATAGGGGATACGCAGCAAGCGATGGCGTAATCATCGCCAGAATTTGGGCGCATGATTTCGTCGTTCTCATATTGAATGGAAGATGTTGCAATAGAGAGTTTCGCACAGAACTTTTTGAAACCTTCAGGAAGGGAAGGAGACCAAAGTACTGTTAAGTTTGGTTCAGGAGCAGGACCAAGGTTTTGCAATGTATGTAGGACACGGAATGCCGTTTTAGACACTAGTGTACGTCCATCAGTGCCCATACCACCGATAGACTCAGTTGTCCATACAGGATCACCAGTAAATAAATTGTTGTATTCATGGATACGTGCGAAACGAACCATACGCAATTTCATAATGAAATGATCCACCATTTCTTGGATTTGTTCTTCTGTATATTTACCAGATTTCAAATCACGTTCTGCATAGATGTCCAAGAAAGTGGAGTTACGTCCGATAGACATAGCTGCACCGTTTTGTTCTTTGATAGCACCCAAATAGCCAAAGTATAGCCATTGGATAGCTTCTTTTACATCCGTAGCAGGTTTGGAGATATCAAATCCGTAGGACGCAGCCATTTCTTTTAGTTCTTTCAAAGAGCGGATTTGATCTCGAATTTCTTCGCGGTCACGAATGACATCTGGCATCATATCGCCCATGGTGATATTGAATTGATCTTCTTTATCCTTGATCAAATAATCTACACCATATAAGGCTACACGGCGATAATCACCGATAATTCGGCCGCGGCTATACGCGTCAGGTAGGCCCGTAATAATGTGAGCAGAGCGAGCAGCTCGCATCTCAGGTGTATATACATCAAATACACCATCATTATGTGTCTTACGATGAGTTTTAAAGAATGCTTCAAGAGTTGGATCCATTTTGTAACCATACTCTTCGATAGCACTTTTAGCAGTTCGTAAACCACCATAAGGGAACATGGCACGTTTTAAAGGATAATCAGTTTGAAGGCCAACAATTTGTTCGTCCTCTTGAATGATATATCCAGGGGCATGCGCCGTAATATGAGTTGCCACATCAGTATCTGCATCGATGACAGAACCTTTTTGTCGTTCTTCCTCATATAAATCTAATACCCGTTGCCAAAGTCTAGTAGTTCGTTCTGTAGGACCTACTAGAAAAGAATCATCGCCTACATAAGGCACATAGTTTCGTTGGATAAAATCGCGTACGTCCACGGACTTATCCCATACACCTGTATTGAAGTCTTTCCATGCTTGTTGCATAATATACCTCCAAATACACATTAAAACGCAACCCATAGGGTTAACTTTATTGTAATCTATAATAATTATCATTACAATATAATTTTTAGTATGGGTTATATCGTTTTTGAAAGTACTGTATGAGTAAATGGTCAAACATTAAATAACGCTATATACAGGATGTAAGATATCTAATAAGGTATATTACAAAGTTGTATATAGCGTTACTGTAGTATAGATTTATATTTTTGAAATTAAGAAATATACTCACTTTTTAGTGTGGTGATATAGAACTCTCTCTTTAATGATATGGTAAGTACGTGAGAAATACGGTTTTAATTGACTTTCACTTAGGTCACTACCAAAAGCACGTTCACTGATAAGGAACAGTGGCGGAGATTGGATGCGTTTTGCCACAGCTAATCCGTTGAAAGATTTCCACCAGCGTTCAAGGTCGTTGATAAACTGATCTGTAGATGTGAAAAAGTGAGAAACAGGGTGTGGCAATCCTAATAGGTGCTCCAATGTGCCTTTTTCATAGGCACACAAGATATCCTCAGGCGTCAAACGCTGATGAGGCAGTGTATGGGGTGTACCTTCTACGAAGGCACGGAATAAGCAATCATGGTATTCGTATTGCAATGGGTCACCAAGTCCTTGTGTCACATCTTGTGCATCAGATAACTCGGCACTAGGTACTACATTAATGGACCCTTGAGGGATGACCTCTCGTTTGAAAACGTGCTCATTCATGTGGTGTGCCAGTGCATACACATCCGTTTTCCACACATCCCCTGTTACGGCAAGGAAGCCAGCTAAATCACCGTACATCGTGGCATACCCAACGGTGAACTCCGTTTTATTGCCATTGCATGTGAAAGCCCCATTCACAGCAGATGCTATACCAGCTAAGATACGAGACGAACGATCACGGGCTTGGATGTTTTCCTTGGCAAGGGTGGATAGCTGTAAGAATGATGTAGTATTGGAGTCACTTTCAATATGGCGTTGCTCGTCATGGTTTGCAATTGTTTGGTCAGAACTGTCTAGCACAGTTTGGCTCGTACCTTCTTCACAAGATACAGTATTTTCCTTTACATCTTGCATAGTTGTTGCATGCACATTACCATGGTGATGTAATTCTGAGATGATATAAGTGTTATACTTTGTAAAGCTAGTATTCTCTAATTGCTTAATGGTGGCACTGATACTTTCTTCAATAGGGAATACGCCGTAATGGCAACCAATATTTCTTGCTAATTGGTAAGCCAAATCCTTCGTCATGTTAGAGTTATAACGGCTTGGCATGTTGACTAAGTATAAGTTCTCTGGTTTTAATACAGTGCTGTACAAAGCAGCATTAAGAGCAGAGTCTATACCGCCTGATGCACCAATGACGATGTTCTTAATACCCGTTTGTGTTAAGAATTGGCGAAGGCCGTATTGAAGGGCTTTAAATAGAGTAGGAATGTAGTGAGGCGTTGTAGCAAGTGTATGATTTGAATTAGCTGGAACACGTGAGTTATCTAAATTATCTAAACTATCTAAATTATCTAAATCATGTGTATCACATGCATTGTATATATCATTCTTATCAGAACTATTATTTTCTGATATATGACGAGATACGGTGCTATCTTTGAAAGTAGCCTTGTGTTCAGAACTAGTATGTGAAAGTGGTTGCCACAAGGTATCTTTCAATAAAGTGGGGCGCACGGTATTTTCAAAAGCAGGTACTTCTTCCACTATAGAACCGTTCACATCATATAAAGTAGAGCAACCGTCATAGATGCAGATATTTTTGCCATTGTTTTGAATGCCTACATGGTTTGTATAGGCAATTGGTGTATTGTATTGTTTGGCTTGAGCGCTGAACAGGGTGTGACGATGTTCTTGTTTGTGGACAGTGTAAGGGGAAGAAGAACAATTCACGATTAAATCGATATGCTGACCTTTCGCTTTTGCAGACTCTATCATAAGACTTGTCGGACAATCTGGGTAATGCGTATCCCAGCTATCTTCACAGATAACAGGAGCAATGGTGAAAGCCCCGTGACGCGTGGAAATCGTAAGAGGCTGATTAATGTCCGACAGGGATAGATTACGTTCTTTCGCCACTACATTGGCGCTAGTAAAGTATCGTGGTTCATTAAAGTAGCTATAAGATGGCAACAGTGTTTTAATCGTAAACGGATATAGATGGGATGGATTGGATACCAGTTGTCCTTTGGATGCTACATACAGAGCATTATATTTACGAAGACTGCCGTCTAGATTACGGAGAGTTTCATCCACCCCTACATTACCAAAGATAATCGTAAGATTGGTGTTTGCCGTGGCTTTCACCAGTTCCTCACCATAATAGAGACAATCGTTTATAAAAGGCACTTGATCCCACAAGTCGCCCACCATGTACCCACTGAGGCACAATTCCGGAAAGATCAGGATGTCTGTGCTCACAGCCTTGGCATAGTCGATGGCTTGCATCATAGATTGAAAGTTTGTAGCAGGCTCACCAGGGTGTACCTGAATTTGTCCAAAAGCAATACGAATCATGGAAAACTCCTTTATTGTATAGATTAACGTGTTCATAGTTGTTGAGTATATTATAGCATTTTATGGGGGATTTGTAGTGGGGAGCGGAAAATAAAGAAAAATTGGAGTATCTCGTGTGTGAGGCGTTATTATTGAGGAGATAGTGTGTATAAGCTGTATTTGAATGAAAGATTGTGTACTGGCATGACGTAAAAATATGAGATGTATACTAGTTTTTAATTGAAAGATTAAGTATAATGAACTCATATAGTTTTGCTTGAGAGAGGACGTATGTATATGAATAAATTAATAAAAGCGACAATATGCGTAGGGTTAGGCGTAGCTTTTCTAGGGAGATTTTCTTCTGAAGCAAAGTTTAGCAATGTGGATTCAGCAACAATTGATTTTAAAAACTATGATAACGATTATAAGATATGGTTTAATAACGATGCAGATGAAGTGTATATGTACCCAAATGATGGCAAACTTGAATTGCGAGCTAAAGGAAAGAAAACACAGGTACCAACTACTTTAGGGGAAGATACTTTTCGGATTAGATCTTATTATGATGTTAATCGTGATATTACTTTATATGTGATTGATGCAGGCATAAAAAATGGTAATAGAGGTACATCGACCCGTACTTTTATATATAGATATAATCGACAAGCAAAGATATGGGAAAAATTAGTAGACTCTGCTAACTATTATAGTCCGTATACAGTGCAAAATATCTATACAAGATTTGCTGAAGATTTAGGATTTAAACACGCTGACTTTATGTTAATATTCTCGGATATGGAGCATCATAAAGAAGAGTTTTGGTATCCATTAGATTGGAACAATAGTACAGGAAAAATAGAATATCAAGCACCTCGTCAAGTGATGATTGATTATGAATAAAAGATAATACGCATATAACAACATCCCCACATGGAATCGATTCTAATGTGGGGATGTTTTATTAAAATTTTATTAGAAATAGTTCATTTCATGCTATAATAAATTCATACAGATATTTTTCTATCTTTCATAAGGAGGAGCGATATGTCATCCATTGCTATTATTGGTGGTACTGGTGTGTACGACCCAAATATGTTTGAAACTATGACGGAATCGTCTTTGATGACGCCGTATGGTGAGATCCATTATGTGTGTGGTACGTATGAAGGTAAGACTGTGTACTTTTTAGCTCGTCATGGTCGAGATCATTCTATTCCACCGCATAAGATTAACTATCGTGCTAATATTTGGGGGCTTAAAAAATTAGGCGTGAAATACATTGTTTCTACCACAGCAGTAGGTTCTTTGGATCAAAACTTTGGACCTGGTCATTTTGTGTTGACGGACCAATTCCTAGACTTTACGAAAAACCGTGTGAATACCTTCTATGAAGGAGGCGATCGTCCGGTGGCGCATGTGGATGTGACAGAACCATATAGCCCTGAGTTGCGAGGTATTGTAGAAAGCGCAGCTAAATCCTTAGGCTTAACGGTTCACAATGGTGGCACGTACGTATGTACAGAGGGGCCTCGTTTTGAATCTCCGGCTGAAATCCGCATGTATGCTATGTTAGGGGGTCAAACAGTGGGTATGACAAACGTACCGGAAGTGACCTTAGCGAATGAAGCGGAAATGGCATATATGACAATTTCCATGGTCACAAACTATGCCGCAGGTATTTCTGAATCTGCTTTAACCCATGGTGAAGTGGTAGATATGATGCAACAAATGGCAGAACAGTTGCAATCGCTTGTAAAAGAAGTTATCAAAGGCATCGATGTGAATGCAGAGTATCCAGCTCATCATCGTATGTCTGAATATGGTGGCTTTCAATTATAATCTATAGTGAAGAATCTAAAAGGAGAACGCCAATGCAATCTTTAATTCGAGATATTTCCTTAGCCGCTGAAGGTCGTAAAAAAATCGACTGGGTAGCTAATTTCATGCCTACTTTGAACACATTAGGTGACCGTTTTGAAAAAGAACAAACTTTCAAAGGTCAAACTATCGTTGTGTCCGTCCATTTAGAAGCGAAAACTGCGTACTTATCTACCGTTTTAAAACGTGGTGGTGCGGATGTGATCGTCACAGGTTCCAACCCATTGTCTACGCAAGATGATGTGGCAGCAGGACTGGTAGATATGGGCTTAACTGTATATGCTTGGTACAACTGTACAGACGAAGAATATACGATGTTCTTGAATAAAGCGCTGGATCATAAACCGCATATTATCATCGATGACGGAGGTGATTTAGTAAGTTTACTACACACAACCCGTCAAGATGCGAAAGAACGTCTATTGGGCGGTAGTGAAGAAACCACAACAGGTGTACATCGTTTGAAAGCATTAGCTGAAGCGGAACAGTTGACATTCCCAATGATCGCTGTGAACGATTCTAACTGTAAATACTTATTCGACAATCGCTATGGTACAGGACAATCTGTGTGGGACGGCATCATGCGTACCACAAACTTAACAGTAACAGGCAAAAACGTGGTGGTTGCTGGTTACGGTTGGTGCGGTAAAGGCGTGGCACTTCGTGCCAAAGGTCTAGGTGCTCACGTGTATGTAACGGAAGTAGATCCAATTAAAGCAATCGAGGCCGTATTTGATGGTTTCAAAGTATTACCAATGGTGGAAGCTGCTAAAATTGGCGATATTTTCTGTACGGTTACAGGTTGTAAGGATGTTATCACAGAAGAACACTATGCCGTGATGAAAGACCGCGCTGTACTTTGTAATGCAGGCCATTTCGATTGCGAAGTGAATGTAAAAGATTTAGAAGCTATGGCTGTATCTCATGAACGAGTGCGTCAAAATATCGAGGCCTACCATATGCAAGATGGTCGTCAATTGTATGTACTAGCAGAAGGTCGCCTTGTGAACTTAGCAGCAGGGGATGGACATCCAGCAGAAATTATGGACTTATCCTTTGCTATGCAGGCATTAGCAGCAGAATACATCTTGCATCATGGGGCAGATATGGAAGATGATGTACATGTATTACCATATGAAGTAGATGCAGAAATTGCGAAACTAAAATTACAATCCATGGGCTATGACTTAGATACATTGACACAAGAACAATATGATTATTTGTATACTGTAAACTAACATTTTGTATATGTTGTTAGGGGGCGTATAGTATGGAAGTAATGGAAACATATTTTGAATCCTTTGAGAAATTCAAAGATTTTCTTGAATGGCAAGATTTTTATGGATATCTAAATGATGTATTAGGGAAGTTCTATAGTAGTAAAGAAGCGGGTATATTCTATGATACACTAGAAGGTTACTATCGTGAGTTGGATGCCTTTAATACAGATAAAAAATACGATGATATTGAATATGAAGATTGGATTAAGTTACAAGAAGATTTTCAAAAGAATTTCTGGAATCAATTTCCAAGTGAAAATATTTGGGTAGATGACTTTGTAAGTGTAAGAGATTTGTTCAAAGATAAAGAAACTGGTCAATTTGTTGCTATGCAATATATGCCTCTACCTAGGTACTGCGATGTAACTGGATATGGGCTGGGAGAATATACATTTAACAAGTACACTTCTATTAATGATTGGGAATCGTTTCCTGTCTTTCACATTAGAAAAAAAGATGGAACCATCTATGTAGTGGGTGGTGAAGGTTATTGTTATGATATTTCTGAACCTCCTGATAGAAATGCTGATGATTGTTTTGTTATTTTTTCAGTACTAATCTTTTTATTTATGAAGCAAATTATAGATAAAGGTGAACACTATGAACCTATTTTAGAAATGCTAACAAAATCAAAAACAAGAAAACGTAAATTTTTACAGGATTTGTATAAGGAAATTACTATAACAACGATTATTATTGATGAAGTATCTTTTGAAGGATTAGAACCATATGA
The DNA here is from genome assembly GCA_963518505.1 of uncultured Veillonella sp. Taxonomy (GTDB): domain Bacteria; phylum Bacillota; class Negativicutes; order Veillonellales; family Veillonellaceae; genus F0422. Next base: position 76,550 of record CAUQIT010000002.1, on the reverse strand, counting down.
TGGCATTACAGAAAGAACATTACTACATAGCCTAACTGCTAACAACTAAAAAAATAGTCTACACATAATTTGGTGATGGAAGATTTAACTTTCATCACCATTTTCATTCAAAAAAAGATATTTGTCCTCTATATAAATACAAAAATAAAGAAAATATACGTGACTAGTTTACTAAATAAACTCATATATAAATTCTTATAATTATATTTGACAAACTACTCATGTTACATTCATAATAGATAAATATAGGTTTTCTACAGTATTATCACTTGTTCTTTAAGCTGATAAAGTAAAAAAAGTAAAGATGACTTTCACAGTTAGAAAATCCATAAGAAGAGTTTTAAGAAGGAAGGGTGTAACATGAAAAAATCCATGTTCAAACGTGCACTAGCATTGGGTGCTACGGCTATTTTAGCTGCGGCGATCGCTGGTTGCGGTGGCAATAGTTCATCAACAAACAATGCAAATGAAGCAAAAGTAGCTTTATTGACTACGACGTCTGGCGCAGCAGCTGCTTATGGAGAATCCATTAAGAATGGCGCAGAGTTAGCAGTAGCGCAAATCAATGCAGATGCTAACAATGTAAAAATTAATTTGTTAGTGGAAGATACAAAAGGTGACAAAAACGAAGCCATCAATGCGATGAACAAAGTGATTGCAAAAGATAAAGTCGTAGCTGTCATTGGACCTATGTTATCTGGCGAAATGATGGCAGCAGGACCGATTGCTAATAAAAATAAAGTGGTAGCATTGGGTACTTCTACAACAGCAGAAGGCATCACTGATATTGGAGATTATATTTTCCGTAATGCTGTACCAGAATCTTTGGCAGTAGACGCAGCGATTCGTCAATCTCATAAAGTATTAGGTTTCAAAACAGCAGCGATTATGTATTCCAACAACAATGACCAAATGGTTTCTGTAAACAATACAGCGAAAAAAGCATTGGAATCTGAAGGGGTTCAAATTGTAGCGACAGAAACATTTGCTGATAAAGATACAGATTTCTCTGCACAGTTGACTAAAATTCAACAAGCAAAACCTGACATCATCATCGTTGCCTCCTTGTACCAAGAAGGGGCATTGATTATGAAAAAAATGCGTGAACTTGGTATGAACCAACCAGTGGTAGGTTCCAATGGCTTCAACAGCCCAGCGTTCATTAAAAATGCAGGTGCTGCTGCTGATGGTGCAATCGTAGGTACACCTTGGTTCCCTAACAAAGATGACCAAAAAGTTCGCGACTTCCGCAAAGCTTATGTAGAAAAATATGGCCATGAACCAGACCAATTCGCAGCACAAGCATATGATGCTGTGTTCTTGTATGAAGCAGCTTTAAAAGCAGCTGGCTCTACAACCGATCGCGAAAAATTCCGTAACGCATTAAAAGGCATTACAGACTTCGTAGGGGTAACTGGTAAATTCCAATTCAACGAAAAACGTGACCCATCTATGGAAGTTCAAGTTTTACAAATTAAAAACGGTCAGTTCGACGCATTACAAAAATAGGAGTTACACGATGTTTTTACAGCAATTAGTGAATGGCCTTACTTTAGGCAGTCTCTATGCAGTATTAGCAATCGGATTGACACTGGTGTTTGGTGTGTTGAACATCATCAACATGGCTCACGGAGGCATCTTTATGATAGGTGCCTTCGTGGGTTTATTTATGGTGACAGTCTTTGAAGCTAATATCTTCGTAGCCATCCTTGTGGCTATGCTCGTAGGGGCAATTCTTGGATATTTGTTAGAGTTTGTGGCACTTCGTCCACTTCGCAAAAAAAATGTATCCCATTTGGCGCCATTGATTTCTACAATTGGTGTCTCTATTTTTATTGAAAGTGTAGCCTTGCTTGTATGGGGACCACAAACACGTTCTTTCCCACCAGATTTTATTGGCGGACTTATCGATTTTGGGATGTTCAAAATCTCCATGGTTCAAATCATTGGCCTTGGCGTATCCATTGTGTTAATGTTGATTTTAAATGTACTCATTAAAAAAACTAAAATTGGTAAAGCTATCCGTGCTGTATCCTTGAGCACGGAAACCGCATCCTTATTGGGGATCAATCCGACACTAGTTATTTCTGTAACAGTGATGCTCGCTTCTGCATTAGGATCTGCCGCTGGTGTGCTGGTTGGTTTATCCTTCGATGCCGTAGAGCCTATGATGGGTGTTGTTATCGGATTTAAAGGATTAGCAGTGTTAATTCTTGGCGGGCTTGGAAACATCACTGGTGCGATGGTTGGTGGATTCATTTTAGGTGTATCTGAAGTATTCTCCGTAGCTTATGGGGCATCTTCTTACCGTGATGCTGTAGCCTTTGGGTTAATCATTCTCTTATTATTCTGGAGACCACAAGGGTTATTCGGATCCAAAGATAAGGGGGGACGACCATGAGTGAAATTTTAAATCCATATTATCTACAAATTGTGATGTTCTTCATCATCAATGCTATTATGGGTATTTCCATTTTCTTCACCCTTTCTACAGGGCAGTTGACATTGGGTGCGGCTGGTTTTATGAGCGTGGGTGCCTACGTGGGTGCTTTGCTCACTCTGAAAGCTGAGTTACCGATTCCGATTGCTATCTTCATTGGTGGTGTCGTGGCGGCCTTAGTAGCTATTGTGATTGGTTTACCAACTACACGCTTGAAAGGTTTATACCTTGCCATTGCTACCTTGGGCTTTGGTGAAGTAGTACGTGTTATCTTTTTGAACTTAGAAGTGACACATGGTGCCTTGGGTCTTTCAGGGATTCCAGCGATTGCTCAAGAATTGACGAACTATGTGTATGAATTCGATATGGACGGTTTGTTAGATATCGACGCATTAACATGGGGTAACTTGTTGACCATCATCATTTTGTTGGTTATTTTAATGGTGATTATTTTGTTCTGTTTACGCATCCATAATAGTCGTGTAGGTCGTGCATTCCAAGCCATTAAAGCTGATGACCATGCAGCAGAGTTGATGGGTATCAATGTGGTGTATTACAAAATGTTAGCCTTTGTGATTGGTGCTTTCATTGCGGGCATTGGCGGTGGTTTGTATGCACACATTACAAACTTTATTAACCCTACAGATTTTAGCTATCACAAAGTAGTGCAAATTTTATTGTTCCCAGTCTTTGGTGGGTCCAATGTAGTATGGGGTTCTGTACTAGGCTCTTTCATTTTGACATTATTACCAGAAGTATTGCGTTTCCTAGCAGACTATCGCGATATTATTTACGGTGCACTGTTAGTCATCTTGATGGCTGTTCGCCCGGATGGTATTTTGACAGAAGAATTAATGGACAAAATCTATCGTAAAATAGGTGTAAAAAAGAAACCATACATTCCAGAAACACAAGTATTAACAGAACGCTTTGAAGCTTATAAAGCACAGAGTAAGTCTGGTCAAGAATAGGAGGTAACCCATGCTATTACAATTAGATGATGTAAGTAAAAGCTTTGGCGGTGTGGCTGCCTTGACAGGGGTTACCTTTCAAGTGAATCAAGGGGAAGTCTTTGGTGTCATCGGACCCAATGGTGCTGGTAAAACCACGTTATTCAACTTGATTACTGGCGTATTCCCTGTCAGCACTGGTAATATTGTCTTCGATGGTATGAATGTAGTAGGTATTAAACCACATCGTACTGTGGAAATGGGGATTGCTAGAACATTCCAAAATATCCGTTTGTTCGGTAATATGACGGCGTTAGAAACCGTATTGACAGGTATGCATTGTCGTACAGGTTCTGGTGTATTGTCTAGCTTCTTCCGTACAAAACGTCAACGCATTGAAGAAGAGCGTTGCCGTGGTATTGCCTATGAGTTTTTAAAATTGGTTGGCTTAGAAGAAGATGCAGAAGAAGTAGCAACGTCTTTACCATATGGTAAGCAACGTCGCTTGGAGATTGCTCGTGCCTTAGCAACGCATCCACAAGTTATTTTGTTAGATGAACCTGCAGCAGGTATGAACGACAGTGAAACAGAAGTGTTGCGCCAATTAATCGGTAAAATCCGTGATTTAGGTATCACTGTTGTAGTGATTGAACATGATATGGCATTGATGATGAATATTTGTGACCGTTTAGCAGTGTTAAACTTCGGTAAAAAGATTGCAGAAGGAACACCACAAGAAATTCAAAACAATCCAGATGTAATTGAAGCGTACTTAGGAAAGGAGGAATAATATGTTAAAAATTGAAAATGTAGTAGCTGGTTATGGTCATATAACAGCCTTAAAATCTATTAACTTAGAAGTTCCTCAAGGTTCTATTGTATCTTTGATTGGTGCCAATGGTGCCGGTAAATCGACAACCATGCGTTCTATTATGGGTTTAGTAAAACCAACAGAAGGTCGCATTACCTTTGAAGGTAAAGATATTACATATATGAAAACTCATGACATTGTGAAATCTGGTATTTCTCTTGTTCCAGAAGGTCGCCAAATATTACAAGATATGAGTGTTTATGAAAATCTAGAAATGGGAGCCTATATTCGTAAGGATGCTGAAATCAACGATGATATTAAAAAAGTGTTCAAACGATTTCCTATTCTTGATGAACGTAGTTACCAATTAGGTGGTACTTTATCTGGTGGACAACAGCAGATGCTTGCTATTGGCCGTGCTTTAATGGCTCGTCCTAAACTGTTGTTACTAGATGAACCATCTATGGGTTTGGCGCCGTTGGTAGTGAATGAAATTTTTGAAGTTATCAAAGAAATTAGTGCCGAAGGAACCACTGTACTATTAGTAGAGCAAAATGTACGACAAGCTTTGAAAATTGCTGACTATGCATATGTACTCGAAACAGGTAAAATTGTTCTTTCAGGACCAGCCGAAGAAATACGTCACGACCCTAGAGTGATGGAAGCATACTTAGGCGGTAAAGTAGAATAATTAGATGGACTTCTGCAGAATTTCCTTGAGGTAAAATGCAGAAGATAGTTAAACTAGAGGTGTAACAACGTACTCCTTACTAGAAAAGTATATAAATATAGAAGGCAGATATATAATCCAAGTTGGTTATGTATCTGCTTTTTACTTACCTGTGTTGAATGCATTCTTTTAGCATAGAGAAATACTGCACATAGAAATTTATGTGCAAAAAATGATAATGTAAGACAGTGTAACTTTTATTAAATACCTAATAGTATGAGTAAGTGGCAATCTTATGATATAAGGTATATTATCTAATGTTGAACTTTCAAAATATTAAAAACTTTTGCTAGATAAATACTATTGTGTATACATGAGCTCATCATCTTGTAGGAGAATCAATTTTCTTGTAAACTAATAGTATCAAGTATAAAATATATGAATAATATAGGAAGGTGTTTATTATGAGTATGGCAGCAAAACAAGCGCGAGGGAAAAAAGCGAATGATCTTATCTTTGCAACAAATTCACAGGCCCAAGAGGCGGCGAAACAATATGGCAAAGAAAATGTATTAATTGGGACTGTCGGATCTATCTTGGATGAAAATGGTGATATCGTTTTCTTGAAAGTGGTAGAAGATGAGTTTCGTAATTTACCTCGTAATGAATATGTTGCATACGCACCGATTGAAGGGTTAAAAGAATTTGTAGAAGCATGTAAACAAGAATGCTTTGGACAATCTAGACCTGATGCCTATATTGAAGGGATAGCCACAGCGGGTGGTACAGGTGGTATTCATCACTTAGTTCACAATTATACAGAACTAGGTGATAAGGTAATCACCGCTGATTGGTATTGGGGGGCATATAAGCAAATATGCCAAGATAATGGACGAGAATTAATTACATATCCTTTATTTGATGAGAACTATGTTTTCAATTTTGAAGCTTTACAATCTTTGATGTTGGAAATTGCAGAGAAGCAAGAAAATGTGTTGGTTATTTTTAATACACCAGGTAATAATCCAACAGGTTTTTCTTTGTGTGATAGCGATTGGGATAAGGTACTGGACCTAGTGAAATGCATAGTAAATACGGGTAAAAATAAAGTCATTATTGGTGTGGATGCTGCGTATATTGATTTCTCTGGACCTAAAGAAGATGTACGTCGATTCTTTAAAAAGTTTGAGCATTTGTCAAAAGATATTTTAATAGTCGTATGCTATAGTATTTCAAAAGGATTTACCATGTATGGTCAACGTGTTGGTTGTATGTTAGGGATTACTTCTGATAAAGAAGTGGCACAGGAGTTTTTTGATATTAACCAAATGACATCTCGTGGTACTTGGTCTAACATTAATCGACCTGCTATGCGTACGGTTGCTAATATCGTGCTTGATCCTGAAAAATTAAAACGTTATGAAGAGGAACGTAATTGCTACTCTCGTCTCGTAGAAGAACGGGCAGGTATCTTGGAATGTGAAGGAAAAGCGATTGGCTTACCAATGTTGCCATACATGGGTGGTTTCTTTGCAACAATTCCAAGCGATAATCCAAAGGCCTTGGCAGATGAATTGAAAAAAGAAAATGTATTTTTAATTCCTGTAGCTGGTGGTGTTCGCATTGCTGTATGTTCCATTCCTAAAAGACAAATTACTGGATTGGCACAACGAATTTATGATGCTATGAAACGTGTAGGGCAGTTATAATACGATAGAATAAAGACAATAGAATATGACATATAACTGTTAGAAAAAGACAGGTGAATCTAGAATTCACCTGTCTTTTTTTGTCTTATGGGGTTGATATGCCTTGTCATATTATGAAAATTCTTTGATTACCATTGTATTTATGTAAATATAGGATATAAATAGCCTATTCTATAGTTAGTAAATATTAAAATTGAAGAAAAATGGAAAAAATCCTCCACTTTTTCCCACTCTATTATTTAGCCAAAAATGTTCGATATTATTGCTTACTCACGAACATATACATAAATATTTATAAATTTGTTCGCTATTAACGGATTGTAGGAAAAAAATGTATAAATATCTATAAATTGGGTGGTTATTTTGTTGTGAAAAGTGGGGATTTGTGGTAAAATTTACCATATAGTGGTAAATAGGGCAAATGGGTGAGAGAAAAGGAGGTGTCCTTACTATGTTTAAAGGTGAATTTTCACATACAATTGATAGTAAAGGGCGCATGATTATTCCCGCCAAAATGCGTGAACAACTAGGAGAAACTTGTGTTGTGACACGATATTTTGATAATACCTTAGCCATTTATACCCAAGAAAAATTTGATGAAATTGCAAAAAAATTAAGTTCTCAAAGCTCAAATAAAGCCAATCAGCGTGGGCTAGTTCGTTTTTTTGTAGGTGGTGCTGCTGACCTTGAGTTTGATAAACAAGGTCGAGTGTTGATACCTAGTAATCTACGTGCCCATGGTGAGCTAAAAAAAGATGTAGTTGTGGTTGGTAATGGTGAACGCATCGAGATTTGGAGTAAAACTCGTTGGGAAGCATATAACAACGAAATTTATGGAAATATTGAGGCGATGGCAGAAGAACTTGATTTGGATGATATTGGATTTTAAGTGAGGAATTATGGACTTTCATCATGTGAGTGTATTGCTCAATGAAACGCTAGAAGGATTGGCGATTAAACCAAATGGAACCTATGTGGACTGTACATTAGGTGGTGGGGGGCATTCCCATGCTATCGGTGAACGGTTATCTTCAGAAGGTATGATTATTGGTTTAGATCAAGACGTAGCGGCTTTAGAGGCAGCCTCTCAGAGATTATCTGATTTAGCTTGCCGGGTAAAAGTCATTAAAACTAATTTCTCTAACTTAAAGCAAGCATTACAAGAGGCAGGAATTAATAAAGTCGATGGATTTGTCTTTGACTTAGGTGTATCGAGTCATCAACTAGATACAGCAGAACGAGGGTTTTCTTACATGCAAGATGGTCCCTTGGATATGCGTATGAATCAAACTGGTACGTTGACCGCAGAAACGATAGTAAATACCTATTCTAGTGATGATTTATATCAGATTATCTGGGAGTACGGTGAAGAACGATGGGCGAAACGGATTGTTCAATTTATCGTAGAAGCTAGAGAAGAAATGCCTATAGTGACTACCTTTCAGTTGGTGGATATCATTAAACGTGCCATACCAGCAAAGGCTAGACAAGATGGCCCTCATCCAGCAAAGAGAACATTCCAAGCACTTCGTATAGAAGTGAATCAGGAGCTTCAAATTTTACATGATGCATTTGTAGATGCTGTATCCATGTTACAACCAGGTGGAAGAATTGCAGTGATTACATTCCATTCCTTAGAGGATAGAATTACAAAGCAAACTTTTAAAGAGTTAGCACAGGGATGTACGTGCCCACCTAATTTACCAGTCTGTGTGTGTCATCATGTACCTACAGTAAAAGCAAAAAATAAGGCTATAGAGCCAAGTAAAGAAGAAGTAGAAGAGAATCCACGGTCCCGTAGTGCCAAGTTGAGGGTAGCCGTGAAATTATAGTTAGGAGGAATCATTATGTTAGTACGAAAGGCTGCGTACTGGGAGCAATCAGCACCTTATGTAGAGCCCGTCAGAAGAAAGAAAGTGAAAACACAAGCGTTTATTTGGGATTTAACCCCAGATATGCGTCAGTGTTTGTTAACTGTATTGCTGGCGATGGTCTTAGGGATGACTTGCTTGCTCTTAACGGGTGTAACAGAAAATGCACGTAAAGAAACAGTCAACTTGCAGGAACAAATTGTATTAGAAAATCGTACTAACTATGAATATAATTTAGGCTTAGCAGAATTAAGATCTCCTACGCGCATTCAAAAAATAGCGCAACAAAAACTTGGCATGGTATTACCAGATAACTTCGTTTACACTAGCAAAAATACAGTGGAAGAACGTAATGTGACGATGAAAAAGGATATTAGAGAATGATGAAGGCAGTCCTTTTGGGCTGCTTTCTCTATGATTGGAGGAATTAATATGAAACGTGTGGAAGAAATTGTAAAGGTTGTATCTCCTACGAAGGTAGAAGGTCCTTTGACATCTGTTGTTAGCCATATTACGGCTGACTCTAGAACAGTACAAGAAGGTAGCTTGTTTATTTGTTTAGTGGGTGCTACAGTGGATGCTCATAATTTTGTAGAGAAAGCTGTGGAAGACGGTGCTGTGGCGATTATTGCATCCAAACCAGTGTCGGTGCCGGGCCATGTAGCTGTACTGTACGTTAAAGATACAAGACAAGCACTACAAGATGCTGTTCCTTTTTTCTATGATTATCCAGCATCGAAAATGCGTATGATTGGTGTAACAGGAACGAATGGTAAAACTACCACGACTCATATTATTGGTCATATGTTGCGCTCCCAAGGTTACACAGTGGGGATTATTGGGACCGTACATATTTTGATTGATGACCAATCCTATCCAATTCATAACACCACACCAGATGTAGCAGATTTGCAGCAAATTTTACAACAAATGGTAGATGCTGGTGTGACACATTGTATTATGGAAGTTTCCTCTCATGCCTTAGCATTAGGACGTACAGCAGGTGTAGAATATGATACGGCTGTGTTTACTAATTTAACGCAGGATCACTTAGATTTTCACAAAACATTCGATAATTATTTAGCGGCAAAAGCGAAGTTATTTAAACAAGTGAGTGCTTCCTATCAAGTGAAAGAAGGTAAGGGCGCTGTTATCAATGTAGATGGTGCCTATGGTCAAGCGATTGTAGATGTGACCACGGCACCTATGATTACATACAGTACAGAAGGAAAAGGCACAATGAATGCCTCTGATTTAGCGATTACTGCCAAATCTTCCCAATTTACTCTATCCTATAATGGCAAAAACTATCCAATTTCTACGAAGATTGCAGGTATGTTCAATGTGTATAATACCTTGGCGGCCGTAGGAGCTGCTTTGTATGAAGGGTTGACAATGGAACAGATTGTGAAAGCATTATCTACTTTTACGGCTGTACCAGGTCGATTTGAGCTCATTGAAGAAGGACAAGATTTTGCGGTCGTTGTGGATTATGCTCATACACCAGATGGATTAGAAAATATTCTACAAACAGCGAAGAAAATTGTAGAAAATCGTATCTTAGTGGTTTTTGGCTGTGGTGGAGATAGAGATGCTACCAAACGCCCTATCATGGGACGTATTGCATCACAATTTGGAGATCGTGTATTTGTGACATCCGATAACCCTCGAACAGAAGATCCTGTACAAATCGTGAACGATGTAGAGCTAGGTGTAAAAGAAGGTTTACATGATGGTGTTACCTATGAAGTTATTGTAGACCGTCGTGAAGCGATTCATAAGGCAATCAAAGAGGCAACCACAGGAGATGTAGTTATCATTGCAGGTAAAGGTCATGAAGATTATCAAATTTTAAAAGATGAAACAATCCACTTTGATGATCGTGAAGTGGCAAGAGAAGCCTTGAAGGAGAGATAATATGGCACATTTTACAGTGCAAGAAGTGCTAGAGGCAACACAAGGATCTTGTAGAGAAACAACTGCTTGTACCTTTGCTGATGTATCGACAGATACAAGAACGATTGGAGAAAATGGTTTGTTTGTGGCATTGGAAGGGATGACATTTGATGGTCACGACTTCTTAACAGTTGCCAAAGAACGTGGTGCTACAGGTGCTGTGGTGAAACGTGGTAAAACCATTGATGGCTTAGTTTGTATTGAAGTAGAAGATACGCTACGAGCGTATCAACAGTTAGCAACCTATCATCGTAGACGCTTTCCCATCCCTGTCATTGGCATTACGGGTTCCTCTGGGAAAACAACCACAAAAGAAATGATTAGCGCTGTGTTAGAAAAAGCTTTTACAGTGCTCAAAACAGAGAAGAATTATAATAACGAAATCGGTGTTCCGAAGATGTTATTACAATTAACAGAAGACCATGATGTATGCGTTCTTGAAATGGGGATGCGTGGACTTGGTCAAATTGCAGAATTAGCAGAGATTGCAGAGCCTACAATTGGTGTTATTACCAATGTAGGCACCAGCCATATTGAACTATTAGGGTCTCAAGAAAATATTGGAAAAGCGAAACAAGAATTGATTGAAGCCTTACCTAGCACAGGAGCAGCTGTATTAAATCATGATGATCCTTTTGTATTACCCATGGAAGAGGTAACGGATGCTAAGGTTGTGACCTATGGTATGCAAGAATGCGCTCAGGTACAAGGAATTCAATTAGAATATACGTCAAAAGGGATTAATTTTACTGTTCATGATCTATCAGGTGATTGGAATGTATTTTTGCCAATGATTGGGATTCACAATGTATATGATGCATTATCTGCTATTGCAGTGGGGACCATTTTAGGTGTACCAAAACCAGAAATTGTGGAGGCTTTTAAGGAGTTTCCAGGGATTCCTATGCGACAAGAGATTGTAGCATTTCCAACGTTCACAGTTTTGAATGATGCCTATAATGCCAATCCCAATAGTATGGCAGAGTCTATTCGTGCCATTGGACAGTTGCAAGGAACTCGTAAAATTGCTATGCTAGGAGATATGTTAGAGTTAGGTGACCATTCTAAAGTAGCTCATGAGGAGATTGGCAGGATTCTCGGTGAAGAGCACTATGATATGGTGTTTACCTTTGGTGATATGATGAAGATAACTGCCTCTGTGGCGAAGCAAGCAGGTGTTCCTCATGTATACGTAGGGAAAAGTCATCTTGATATTGCTAATGCTTACTATGATGTAAAACAAGACGGCGATGTGATTCTAGTGAAGGGGTCTCGTGGTCTTAAAATGGAACGTATTATTGAAGATTTTAAAGAACGACATGAATAAGTAAGGAGACATGTGACATGAATATGGACTATGCAGTAGCCTTTGGCTTAGCCCTGATAAGTACATTAGTATTCGGTAAAATAGGGATTCCTCTGTTGCAGCGACTGAAAGCGCAACAATCGATTCGTGAAGATGGACCTCAGGCACATTTAGCTAAAGCGGGGACACCTACAATGGGCGGTTTATTTATGATGCTAGCCTTAGTCATAACTGTATGCATAGTACCACCCTATTCTGTAACATTGTGGATGCTATTATTTTTAACATTAGGTCATGGTGCATTAGGGTTTAGTGATGATTTCATTAAAGCTGTCAAACGCCGTAATTTAGGATTAACAGCAAAACAAAAATTACTGGGTCAAGCGGTGCTAGCTATCATATTTTGCTATATCTCTATCGCTTATGCAGCATTGCCAACTACTTTGTGGATTCCTTTAGTGGATACCACTGTAGATCTTGGTTACGCCTATTATGTGTTGGCGTTTATTATTATTTTAGGGACAACGAATGCTGTTAACCTAACAGATGGCTTAGATGGACTGGCAACGGGTATTTCTGCTATTGCAGGAGCGGCTTTTGCAGTGGTAGGATTATTAGTAGGCTCCTTAAGTGTCACTTTCTTTGGTATTATTGTGAGTGCAGTTTGCTTGGGATTTTTATATTTTAATGCGAATCCAGCGAAAGTATTCATGGGTGATACTGGGTCTCTAGCATTAGGTGGTGCTTTTGCGGGAATGGCTATCGCTACAAAAACAGAACTTTTATTAATTGTGATAGGCTTTGTATTTGTAGTAGAAGCCTTATCTGTGATTTTGCAGGTAGCCTCTTTTAAAACTAGAGGGGTTCGTATTTTCCGTATGAGCCCAATTCACCATCACTTTGAATTAGGTGGCTGGAGTGAGCGAAAAGTGGTATATGTATTCTGGGCCGTTTCTTTGATAATGGCTTTATTGGGTATAGCGCTATTAAGTATGAAATAATATAGATTACGGCTCTACTAGTAAGGGCCGTTATTCTTGCATATAGGGTTAGGTGGTTAGAATGGATTATTCAGGTTCTCATGTATTGGTATTAGGTGCGGGACTTAGTGGTATTGGTGTAGCCCACACATTGGCTAAATTAGGCGCTACTGTAACGCTTAATGATTATAAAAGAATTGATTTTGATCCTGCTGAAAGTCAGCGTTTGGCAGACAATCATATAGAAGTAATTACGGGGCAACAAGATTTTGTGTTGCTTGATACGGCTACGAGAGTAGTTGTATCACCTGGTATTTCTTTAGAAATACCCATCATTCAAGAGGCGAAAAAAAGAAATATTCCTGTAGTAGGGGAAGTAGAAATTGCTTATGAAGTATCAAAAGCTCCTATTCTAGGTGTGACAGGTACAAATGGTAAAACCACAACGACTTCTTTGTTGGCAGAAGTATTGAAAGAAGCAAAATGGGATGTCTATGTAGGTGGCAATATTGGTTATTCTCTTAGCGAACAAGCCTTGGCAGTACCTGAAACGGGTGTATTAGTAGCTGAACTTTCATCCTACCAATTGGAAAGCATCGATAAGTTCCGTACCAAAGGGGCTATCTTGCTCAATGTGACACCAGACCATTTATTGCGCCATAAAACGATGGAACGATATCAAGAAGCGAAAGAGAACATTTTCCGTAATCAAGAATTAGAGGATTGGACAGTATTAAACTTTGATTCTTCGATTGTGGCAGACATGGCCAAACGAGTAAAAGGACATGTGTTAGGCATTAGTCAAGAACGACCTGTCACAGATGGAGCGTATTTTGAAAACAATACATGCTATGCAGTAATGCATGGTAAAGCAGTACCAGTGATTACGACAAAAGATATCCATATTCCAGGGTCTCACAATATTGAAAATATTTTGAGTGTTATTGCCCTAACCTACGCATTGTGTGTGCCTGTAGAAGATATCTATCAGGCTATTGCTAAGTTCCATGGTGTGGCACATCGTTTAGAACGGATTCGTACTCTAAATGGAGTTACATACTATAATGATTCTAAAGCAACCAATACGGACTCTACTATTAAAGCTTTAGAGTCTTTTACTACACCTCTTGTATTGATCGCAGGTGGTAAGGATAAAATGACCGACTTAGAAGAAATGATGGAGTTAGTGAAAACCAATGTAAAAGAACTAATTCTAATTGGTGAAGCAGCACAACGTTTTGCTGAAGCTGCTGTAAAAGTGGGTGTACCACACATTCATCGTTGTGAATCTATGGAAGAAGCTGTATCCTTAAGTGCTCGTATTGCGGAAGAAGGGGATGTAGTATTATTATCTCCAGCATGTGCAAGTTTTGACTGGTATGCACGATTTGAAGATAGAGGCGATCATTTCCGAAGATTAGTAGAACAATTGTAAGGGGTCATACATGAATATCATGATTTCAGGTGGAGGTACTGGTGGTCACATTTATCCAGCCCTCACGATTTATAAAACATTAGAAACAATGGTAAATGCTAACTTTCTCTATGTAGGGACTGAAAGAGGCCTTGAATCACGGATTGTTCCTAAAGAAGGGATTCGATTTACTACATTACCTGTACAAGGATTGCAACGTAAATTGTCCTTAGATACATTGGTAACAGCAGGTAAAACACTGTCCTCCTTGTGGAAAGCCAATCAGTTAATCTCTGAGTTTAAGCCAGATATTGTTATTGGTACTGGTGGATATGTATGTGGTCCTCTGCTATTAGCGGCTGCTTTACGTGGGATTCCAACATTAATTCAAGAACAAAATGTGGTGCCAGGCATAACAAATAAAATTTTAAGCCGATTTGTGGATGTGGTGGCTGTGGGCTATGAAGAAGCAATTCAACAGTTTCCAAAAGCAAAGCAAGTGGTGTATACAGGGAATCCTGTACGTCCCAATGTAGTTGCTGCAAATCGAGAAGAAGCTAGAGCTTACTTTGGATTACAAAATGATCAAACAGCTATCTTAGTGGCTGGCGGATCCCGTGGTGCACGAAGTATTAATACAGCGATGCAAGCCGTTCATGAACACTATAAAGGTAGAGAGGATATTAAAATTATCCATGCTACAGGTACGGATGAGTATAGCCGTGTTTGTGAATCATTAGGTATACAAGAAGGAGACGTTTATAGCCCAACATCACATATTGTTCCCTATTTAGACAATATGGATATGGCCATGGCTGCATCAGATATGGCTATTTTTCGCTCGGGAGCCATAGGGCTGGCAGAATTGGCTGTACGTGGCATACCATCTATTTTAATTCCTTATCCGTATGCCGCTGCTGATCATCAAACCTTTAATGCGAAAGCTTTTGTAGAGGCTGGTGCTTCTACGATGATAGTGGATAAAGAATTAGAGGGTACAAGATTACTACAAGCGGTCGATGTAATGTTAGAGGATCGGGGATGTCGCGAACGTATGGCACAAGCTACATTACAATTAGGAAAGCCTCAGGCAGCTATAGAAATTGCTAAGTTGGCTATATCTATTAAAAAATTATAGGAGGGAGTATCTCTATGTTAGATACCTATAAACGTATACATTTAATCGGAATTGCTGGTTCTGGTATGCGTGCCATTGCGCATGTTTTGATTGAAAAAGGATTTATTGTCTCTGGTTCCGATATCCAAGAATCTGCTATTACAGAAAAGTTTAGAAATGCAGGGGCTACTATTTTTATGGGTCATGATGCTGCTCATGTAGAAGGCGTAGATGTAGTCATTCGCTCTACTGCCATTCATGACGATAACCCTGAAATTGTAGGGGCTAGAGAAAGAAATATTCCAATTTTACACCGTTCAGATGTGGTGAAGGCAGTGTTAGATGAAACGTATGGTATTGCTGTTGCTGGTGCACATGGTAAGACTACAACTACGTCTATGATTGGACAAATTTTCATGGAAGCAAACCAAGATCCAACTATCATCATCGGTGGAGAAGTTGATTATTTAAATGGCAGTAGCCATGTAGGTAAAGGTAAATATAGTATTGCTGAAGCTGATGAAAGTGATGGGTCTTTCTTGCATTTAAATCCTAAGCGCATTGTAATCACGAATATTGAAAATGACCACATGGACCATTATCGGACGGTGGAAAACTTATTGAGAGCTTTCACAGAGTTTTCTATGAAGTTACCAGAAGATGGTATTGCTGTAGTATGTGGCGATAATCCATCGATTCGACGTATTATGCCAGACATTAAGCGCACATGTATCACGTATGGTTTAGGGGTAGGTAATGAGTATCGCATTGACAACTTACGCATAGAACAAGGGATTACTACCTTTGAAGTAGTTCATAAAGATAGTGTATTAGGTACATTACGTTTAGCTGTACCAGGTCAACATAATGCGTTGAATGCACTAGGGGCACTTGTGGTAGCATTAGGAGAAGGAATTTCCTTTGAAGTAGTTGCTCAAGCATTGCGTAAATTTATTGGTGCGAAACGTCGATTTGAGACAAAAGGTCATGTAAAAGATGTTTGGGTGGTAGATGATTATGCTCATCATCCTACAGAAATTGCGGCTACTATTAAGGCGGCTAAATCTTTAGAAGATCATCGTGTAGTAATTTTATTCCAACCTCATCGATATAGTCGTACGAAACTGTTGCTCCGTGAATTTGGCACGGCCTTCAAAGAGGCAGACCTTGTGTTTATTACAGATATTTATAGTGCTGGTGAAAAGCCTGAGGCTGGTATTGATGGTATGTCCATTCCATTGATGATTAAAGAATTGACAGGCGAAGAGGTTCACTATGTGGCAGATGTAAATTCATTGCCAGAAACTGTATTAGAATATATTGCACCTAATGATTTAGTTATCACTATGGGGGCAGGTAATATCAATCAATTTGGACCTAAACTGTTAGCTTTGTTGGAGGAAAAATAAAGTGAAGGATAAACGTATTATTGTCCTCATGGGAGGACCATCAAAAGAGGCTGATGTATCTAGAAGAACGGCGGCAGCTATTGCAGAAGCATTACAAAGTAAAGGCTATGCAGCTACAACGTTAGAATGTAATCCTAGTACAGTAGTACGAGATTTACAAGAGTTGCAATGTGATATTGTATTTAATGCGATCCATGGTAAATATGGTGAAGATGGAGCTTTACAAGGGGCTCTTGAAATGGCAGGTATTCCCTATACAGGCTCCGGTGTTATGGCTCATGCAGTAGGTATGAATAAAAAGATGAGCAAACATGTATTTTTAGGGGCTCAAATTCCTACAGCAAACTCAAAATCCTACGATAGCCAATTAGAATCTGTGGGAGCAATTCTAGAGGATATTCATGCTAATTTCAAAGTGCCATTTGTTGTGAAGGCAGCTAGTCAAGGATCTAGTATTGGTGTCGCTATTATTAAAGATGCAGCAACTGTTGATGCAGAAGTGAAACAAGTATTAGATATCGACCATGTCATCGTAGTAGAAGAATTTGTAGATGGTCGGGAATTTACTGTGTCTGTATTAGATGGGAAAGCTTTGCCAGTGATTGAAATTCGACCACATTCAGGGGAATATGATTATGCCTCTAAATACACAACAGGTGCTACTGATTATTTGGTGCCAGCACCAATTACAGAAGCACAAGCTGCTACCATGCAACGTATTGGTGAGTCTGTATATCAGCAAATGCAATGCGCTGGTGTAATCCGTGTAGATATCATGATGAACAGCACAGATGACATGTTTGTACTGGAATATAATACAGTACCAGGTATGACAGCTACATCTTTAGTACCTAAAGCAGCAAAAGCTATAGGAATTGAATTTCCTGAATTGTGTGAACAAATTCTTCATTCAGCTGGATTGCATAAATTTTAGGAGTAGCTATGAATGTAAATGGGTTTCAAACGCAAGAGGAGCAGAGCGTTCCTTCATTTGAGGAACAACCAACGAATGAAAGACAGAGGCATTCCATAGAAGATGGCTGGGAAGTTGTGACCATAGATACACCAGAAGGACCTAAACGTGTACGACGTAGACGGAAGTCAAAACCACGTAAACAATCAAAGCCAGCAGTCTGGAAAGTAGTCATCGGGGCCTGCATATTAATCGGTCTCTTTACATTACCGTTGCCAATTGGTCAAATTCAGGTGACAGGAACTAGTCAATTAACGTCAGAAGATGTGGTACACATAGGTGATTTAGGGTATCCTGTCAATATTTTGCGGGTTAGAACGGGCGCTTTAGAAGAGCGTTTACAAAAGGATATACGTGTGGATACGGCACATGTATCTTATGCATTACCACTTACTTTGCAGGTAGATGTGAAAGAACGAAAAGCATTGGTTGTAGTTCCATCTCAATTTGGTTTTGTTTCCTTGGATCGACAGGGTATGGTCATTGCTAGTAGTGCCACCATTCCTGACACAACTGTACCCATTATTTCTGGAGTGCGGTTAGGGAATGCATTATTAGGTGATACTATAGAAGCTGAGGGAATCCGTGGAGCCATTGCGTATATGGAGGCTTTCACAGAAGATAAACGAAAGCAAATTGGTGAAATTAATGTAGGGGATGCAGATAAAATTATCGCCTATACCGTAGAGGGATTGCCAATTCATATTGGTGATCGTAATAATTTAGAAGAAAAAGCAAAAATAACTGCAGATATGCTTGTGGATATTGCACAACGTCATGTATCTGCTGAGTTTATCGATGTAAATATTAAATCCCCTTTTATTAAAACACAATAAAGGAGTACAAAGTTGAAACAAGGGCGTATCGCCATAGCTGTAGTAAGTATGATTGTAGGGGTTATGCTTGTTACGCAGTACAGAATGACGCAGACTATTGCAGATGGCAATATAAACATACAAAGAAGTGGAGAGTTGGCACTAAAGATTCACTCTCTTCAAGAAGAACGGGCGGGCCTTAAAAAACAAATTGCTACTATGAAAGAAGAAGGAAGTCTAGAGGGTATGAAAGAAGAAAATCGACTATTAGCCCTTAGGGCTTCCTTAGTCGATGTAGAAGGTCCAGGCGTGATTTTAACTATAACGGATAGTAAAACACCTGTGAAAGATGGAGAAAATCCCAATTTATATCTAATTCATGATGAAGATATGCTACGTATTGTCAATGAATTGAGAGCAGCTGGAGCAGAGGCTATTTCTATTAATGACCAACGGTTGATAGGAACTTCAGAAATTCGTTGCTCAGGACCAACCGTTACAGTCAATGGAAAAATTTTTGCCCCACCATTTATCATTAAAGCCATTGGAGATACAAAAACACTGCATTCGGCTCTCACTATGAGAGGTGGTGTAGTAGAGTCTCTCAAATATTGGGGGATTGAAGTGAAAATTCAAGATGAAGAGCATGTAACTGTCCCAGCTTATGATGGAACGATAAAACAAAATTACATCAAAGTGAAGGGAGGCCAATGATGGTATACGTGTGGATTATAGGAGGATTACTGCTAGGTATTGTCATTGGTATTCTTACTCCCTTTGATGTACCAGTAGCCTATGCTAAATACACATCTGTAGCACTTCTAGCTGCCTTGGATTCTGTTTTTGGCGGCACAAGAGCAGCTATAGAAAGAACATTTGGACTGTCTATTTTTATTACAGGGTTCTTTTCTAATTCCTTATTAGCAGCAGTATTGGTATTTTTAGGAAATGTGGTAGGCATAGATTTATATTATGTAGCATTGATCTCATTTGGGTTGCGTTTATTTCAAAATACAGCGGCTATCCGTAGATTATTATTAACAAAACGACTACATACATAGAAAATTTAAAGTCAATTTTTGACTTTCATTGAAAAAATATAAAATATATTGTAAAATAAAAGCAAATTATAAATGATAAGATAGACTAGTAGTATAATGTCATTGTAATAGCATATGAAATATATCTCTAGTAAAGAGGAGGAGCATTCGATGTCAGAGTTTGCAAAAATTAAAGTTATTGGTGTTGGTGGCGGCGGCGGAAATGCCGTATCTCGTATGATTGGCAGCGACTTAGAAAATGTTGATTTCTTAGTAGCTAATACAGAGACACAAGCATTAGATGGTACTAATGTACCTGTTCGCATCCAAATTGGTGAGAAGGCTACTAAAGGCTTAGGCGCTGGTGCGAATCCAGAAGTAGGCCGTGAAGCAGCAGAAGAAAGTCGCGAAGATATTTTGAAAGCATTACAAGGTGCTGATATGGTATTCGTAACTGCTGGTATGGGTGGTGGTACTGGTACTGGTGCAGCTCCTGTAGTAGCAGAATGTGCTCGTGAAGCTGGCGCATTAACAGTAGGTGTTGTAACAAAACCATTCGGCTTTGAAGGTAAAAAACGTAAGGAACAAGCTGAACGTGGTATTGAAGCATTAACTGGTAAAGTGGATACAATCATCACAATTCCGAATGACCGTTTGTTGGGTATTATTGACCGTAAAACATCTTTGAAAGATGCATTCTTGACTGCTGATGAAGTATTGCGTCAAGGTATCAAAGGTATTTCTGACTTAATTACAAAACCAGGTTTAATCAACCTTGACTTTGCCGATGTAAAAACTATCATGACAAACCAAGGTGAAGCATTGATGGGTATCGGCGTAGGCGAAGGTGAAAACCGCGCTGTAGATGCTGCGAAACAAGCAATCAATAGCCCACTATTGGAAACTTCCATTGACGGTGCAAAAGGCATCTTGTTAAACATCACTGGTAGCGAAGAATTAAGCTTATTTGAAATTAATGAAGCAGCAGAAATTATTTCTGAAGCAGCAGATCCAGAAGCAAATATTATCTTCGGTTCTGTTATCGATGAAAATGTAGGCGACAAAGTGTACATCACTGTGGTAGCTACTGGTTTTGGTGACCAAGGTTCTTCCAATAGTTTTGCTCGTAAAAGCCCATTCGGTGCTACAGGAAACTCTCCAGACGTACCAGCTTTCATGAAACGATAAGATACTCATAGTAGGAGGATATTATGAAGAAAATCATAGTAGCCACAGCTGTTTTAGCTGCCTTTAGTGCTTCTGCATTCGCAGCTGCTGTTCCTGTCACAAATATTAATGCAGGCGAAACAAAAGTAGCCGCTGAATATTCTTTATCTAAAAAAACAGCCCAAGATACAAAACGTAAAGATGGCTTTGGCGTATCTGCACAGCAAGGTGTATCCGATAATTTAGCGGCACAATATTCCTTTAATAAAGTACATCGTACAGGTGCTGATATTAAAGATCATCAATTGGCTGGTGCTTATGCGGTACATCCTAATATCAATGTATACGGTGCTGGTACATACGTAGATATGGGACCTAAACAAAATGGGTTTGGTTACCAAGCAGGTGTAATTGGTCACACGCAATTAGCTGATAAAATTGAAGGCTTTGCTAAAGTAGGTTTCGGTAATGATATTAAAGGAACTTACCAAGTGGGAGCTTCCTATGGATTACGTCCAGATATTGATTTAAATGTGTACTATCAATATGATCAATACAATATGAATCAAAATAAAACGGATGTGAAAGGTTTGCATGCAGGAGTAGGATACTCTTTCTAAGTAAACAAGTCGCATCGTCGAGATGTAGAAAAGAATAGATAAGGACTGTCATAGAAGGGGAGAAGCGCTCTATGGCAGTCCTTTTGATTTCCTTGTGTAATACATATGAACAGTCAATTACTATATGTAAACAATTAATTTGAAAAATAAGTTGACTATATGACGCTTGATTTCTTATAATAAAGGTGTAACAGAATGTAAGAATCATGTAAGCTTGTCAGATCCAGTATACCCATGTTATGGGGAGGAGGTAGTACTATGCATACACTTTGTAAAGGTTTAGCAAGTGTAAGAGAAGTACCGAATGCCGTGATTGTACGAAATGTGCAATACAAACGAACTACAAGATCACCGCAGTTACAAATTAACTATACCCCAAGAAAGCAAGAACATATAGTGACGGTTTGTAATTCAAAAGGCACCTTAGTGTCCACGATGTTAGAACGGTTCGATTCCGAATGGAATCACCATGATGAAGTTTCATTGGGGGAAATGCCAAAGGTTTGGCCAGGTGAGTTGAAAGACAGAACAAGAACGAAATTTGTGTTTACACCAGAATCAATTCTTGAGTTTGTCGATGCCATTCAAGACGATAATCCCATCTATCGGGAAGAAGTTCCTGTTGTACCAGAATTAATGGTGTTATCACACATGGCCCATCACGTGTTAGATGAAACAATGTTACTTCAATTAGATATTACGTTTTCTGCGCCATTTTATGGTGGAGATGTTATTTATGTAGAAAAACTTACAATCCATTCAGAAAAGCATACACAAATTGGTGAGTGTGAATTAGTCGGTACTCATGGAGGGCGTGCTCGTTGTAAATGGATTTATGAAGAGGAGTTAGTAAATGTTAAAGACTAGAGAGTTGACAAAAATGGCGTTACTCGTGGCATTAGTTTGTGTAATGGCTCAATTATCGATTCCCAACCCAATGGGAGTAGGAATGATTTCCTTAATTACCGTTGCACTTTGTTTGATTGGTCTATTATTGCCACCAAAGCAAGCATTTTTGACAGTATTAGTCTATGTTTTATTAGGAGCAGTGGGATTACCTGTATTTACCGGATTTACTGGTGGTATGGGGAAAATACTGGGGCCTACAGGCGGATTTATTCTAATTTGGCCGATTGCATATACAGCAGTTAGTTGTCTAAAAGGAACTGAAAAACGATTTCTTAGATATGCTGTAGTAGCGACTGTGGTAAGCATAGTCATTACCTATGTAGCGGCAGTACCTTACTTTATGTCTGTTGCCAATATACCATTTACAGTTGATGGATTACATAAAGCCTTGGGGATTTTATTTTATCCATTTGTGGTGGGTGATATATTGAAAGCTATCCTATCTGCATGGATTGCTACAAAAATTAAATTATAAGACCTAGGTTATAAAAAGCGATTAGATCCTATTGGATGTAGTCGCTTTTTTTGTGTTCGGTGCATTATATCTATTGCTGAGCGACCAGAGATTGTTGTTGAAAGATTAGGGGAATGTCAATCCATGTTCTATATCAATTAGTCATTCGTTGAAAGCCCTTTATCCATGCAATTTAGTGATTCACAAAGTGTGGTAGTTCTCCGAAATTATATGATTCTATGATTTTTTACAAGTTTACTATATCTAATTGGTATACATGATATAGTGGTTTAGATTGAAATTACCTACAAGATGTTGTAAACTAAAGTCAATGAAACCCATGCAGGGTAGTCTCTAGTGAAACATCTAACACCGTACTAGATGATTAGACACATGAGTAAGTTCTTGAAAACAATGGTCCTAGAACTTATCGAATGCCTAGGCATTAAAGATTAAGTAAGAATACTCTACAGGTGTAGACAAACTATAGACAGGAGCAGAGACTGCTCTTTTTATATGTCTACATTTTGATTTAACTGTGCAATGTAAAGATAGTTAGTGTATCTGTTATATATTGCGTATAGTTCATACTAAATCGAATGTCCATCATGCTCATACTGGCATAGGGGACGTGAGTCAATAGGAGGTTATACTATGATACAGGTAATAAAACGGGATGGCAAAGAGGCTGCCTTTGATAAAGAAAAGATCATTGTGGCTATCGAAAAGGCTATGCATAGTAGTACGGGGGTGTATACGCCAGGATTGGCATTGCAAATCGCCAATGAAATCGAAGCCTATGCTGAAAAAATGGGACGTAATATTACCATCTATGCCATTGAAGATCAAGTGTATTATAAGCTCCTAGAAAATAATAATCCTGCCACGGCTCGTGCCTATGAAAATTATAAAGCAGTACAAGCTTTCAAGCGTGTGGAAAATACGACGGATAAAGATGTCTTTGGTTTGCTCAATCGGTCTAATGTAGCAGTCCTAGATGAAAATTCCAATAAAGATGCGTCCATTGTGTCTACACAGCGCGATTTGATTGCCGGAGAAGTGAGTAAGGATATTGCTCGTAGAAAGTTGATTCCTACGGATATAGTACAGGCTCATGATAGTGGTGCCATCCATTTCCATGATATGGACTATATCATCCAACCTATGTTTAATTGCTGTTTGGTCAACTTAGAAGATATGTTGACGAATGGCACCGTTATCAATGGAAAACGCATTGATACGCCTAAATCCTTTCAGGTGGCATGTACGGTAACAACGCAAATCATTGCGCAGGTGGCATCTGGTCAATATGGGGGGCAAAGTATTAACGGCATCGACCGTATATTGGCTCCTTACGTGCGGAAATCCTATGATAAATATTTGGAGTTAACACTGCAAGAACAAGTCGAAGTGTATGGCATGACTCCAGATGTGACAAAAGCAGAAGAAATTGCTTGGAACCGTACGAAAAAAGAGGTAAAAGACGGCATACAAACCATACAGTACCAAATTAATACATTGATGACCACCAATGGACAGGCCCCATTTGTGACTTTGTTCATGCATTTTGATCCCACTAGTGAATTGGCAAAAGAAGCTGCGTTAATCGATGAAGAAATTTTAAAACAACGCATCCAAGGTATTAAAAATGAAGCTGATGTGTACATTACACCAGCTTTTCCTAAGTTGATTTATGTGCTTGATGAACACAATGTACATCCAACTAGCGAATATTACTATTTAACAGAATTGGCAGCGCAATGTACGGCGAAACGCATGTACCCAGACTATATTTCTGCGAAAAAAATGAAAGAAATCTATGAGGGCAATGTATTTGCTCCTATGGGATGTCGCTCCTTCTTGTCTCCTTGGAAAAATGAAAAGGGCGAGTATGTATTCAATGGTCGCTTTAATATGGGCGTAGTGAGCTTAAATTTACCGCAAATTGGAATTTTAGCACAAGGCAAGGAAGATGTGTTCTTTGAAATCCTTGAAAAACGTCTAGAATTAGCAGAAAAAGCCTTGCTATTCCGCTATGATTTATTGAAAGATGTGACCAGTGATGTGTCACCCATTCATTGGCAATATGGAGCCATTGCTCGCTTGCCTAAGGGGGCGCCAATTCGTCCTTTACTAGAAGGTGGGTATGCAACGATTT
The DNA here is from genome assembly GCA_963518505.1 of uncultured Veillonella sp. GTDB lineage: Bacteria > Bacillota > Negativicutes > Veillonellales > Veillonellaceae > F0422. The sequence continues at coordinate 51,781 of CAUQIT010000002.1, read as the reverse complement.
CCTTGGGCTATATCGGTTTATATGAGGCGACCAAGCTAATTGTGGGAGATTCCAATACATCAGACATAGGCTATGAGTTTGCTAAAAAAGTGATGGAACGTTTGCATAATGCTACGGAAACATGGCGCAACAAACACAACATTGGCTTTGCCCTTTATGGTACGCCAGCTGAAAGCCTGACAAATCGTTTCTCCTCCATTGATAGAGCACGGTTTGGGGAAATTCCAGATATTACGGACAAAGGGTACTATACCAATAGTTACCATGTGAACGTACGAGAAGAAATTAATGTATTCGACAAATTTGCTTTTGAATCGGAGTTCCAAAAATTATCCACAGGAGGATGTATTTCCTATGCAGAAATCCCTAATATGAATAATAATATTCCTGCTTTGTTGACCATGATGCAGTATATTTACGATACCATTTCCTATGCGGAATTTAATACGAAATCTGACTATTGCCATGAATGTGGCTTTGATGGTGAGATCATCGTCAATGATCAAGTGCAATGGGAATGTCCTCGGTGTCATAATACCAATCGTGATACCTTAACGGTCATTCGTAGAACATGCGGTTATTTAGGGGAAAACTTCTGGAATGAAGGCCGTACGAAGGAGATAAAAGATCGAGTGATGCATATTTAATACACTGATGAAAGAAGGTTGTACTATGCGCTATGGACAGCTTAGACAATATGATATTGCTAATGGTGAGGGCATCCGTACATCCTTATTCGTTACTGGGTGCACCCATTGTTGCTATAATTGCTTTAACGAAGAATACCAAGATTTTTCCGCTGGCAAAGAATGGACCGAATCAGATACACAGCGATTGCTCTCCTATGTCATGGCTCCTGCATGCAGTGGATTGACCTTATTAGGAGGAGAACCATTTCAAAATGTTGACGGATTGCTACCCTTAGTGGATAGAGTATTAACAGTAGCGCCGCAAAAACCAATTTGGGTCTATTCGGGATATACCTATGAAGAAATATTGGCGTGCCCTAATAAACGACAATTGTTAGAGCGATGCCATATCTTAGTAGATGGGAAGTTCGTGGATGAGTTACGAGATCCTGGGCTGGCATTTAGAGGGAGTAGTAATCAGCGGATTATTGATATACAAGCGTCCTTGGAACAAGGGGAAGTAGTGTTGTATATGGAATAACATGAGCTAGCTAAATAAATATTATAAAATAGCGGATATTTGAACTATAGTGTCAAATATCCGTTTTATATTGGCTGATATTCACATTAAATATATATGAGAGTCAAATAATTATAATAGATTTTTTAGAAAAGGTAAGGATACGTCGAGCAACTTATTTTCTGTTATAAGACAATAGGTATGCACGATTACGAGATAAAGAATGCACTAAAAGAGCTGTATAGGGAATACTATACAGCTCTTTTTATAAAGATTCATTCTGTTGTTTTATACGATGGTTTGGCTAGGATCCCATACTTCGCCGTCAGCATCTGGCAAGAATCCATATTCTTTGGTCCACAATGTTTTGTATTTCACAGCTTGGTTGTGGATTTTTGTAATCATTGTTTCGTCTGTACGAATGACTTTTGCAGGGCTGCCTACAACTAAAGAGTAGGGTGGGATTTCTGTGCCTTCTAGGACGAGAGCGCCTGCGCCGATGATGGAGCCACGGCCGATATGACAACGACTAAGAACGATGGCCCCCATGCCCACCAATACGTGGTCCTCTAGGGTAGAGGCGTGTATGATGGCGCTGTGACCAATGGTTACAAAGTCACCAAGGATACAAGCGTGGTCATCGTCTACGTGAAGTACAGAATTATCTTGTACGTTGGAGTATCGTCCTACAACGATTTTATTGACGTCTCCACGAGCAGATACATTTTGCCATACAGAGGCATATTCTTTTAATTCTACATCGCCAGCAAGCTCAGCACCTGGCATAGCGTGACTTTTTGGATCTAATTTTGGATACTTTCCTTTAAATGGTAGCATAGTAACCTCCTAGATATGACTATATGAATTGTTGCGCTTGTTTAATTGCTTCTTTTGCCTCAGCCACAACGGATTCTACGATGGTTTTGGCTGGTTCTACTTGTGTTAAGCGATTCAAGCCTTGTCCTACTTGCACAACACCGTTCACAGTGTCGCCTTCCACGGCAGCTTTTTTGTTGGTGCCGATAGCCATAGCTGTCAATTCACTTTTAGGAGCGCAGCTATATTCAGCTTCTAAATAACGAGCGGTAAATTCACTTTTTAGACCACGTACGCCATGGTTGAAAGTAAGACCTGTTACAGTGGAGTCAGTATCTGTAGCGTTGATAATAGCTTCTTTACAATTTTGATGCATTTTACATTCTTCTGCAAGGATGAAGCGAGATCCCATTTGTACACCAGAGGCGCCCATAGTCAAACCAGCAGCTAAACCACGTCCGTCAACGATACCGCCAGCGATGACCACAGGGATATCAACTTCTGGCACAACGTTTTCTAGTAAAGCCATTGTTGTTTGTGTGCCAATGTGGCCACCAGCTTCTTGGCCTTCAATGATGATGGCATCTGCTCCAGCTGCTGCTACCCGTTTAGCTAATTTTACATTCGGTACCACAGGGATGACTTTGATGCCTGCGGCATGTAATGGTTCAATGAAAGGAACAGGATTGCCTGCACCTAAGGTAACGAAAGCTGGTTTTTCTTCTACGATAACAGCTAAGATATCATCTAAGTTTGGTGCCATTAGCATTAAGTTTACACCAAATGGTTTATCTGTTAAGGATTTACATTGACGGATTTCTTGGCGAACCCATACTGTGTCACGACCGCCGGTAGCGATAACGCCAGTAGCTCCAGCGTTGGCAACGGCAGCTGCTAAGGTGTGCTCAGATGTCCAAGCCATAGCACCTTGAATGATAGGATACTGAATACCTAATAATTCTGTTAACTTAGTTTTCATAATACCTCCTATATAGAGTAGTGAATCATCCTTCTGAATCACTGGGACTTTCAACATGCTTTCATTATAGCCTAATAGAATGAAAAAATATAGTTGCTATAAAAGATGATAAAAACGATGTATAATAGAGGTACATACAAAAGGAATATATATTGTAAAGGAGGACTTATGAAAAAGTCATGGTTAATTGGTTTAGGTATTGTAGGTATTCTTTTAATTTGGATATTCAGTTCCTACAATGGATTAGTGCAAACGGAAGAACAAGTGAATGGGCAATGGGCACAAGTGCAAACACAATTACAACGCCGATCTGATTTAATTCCCAACTTAGTAAATACTGTGAAAGGTTATGCGACCCATGAAAAAGAAACCATCCAAGCGGTAGCAGATGCACGTGCTAAATTAGGCGGCGCCAAGACAGTAGAAGAAACAGCAAAAGCCAATCAAGAGTTGAGTAGTGCCTTAAGTCGTTTGTTGGTAGTGGTAGAAAATTATCCAAACTTAAAAGCTGATGCAAATTTCAGAGCTTTGCAAGATGAATTAGCGGGCACTGAAAATCGTATTGCGGTGGCACGTAAAGATTATAATGGCAGTGTACAAGCCTATAACATGAAGATTCGAACCTTGCCTACATCCTTAATTGCTACTCCTATGGGCTTTCAAGTAAAACCATATTTTGAAGCTGACCAAGGCGCGCAAAGTGCACCGAAAGTACAATTCTAATGTTGCTATGGAATACAATAGGGCCTCAAGTTTCTACAGGAGTGGTATGTGCTGCGACTGATTGCGATGGAATACAATAGGATAGCAAGCTCCTGTACTAGGAATGTTATTATTTTTAAAGCATATAAGCATCATTGTAGTGGTATATCGTAGTAAGATACCGAGATCCATTCCGAGTGTAGTATGATTCTATCAATAACTGAATAGGATGAGGAATGAATAGAGATAAGAAAGGGGGCAAGATGATGAAAAAATACGCATGGTCTGCTTGTATCAGCTGTGCAGTTGTCACCATATGGATGTGTCTGACGAGTCTATCTGTTTTCGCTTTAGAGGTGCCCAATCCCCCTAAGAATGGATATGTCTTAGATCAAACGCAGACCCTGACAAAAGAAGAAATTCAATCGATGAATCGCATGGGTTTGGAACTGCAAAAGAAAACGAAAGCGCAGATAGCCGTCTTAATCGTGCCAACATTGGATGGAGATGACGTCACAGACTATGCGAATCGAGCATTTCGCTCTTGGGGCATTGGACAGAAGGACACAAACAATGGCGTGTTGTTCTTGGTGGCACTGAAAGATAAGCAAATGCGCATCGAGGTTGGCTATGGCCTAGAAGGCGCAATCAATGATGCGAAAGCAGGACAAATCTTAGATGACTATACTATCCCTCACTTTAAACAAGGTCATATTGGAACAGGAGTAGTCAATACCTATGCTGTATTAGTTGGTGAAACGGCTAAGGAATATGGGGTCACCATTGATGGTAGTCAAACATATACAGATAAGAATGTAGTGGAGCTAAGCCCCTTTGAAATGCTATTGATTGGGGGCGGTATATTGCTGTTGCTAATCCTTGATTTCACTGTGTTTGGCGGCGCCATTACGCAATCCTTGTTGTGGATCCTAGCGTCAGGACGAGGGGGCGGTGGCTCCGGTCGTTCCGGTGGCGGCGGATTTGGAGGATTTGGTGGCGGCTCCTCTGGTGGTGGCGGTGCCAGTCGACGTTGGTGATACATAGGCATTCGTTGATGGGATTCACCATGTTGTACCACTCATTTGCTATGCGTAGTTTGCAAACAGGTATACAAAAATAACATAGAAAATGATTGAGAATATATTGAAAGTTTTCGATTGTAGTGGTATACTGTTTACAGATAAAGTATCTGAGACAAAATCTTTTAGTACGAAAGGTGGTGCACATAATGGATAAAAAATACGTTTGCGTAGTATGCGGTTGGGTTTACGACGAAGCTGTTGAAGGCGTTAAATTCGAAGATCAACCAGCTGATTACCTTTGCCCAGTTTGTGGGGTTGGTAAAGACCAATTCGAAGAAATGTAATTAATTTTTCGATAAATTAATCCACATACATAAGGGCTCTCCATAAGGAGAGCTCTTTTTCACATGATAGTCGAGTGCTAAGTCTTGTATGAGTTTTATGAAAACTTAACAACATATAGGGGCTAGCATTTGACAAAGATAGTATAGGTAGCTATAATAGTATAGTCGAGGTAAAATTATGAAACTGCAAGTAGAGCAAGCAAAAGAACAGATTGGACGTATTGTCCCTTTTCTATGTACGACATCAGGTAATGATCTTGGTGACGTATCTGCTTTTCCTTGGAGCCGTCATGATATAACCATTAGTGGTGAGCTTCGTTATGATGGTCAACATTATGTGGTGAATGGTACCATAACAACAAATGGACAATATGAGTGCTCAAGATGCTTAACCGATACTAATTATACCCATACTGTTCCATTTGAAGAGACTTTTGGTGTTACACATTCCAACAATGGAGACGATTATATAATTTCTTTCGATGGGGAAGAAATTGATCTAACGGAGACCATTCGGGAAACATTAATCATCAATGAGCCCTCTCAAGTGTTATGTCAGGATGATTGCAAAGGATTGTGTGTTCAGTGTGGAGCAGATCAAAATGTTTCACCATGCTCTTGTGAATCCTTTGTGGTAGATCCTCGATTAGCAGTGCTAAGAACATTGCTGAAGGAAGAAAATGATGATTAATACCTAGTGATTATGTTAAGGAGGTGCAGATAATGGCAGTACCAAAGCGTAGACTTTCCAAATGCCGTCGCGATCGTCGTCGTGCTAACTGGAAATTAGAAGTACCTGGTTATGTAGCTTGTCCACAATGTCACGAACCAATGATGCCGCATCGCGTTTGCCCAACATGTGGTTCTTACAAAGGAGAACAAGTAGTTTCTAAAAATGCGTAATAGAAACGAATGAGAAGGCCTTGTAAACTGTTGTTTACGAGGTCTTTTTTGTATGCATTTTATGGCTAATTATGGTATAATATAGAAACATTGATATATAACTCAAGTGATGATTATACGAGGTGACATTATGTTAAGAGATACAATTTTAGTAACAGGACATAAGAGTCCAGATACAGATTCTATTTGTTCTGCAATTTCTTATGCAAATTTAAAAAATCAAATGGGCTTTCCAGCACAACCAATTTGTGCGGGTCAAGCTAATAAAGAAACATCTTTTGCGTTAAAGTATTTTGGTTTTGAACACCCAGAAATCGTAACTTCTTTTGCTGTAACAGTAGAAGATGTACTAGAAACAATTCCAGCAGTCGATGTAAAAGCAACGTTACAAGATGTGTTAGCATGGCGTAAACAATATGAAATGAACCGCATTCCAGTAGTGGAAAACGGTACATCCTACGTAGGTACCATTACAGCACAACGCTTAATTGATGCCTTAGAAGGTGCTATGGGTGGCAATGCAAATGTAACAGCTGGTGAAATTTGTACAAAAACATCTTGCCAAGTGATTAGCAAAGAAACAAAACTTCGTGATTTCAAAGCAAACTCTCACATTGGTGGTTACCCAGTAGTTGACAATGGTACATACTATGGCATCATTCGTTCTAACGTAGAAGCACCTGCTAAGAAAACGAAAGTTGTTTTAGTTGACCATAATGAAAAAGTACAAATTATTGACGATATTGAAGAAGCAGAATTAATCGAAAATATTGATCACCATCGTATTGGTGGGTTGGTCACAGACAATCCTATTTTCATTCATTATGAAACTGTAGGCTGTACGTGTACAATTCTTGCTAACTTATATTGGCAATATGGACAAGAGATTCCAAAAAATATTGCTGGTTTGATGCTGTCTGCTATCATTTCCGATACAGTGTTGTTCCGTTCTCCTACTTGCACTGAAAAAGATAAAGAAACGGCTAAAAAATTAGCAACTATCGCTGGTGTGAACTTAGAAGAATATGGTATGGAATTATTGAAAGCCGGTTCTGATGTATCTGATTATTCCGATGAAAAAATCGTGCGTACAGATTTAAAAGAATTTGAAGCAAATGGTAAAATCATCAGTATTGGCCAAATCCAAGTAATGGATACTACAGATATTTTGGGTCGTAAAGGCTGCTTGTTAAAAGCTATGGAAGAATTGCGTAGTGCCAATAATTACAGCGCTTCTTACTTAATGATTACAAATATCTTAACAGAAGCAACAAACTTAATCTTTGTTGGAGATGCGAATGATGTGGTAGCAGCCGCATTTAATGCACAACCTGTGGACAATGAAGTATATTTAGAGCATACATTATCCCGTAAAAAACAAGTAGTACCACCAATCGTGGGCGCTATGAAAGGCTAATTTATCATAGGGGGTGCGTTGTAGTGAAACACAGCGCACCCTTGTTATATGCAAGAGAGGTATTATGATATTTGACGGTTTAAATAAAGAGCAACAAGAGGCAGTATACGCCACTGAAGGGCCTCTTCTTATATTGGCTGGCGCTGGATCAGGTAAAACACGAGTGTTAACATATCGTATCGCCTATTTGTTGACACAAGGGGTGAGCCCCTATGAAATTTTATCCATTACGTTTACTAATAAAGCGGCTAAAGAAATGAAAGAACGTGTGGAAACCTTGGTCGGTGATACGGCGCATCGTATTTGGCTTAGTACGTTCCATTCTTTTTGTGCGAAATTTTTGCGTTTTGAACTAGATTCCTTTATGGGATATAGTAAGAATTTTTCCATTTATGATTCTAGTGATTCTCAAGCAGTGATTAAACAGGCTATTAAAGCACTAAATTTAGATGATAAGTACTATCCTGTGGGAGCCATGCAATCACAGATTAGCGATGCAAAAAATAGAATGAAATTAGCTAAGGATTTCCGCAGTGAAGCTCGTGATTTTTATTCACAACAAGTGTCTAAGGTGTACGATTATTATGAAGCAGAATTGCGAAAAAATAATGCTTTAGATTTTGATGATTTATTGCTAGTAGCTGTTAAATTATTACAAGAAAATCCAGCCGTACTAGAAAAGTACAGTCATCGTTTTCGTTATATTATGATTGATGAGTATCAAGATACAAACCATGCACAGTATACATTAGCATCTTTATTAGCATCTAAATGGAATAATTTATGCGTGGTTGGTGATGTGGATCAAAGTATCTATGCTTGGCGTGGTGCTGATATTCAAAATATATTGGATTTTGAAAAAGACTACCCTAATGCAAAATTGATCAAGCTAGAGCAAAATTATCGCTCCACAAAAACCATATTAGAAGCTGCGAATGCTGTTATTGATTACAATGAGGGGCGTCCTGAAAAAGTCTTGTGGACAGATAAAGGTGATGGAGCAAAAATCCGTCATTTTGAAGCTCAATCTGAACAAGAAGAAGGAGCTTTCATAGGAGATACCATCAAAAAACAAAAGGAAATTCATAATCGCAGTTATGGAGAGATGGCTATTTTATATCGTACTAATGCACAGTCTCGTGTGCTAGAAGAATCCATGATCAAACGCGGTATTCCTTATACAATGGTAGGAGGCACCAAGTTCTACGATCGTAAAGAAATCAAAGATATTTTGGCGTACTTGCGTATTTTAATCAATCCATTTGATGATATTTGTTTACAACGTATTATTAATGTACCTAAACGAAGCATTGGATTAACTACAGTCGGTAAATTACAGGATTTTGCAAGAGAAACGAATAACTCACTATTTATGACATTGAGTCAATTGAACCAAATTCCTACGATAAAAGGTAAAACGAAAGAAAAGTTAGAAGATTTTATGGGTTTAATTTTTACCTTAGTCAACGAGGCTACAGAGCTTTCCGTACAAGGTATTATTGAGGCCGTACTAGATCGGACTGGATATGTAGTGGAACTAGAGAATAGTACAGACCCACAAGACCAAGCTCGGTTGGAAAATATTGGTGAGTTGGTATCGGTAGCCAAAGAGTTTATGGATACAAATCCAGAAGGTACACTGCAAGATTTTCTTGAGCAGGTGGCGTTGGTGAATGATGTAGATTCCTTTGAACAGGAAGAATCAAAAGTGACCTTAATGACGTTACATGCTGCAAAAGGGCTAGAGTTCCCCGTGGTATTCTTAGCTGGTTTAGAAGAAGGCTTATTTCCGCATAGTCGTACCTTGATGAACCCTGAGGAAGTAGAAGAAGAACGCCGTATTGCCTATGTAGGGATCACACGAGCTGAAGAAGAGTTATATGTATCGAACGCCACAACACGGACTGTGTTTGGTAAAACTACAGGGTATTTACCATCTCGTTTCTTAAAAGAAATTCCGAGCGAGCTTGTAGAAGAAGTACGCCCAAAACGAACTGTGAAGGAAGAATTACAACGAAATGTACCCTTCCATCAATCTGTAGCGAATCGACCTGTTACAAAACCTATGATTCGTAATCCACAGGTAGTAGATTGGACTGTGGGAGATACTGCTGTCCATGCTAAATGGGGTGAAGGAACTGTAGTGGATGTAGTTGGTGAAGGGGCCAATGTAAAATTAAAAATTGAGTTCCCTACACAGGGATTACGACAAATTATGGCTAAGTTCGCTCCTATACGAAAAAAATAAGGAAATCATACAATGAGTATTCAAGAAGACATTCAACAATTACAAAAAGAATTAGCCCATCATGCATATTTATATTATGTGAAAGATGCTCCTATTATTTCTGACTATGACTATGATGTACTATATCGAAAATTAGTAGAGTTAGAAACAGCACATCCAGAGTATATTGTACCGACCTCTCCTACACAACGTGTGGGAGCAAAGATAGAAGGTAGCTTTGAAAAAGTAGTACATGGACAACGAATGCTCAGCTTGAGCAATGTGTTTAATGATGCTGAAGTAGAACAATTTGGGGTGCGCTGTGAAAAAGAGTTGGGTCATGCGCCGCAATATGTAGTGGAATTAAAGATTGATGGATTAGCGGTTAACTTACATTATGAAAATGGTCTCTTTGTACGTGCTGTCACACGTGGTGATGGTCGTGTAGGGGAAGATGTAACAGCTAATGTAAAAACCATTCAGTCTATTCCACTAATCATTGACAATGCGCCTCCTTTCATTGAAATTCGTGGAGAAGCCTATATGCCGCATAGGGAGTTCAAACGCATCAATGAAGAAAGAGAAGAAGCTGGCTTACAAACTTTTGTCAATCCACGTAATGCGGCTGCTGGTTCCTTGCGCCAACAAGACCCAGCTATTACGGCTAGTCGAAACCTGGATTTTTTTGCCTATGCTATCGGCTCTTCAGAGGGATCGTCTATCTATACGCAATACGAATTACTCCAGCAACTGGAAACTTTTAAATTTCATGTCAATCCACATTATAAATTGTGCCATTCTATTGCAGAGGTGGTGGAACACATTCATTACTGGGAGGTAGAACGTCATCAGTTACCATATGATACAGATGGTATGGTTATCAAAGTGAATGATTTTGAAGACCAGGAAACTTTGGGTACCACGGCGAAGGATCCTAAATGGGCGACTGCATTTAAGTACCCACCAGAAGAAGTAGAGACCATCGTCAAAGATATTACCATCAACGTAGGGCGTACGGGGGTGTTGACGCCAACAGCAGAATTAGAATCTGTTTTTGTATCGGGTACTAATGTATCTCGTGCAACCTTACATAATGAAGACTTTATTAAAGAAAAAGACATTCGCATTGGTGATACGGTGCGCATTCATAAGGCAGCAGAAATTATCCCAGAAGTGATTTCTGTGGTGTTAGAGAAAAGACAAGCTAATTCTGTGCCATATGAAATGCCTAATACTTGCCCTGTCTGTGCATCTAGTACTTTACGTCGAGAAGGAGAAGTGGCCATCTATTGCAGCAATGAGCATTGTCCAGCTGTAGAAAAGGAAGGTATCATTCATTTTGCTTCCCGTGATGCCATGAATATTGATGGATTAGGACCAAGTATTGTGGAAGCCTTAGTGACGAACCATCGGATTGAAACGGTAGTGGACTTGTATCATTTAAAAGAAGAGGATATTACATCCTTAGAGCGCATGGGTAAAAAGTCGGCGCAAAACTTACTAAAAGCAATTGACGATTCTAAACAACGTGGACTAGGTCGTGTGTTATTTGGACTGGGTATACGTTTGATTGGTGCTAAAGCAGGACAGACCATTGCAAAATACTTTAATTCCATCGATAGCTTACTGAATGCAACTATGGATGAGTTGACAAGTATCGATGAAATTGGACCGACTATGGCAAAAAGTTTGGTGGAATATTTCGGAAATGAACGAAATCGCCAAATAGTAGAGGGTTTACGTAGTGCTGGTGTACGGTTAGAAGAGGAAGTACAGGAAGCTGCTGGTAATGAACTGGAAGGTCAAATCATTGTCTTGACAGGTAAACTCACTTCCATGGGACGTATTGAAGCAGGGGCAATCTTAGAAGCTCATGGAGCGAAGGTAACTGGTTCTGTGAGTAAAAAAACTACCTTGGTCATTGCTGGTGACGATGCAGGTAGTAAATTAACAAAAGCGGAACAATTGGGTATCCCTGTGATGGATGAACAAGGATTATTAGATTTAATCAAGGATTTCTAAGCTATCTATTGATAATGAGGTAGTTTTTCCTCTATAATAAAATGATAAGCTTAGAAAGGTTATATACATGGCACATACAACATTATTAGAATACTTTCAAGAACATACAAGTTCACATCCTTTTGAGGTGCTACATCATGTTACCCTTAAGAATGTGTCACCAGGACATGTGGAACTAGACTTTTACAGTGAAGAACAGTTACATAACAATCCACGAGGCGATGTGTATGGTGGGGTGCATTTGAGTTTGTCAGATTATCTTATGGGATTGGCTTGTATTACATTAGGAAAACAAGTGACAACGGCGCAAATCAATGGCAATTTTGTCAAATCATTGCCTAAAAATGCTAGAATCCGCGGTGTATCCAATGTGGAACACAAAGGTCAAAGTACGATGGTTACATCTTGTCGTTTGTATAACGATATGGGAGAACTTGTCTATATGGGAAGTGGAACTTTTATGGTTCTTGACGATTTGGTATTACCAGAATTACCATGGTCGTTGTTAGATGAAGAATAGTTGGAGGATAGGAATCAATGAAAGAACAATTGCAAGCATTGCAAGAGAAAGCAATCGCCCAAATTCAAGGGGCTGCGAACTTGCAGGAATTACAAGATATTCGTGTTACCTATTTAGGTAAAAAAGGGGAAGTGACATCTTTATTAAAAGGACTGGGTAAGCTATCTCCAGAAGAGCGTCCTGCTATGGGGGCCTTGGTAAATACAGTTCGTGTAGCGTTGGAAGAAGCTTTAGATGAAGTGCAACAAAAAATGGAATCTGCTGTACTTTCAGCTAAATTAGAACAAGAAACCATTGATATTACCTTACCAGGTCGTCCTGTTCGTAAAGGCCATTTACATCCATTAACGCAAATCAATGAAGAAATCGAACAATTCTTTGTGTCTATGGGCTATGCTGTAGAAGAAGGTCCTGAGATTGAGTCGGACTATTTTAACTTTGAATGCTTGAATTTAGCTGCAGATCATCCAGCTCGTGATATGCAAGATTCTTTCTATATTACCGATTCCGTATTACTTCGTACCCATACATCTCCAGTGCAAGCGAGAACATTGCAAGGTAGCGAAAAAAATGCACCTATCCGTATGATTGCGCCAGGAAAAGTATATCGTTGGGACTATGATGCGACGCATTCTCCGGTATTCCATCAAGTGGAAGGTCTTGTAATTGACAAGCATATTACCTTCTCTGACTTGAAAGGAACATTGGAATTGTTCTTGAAACACATGTTTGGTGAAGATACAGCGGTTCGTTTCCGTACAAGTTTCTTCCCTTTCACAGAACCAAGTGCAGAAGTAGATATTTCTTGTTGCATGTGCCACGGTGAAGGATGCCGTGTATGCTCTCATACAGGGTGGTTAGAAATTCTTGGTTGCGGTATGGTACATCCAAATGTATTGAAATTGAATGGTTACGATCCAAGTGAAGTACAAGGTTTTGCCTTTGGTATGGGCGTAGAACGTATTGCAATGTTAAAATATGGTATTAATGATTTACGTTTATTCTATGAAAATGATAAACGTTTCTTGACGCAATTCTAGGAGGTTATCGTGAAAGCTAGTTTACAATGGATGAAAGACTATGTATCTGTGAATCTTGGCGAGAACCCTCAAGAGTTTGCAGATGCCTTAACACAAGCTGGTATTCCAGTAGAAGAAGTCATCAACTGTGATACAGGTATTAAAAAAATCTATACAGGAAAAATTGTAGAAATTACAAAACATCCTGATGCAGATAAACTACAAGTGTGCCAAGTAGAATGCTTAACAGAAGAAGGTGAGCCGGTTACGAAACAAATCGTAACAGCAGCTACTAATGTGGCAGTGGGACAAATTGTTCCTGTGGCATATCATAAATCTCGTTTGGCAGATGGCACAGAAATTAAAAAAGGTAAACTTCGTGGAGAAGTGTCAGAAGGCATGTTCTGTTCTGTAGCAGAGTTCGGTTTATCTACCGATGTAGTGTTACCAGAAGAAGCGACTGGTATTTATATCTTCCCTGAGGGTACAGCTATTGGACAAGATGTAAAAGAAGTGTTAGGTCTTACTGATGTAGTGTACGAATTTGAACTAACACCAAACCGTGCGGATTGTTTCTCCATGGTTGGTTTAAGCCGTGAATTTGCCGTATTAGATAAAACAGAAGCTACATTCCCGGAGGTAACAGTCCGGGAAGAGGGACCATCCATTGAAGGTCGTTTGAATATTTCTATTGCTGATACAGAGTTATGCTCTCGTTTCATGGGACGCTTGATTGAAAATGTAAAAATTCAAAAATCTCCATTATGGTTACAAAATCGTTTGCGTAATTGCGGTATTCGTCCTATTAATAATGTGGTGGACGTAACAAATTATGTGATGTTAGAATTAGGCCAACCAATGCATGCTTACGACTATGATCATCTACATGGACATAGTTTAGTGGCTCGTAAAGCTACAGAGGGAGAAGTAATTCAAACCTTGGATAGCAATGATCGTACATTAGAAAACACTATGTTAGTTATCGCTGATACTAATCGTCCTGTAGGGGTGGCTGGTGTCATGGGTGGTGCTGATAGCGAAGTATCCAATGAAACAACAACGGTTGTATTGGAAGCTGCTGTATTTAATGGAGCATCCATTCGTCGTACCTCTCGTGCATTAGGCTTGCGCTCTGAAGCATCTGGTCGTTTTGAGCGCGGTGTGAATAGTGAAATGACTTCGTTAGCATTAGATAGAGCTGCTCAATTGTTGTTGGATATTACACCAGGTGCTATAGTAGCTAAAGGTGTGATTGATGTATATGCTGCACCTAAAGAAGTGCGCACAGTGTCTTTCACAAGCGCAGCTGTCAATGCGTACTTAGGAACTGATATCGATGAAGCAGAAATAATTAGCATTTTGCGTACTTTATCTTTCACAGTGGAACAAGAAGGTGACCTATTAGCCGCTACGGTTCCATCTTGGCGAGATGATGTAACAGGTATGCCAGATATTGCGGAAGAAGTAGCACGTATTCATAATTATGATGAAATTCAACCAACAACGCCATTGGCACGTATCCAAACAGGTACTGTGTCTCCAATGCATGCTTTGGTGCATGATGTGAAACATAGCTTAGCAGCTGCTGGATTAGATGAAATTATTACTTTCAGTTTCATGCATAGAGATAGTTTACAAGATTTGTTGATTCCAGATACAGATAGCAGACATCAAGCAATTCCTATTCTAAATCCTATTTCAGAGGAGTTCCCGGTGATGCGTACTACATTAGTGCCTAGCGTGTTGGAAACTGTAAAACGCAATGTAGCGCAAAAGAACCTTGAGTTGGCATTGTTCGAAGTAGCAGCCGTGTATGAACCAAAAGCATTGCCACTTACTGAATTGCCGAAAGAACGCATGATGGCAGCGGGAGTTATTTTAGGCAAATGGGATCGCCAAGAATGGAATGTAGCAGCTAGAAATGTAGACTTCTATGATCTAAAAGGTATTATTGAATCTGTACTCGCTAACCTTGGTGTCGAAAATTATGCAATTAACCGAAGTAAAGAGTATTATTTACATCCAGGTGTAAGTGCAAGCATTACTGTGGATGGTGTTGAAATTATTCGCTTTGGTGAATTGCACCCGCAAGTAGCAAGTCATTATGACATTAGTGGTAAAGCATATTTATTCGAAATGGATTTAGAAGCATTATTACAAGTGAACAGAAAAGGAATTTCTTTCACAGGTATTTCTAAATTCCCAGGTACAAGCCGTGACTTGGCCATTGTGACACCAAACACAGTACAAGCGGGTGACATCTTGGCAGTGATGCAAGAAGAAGGCGGCCAGTATTTAGAAACTGTTCGTATCTTTGATGTATATGAAGGAGAACATATTCAAGAAGGATATTGCAGCTTAGCCTATACGTTATCTTTCCGTTCTCATGAAGGAACATTGGTAGATGCTGATATTGAAGATAGAATCCAAGCGATTTTAGCAAGATTAGCTGACAAAGGTTGTACATTACGATAGAACGTAAATCCTACGGGATGTATAGAATCGGTCATCTCTTTCAGGGATGACCGATTTATTATAAGGAGTTATGATGGAATTATTAGCCCCAGCAGGGACAATGGAAAACTTCATGGCAGCCCTTGAGGCAGGGGCTGATGCCATTTATTTAGGCGGTAAAGTATTTAATGCGCGCTCACATGCAGGAAATTTTGACTATGATGAGCTACGAGAAGCATTACGTTTAGCACATATATTACAAGTAGGTATTTATGTAACCGTGAATATTCTAGTAGGTGACCGTGAAAGCAAAGCCTTGGCAGAGCACTTACGTGAGTTAGAACACATCGGTGTAGATGGTATTATTGTGCAAGATCTTGGCGTTGCAAGAATTTCACGACAAGTAGCACCTACCTTAGAATTACATGGTAGTACGCAAATGACAGCTGCTAATTTGGAGACTGTACAATTTTTAGAACGATTGGGATTTACACGAGTGGTTCTATCTAGGGAACTGAGCCTAGATGAGATCCGCCATATCTGTGCACATGCGAAGGCTGAAATTGAAGTCTTTATTCATGGAGCTCTTTGCATTTCTTATTCTGGACAATGTTTGATGAGTAGCTTTATTGGTGGACGCAGTGGAAATAGAGGTTCTTGTGCACAGCCTTGTCGGTTACCTTATCAACTGGTTTCCTTAGATGGTGAACAAATTACCCATGATAAAGAGACTTATATCATGAGCCCTAAGGACTTGAACTATAGTGCATATATGAAAGAGCTTATCGAAGCAGGTGTCGCTTCATTCAAAGTAGAAGGACGCATGAAAAAGGTATCCTATGTGCATGAAGTGATCGGTACGTATCGGAGTATTATCGATCGTGCAGGACAGGCGACTCCAGAAGATTTTGCTCGTTTAGAAGAAGGATTCAATCGTGGATTTTCTACTGCCTATTTAGAAAATAATGGCTCTAAGTCCATGATGACTATTAGTGCTCCTAACCATTTGGGTAAATACCTTGGGGAAGGGCATGTCAAAGGACGTACCTTAACGATAGAAACTACAGAAATAATCAATGTGGGAGATTTACTGAAGGTGATTGCCCATACCGGTGATGTGCACTATATTACAGTTTCTGTAGATATGATAAGCCATCGTGGTGTTTACAAGATTCCTCTTACTGAAAATATGGGAGCGGGCAAGGTGTATCGTGCCAGTCAAGGTGGATACACCAAACAACGGGGATTGAAAGAGTTTACTCGTAAATACAAAACCTATATGTTCTTACATGGCGAAGAAGGTAGCACTGTTTCATTGACAATGATGTTAGAGGCTGGTCAAACGGTAACGGTTACTGATGAATATGTATTACAAATGGCTAATCATAAACCTACTTCTGTGGAGAAAATTACGGAACAATTAGGCCGGTTAGGGAATACTCTATTTGAGTTAGATCATGTGACAGTTCCAGAAGGTTCTTTCATGTGGCCTAGCAGTGTCTTAAATAGTCTTCGTAGAAATGTTGTGGAGGCTATGGAAGAATTGCTAATAGAACAATACGTGGCATCATGGGAAGCACGTAAAGCGAACTTGCCGACAGGGATGGAATTATTAGGAGACATGACTAAATCTGTAGGGCAGGTGTTAGGATTTACTCAAATTTCTACCTTAGAATCTGATACAAAACAATTAGAAATCCTAGTGGATTCAGTAGAAAGTGTTCAGCAGGCAGTCAAGACACCAGTGGACCGCATTGTATTTGGAGATCCATTACACAGAATCCCTGTGGCTCAGACCGCTTATGAGGAGATTGTACAGCTTTGTCGAGATGCTAAGAAAGATATTATCTTCAGTACCCCAAGGGTAATCAAGGATAATGAAAGCACAGCTTTCAGAGATATGCTCTCCTATATGGTACAAGCAAAGCCCGATGGGATTCGAGTCCATTTCTTGGGCGCTTTAGAAGTATTACATCAACTGGGATATACAGGAATTGTGGAAGGTGATACAGGATTACAAACGTTCAACTCGCACACCTTAAGTATCTTGAAAGATTTAGGGTTTACTACTACCAACGTATCCTTAGAAGCTACCTTGCATCAAATGAATACAATGGCGAGTAAAAATATTATGCCTATTGGAGCTATTGTGCAGGGTCGTGTAGAATTGATGATTTCTGAGTATTGTCCTATCAGTAGTTTTGCCGGTACAGGTTATAAACGAGGGTGTCCATTAGTATGCACGAAAAAAGACTATGCTTTACAGGATAGAAAAGGCGAATTGTTCCCTATCTATACGGATCCATTCTGTCGTACTCATATTATGAATAGTCGAGAGTTAGATATGAAAAGCTATATCGATGATTTGCGTCGTTCTGGATTACAACGTCTAATCATTGATGGAAGACAACGAAGCCCTAAATGGATTGTTAACGAGGTGAGTATGTATCATCAGTTACTAGAGGGGTCTATAAAAGCACCAAGCAAAGAGGGAGCTACTCATATCACACGGGGGCATTTTTTTAAAGGAATTTTAGGGGAATCATAATGAATAGTGAACAAGTCTTAGACTTTCAACATATACGGCAAAAGCTAGCAAATGTGTGTTCTTCTGCGATAGCTAAAGAATATGCACTAAATTTGCAACCGATGCACAACCGTCAAAAAATTGAAGATGCTCTAGATGAAACAGTGGAAGCTATGCGCTCTTTAGAGCAAGAAGTGGAGCAACCCATCAGTGGCACGAAAGATATTCGTACAACTTGTACGAAAAGTCGCAAAGAAATTATTTTGACTCGTGAAGAACTTTGGGACTTGCATACCACTATCTTGGCATATAATCGAATGCATCGTTTTTTTAAAGAAAAGTATTTGCTCTACCCATTACTATCTTTGTGGGTACAGGATTTGCCAAGTCATGATAAGCTGACCAAGCGATTTGAACGAACTTTTGATGCGTATGGTGTATTATTAGATAGTGCCACACCGAAACTACAACAGTTGCGTATGACCATGAGCCGCACCAAAAATACTATCAAAAATGACTTACAAAGAATATTGCAGGACAAGAATAATCAAAAATATTTTCAAGAAGCCATTGTTACTATGCGTAATAATCGCTACGTCATTCCTGTAAAACAAGAATATCGAGGAGCATTTCCTGGTCTTATCCATGACAGATCTGCGACAGGTGCCACTTTATATATTGAGCCCATGCGATTAGTGGACTTAAATAATGAATTGCAGGAAGCTACCTTGGCAGAAGAACAAGAAGTACTTCGTATCTATAAAGAATTAACAGAACTCGTACGAGCTCATGCAGATACATTATTGGATGCTTGTAAACGTGTATCCCATGTAGAATTTGTCTATGGAAAAGCAGAATTAGCCATACGGATGAAAGCTGTCCGTGCCACGATTAGTCAAGGTCGAGAGGTAAACCTACTACAAGCTCGCCACCCTATGCTCGCTCCTAATGTAGTCGTGCCTACTACCATTACGTTGGGGACGAAATATCGCATTTTGCTGATTACCGGTTCTAACACTGGTGGTAAAACGGTATCGTTAAAGACTTTGGGGCTATTGGCATTGATGAACCAGAGTGGATTATGTATTCCAGCGGACAGTGGGTCTACGTTACCAATTTTTCACCATATCTATGCAGACATTGGAGATGAACAAAGCATTGAAGCCAGCTTGAGTACTTTTTCAGCTCATATGACACAAGTGATTGGAATTTTAAAAAGGGTGGGTCCCAATGATTTAGTGCTTCTTGATGAGTTGGGGTCTGGTACAGATCCAGAGGAAGGGAGTGCATTAGGGATTGCTATCATTGAATACTTCCGTAAAAAGGGGGCACTCATGATGGTGAGTACCCACTATAATGAGCTCAAAACCTATGCCTATCAAACGGAAGGTGTCGAAAATGGTCATGTGGAGTTTGATGAAAGAACCTTACGTCCCACATATCGTTTACATATTGGTGTAGCAGGTAGTTCACATGCCCTTAGTATTGCAGCTCGCTTAGGATTACCCCAAGAGGTGGTGGACTTAGCTCGCAAACAATGGGAATTAAACGGACGTAGTGCTATGGAAGATATGCTCCGCGAGTTAAACCAAGAGCTTAGGAAAACGCAAGAGCGAGAACGAGCTTTGAAAAAAGAACAAGAAGAAGTTCGTCGCATGCGCACGCAAGTGATGCGCGATAAAAAAGCGTTACAAGATAAGAAAAAGGTCATCTTAGAAAAAGCTCGCGAAGAAGCGCAAAATATGAAACGTTCTGTTCGTATTGAAAGTGAACAAATCATTAAAGAGTTAAAAGGTTCTTTCCATGAAACAGATAAACAAAAACGTCAGGATGCGATTTCTAAAGCTAGAAAAGGTGTTTCCAATGTATCTGTTCCTACAGGTGTTGTGGAAAAACGAGAACGCTTAGATGTGACTAAGATAAAAGTGGGAGATGTGGTATTTCTAGACAACCTACAATCCATAGGCACTATATTGGCGATCCAAGGGAAACGGATTCAAGTGGATATGAATGGACTTACGGTGACTGTGAAAGAAAGAGATTTATTAGCAGCCACTCGTGAAGAGGCTAGTGCTTTATTACGTAAAGAAAATCCTGTACCTATCTCCAATCGTCAACGAAAACGTTCTGGTATGGCTGTGATTCGTCAACAACATGCATCGACAGAACTTAATATCATTGGAAAGACTGTGGATGAAGCCATTGTAGAAGTAGGACGTTTTATTGACCAAGCCATACTAGCCGGATTAAATTCAGTTCGTATCGTTCATGGCAAAGGAACGGGAGCATTACGTGCGGGGGTTCATGATTATTTACGAACCTTACCAGGAATTAAAAGTTATGACCTAGCTAGTTTAGACGAGGGTGGTGCAGGTGCTACAACGGTTATCCTATAGTAGGGTTTAGAGGAATTCGATTTGTACAAACATCAGCAAATAGAGTATAATTAAGGGTGTTCTATAGGAAATAAAGAGCTTTAGAGAGGTGACATATGAATCCTAGTTCATCAAGAGCAATTCCTCCGAGGAGACGAGTTGTCAAAAAGAAACCAGTGAAGAAAAAATCATCATGGAAACGTTCCTTTTGGTTATTCTTCATCTTATTTATATTAATTGTTGCAGGAGCAGGGTGTGGATTTTTAGGTGCCACCATGTCTTCCTTGCCGGATGTAGGTAATGTAAAACCTGCCGCTTCATCTCAAATTTATGATGCTAATGGTGACTTGATTACCACTGTTCATTCAGAGGAAAATCGATTGCCAGTGAAATTGGCGGACATTCCAAAAAATCTGCAAAATGCCTTTATTGCTACAGAAGATAATCGTTTTTATAGCCATCATGGTATCGATCCTATCGGTATCATGCGTGCTGTGTGGGTCAATATTGCTCATGATGGTGTAGCAGAAGGTGGTTCTACGATTACTCAACAGTTGGCAAGAAACGCCTTTTTAACACAGGATCGTACGTTCAAACGTAAGATTATGGAAGCCTTGTTGGCATTGCGCATTGAACAGCATTATACAAAACAAGAAATCTTGGAAATGTATATGAATCAAATCTATTTTGGTCAAGGTGCGTATGGCGTGCAAACTGCGGCTCATGTGTATTTTGGCAAAGATGTACAAGACTTATCCTTGGCGCAAATGGCAATTTTAGCAGGCTTACCACAAAGTCCTAACTATTATTCTCCTTTTAATAATCTGAAAGCAGCGAAGGCGCGTCAAGCCGTCGTATTAGGACAGATGGTAAAATATGATTACTTATCTCAAGCTGATGCAGAGGAAGCGAAAGAAGCAGATATCCACTTGTTGGATAAACCTCAATCTACTAATGGATATGGTAGTATGGGATATTTTGTTAACTATGTCATCAATGAAGTATCGGAACGATATGGTGATAATGCGATTTATAAAGAAGGTATGAAAATCTATACCACCATCGACATGAAAGCACAACGTGCAGCAGAAAAAGCGATGGAAAACTTGCCGGATTACTATACCGATGAAAATGGCTTGCGTCAGCCACAAGGGGCATTGATTTCGATCAATCCTCACAATGGTCATATCGTAGCTATGGTGGGTGGTCGTGGTACAGATTCTTTCAACCGCGCTACCATGGCGGTACGTCAACCAGGTTCGTCCTTCAAACCATTTGTATACTTGGCAGCCTTAAAACATGGGGATAACCCAGGTACTGTGTATGTGGATAAACCGTTGGAGTTCCATGGTTGGAAACCGCAAAACTATTCGCGTAAACACTACGGTGCCATGACGATGCGTAATGCTGTGGCTCATTCCAATAACATAGTAGCTGTATTGGCAGCTGATAAAGTGGGTATGTCCAACGTGCTAGACTTAGCAGAAAAAATGGGTATTACCACATTGGATAAAAAAGGGGATGATAACTTAGCCGTAGCCTTAGGTGGTTTAACAAAAGGTGTGACACCAATAGACATGGCTGTGGCGTACGGTGTTCTTGCCAATAATGGTGTGAAAGTTAAACCAGTGGCAATTACAAAAATTGTAGACCGCAATAACAATATTGTAGAAGAATCATCCATTGAAGAAACTCGTGTAGTAGAACCTAAATACGCCTACATAATGACGAATATGTTGGAATCTGGTATTAAATATGGTACAGGTGGTAATGCTTATTTTGGCCGTCCTGCAGCGGGTAAAACGGGAACTACAGACGAAGAAAAAGATGCTTGGTTTGCTGGATATACGCCTGATTTAGTCACAGTTGTTTGGATGGGCGACGATAGTGGTTCTGAGACATTACATGGTACAACAGGGAGTCAAACGCCAGCGATTATTTGGAGACAATATATGCAAGCAGCCTTAGCTGATACACCTGCATCAAACTTTACCGTGCCAGATGGGGTAGGACCAGAGGCCTATGCGGGTAATACAAACCCAGCTACAGATAAGAAAAAAGATGACAAAGATAAAAAAGATAAAGATAAGAAAGATGGAGATGGAGATTTAGATAACGATGATGGTACAACATCCAATGATGAAAGCCCTTCTAAATCAAAAAGTAATAAAGGGAAAGACCCCGTTATTACTCCTAAATCCTCTAAAAGTTCACAGTAATATAGGAGATACTTATGATTAGCGCAGCAGAGCAGTTTCGCCTCATCTCTCATGGGGTAGCTGATCTTTTACCGGAAGATGAATTTAAAAAGAAATTAGAAAAATCCGTGGCTACTAATACGCCATTGATTGTTAAATTAGGCTTGGATCCAACAGCTCCAGATATCCATTTAGGTCATACTGTAGTATTGCGTAAGTTGAAACTATTCCAAGATTTTGGTCATAGAGTCATCATCCTTATTGGTGACTTTACGGCTCGTATCGGTGACCCAACTGGTAAAAGTGTAACACGTCCTCCATTGACGGAAGAACAGGTTGTGACTAATGCGAAAACATACCAAGAACAAATTTTTAAGGTCTTAGATCCTGAAAAAACAGAAGTTCGTTTTAATAGTGAATGGTTGAGTAAATTAGACTTTGCCGATGTATTAAAATTGGCATCGAAATATACAGTAGCTCGTATGTTAGAACGTGATGATTTTCATAAACGATACACGGAAGGTCGACCAATTAGCATTCATGAGTTTATGTATCCATTGATGCAAGGGTATGATTCTATTGCTTTGAAAGCTGATGTGGAATTTGGTGGTACTGACCAAACTTTCAACTTGTTGATGGGTCGTCATCTACAAGGCGAAGAAGGTATGCCAGAACAAACGATCATCACGATGCCGATTTTAGAAGGTCTTGATGGGATTCAAAAAATGAGTAAATCCCTTGGCAATTACATCGGTATTAGCGAAGCTCCTTCTGAAATGTATGGCAAAGCTATGTCTATTCCAGATGAATTGATGATGCGTTACTTCATGCTTGTTACCGATATGTCTATTGAAGAACAAGAACAACTTAGCAAGGATTTAGAGTCTGGTGCAGCACATCCAAGAGATGTAAAAATGAAGTTGGCTCATACTATCGTTCGTTTATACCATGGTGAAGAAGCAGCCAACTTTGGTCAAGATGAGTTCGTTCGTGTATTCCAAAAACATGCGATGCCAACAGATATTCCTGAATATAAAGTGGCTATTACAGAAGAACCAGTATTTGTACCGCAGTTACTATCTGATGCAGGTTTAACAGCAAGTAATGGGGAAGCAAGACGATCTATCAAAGCGGGCGCTTTTAAAATTGATGGTGAAAAATGCAATGAAGAGCATGTCGTTTTGAAAGATGGTATGGTGTTGCAAGTTGGGAAACGGAAGTTCATCAAAATCGTCTCTTGTTAGTCTATGTAGCCTGTGGCGGTTCTTTCTGATTTCGTAAAAGGGAAGAGCACCACATATTCCTTCTCAAACTGATACAGTGGTTAGGTTTGTTCAGGAACATGTGGTGATCTTCTTGTTTTGTGTGAGTTAGACAGTAAGTGACCGCTACAAGGCTACTACGTCTAACTGCGTTCCTCTAGGATTGTTAGAGCACCACATATTCCTTCTCAAACTGATACAGTGGTTAGGTTTGTTCAGGAACATGTAGTACTCTTCTTGCGTTTGTATAATGTAGTCAGTAAGGGACCGCCACAAGGCCACTACGTCTAACTGCGTTCCTCTGGGGGATGGTAGAGGTGGTTGTATTTGTTCAGGAACATGTGGTGCTCTTCTTGTATTTGTGTGAGTTAGATAGTAAGGGATCGCCACAAGGCTACCACGTCTAACGGCGTTCCTCTGCTTGGGTTAGGCTGATTTAAACGGTTGGACATAGCTATAAGATTAATACAAGAACATGACAAATAGTTGCAAAAGTATTAAAAAGATGGAATAATAGACTCAAATAGATTGACTAGTAGTTTAATGGCTTCAGAACGCGGGCCTTTACAAGAAAAACTGAACTAGAGGGGTTTCCTTAGGCCGCTAATAGAAATATTGGTGATGGCTTGAAAAATAGTCCTCAAAGTTAAGACCTAGGGCGCTGTATAGCAGGTAAAACGTCCGAAGCGTGTGGTTCGACTCCCACCTAGTCAATCTATTGGTAGCACCCGTATAGGGTGCTTTTTTATTAGTGCTACATCTTTATATCGTCATTTCTGTATACTTTTATGATGGCATTTATAATACTTAGAGATATTTTAAAAAGATTAGGCCTAGTATAGCAACATATATTCTTCTATATTTCAAAAATGGCATTAGTCTGCTAACTCAATTAGGCATATATATAGAATAATGCTTGACTATTTATTATATGTGTTGTACTATATACTTAAATTATGAGTACTATTTCTAATGGAGGATGAATCATGAGTCGTGATACTGCATATGTTCTTTGGTTTGATGAATTACATCGTGAGGATGTGGATATTGTTGGTGGTAAGTCTTCTTCTTTAGGAGAAATGACTTCTTCTACGAATGTTCCTGTTCCTTATGGCTATGCTACGACAGCCCATGGCTATCGTTATTTCATGGAAGAAACTGGTTTGGTGGAACGTATTAAAGCTAAATTGGAAGAATTACATGATGTAGAGAACTCTGCGTTGTTACGTAAGGTCACTGCAGAAGTGCGTCAAATGATTATGGATGAAGAAATGCCAGCTCCATTAGCTGAGGCTATTCGTGAAGGCTATGAAGAGTTAGCACGTAAAGTAGGGGAAGAGAACCCATTTGTAGCGGTACGATCTAGTGCCACTGCGGAAGACTTGCCAGATGCTAGTTTTGCAGGTCAACAAGATACATACTTAAATGTTCGTGGCGCTGATATGATTATTGCGAAAGTAAAAGAATGCTATGCATCTACTTTCACAGACCGTGCTACCTATTATCGTGTCAAACAAGGTTTTGATCATATGACGGTGGCCTTGTCTGCTGCCATCCAAATGATGGTATATTCCAAAGCAGCGGGCGTCATGTTCTCCGTGAATATCATGAATGGTGATGACAAATCTATTATTATCGAAGGATCTTGGGGTCTTGGTGAATATGTCGTACAAGGTACAGTAACACCAGACAATTTCACTGTAGATAAAGCTACCTTGCAAATTACAGATCGAATGATTAATGATAAAAATCTTGCGTTAGTACGTAAACCAGAAGGGGATTGCGTTGAAATTCAAATTCCTGAAAACCAAGCTCGTCAACAAGTTATCACTGACGAACAAGTTATTGAATTAGCAACTTATGCAAAAGCGATTGAAAAACATTATGGTTGCTATATGGATATGGAATGGGGAATCGATGAGCGCGATGGAAAAGTATGGATTTTACAAGCCCGTCCAGAAACAGTATTCTCTCAAAAGAAAGAAAAAGAAGAAACTGTAGCGGAAGCGACTACAACAGAACGTAAGATTGTTGTAAAAGGTCTTCCTGCGAGCCCTGGTAAAGCAGCAGGTCGTGCCCATGTCATCGAAAATCCAGAAGATATTGATGATTTCAAAGAAGGAGAAATCCTTGTTACTACTATGACTGCTCCTGACTGGGTACCAGCCATGAAAAAGGCTAAAGCGATTGTGACCGATGCTGGTGGTATGACTTGTCATGCGTCTATCGTAAGCCGTGAGTTGGGGATTCCTTGTATTGTAGGCACAAAATCTCGTAGTGAAGAGGCGACGAAAACGATTTCTGACGGTCAAATGATTACTGTAGATGCTACCAATGGCATTGTCTATGATGGTATCTTGGAAGATGCCACTAAAAAGGTAGAACCTGCGACAGAAGCTCGCTATGTAGAGCCAACTCCAATTACAGGTACTAAAATTTATATGAACTTGGGCGATCCAGACCTGGCTGAAAAATATGGCGTATTACCTTGCGATGGCATCGGCTTAATGCGTGAAGAGTTCATTTGGACTACATTCATCCATGAACATCCAATGCATTTAATCGAAACAGGTCGTCGTGATTTTGCCATCGATACCTTAGCCGAAGGTATGCGTAAAGTATGTGCAGCCTTAGCACCTCGACAAGTTGTATTGCGTTTGAGCGACTTCAAATCCAGTGAATACCGTGATTTAAATGGTGGTGATAAATACGAGCCAGAGGAATCTAGCGCATTACTTGGATTCCGTGGCGCCTCTCGTTACTATGATGAACGGTATGCACCTGCGTTCTTGTTAGAATTAGAAGCCATTAAAAAAGTGCGCAATGAATTTGGCTTTAAAAATTTGCAAGTCATGATTCCGTTTTGTCGTACTGTGGATGAAGCAGCCGAAGTGACTCGCATCATGGCGGAACATGGTTTGCAACGCAATGCAGACTTCAAAGTATGGTTGATGGCTGAAATCCCTGCGAACATTATTTTGGCAGATCAATTCAATCAATATGTGGATGGTTACTCTATCGGTTCCAACGATTTGACTATGCTTGTATTGGGTTGTGATCGCGATAATGAAACAGTACAACATATTTATGATGAAAGAAACTTGGCTGTAAAACGTGCTATTAAACATTTAATTGAAACAGCACACAAAGATGGTAAAACTGTATCTATCTGTGGACAAGCGCCAAGTGTATATCCAGAGTTCTGTGAGTTCTTAGTTCGTCATGGCATCGATTCTATTTCTGTCAATCCAGATGCTGTGGTATCCACGAAAAAAATGGTGGCACAACTGGAACAACGCATTATGCTAGATGCTTTGACAGGCAAAGGTCGTCAAAATACAGAAGCTTTAGATTGGTAATACATAAGGGGGCTCTGGAAGGAGCCTCCTTTTTCATAGAAAGGTAACAATATGAATCTTTCAAAACGACAAGAATCGATTGTACAAATTGTACAACAAGAAGGGCCTATCACTGGTAAAGCTATCGCCACAAAATTGGACTTAACGAGGTCTGCGCTGCGATCAGATTTAACGGTGCTGACAATGATGGGTATTTTAGATGCACGGCCAAAGGTAGGGTATTACTATGTTGGTAAAGTGGCAAATAATCCCTTAGCGGCTGAGATTAATAGTTTCACAGTGGCACAAGTTATGTCCAGTGTGGTAGCAGTCAGTTCCACAGCATCTGTGTATGACACAATTGTTACCATGTTCACAGAAGATGTAGGAACTATCTTAATCTGCGATGATGGTATATTAAAAGGAGTGGTTTCTCGTAAAGATTTATTGCGTGCCTCTCTTGGTGGGTCTGATTTAAATACTATGCCTATTTCCATGATCATGACACCTACTAGTAAAGTCGTAGTGGCATATCCCGATATGCCTGTTGTGGAAGCAGTAGAACGGATGATTGATTTTGAAATCGATTGCGTACCGGTAGTAGATAAGGTATTATTAGAGACAAGTAAAGAATATCGTGTAGTAGGTCGTATTTCTAAAACCACAGTGACCCGTTTATTTTGGGACTGTGGAAAACGATAGGAGTAATTATGGCTAAAATTATTTATGCAATTTCTGACTCCCTAGGAGAAACAGCGGAATCAGTGGCACGTGCTACGGCAAGTCAATATGATAAGGAAACGATTGATATCGTTCGTGTGCCCTATATTAATGATGAATTACAAATCAATGAAGTGGTAAGAGAAGCTGCTACCGGCGGACATGTGATTTGTCATACCATTGTATCACCAGCATTGCGGTCTTATTTAGATACAGCTTGTAAAGCACAGGGTGTGCAAGCCGTAGATATTATGGGCCCTGTTATGAATGCAGTGGGAACTATGACAGATACAGAGCCTCGATTGGCACCTGGTATGATTCATAAACTAGACCAAGAATATTTTAAAAAGGTAGAGGCTATTGAATTTGCCGTGAAATACGATGATGGTAAAAATCCAAAAGGCTTTGAAAAAGCAGATATTGTTATCATTGGTATTTCTCGTACTAGTAAAACACCATTGTCTATGTTCTTAGCCTACAAAAAAATTAAAGCTGCCAACTTGCCATTAGTGCCGGAAGTGCCTTTGCCAGAAGAATTATTCCAAATTCCAGGGCGCAAGATTGTAGGGTTAATTATTGACCCTTTCAAATTAAACAATATTCGTGAAGAACGTCTTCGTACCATGGGACTACATGCGGACGCTAACTATGCGAATGTAAGCCGTATTGAAGAAGAGTTAAATTATGCAAAAACTGTGATGAGGCGGTTACATTGTCCAGTACTTGATGTAACTAATAAATCTATCGAAGAAACAGCTGGTATGGTGATGCAAATCATTCAAAAAAATCGTGTCATGGATACACGCTAAGCTAGGAGGTGTCATATGAGTATTCGTGAAATGCTAGAAGAACGAGAATATACTATGTTAAGTCCTTATGCGGCTAAAAGTAGAGAATCTGTAAGAGATCGTAAAGAAGAGCCTGATCCATATCGGACGGATTTTCAACGAGATCGAGATCGTATTTTACACAGCAAATGTTTCCGTCGATTAAAACACAAAACACAAGTATATATTGCTCCGGGGGACCATTATCGGACTCGTATGACACATACCTTAGAAGTGGGACAGATTGGACGTACCATTGCACGGGCGTTGCGGTTGAATGAAGATTTGACAGAGGCTATCGCTATGGGGCATGATGTGGGACATACACCATTTGGACATGTGGGGGAATACGCCCTTCGTGATATGGTAGGTCATTTCAATCATAATGAGCAAAGCTTGCGCATGGTGGAAAGTATAGAAAAGGATGGACGAGGTCTTAACCTAACAACTGCTGTTCGTGATGGTATTTTAGGGCATACAGGTTCTCATATGCCTCTTACCTTGGAAGGGCAGATTATACGCACTGCTGATCGTATCGCCTATTTGTGTCATGATTTTGATGATGCGTTGCGAGCACATATGCTCAGGGTGAATGATTTACCGAAAGAAGTGGTAGAGGTCTTTGGAGATACCCATTCCAAAATGATTACTGCCATGGTCACAGACATGGTGACATCCTCTATGGATCAACCGGTGATTTCTATGTCAGAACGTGGTGTGGAAACTATGAATATTTTCCGTCGTTTTATGTTTGAACGTGTCTATCGGGCACCGTCGTTAATTCCAGATCGGAATAAAGGTGACTATGTGGTAAAACACTTATTTATGTACTATAAAGAACATCCCGAGGCGATTCGCCATGAAATCCATCATGACAATCCCATTACAGACCAAGATATTGTGGACTATGTGGCGGGTCTGACAGATAACTATGCGATAAAACTATTTACTGAGTATTATATTCCTAAAGTATGGGATAACTAATCTGCTTTCAAAGAAATGCTACGCTAAGGCGTGGCATTTTTTGCTTGCAAATTTAGGTTATTCATACCCTAAACTCTTTAAAAATAAAAGTTTGGGGTATTCATACCCTAAACTTTCTAAAAATGAAAGTTTGGGGTATATAGACATCATCGAATTGATGGGTTTCATAGTTTGACATTTGTTCTTATTTTAAGTAAACTAAAGAGTGGTACTGAGTAGTATACTTTGAGTTTTAATAGATATAAAAGAGAGTATGAAAGGAGGGCTATATTGGTTACGGTTAAAGAGAAAATTTTAGCAGCGGCGGTCATAATGATTGAAGAGCAAGGCATATCATTCCGCATGGATGATTTAGCAAAAGCATTGACTATCAGTAAACGTACGTTGTATGAACAATTTCGTTCTAAACATGAAATTGTAGAAACCATTTTAGTCCATGGGGCAGAAGATTTTTATAGACAGCATGAGAATATTGTGAACAATAAAAGTCTTACTGTAGAAGAAGTATTAAATAGGTATTTTAAAGTACGATCAAATTTGTATGCGGCTTTCAGTGGAGAATCTTTCATGGAAATCTTCTTATCTATACCGCAACTACAAGAAACGTTGAAAACTTTGTTCAAGAAAGATTGGGACTTACTTAAACACTATTTACTACACCAACAAGAGCAAGGAACTATTGCTCAATATGTGGATGTTGATATTATCATTATGATGTTGCAAGGAGCTGTACGGCGCATTGTGTTTGAAAGCTCCAGTCATCATGAGGATATATATAAATATATGCCAAAGGTTACTTCAGTCATATTACAAGGTATTACAAATAAGGGTGAAACGAATGAAAAAACAAGCGTATAATGGTTTAGTGGCAGCTAGCTTGGCAGCCCTTGTACTCGTATCTGGTTGTGGTGGACAGGCTCCAGGCCAAGGTCCTACGGAGGTAAACTCCTATAAAATCACAGCTACTGATACAAATGTGCAAGAATCTTTCAATGGTACTGTATTAGCACAAAATTCCATTGTGATTCGCGCGAATGTATCTGGTCGAGTGGTAGAAAAATATGTAAAAGGTGGAGACACAGTAAAGGCCGGTCAAGCTTTGTATCGACTCGATGGACGTCAATATGAAGCGAATCTAGCTAGTGCACAAGCCAATGCAGCACGCTCTAGCGCTGCTTACCAAAACTCTCAAGTAGATTTACAACGCTATCAAACATTGGCAAATGAAGATGCCATTGCCCGCCAAACACTAGATACACAAGCGAGTGTGGCAGCCCAAAATCGCGCTGCCTTAGAAGCGATGGAAGCACAAATCCGATTAGCGGAAAATAATTTGCAAGATACGGTTGTATATGCGCCATTTGATGGTACATTGGAAATGGATGATGTAGATTTAGGTACATTTGTTACAGCAGGTCAAACAGCACTTGTCACATTGAATTCTACAGATCCAGTATATGTACAATTTAGCATGAGTGAAGCAGAGTACTTAGAATATAAAAAAGCACATCGTTCTGTAGATGGCGAAGTAGAATTGAAATTGTCCAATGGTGAAATCTATGGTACTTACGATGATAATCACAAAATTGTAAGCACAATTAAAGGTCGCATTGTGGAAGCTGCGAAAAACTTAGATAGCGGTACAGGTCAGTTGATTTTAAAAGCAGCATTCCCAAATCCAAATCATATGTTGTTACCAAATATGTATGCATCCGTTATTACTAGCGGTGAAACTATTCAAGGGGCAATCTTAGTGCCGTCTCGTGCGTTATTACAAGTACTGGATAAAACATTTGTGATGGTCATCCGAGATGGTAAAGTAGAACAAGTACCTGTCACAACAAGTGGTACTAGTGGTAAATACACCATCATTCGTCCTTCCAAAGATGGTAAAGGCTTAACAGTAGGCGATGAAATCGTTGTAGATGGCTTAACAAAAGCGAAAAATGGAGCAGAAGTAAAAGCAACTTTATTAAGTAAGGAAGATATTGAGAAAGGTAATTAGGGTGATATTGTGTCAAAATTCTTTATTAATCGCCCTATCTTTGCCATCGTAATCTCTATTATTATTACATTGCTAGGGTTGATTTCCTTATCAAAACTGCCGATCGACAGATATCCACAGATTTCTCCACCGCAAGTACAGGTACGTACTGCCTACATGGGGGCCAATGCTGAGGTTGTAAGCGAATCGGTAGCGGCAGTCATAGAAAAACAAATCGTTGGCGTCCAAAATATGGATTATATGAAATCCACGAGTACAGGGGATGGTTCCTATAACTTGACAGTTCAATTTGAGCAAGGAACTGATGCCGATATGGATACAGTCAATGTGCAAAACCGTGTAGCTCGCGCCTTAGCATCCTTACCAGCAGAAGTACAGACCGTAGGGGTTACAACTACAAAGTCATCTGGTGATATGGCCATGGTATTCTCATTGGTATCCCCAAATGGTAGTTATGATAGAACATTCTTGAAAAACTACGCTACTAACTATATGATGGATGCCATCCAATCTGTGAATGGTGTTGGTACGGTGCAGGAGTTCGGTGCTGACTATGCCATGCGTATTTGGCTTGACCCAACAAAAATGTCTAAATTTGGGGTTACTATTACAGATGTAAGTAATGCAATTCGTAGCCAAAACAAACAGGCTGCAGCGGGTGCATTAGGTTCTGACCCAATCGATAAAGATCAGGCGTTCAACACATCTGTAAAAGTGCAAGGTCGTTTGGCTGAAATTTCAGAATTCGAAAATATTGTGATTAAAAAAGATAAAAAGAATAATTTACTACATCTAAAAGATGTGGCTCGTGTTGAATTAGGGGCACAAAGTTATTCTGTAGAGCCTACAAGCTTCTCAAAAGAAACGGGCAATGATAAACCAGTAGCTGTATTTGCTGTTTCATTAACGAATGATGCGAATACATTAGAAACAATCAATGCTGTAAAAGAGGTTATTCACCAACAAGAAGAAGCATTCCCACCGGATATGCAAGCGAAGATTATTGTAGATAATACAAAATTCGTAAAAGCTTCTATGAAAGAAGTAGTAAAAACCTTTGCAGAAGCCTTGATTCTCGTAGCGATAATTGTGTACTTGTTCTTGCAAACATGGCAGTCTACAGTGATTCCAATGATTGCAGTGCCAGTATCTTTGATTGGTACTTTTGCGGCGTTCCAAGTAATGGGCTTTACTGTTAATACATTGACTTTGCTAGCCATGGTGTTAGCGATTGGCCTCGTCGTGGATGATGCCATCGTCGTAATCGAAGCTGTAGAATATGAAATGCGCTACAATGGGTTGAAACCAAAAGCGGCTACTGTGGCAGCCATGGAAAAAGTACAAGGCCCTGTTATTGGTATTGCCTTTGTATTGATTTCCGTATTCGTTCCAGTGGCCTTCATGGGTGGTTTAACGGGGGTATTGTATAAACAATTCGCTTTAACAGTAGCTATTTCTGTTATTAATTCTGCCTTTGTAGCATTGACATTGACGCCTGCATTGTGTGGTATTATGTTAAAACCACATAAGCCAAAAGAGACTACTAATATAGTGGGTCGTTTCTTGGAGTGGTTTAATGGATTCTTGGATCGAAGAATCGATCAGTATGGTATTCTTTTAGCTCGTTGGTCCAATCGTCTATGGGCCACATGGTTGGCATTGGCTATCTTCTTAGGTGCAGCTTTTGGTATGATGCGTATGGTGCCAAGTGGATTCGTACCTGCTGAAGATAGTGGCTATTTTCTGGTTGCGGTATCCTTGCCGCCAGGGGCTACTTCTAGCCGTACAAAAGATGTGTTAACTGATTTAGGTCACTTCTTGAATGAAGATAAGGATATGAATGGTACGATCACAGTGCCAGGTTTTGATGTCTTGTCAGGAACGGCACAAACTAGTGGTGGTGCCATCTTTACATCCTTAATTGATTGGGATGAAAGAACGCAACCAGATCAACAGCTTGGTTCGAAGATTAGAAATACTTTCATCCATGGTTCTAAGGACCCACGAGGAACGATTATTCCGTTGAATCCACCATCCCTCCCAGGTCTTGGTAATACAGGTGGTTTCTCCATGTACCTCATCAATAAAGCGGGTCATAGTACAGAACAAATGAATGCGGTAGTGCAACAGTTCTTAGGAGAAGCTCAAAAACGTCCTGAGTTCCTTAGTATTTATACGACTTTCAATACGGCCACACCATCCTATAATTTTGATGTGAATCGTGATAGAGCGGCTCGTGATGGCGTAGCGGTGACAGATATTTATACAGCCTTACAAGGATATTATGGTGGTATGCAGTTAAATGACTTTACTAAGTTTGGTAAAAACTACAAAGTTATGTTGCAAGCAGATAATCAGTTCCGTACCGATCCTAGTATGAATCATCTATTGACTGTTCGTAATGCAGCAGGTCAAATGGTG
Organism: uncultured Veillonella sp.; assembly: GCA_963518505.1. Classification (GTDB taxonomy): domain Bacteria; phylum Bacillota; class Negativicutes; order Veillonellales; family Veillonellaceae; genus F0422. The sequence continues at coordinate 17,550 of CAUQIT010000002.1, read as the reverse complement.
CCAGTTGATACGTATATTACACCGCAAAAAACGACATCTGCCTTTGTGGTAACACGATATAACAACTTCCCAGCAGTGAGCATTGGTGGTAATACTAAGCAAGGTGTTAGCTCTGGTGATGCTATCAAAGCCTTAGAAGAAGTGGCGAAAAATACATTGCCACAAGGATATACCTATGATTGGGGTGGACAAACTCGTGAGGAAATCAAAGCGGGATCCCAAGTGTTGATTATCTTTGGATTCGGTATTGTCTTTGTATTCCTTGTGTTGGCTGCCTTGTATGAATCTTGGAAAGTACCATTTGCAGTACTATTATCTGTTCCAACAGGTATCTTTGGTGCTGTACTTGGCCCATGGTTATTCAATATGATTGGTGCCATGATGAAATCTACACATTTCTTTGCCTTGGATATTTACTTCCAAATCGGCTTGCTTACATTAGTGGGCTTGGCAGCGAAGAATGCGATCTTGATCATCGAATATGCTAAGATTCGTGTCGATGAAAGAGGTATGAACTATGTAGATGCCGCTATTGAAGCAGCGAAGATTCGTTTACGTCCTATCTTGATGACGTCCTTTGCATTCATCATTGGATGTTTGCCATTGATGTTGGCAAGTGGAGCTGGTGCTGGTGCCCGTGCATCCTTGGGTGTGACCGTAGTATTTGGTATGATTACAGCTACATTCTTTGGAGTGGTAATCATTCCTATGCTGTTCATCATTATGGAAAAACTAGGCTTTAAACGTCACTAATTAGGCTATTCAGCCTCGTGGCGGTCTTAATTGAATATGATAAAAAGGGAAGAGCACGGCATACTCCTCACAAACGGTATTTCATAATGTTTGTTCGGAGCACGCCGTGCTCTTCTTGTATTTGTGTTATTTGGTCAGTAAGGGCGCCACAAAGGCTGCTACGCCTAACTGCGTTCCTCAGAGTATAGTTAGAGCACGGCATACTCCTTACAAACGGTATTTCATAATGTTTGTTCGGAGCACGCCGTGCTCTTCCTGTGTTTGTGTAATTTTGTCAGTAAAGACCGCCACGAAGGCTGCTACACCTAACTGCATTCCTCTTGGGTAGGAAACTATATTGATACATGTTAATAGTTTGGGTAATTTTGTAGTATAATGAAGATTAGAAGAGTCATTAACGTGTTGTTAGGCTCATCTCTTCCTTTTATGGGTGGAGGTGATACTATGACTGCATATGAAAAATTATCTTTATTGATTCAATTTTCTATGTTAATTGTAGAAGTTATTCGTTACTTTTATAGCTAATGAAAACGCCTAACGAAATGAGGTTTTACGGCCCTCACACGTTAGGCGAAATCAAATTTTGACTTTTTGAGATGAGCTTAACGCCAGCTACACGTTGATGGCTCTTCTTTTTTACATGTCAAGTATACCATACTTTGCAAAAAAATACTACTTGTTCCTACGTCTAACTGCGTCCCTCTAAGAGTTAAATTATGGGAGAGGTTTGTGTTTTGTGGTATAATGAAATAATAGCCGATGAACTAGGTTCATTCGATGAGTGAGGTACAAATGAAAGTTATTATTTCAACGTTGAATTCAAAATATATACATTCTTCTTTGGCGTTGCGCTATTTGCAGGCTTATGGAAGAACGAAAGACGAGGCATATGAGATAGTGGAATACACTATTAATATGCCTATTTTAGATATTTTAAATAATGTGACTACGTTAGATGCAGATGTAATAGGCTTTGCTTGTTATATCTGGAATATCGATATGACATTGCATCTATGTTCTATGATCAAAGCGGTCCGCCCTAGTACTAAGATTATCTTAGGGGGGCCTGAGGTGAGTTATACAGCGCGGGAACTATTAGAAGACCACCCGTATATTGACTATATTGTTCAAGGGGAAGCTGAGGAGGCTTTTACTTCCTTTGTGAAAGCAATCCGTACAGGTCACTCTCCTGTTGATCCTGTCATACCTGGTATCTTAGGTAGAGAACAAGGGAACATTCAAGGGTCTGAAGAGGCGGTAGAGGTGAAGGATCTAAGCACCATACCATTCCCGTACACAGAGGAAGATATGCTTACCTTAGGGAATAAAATTGTCTATTATGAATCTTCTCGTGGTTGTCCCTTTAGTTGCCAGTATTGTTTATCTGGAAATCGCAACACTGTTCGACTCTTTCCACAAGAACGGGTAATCGAAGAGTTAGCTTGGTTCGTGGAGCATAATGTAAAACAGGTGAAGTTTGTGGATCGTACGTTTAACTGTGCTCCTCATCATCATATTCCATTGATGGAGTGGATGCGTGACCATGGGGGACAGACGAACTTTCACCTGGAAATGGAATCCATTTTAATGACTGAAAAAGAAGTAGATATTCTAAGTTCTACTCGTCATGGTCAAATACAGATTGAGGTAGGCGTTCAAAGTACCCATGATAAGACCTTAGAGGCGATCCATCGGCGCAATGATTGGGACCGTATTCAGTCCGTCATCCCTCCGATTATTAAGGCGGGGCGTACTCATGTGCATATGGATTTAATTGTAGGTTTGCCATATGAAAGTAAATCTATTTTCGAGAAGTCCTTTAATGATTTATTCAGTTTGCAACCTCATGCGTTGCAGATTGGATTTTTAAAGTTATTAAAAGGCTCTGGCGTGCGTTCCATGGCAGAGTACGAGTATATTGCGAATCCGAAAGCACCTTACGAAGTGTTACAAACCCATGTCTTACCATATGATGATGTACGCATGTTAAAACATTTTGAAGATGTGTTTGAACGGTTCTATAATAGTGAACGGTATCGCACAGTTTTTGGGTACATTAGTGAAAGCTTAATCCAAGAAGGATCGGCCTTTGCCTATTTTGAAGAAATGACCAAGCTATGGTTAGAAAAAGGGAATCAAGACCGTAAATTAAATGATGCTGATCAAATAGCATTCCTTTATGAGTTCTTCATCTTGAAAGAGGACCAAGTGGCCTGTGATTTACTGCGCTACGACGTATTGACATCTTTCAATGGGAAAATCCGTGATGAACGATTTGGTTTATCTAAGGATAGAAAGCAAGAAATGCAAGATGCCGAGATATTCTGGCGTGAGGAAGCATTAGTTCGACAATACATTTCTAACTATTCCTTTGTGGAGTGGCGTAAAGTGAGACAAGATTACCACACGATAGAGGTGTGTGGTGCTACATTGCCATACTTAGGGATTCCAAGGGGGTCTTATAATGCTGTAGAGGTCATCATTGATGTAAAAGGTGAGACGAAACCTTTTATACGTCCTCAACAATGTGTAGATACGAATTTGAATTATCGAGAACATATTGCTAGTTCAACTATCAGGGAGGAGGTGTGATATGAGTGATACGACAAAGCCAAAGCGGTATCGTATGATATCTGCTTTTTACAAAGAGCGATATGGGGAAAAGGCTTATAAAATTCCAGTGGCATTACCGTTGACATGCCCTAATCGCGATGGATCAGCAGGTGTAGGTGGATGTACCTTCTGTGGTGAAATTGGAGCAGGTTATGAAAATCGACCAGCCTCTATGACGGTGAAACAGCAAATTGATGAGACTGTGGTGCATATTGCAAAAAAGTATAAGGCCTATAAGTATATACCGTACTTTCAGAATTTTAGTAATACCTATTTACCACCAGAGAAGTTCCGCCAATATGTGGAGGAAGCCTGTTTGGAACATGTGGTAGGCATTGCCATTGCCACGCGTCCGGACTGTGTACATGATGCCTATTTAGATATTTTAAAAGATATACAAAACAAATATGGCATTGATATCTATGTAGAATTAGGCTTACAATCGGTGAACTATCATACATTACAAAAGGTAAACCGAGGACATACGATGGCGGAGTTTATCGATGCAGTATTGCGCATCAAGCGTTATGGATTTGAAGTGTGTGCTCATATGATACTGAACCTTCCATGGGACACCATGGACGATGTCATTGAAGGGGCAAAAACTTTATCAGCCTTACAAGTAGACCAAGTGAAGCTTCATGCATTATACTTAGTAAAGAATACGAAAATGGCACGTGATTATGAGGCTGGTGAATTTACCTTAATCAGTGCAGAAGAATACGCTCGACGAGTGGTAGAATTTTTACGTTACCTAGACCCTAAGATTGTATTACAACGACTAGTAGGACGTGCGCCAGAGGAAAATACAATCTTCACGAATTGGTCTATGGGCTGGTGGCGCGTACAAGATTTGATTGATCAAATTATGGAAGACGAAGATATTTCTCAAGGCAGTGGCTATGATTATTTACATGGCGCTGCGGTTCAAAAATTTCTGTGAAAGGGAGCATATGGCTAATCAGAGATTTACCATACCTACTTATGACATGGTAGGACCTATCGTGGGACCTCAAGGATCTCACATGAAAGTATTAGAAGAACTAGTAACAGTAGATATATTACATCGAGATACCATTGTGGATATAACAGGTTCAGAGGAATCTGTACAAGTAGCAATGGAAGTGTTAGATGTACTGTTATACTTGTTTAAAAATCATATTAAAATCACTGATCATCATGTGCGAACAGCTACCACGATGATCTTGAAAGGCGAAAAAGAATCACTTTTCCAGTTATATGAAGATACTATCAATGTGACTGTGAAGGGGAATCCTATTATTCCTAAAACAGTGGGCCAAAAACAATATGTAGATAGTATCCGTCGCAATACGATCACCTTTGGCATTGGTCCTGCGGGAACAGGAAAAACCTATTTAGCTGTTGCACTGGCAGCATTTTACTTGAAAAATCGTGAAGTGGATCGTATTATTTTGACAAGACCTGCTGTAGAGGCAGGGGAAAAGCTAGGATATTTGCCAGGTGATTTACAAGAAAAAGTAGACCCTTATTTACGTCCTCTCTATGATGCTTTACATGATATGTTCGGTGTAGAACGAGTGCAGAAGATGCTCTTACAAGGGACTATCGAGGTAGCACCATTGGCTTACATGCGTGGTCGAACCTTGGAACGTTCCTTTGTGATCCTTGATGAAGGGCAGAATACGACGCCAGAACAGATGAAAATGTTTTTAACTCGCTTAGGGTATCAGTCGAAAATGGTGGTTAATGGAGACCCAACGCAAATTGACTTGCCACCGAAGATAACATCTGGTTTGATTGAAGCAGAGCAAGTGTTACAACGCATCAAAGGGATTCGGTGTATTTATTTTTCTGACCAAGATGTGGTGCGTCATGATTTGGTAGGTCGTATTGTGAAAGCCTATGAAGAATATCAACTTTCAGAGAAAGGGAAACGAGAATGATTGTAAGTATTTCCTATGATGAGGGAATCGAACAGAATAGCACTTACGAGGAAGTCATTCAACGGTGCTGTAATGAAGTGGCTCGTGTGTATGGATTACACGAGGAAGATGAATATAGTGTGCTCCTCTGTAACAACGGAAAAATTCAGGAATTAAATCGTGAATACCGTGGTAAAGATATGCCTACAGATGTATTATCGTTTGCCCTCAATGAAGGAGATGAAGCTTCTATCGAGGAAGAAGGACAGTTATTAGGGGATATTGTCATTTCCCTTGAGCGAGCAGCAGAGCAAGCGAAAGAGTATAATCATGATTTTATTCGTGAACTTGCCTATTTAACTGTTCATAGCTGTTTACACATTTTAGGCTATGACCATATGATAGATGAAGATAAAAAAGAAATGCGCACAGAGGAAGAATTTGTGCTTGGTAATTTAGGTTATGTACGAGAGGATATGCCATATAATGAATAGTGGAAAAGGATTTAAATCAGGCTTTGTAGCCGTTGTAGGACGACCAAATGTAGGAAAGTCTACATTAATTAATGCATTGATTGATGATAAAATTGTTATCGTATCTGATAAAGCGCAAACGACACGAAACCGTATTGTTTGTGTCTATACAGATGAAAAGAAACAAATCGTGTTCATGGATACACCAGGGATTCATAAGCCAAAACATAAATTAGGTGAATTCATGGTAGACCAAGCGGTAGATTCTTTGCGTGAAGTAGAGGCTGTCTTATTTGTAGTGGCAGCTAATGAGAAGCGTGGTCCTGGTGACAACTTTGTCATTGAACAACTTCGTAAGGTGAATGTACCAGTGTTCCTCATTGTGAATAAAATTGATACGATGGAAAAGCAAGACTTGTTAGAGGCTATCGTATCCTATGAAAATAGCTATCCTTTTGAAGCGGTGGTACCGATTTCTGCGAAAGAAAAAGACAATATTGAGGAAGTGGTGAATTTATTAGAAAAACATTTACCGGAAGGTCCAAAATACTTCCCAGATGATATGATTACAGATCAACCGGAACGTTTGATTATCTCTGATATTGTGCGTGAAAAAATCCTGTTACAGACTCATGATGAAATTCCTCATGCCATTGCTGTTGATGTAGATGAAATGAAGACAAGAGAGGATGGCACTACCTATGTACGAGCTACTATCTATGTAGAGCGAGATTCTCAAAAAGGTATCATCATTGGTAAACAAGGAGCCATGTTAAAAACTATTGGCCGCCAAGCTCGTGGTGATGTAGAGCGTTTATTGGCTACAAAAGTATTCCTAGATTTATGGGTAAAAGTGAAAAAAGACTGGCGCAATAAATCTGGTATGTTATCTGAATTGGGATATCGGAATTAATACTTAAGGCCGGTTATTTTATGGCACGCTGTTAATTTTTTAGGTCATAGTGTAGACAATATTACGTATGAAAAATCACATACCTTGAGATAGAGTATGGTATTGTTAAAATAGTGTATATAGAAAGGACTGATTTATATCGATACCCCCGTCACGGGTGGCATGATTCTATTTGCCATCTTTTGTATTTTAATCATTAGTTTGTTTGTTATAAGTAAATTCTCCTTTGCTCGTTTACGAGAAGAACATCTAGAAGATATGGACTCCTTGAGTGATGGGAAAAAAGAAGAATTACGTGAATTATACCAACGACCAGAACGGTTTATGAATACGTCCACTTTCTTTATTCTCTTCTTTATAGTCGTTTTAGCAGTATATGTAGGACGCTATTTAGAAGATGGGACTGATGTGGTATTACATTATTTAGGAGTGTATGATGCCACATATGCCATTATAGTAGAATGGATTGTATTAGCATTATTTGCTGTAGTAGTGCTCATATTTGGTGAAATTATTCCCAAAGGGCTGGCATTATCATTCCCTGAACGCTATGTAGGGACTACAGTGACCATTGTTCGGTTAGCTGGAAAAATTGTAATTCCTTTTGTATATCTTGCGGAACAAATTGGTAATACAGTACTGAAAGCTTTCAAAGCGCCGTATCGTACAGAAATCGATCTAGTGCATACAGAAGAAGAAATCCGTGCCTTGGTAAGCCGTAGTCATCAACAAGGTGAAATTGACCATGTGGAAGGTGAGCTTATCGATAATGTATTCGATTTTGTGGATCGCATTGCGAAGGAAGTTATGATTCCTCGACAAGATGTGGTGTGCGTATATACCCAAGATAGTTTTGAAGAGACCATGCATATCGTATCGTCTACAAGCCACACAAGATATCCATTGTGTTTAGAAGATAAAGATCATATTATCGGCTTGGTGCATATTAAAGACTTAATGGAACGCCGTGAAGAGGCGAGTAAAGATTTACGCTCCATACGTCGTAATATTCTTATCATTCCAGAAGTGATGAAGTTATCTGTTCTATTACAACACATGCGGACACGTCGTATTTATCAAGCTATTGTGGTGGATGAATACGGTGGTATGGTTGGCTTAGTAGGTTTAGAAGATATCCTAGAAGAACTGGTTGGGGATATTCAAGATGAGCACGAACGTGACTTGCCTGCCATTGTTCAAAATCCTAATGGAACTTATAACTTTGCCGGTAAAGTGCTGGTGGATGAGGTAGAAGATCTATTGGATATTTCCTTTGGTGATGTGGACGAAGATACTATTGGTGGTGTTATTTTCGGTATGTTAGAGCGAACACCTGCCATTGGTGACGTCATCACTGTAGATGGATATACTTTCACAGTCACAGAAATGCAAGGATATCGAATAGAACGTGTATATGCCGTGCCAGTGCCTGTTGAAGAAAACATAGATGACGAATCAAATTAATAGATACTGTATGTAATACTCATAGGAATTTTAGGTTTGTAGGGTATGTATATGTTGAAGAAAATCAAGAGTATATACAAGGATGATACATGTATTGCTGAATTAGTAGTAATATACTGTTAAGTATGAGGAATTGTAGATGAAAGCAAATACGTTTACTAGTGAAGCCATAGTACTGTGGCGTAAAAAACGAAAATACTATAGTATCTATGCATTTCTCACGAAGTTAGAAGGCATTATACTTTGTTCTGTTCCTCATAAACGTAAAGCTAACTATAAAGAAGGAGCGTATTTGCAACCTTTAAGCCGTTTATATTTGACAGTAGCTCCTAACGGAGACATGTACGATATTATCCAGATAGATGGGATTTCTACACGTGATTATGAAAGTTTAGAAGATATTTCCTATGCTACCTTTAGCGGTGAACTAGTAAGTGCTTTGTTTGAAAAAGGTAAATTAGACCGCAGTGTATATACAAATATGAGCCGATTTTTACAATCTATACAGGATAAACCCATTCGCTTAGGCTCTATTGTATTAGGTTGGCATATGTTAAGTCTGGCGGGATTTGTGCCACAAGGGCAACATTGTGAAGACCCTGAGGTAATGGCAAGTCTTTGTGATGAAATCTATGAAGCCTGTCAGTATATAGTGAAACAAGAGCTACAACAAGGTATAACAATGCTTTTGAACTATGATTGGATTCCTACAAAGCCTCTACGTCTTACTGCGAATCAATGGGATCAATTAGAAATTCTATTGCGGAAACTTTTGACATATCAACTAGGATATACATTGCATAGCATTGAGTTTTTAGAGACGATGATATAATTAATAAAAACGCGGTCATGTGACCGCGTTTTGTTATTATAAGATACTAAAATAGTTCTATGATAAAATGTAGTTTCTAAAAGTAATGTATAATAAAGTATTAAATATTTAATAAATCGGTATGGGTACCAGTATCTACTAATGTAAGAGTTAAGATATCATCTTCTAACATATAGATTAGTAGCCAATCTGGTTGAATATGACACTCTAACTTTTCTTGTATGCAGTAGTAAACTTAATTGTAAACATATTATGCCTCTAATGCTTCTTTTAGATCTTCCATGGTAGTATAACCAACTACGTTAGGATTTTTAGATATATGTCGGGCTTCATTCATGGCATCTAGAACTTTAGTGGAATAGTTTGGTACTTCTATTGAAAATGGAATTCCACCTCGTAGTATACATTGGTTTAAAAACATATTTACAGCACTAGACATATCTAAACCGAGTAATCCAAAAAGTTCAGTAGCTTCTTTTTTTACATGTTCGTCGATACGTATTTGTGTAGGAATTGTAGCCATAGTCTTACCTCCTTTTTCTTATTTTACTACATTCAGTTTACAATGTAAATTAAGTGTAGTTATAAAATAATAGGAATATATTAACTTTTGCTCAATTTGCTAATAATATAGGCCGTTGCAATGGTTGCTAATGCTGTTCCAACGATAGTAGATAGGCTAGCCCCTAAGAATGGGTTGCTGTCAAGGAATTGATGGTACATATAAGTACCAGATGCCCAACAAATGATATACAAGCTAGGTCCATGGTCAAGGTGTGGATAATGACGTAATAAGAAATAGTGAGTTAATAAAATAGCAATCATTGGGGCAAATACGGATCCAATCATATATAAGAAAGGAATAATATTATCCATCGGATAGATAGATGCACCAATGGTACCGATGACGGTAACGATAATACCGATGGTACGACCAGAGTATTTAGTTTGCAGACTTTCAGAGGAAATACCAGCAGATAAGGCATCCATAAAAGTAGTTGTGACAGTAGAGAATACGATGATAATTAACCCACCAAATCCTAAACCAGCATGAAGAAGAACCTTTGCAATGTTGCTTTCATTTGTATAGAGGGCCGCAGCGAGGCCTAATACATACATGACAGAACTAGTTACGCCGTATACGATGGCACTAGATGCAGTACCTGCTACAGGGTTCTTGGATAATCGAGTATAATCACTAATCAATGGTAGCCAAGACAATGGCATAGCGATGGATAATTCCAAAGCCGCTGTGAAAGTCATTTCATCAGTGATGATTCCTTGGCTGTGAATGGAACTTTCTTGTAACAAGCTAATTAACAAATAGATGCAGAGGATACCTAAGCCGTAGCCCATGATGCTGTTGATATAGCCCATGTTACGGATACCAATGAAGAGCCATACAATGATGAGAGTACCGATAATGAAAGTCCACGCAGTGAACGGTAGATTCCATAACTCTACGGCACCAAGAGCACCGTCATAAATCATAATGCCAGTCCAGCCGATGAGTTGAAGAACGTTTAAAATGGAAAATAATTTCATGCCCCCATTGCCAAAGACAGTGGATACAGTTTGCATAGAACTCATGTGTTCACGAGCGCCGATGAGTCCTGCACCAAATAATAACAAACATCCGATGACGTGACCGATGATAATGGCTAATAGGCCGTCGGAAAATCCTAGGGGCGCAAAATAGGTGCCCGTCATAATTTCCGCAATGGAAAGAGCGGCGCCGAACCAAATGAGGGACAACCGCGATGATGAAAGTTTTGATTCTGTCATAGATACTCCTAACTATGCCAGTGGGAACAAAAAAGACTAATCTGAAACGATTAGCCTGTAGATGATAGATATTCTTAAGAGACCTAGTATTGCAAGCAGGAATCATATGGTAATGTGTCCTTATGTGTTTGTATAGGTACTACAAAAATATACTAATATATCCCTACGTTGGCATTATCCAAATCAGGTTATGGGTTAGTCACACATAGCGACTTCTCAGCCCACTTCAGTGAGCACCCCTTATAGATGTATTATACGAATTGAATGATACTACGTCAATAGGAATGTATAGGTGAATGTAATGTATTATATGAAATACATAGGATATATGAATATCTATATTGAGAGAAAATCTCTTCTAGTGAAAGTAGTTTAGCTGTAATTTATTGTATTGCATTGGTTACTATTTCATGTTATAACTAAATTAATATAAGAACCACTAGGGGTGCTTATGCTGAGATTGATGAGTGTCAAAACCCTAGACCTGAACCAGATAATGCTGGCGGAGGAAAGTGGATGGCATCGAATACTAGACATTGTAGAAGAACCGTCCAAAGGATTGGTTCTTTTTTGTTACTAGTAAAGGAGATACCTATGAAATTACATAAAGCGTTAACAATTGCAGGAACAGATCCAACAGGCGGTGCAGGAGTGATGGCGGACTTGAAAAGCTTTCAAAGTCGTCACGTCTATGGTATGGCTATCATTACGTCCGTAGTGGCGCAAAATACGAAAGGTGTGACACAGATTGCTCATATGGATGTATCTATGATTGAAGCACAGTTACAATCGGTATATACAGATATCGTGCCAGAAGCAGTAAAAACAGGCATGTTAGCCACAGCAGAAATGATGGAACTCATTGGTACGTATATTGATTCTAAGGTACCCTATGTATTAGACCCTGTGATGATTGCTACCAGTGGGGACCGTCTTATCTCCGATGAAGCTGTGAAAGCCTTACAAAGCAAATTGATTCCGAAAGCGACTTTGATTACGCCCAACCGCAGTGAAGCGGAAGTATTGGCGGATATGAAAATCGATACGGTAGAAGCTTTGCATACAGCGGGGATTCGTATATTACAAGAATTAGGCCCTCAAGCTGTTATCATTAAAGGTGGTCATATCGGAGATGAGGCGACAGATTACTTGTTTACAAAAGATACTATGTCCATGCATCGTTTCTGGACCAGCCCTAAATACGATACAGTACACACCCATGGTACTGGATGTACATTCTCGGCGGTGATCACAGCAGAATTAGCAAAAGGGAAATCTTTAGAAGAAGCCATTAGTATTGGCAAAGAATACATCCGGTTAGCGATCTTACATAATCCTGGGCTGGGTACAGGTAATGGACCGGTGAACCATATGGCTTATGGGGATGAGTATTCAGAATAATCTGCCGAGTTTTATAGATATGATGCAAATCATATCGAATAGTTTGGATGTCGTGGTATACTATAGATAATCTTTTATCGTTGTTATATAAGAAATGAGGATTATTTTGAAACGCTATGATATAGAAACGGTACAGTCTATGATGGGCTTGTATTTCATTTGTGGAACACCTAATACTAAGGATATACATACAACGTTGACAGAAGCTTGTAAAGGCGGTATTACGTGCTTTCAATTTCGTGAAAAAGGGGAGGGCGCTCTAGTAGGCGAAAAAAAAGAACAGTTAGCACGAGAGTTGCAACACATTTGTAAAGAATATGGTGTGCCCTTCATTGTCAATGATGATGTAGAGCTAGCGGAAAAAATCGGTGCCGATGGTGTTCATGTAGGACAAGATGATATGGATATTGAAGAAGTACGCAAACGTTTACCACAGGCTCTCGTGGGTACGTCTATTAATTCTGTGGAAGAGTTAGAGAACACAAACTTGGACTATGTGGATTACATTGGCGTAGGCCCTATGTATGCGACAAGCACAAAAAAAGATGCCAAAACTGTGCGAGGCCCAGAATTAATTTTAGCGTTACGCGCTCATAATCCAACTATCCCTATGGTAGCCATTGGTGGTATTAATCGAGATAATTTTGATGATGTAATAGCGGAACCTGTAGATGGAATTGCGGTCATCTCAGCCATTACGGAAATGGAAGATATCGAATATGAAACTGCCATGTGGATTGAGAATATGGAATGGTGTAAAATGTTTTTGGAGAAATAATATACTGAACATATTGCTGAACTATTGAACAATATTGGTCTAGTGAAGGTAATTAAGAACTTACATCAGTAATTTAGCGGATACACCTTGACACTAACCCCTTTTATCCATACAATAGTATATATACATAGGCGATGAAGCAGAGGAGTATACTCCCTTTAGCGAGTGAGGATGGTGAAAGCTCACAATGGAGTAGAAGGCGCTGTGGAGCATGAGCAGGAACGTTGTACCATACTAAGTATGGAGAATTAGTAAAGGCTATTTTTTAAAAGAGGGCATTAGCCAATTAGGGTGGAACCGCGGGTATATCTCGTCCCTGTAGCGATTTTCGTTGCAGGGACTTTTTTTATTCCCTGTAAAACATAAGGAGGAATGGAAATGACATTTCAAGAGATGATTTTTACACTCCAAAATTTCTGGGGTGAACAAGGTTGCATTTTGCAACAACCATATGACATTGAAAAAGGGGCGGGTACCATGAACCCAGCTACCTTCTTACATGCTTTAGGACCTGAACCTTGGTCTGTATGCTATGTAGAGCCATCCCGTCGCCCAGCAGACGGCCGTTATGGTGACAATCCGAATCGTTTATTCCAACATCATCAGTTCCAAGTGATTATTAAACCATCTCCAGATAATATTCAAGAATTATACTTGCAAAGTTTGGCGGCTCTTGGCATTCATGCAGAAGATCACGATATCCGTTTCGTAGAAGATAACTGGGAATCTCCAACATTAGGCGCTTGGGGCCTTGGTTGGGAAGTTTGGTTAGATGGCATGGAAGTAACGCAATTTACTTATTTCCAACAAGTGGGCTCCATCGATGTAAAACCAGTATCTGTTGAAATTACATATGGCTTAGAACGCTTGGCTATGTACATTCAAGGTGTAGAAAATGTGTACGATTTACAATGGAACGAACAGTATACCTATGGCGATGTATGGCATGCGAACGAAGTAGAACAATCTACATACAGCTTTGAATTAGCAGATACAGATATGTTATTCAAATTGTTCGACATGTACGAAGCAGAGGCTACACGAGTATGTCAATTAGGCTTTGTGTTGCCGGCTTACGATTATGTGTTGAAATGCTCTCACACATTTAACTTGTTAGATGCACGTGGTGCGATTTCTATTTCTGAAAGAACAGCTTTCATCGGTCGTGTTCGTAACATGGCTCGTATTTGTGCGCAAAACTATTTGGCGAAACGAGAAGAACTTGGTTTCCCATTGTTGAAAGGAGATAAATAAGATGGCTAAGGATTTACTCTTTGAAATTGGGGCAGAAGAAATTCCTGCAGGATTTTTGCCAAATATTATCAAACAATTAGGTGAATTGGCCACAGATGCATTGGCAGAACGTCATATTCCACACGGCTCTGTGAAAGTCTATGCAACACCTCGTCGTGTGGCTCTATTGATGAATGACGTAGCAGAACGTGGTGAAGATGTTCATGAAACTCACAAAGGTCCATCTGTATCTATCGCCTATGATGGAGACGGTAATCCTACAAAAGCAGCCATCGGTTTTGCTCGAGGTAAAGGATTAGAGGTATCTGAATTAAAAGTAGTAGATGGCTACATTTTTGCTGATACAACGACAGCTGGTCTAGATACAAAAGAAGTCTTATCTGACGTATTACCAACTTTGATTACAGGATTAAGTTTCCCTAAATCTATGCATTGGGGCGATTTAGAAGAGCGTTTTGTACGTCCCGTACGTTGGTTGGTAGCATTGTTTGGTCAAGATGTAGTACCAGTGACATTCGCCAATGTAACAAGTACAAATGTAAGCCGTGGTCACCGTTTCCTTGGTGAATCTGAATTGACCATTGCAGAACCAAAAGACTATGTGGATACATTAACTAAGAACTTCATTATGATTGACCAAGACGTACGACGTGAAACAATCCGTAAACAATTAACAGAACTAGCAGCGACTAAAGGGGCTACTGTGGTATGGGACGAGGATTTATTAGATGAAGTTACGTTCCTAGTAGAATATCCAACAGCTCTTTGTGGTACCTTTGATGAAAGCTATTTAGCATTACTATCAGATTGCATCATTACACCAATGAAAGATCATCAACGTTACTTCCCAATGGTGGACGGCAAAGGAAAATTGCTTCCTATGTTCTTGACAGTTCGCAATGGGGATAGCAAATCCTTAGATGTGGTAGCAGCTGGTAATGAACGTGTACTTCGTGCTCGTTTAGATGATGCGAAATTCTTCTTTAATGAAGACCGTAAAACACCGTTAGCAGGTCGTTATGAAGCATTGACAAAAATTGTGTTCCAAGAAGGTTTGGGCAATTTGAAAGATAAAACAGAACGCCTCTTAACATTGGGTGCTGCATTAGCGAAGGAAGTAGGATTTGCAGATATAGCTACCTTAGAACGTGCTACACATCTCGCTAAAACTGATTTAACCACAGGCATGGTGAGCGAATTTACTGAATTACAAGGTATCATGGGTAAAGAATATGCCTTACTAGACGGTGAAACACCAGCCGTAGGGGAAGCAATTTTTGAACAATACTTGCCTCGTTTTGCAGGGGATATCTTACCAACCACAGATGCAGGACGTATTTTGAGTATCGTAGATAAAGTGGATACGATTGTAGCTACTTTTAGCCGTGGTTTAATTCCAACAGGTTCTCAGGATCCTTACGCATTGCGCCGTCAAACTATTGGCATTATCAACATCTTGATGGATAGCAAATGGTCCTTATCCATGCGTCCAATCTGGGTAAAAGCGATGGAATTATTGGGCGTGGCTAGTGAAAAGCAAGAAGAATTACTAGGTCAATTAGAAAACTTCTTCATCCTTCGCTTGAAAAATATCTTGTTAGAACAAGGAATGCCATATCAAGTAGTAGATATCGTATTGAGCCAAGATACTGTGACAGTTGCCTTAGCAGAAGGTTTAGGACAAGCCTTAACAGCCAACCGTCTTGATGAAAACGAACCATTAATGCAAGCTTACACACGTATTTTTAACATGGTAAAAGATGTGACTTTCACAGGCGTTGAGGAATCCTTATTGAAAGAAGATTCTGAACAAGCCTTGTACAAAGCGGCATTACCAGTGTATACAACAAATCGTAAAGCCTTAGAAGCTGGAGACTATGTGAAAGCTGTAAGCTTGGCAGAATCCTTGGTGCCATATATTGAAACATTCTTTGAGCATGTTATGGTTATGGATAAAGACGAAGCAGTGAAGCAAAATCGTCTTCAATTATTGCGCATGACCTATGAAGTAAGTAACTTGGGTAAATTAAAATAGGTCCCCATGATTATCACAGTATTAACCTTTTTTGCCAACGTGTTCATCATTGGTAGCATTGTGTACATGTACCAAGTTCTCTTTGGTCCCATTCATCATCCCATTTTGATAGAAATAATGAATGTATTTCATATGCGTATAAATCTAGAAAATATTAGCTATGCCGTAGCAGGTACTGCTGTGTTATTTGTGGCGGCACTAGCGCAAATTCCATGGTTTCATCGTATTACTATGTGGCTCGATGGAGGAAGACGTCCCATAGGGCAAGAGATAGAGATTTTGCAGATGATTCAGAAAGATATGCAAAATCATACTGGTATTGATATGTCACAATTTGATTGGTTTATCAAAAATGATGATTCCATCAATGCCTTTGCGATGGGGCATAACCGAATTTGCATTAACACGGGAACTATAGCAACCTTACCGTATAATGAATTACTAGGCATAGTGGCTCATGAAATGGGGCATATTCATCATAAAGATAGTGCCTATGGGTTCTCTCGCTATTATATGAACTATTTGGGACACATGTGTATTCGCGTGTATGAACTATTTGCTCGTGTTATATTGTGGATTCAATACTTACGGTTACCGGTGATTACTCTCATTGTACAGGTATTCTATTTCTGTGTAATCTTGCAGATTTTGTTCATGCAGTGGGTGATTAAAGCACCGTTAATCATTACTGATTTGTTCACAGGCAGACGAGCAGAATACCGTGCTGATAAATATGCTTATGAAATCGGCTTAGGGGCTGAACTACATAATGCCTTGATTACCTTGCGTAACTACACTGCTGAAAGTAGTGAAAGTGGGCTCATGAGTAAACTCTATAGCACACACCCAGCCACAGAAAAGCGAATCGAACGATTGCGACAATATGTGGAGGGGAAGTAAGTTCTTATGTATGAGTCCTAAAACATTGGATAGTTTCATCGAATGTATATAATTGAATACAACTATAAAAATACCTAGCTCTATGAATGGATCGTGAGCTAGGTATTTTTGTATTGGTTAAAAGAGGGAACCGCACAGTGAAAATGATGGAAAGGGTAGGAGAATGGCCAAAAGGCAGGTATTGATATTGATTGCTAAATATATGGATGATAAAATAATTGTAGATAAATCGGAGGAGTGAAACATAGAATGTTATGTGTAAGAAAGGATTCACACTTATGAACAAAGAACTAAGGACTAAAGAATTTGACTATGCTAACGAAGAAGGTTTTACATCGGAAGAGGAAGCTGCAGGTACATTTTGTGGAAGCGTTTTACTTTCAGAAGATACATGGGATAAGGACAAATTAATAAGCGATTTGCAAGTAGATTGGGGGATTGAACT
>CAUQIT010000001.1:0-233140 GCA_963518505.1 uncultured Veillonella sp. | reverse complement strand
CTCCAAGATATCTTGAAGCTATTTGATAGCTCATTCATTTTCGTTGTTGCCAATTGCTTGGCTAGAATTTATTTGGTTGGTTTCAACTATGTGAAACCCGCACTCTGGCTTATATTTACTTCTTTCGAAGTAATTACCTTACATTGTTCAGTTTTCAAAGATCATCAATATCCTTATACTATATAAATAGTAAATGGTGACCCACCCGCGACTCGAACGCGGGACACCCTGATTAAAAGTCAGGTGCTCTGCCAACTGAGCTAGTGGGTCATAAAATGGCAGGGGTGGATGGGATCGAACCATCGCATGTCGGAGTCAAAGTCCGATGCCTTACCGCTTGGCTACACCCCTGTGTTGTGGGGTGAGTAATGGGGATCGAACCCATGCATAACGGAGCCACAATCCGCCGTGTTAACCGCTTCACCATACCCACCACAGGATATTTATTCTGTTTAGCACTATCGTGCCTTACAACGATACTTAGTATATCAGTTAATGTTTTTTGTGTCAACCACTTTTTAAAAAACTTTTTTAACTGTTCTACTATCTCATGTTAACCAACCAGGACATCACATGAGCATCGCTGATGTTTTTAAAGTATATCAAATAATCTTTTTCTTGTAAACCCCTTCTTAACATTTTATTTTCTAATTTTCTCTGATGAAGCTTTCCTTCTATTTATACTTTTATTTTCTATTACATTGTTTACTCTTAATGCTTTTATTTTATATGTATTCTTTTACTTTTGTTAGTAGTATTTAATGTAAAGTATATTCTCAATATTTACCTTATCAATTCATGTTCATCACTATCAACGGTAATCTTTTAGTCTTATTATCTATAGTTTATATCTTTATTTGTTCTTACTTACCAAATATAAAAATAGAGGAACGTCAATTGCTTTCAATCATCGTTCCTCTAGTTCATTTAGGACTATTTCACTGCTGCCCTTTTCCATGTATTTTTTTAATATATTTCAGGTATCACCTTGTATCTAGTTTATCTGCTACCAGCTTATATCAATACTATACTTTCTACTAAATTAGCTTAGCTACATCATTTAAATTTTCAGCCATTGTTGGATGTGTAAAGATTTGGTCACGCAAGTATGTATACTTGATGTCATTATCCATCGCCATTTTGATGATGTTGATCAACTCTTCGGAGTTTTTACCAAATAAAGTGGCACCTAGGATCAAACCAGTATCCTTATTAACAGTTAATTTAAATACACCACGTGGATCTTGGTTCACTGCATGGCGCGGCATGTTATTTACTGGTAATGCCACTGTCACTGCATTTGGGTATTGTGCTTTTGCTTCTTCTTCGTGTAAACCTACATGGGATAAAGCAGGTGTAATGAAAGTAGAATATGGCACGTGTGCACGATTGCCTAACTTATAACTTTCATCACCGTGCAATACACGATTCACAATGCGGAAGTCATCTAAAGATACATACGTAAATTGTGGACCACCATTCACATCACCTACAGCAAATACCTTTGGAACAGATGTCATTAATGTATCGTCTGTTATGATGGAACCATTAGGACGAACTTGAATATCTGTATTCTCTAAGCCAAGACCTTCTGTATTTGCTTTACGTCCTGTAGCATGTAACAACGCATCGAAAACAAACTCTTCTCCACTTTCAGTCACCACTACTACAGTATCACCTACATTTTTAATTTCTGTTGTAACAACATTGAAGTGGAAATGAACACCATCTTCTTCTAAGTATTGTTGCGCTAACGCAGCTACGTCTGCATCTTCACGTTTTAAGATTCTGTCGCCACTTTCAAAAGCAGTGACCTCAGCACCTAAACGTGCATATAGATTAGCGAACTCAATACCAATGTTACCGCACCCAATGATACCTAACCGTTTTGGTAATGTAGGCAAAGCTTGTAGTTCAGTGCTGTTGTACACAAATTTAGATGTAGATAGATCTGGAATTGGAAGCACTACATTCGTAGCCCCTGTATTGATGATGATAGTTTCAGCTGTCAATATTTCCACACCATCTGCTGTTGTGACTTCTACTTCTTTATTGGAAGTAAATTTACCATGACCAGTATACACGGTTACATTCGGATTGGATGTTAACATATTTAAGTTTTTTGCATTTAATTTGCCTACTACTGTATCACGGGTTGCTTTTGCTGCCTCGTATGTTTTACCTTTATCAGCGCCTACAATCATCGTTTTTGTTGGGATACATCCGATGTTGATACAGGTACCACCGTACATAGCTGGATCTTGCTCAATTAAAGCTACTTGTTTTCCTTCTTTGCCAAATGTGGCAGCTAATGTTTTACCAGCTTTACCAAAGCCGACAACGAGTAAATCATATTGTTTCATTATTGTCTCCCCTTTTGTTAATTCACATGAATAAAAGTCTATTATATATATTTCATTAGTAAATACAATATTGTTCTTATTGTATACCTATTTACTAGGAATTTCAATACTATATATCACAAATATTTTTTTCATACTCTATAGTTATACAAAGTTACTGTAAAGTAGCTGCACTTAACTACTATATTTTATATATCTACTCCTCAAAAATACCATGGGTTTACCTATTATTTTTAAACACTAGATTTGATTCGATTGTATAACCCATACGCAAAACTAGCACTTTCACAAGGAAAATGCTAGTTCATCAATTACTATAGCACTCCTTGACAAAAGGATTATTCTGCAATTCGAGCTTGTAAATATTGTTTTACAAATGTTGGCAAAACGAATGCAGATTTTTGGATGCCATAGTTATAGTATTTAGTTGTAAAATCTTGGGCGCGATTTGGATCCCACTCTAATGGGTCATGTTTCTTAGATCCCATAGTAAAGCAATGCATACCTGTTGGATATAACGGAATGAATGCTGTATATAGGCGAGTCACAGGGAAATGTTTATTTACATAGTAAAATACATCAGATACTAATTGTTGGTGCATCACTGGAGATTCTGTTTGTTGTACAAACAAGCCGTCTTCCTTCAATGCACAATATGTATTTTTGTAAAATTCTTCTGTAAATAAACCTTCACCAGGACCAATTGGGTCAGAGCAATCTACGATGATTACATCATAGAAGTTTTCTTTTTCCGCTACATGACCAATACCATCACCAATGGTTACTGTTAATTTAGGATCTTGGCGAATCATAGCGTCAGCAATAGAAGGCAAATATTGTTTCGCCAATTCCACTACTTTACCATCAATTTCTACCATTGTCACTGTTTCTACACAGCTATGGCGTACACATTCTCTAGCCACGCCACCATCACCGCCACCGATGATCAATACATGCTTAGGGTTTGGATGTAAGAATAATGGAATATGGCTCATCATTTCATGATACACAAATTCTTCTCGTTCCGATGTTTGAAACACTCCATCTAACACAAGCATATTACCGTATTCTAAGCTATGAGCGACTTCTATGGTTTGAAAGTCGGATTTTCCAGAATATAAAATTTCATCCACTTCTGCGCATAACGCAAGATGAGGGGATTGCAGTTCTTTAATCCATTGTGTCATATCTTACTCCTCACATTGTGACTGGATGTATAAAAAAGCTCCACCCAGTAAATTATCTCGTAACCAACGGCGTAGTGAAAAAGTTCGCTCCATACCTTCATCATAGACAACACACCGTGTATCATCATTGTTGACCTGCATAGACACGATAGGAACCCAATGCCATGTAGATAGACCTTCTTCCTGTCCACGATGACGATTCAAAAATGCGACAGGACAGTTCTGTTCCAAACCACGTTGGATAAAGGCTGTAACTTCTTCCACGCTATAAGGGCTTCCTTTCAAAGGGAAAATAGGTAGACGTTGCACCGTATAGGATAGATTGTGATCCTCCATATATTGGTTCACTCCTTGTTCCCACCAAGTACTTTTATAGAGTCCACCACCATAGCGAGGACGCACGTATTCCCATACTTGGTTCATGCGCACCAAAGCTTGATCACCATCTGCAGCAGTCTCAACAGGTAAATGACCATCGCGAAAGAGGACATAGGAAATGACCTGCGTCGCTGTGGTTGGACCACAACCTGCTAACCGTTTCCACGCATCTTCGTACCATTCTTGGTCATACCCATAGGAAAAATTCCCATCCTTTTTCACTTGTAACCATTCAGGATGTTCAATACGATAGCGTTTGATTCCTGCCATTAGTCTTCTACTACCTCAACAGTTTGCATGCGGTCACCTTGTTGAATTTTATCTACTACATCCATGCCTTCGATGACTTGACCGAATACAGTATGGACGCCATCTAAATGAGGTTGTGGTTCGTATACGATAAAGAATTGGCTGCCACCTGTGTTAGGTCCACGATGTGCCATGGATAAAGCGCCACGAACATGTTTATGTGGGTTACCTTTAGTTTCGCAAGGAATTGTGTAGCCAGGACCACCTACGCCAGTACCCATTGGGCAACCACCTTGTGCTACGAAACCAGGGATGACACGATGGAACTTCAAAGTATCATAGAAACCTTCTTTAATTAATTTTTCAAAGTTAGCTACTGTACCAGGAGCTTCGTTTTCAAATAATTCGATAACAATGTCACCGTATTCCATATGAATAATTGCTTTTTTCATTATTGTACCTCCAAAAAAGTTCTAATTACGTGACCCGCTAAATGCAATCCTGCTACGGACGGAACAAATCCACAAGAACCAGGACTTCTAGAATCGTCATCTCGACTCGGTGTCATCGGTTGTTCTGTCGAAAATAATACGGTTTGCTTTTTAATGCCACGACGACGCAATTCTTTACGCATCACCTTCGCCAATGGGCATGTATGGGTCTTACTAATATCTGTAATCTTCAATTGATCAGGCCACATTTTATTGCCTGTTCCCATAGAAGATATACAAGGTATATTTCTATTATAACACGTTTCGATGATAGATAGTTTGGCACTTACCATATCGATTGCATCAATGACAAAATCTGGAGCTATATCGGTGATGAAAGTCGGATGGCTTTCACCAGTATAGACCATATCATAAGCCTCAATGTGCAAGTTAGGATTAATCGCCAAGGCGCGTTCTTTTGCCACTTCTACCTTACGTTGACCTACGGTGCTAGGCAAGGCAATAAGCTGACGATTGATATTGCTCACCGTCACTTGGTCACCATCAACAATGACAATATGACCTACTCCAGAACGCACTAGCGCTTCTAATGCAAAAGAGCCAACACCACCGCATCCAAATAACAGGACTTTCTTACCTTGCAGGGCTTTAATTTTTTCTTCCCCTACCAACCATTGTAGGCGTGTTAACATATGCTCCATATTAATAGGCTCCTGCTGGGATAATTTCAGTCCAATATCCATCTGGATCAACAATGAAATAAATGCCCATCGCTTCATTCTCATAGACAACGCAGTTCATAGCCTTATGTTTTGCTAACGCTCCTGCATAATCATCTACATAAAATGCCACATGGAATTCATTATCACCTAAATTGTATGGGCGATCCCAATCACGCAACCACGTTAACTCCAAACGATGTGGATTTGTACCATCCCCTAAATAGACGATTTTAAAAGATCCATCTTCTCCATCGATATGACCGACTTCTTCTAACCCTAATGCATCTTTATAAAAGGATAAACTTGTATCCAAATCTTTCACATTAATATTATTATGAGCAAAGCTAAATTTCATACTTCCTCCTTAATTCCTAGTAAATAACAGTATTATTCTAACATAGGTACTACGGGAATACAATCATTGCAACTGAAAGTAGGCTCTGCTTCCTTCATCGGTTTTTGTCACCACCAAGTGTGCACCAATTTGTTGTTGTAATTCTGGCACATGAGATATGATGCCTACCAACCTTCCTTGAGATTGTAATGCCACCAAAGTTTCCATCGCCACATCTAAGGTATCTGGGTCTAATGTACCAAAGCCTTCATCAATGAACATCGTATCTAGATGAATACCACCCGCATAGGATTGGATAACATCTGCTAATCCCATAGCTAAACCTAAGGACGCTAAAAAGGTTTCTCCTCCAGACAGCGTATTGGCAGGGCGGCTTGCCCCTGTATAGGCATCAAAGACAGCAATGTCCAACCCCCGTGCGCCACGACCTCCGTCTTCTAAAGATCGTTCCAATCGATAGCGACCACGACTCATATCATGAAGTCGTAAGTTCGCAGCACACAACACTTCTTCCAGGATAGCACCTAGTACATAGCGTTCAAAGCTGACACCTTTCATGCCCGAATCGCCACCATTGGCTAAATCAGCTAAACCAAAAATAAATGCCCGACGGTCCGACAACTCTTTGGTATCCGCTTCTAACTTGGAAATCTCTTGAATAGTTTTTTCCTTCGCAGTCACTTGTGATTTCAAGGTGCCAATAACTTCCCCTAGATCTTTCAATTCTTGCTGTAAATCGTCAACCAATTCTTTGTCTATTTCCTTTGGTACTGTGGCATAACTAGCTAAATCATTTTTCACTTCTTCTAACAGGGAGTTTAACCGTAATGTTTCATTGTTATATGTGCTAAACGCATCTTTCCATGCTGGCAATGTATCAAATGCATGAGATTCCTGTTTAAATGTATCAATGGTAAGAGATTCCGCTGCTAACACTTGTTGAATATCCTTGCCGAAACTTTCTATATCCTGTGATATGCGCACTTGTTGCTCTTCTAGAGCGCCTACTTCTGCGGTGAGTTCAGACTGTTTTGCTTGGCTCATTTGTCGCTCTTCTTCTACCGCTTTACGGTCCACTTCATACTGTTTCAATGAATCTGCTAGCCCTGTCATCTCCATCATGTACGTATCCACCGTAAAAGGAGCTATACTCTTTTCAATACGATGTATTTCTGATGTTAAATACTGAATATCTTGATTCATCGTCTCTATTTGACCTGCTAAGGTTATCAGTTCCAGTTGTTTGACATGAAAGTTAGCTTCTTCTGCTTGCAATGTTGTTTGCAATGTACTAAGTGTTGTTTCTAACTCTATTTTATCCTTTTCTGCATACACTAACTCTTTTTGTATCTCTTTAAATACACGGTCTATTTCTGTTTCATCGACTATGTCCTGCCAACTTTGGATACGATCTAATACTGGTTTTATGCTTACCGTGTCTGAACACTTTTGTAACATCTTTCCAAGATTTACTAAGGATATTCTTTGGATCTCTTCTGTTACCTTTGGATACATCTCACACAGACGATTCCATTCCTTATCATACCGTTCTACTTCTTCTTCACTATGAGCTAACTTAGTTTCTATCGTTGCCACTTGTGTTTGACTTTCTTGGAACTCTTGGCGGAGACGGTCCACCGTTTCACGGACAATCTCTTCCGACGGAGCTTGTACCACTTGCGGATGGTCGATGGAACCACATACAGGGCAAGGTGCATGGTTTTTTAATTGTAAGCTCACTTCATAGGCTTGGTGTTGTCGTAATAATTGCTCATTATGATGATATAGCCCTTCGCGAGTCTTACAGACCTGTCGTTCCTCCGCCAACTGCTTACTATACACAGTTTGAGTCTCCCAAGCACTGCGTAATTTATCTACTACTCCCTTTAAGGAATCCCACCAACTCCGCAGTTCAGTAGTACATAATTTTTCCTCACCTAAGGGAGAATAACTGTGTAACTTAAAATTTATTTCTCCTAAGGACTGGCGTTGCATTTCTATATTAATTTGACTTGTTGCTAATATCTCCTGTACTTCACCTTGTTGCTGTACCTTTTGCGATTGGTCCATCTCTAATACAGTCCGTTTCTCCAAGAGTTCACCATACCGTTCCACTTCTTCTTGCAAGGCCTGTAATTGGTGGTATTGCTCTTGTTGTTTTGCATACGTTTCCTCTTGAGCTGCTAGCTGTTTCCACTTAGACTCTAAGGTTTGTAACATTCCTTCCATGGACTGCAACGATGTTTTCAAGACTTCTAATTTTTCATTGTCTACTCTGAAAACATCTTGCAATCTCTCATAATCTTTCATAGATCTCTGAACTGTTTGCAACCGTTCCCAACGACTAATAGTCTCCCCTAATGTAAGGTGCTCCGACTCTCCTTCTTGATGAATAGCCAATGCCTGACTGTATTGGTCTTTACGCGATACTAGGTTAGCATACGTTTCATGCTTAGCATAGGAAGCTTGTAGGGATTCATATTGCTCTTGTTTCGCTTTCCGTTCACTTTCACGATCCTCTAATACTGTACGTTCTTGTTCCACCAACGCAGCTAAGTCCTGCAACGTATCTACTGTGTAAGTGCCCAACAAAAATTCAACCTTTTGCAATGTATCTTGAATCCCTACGGTAGCCTTGGCCAATTCTTCTTTCAACAGGTCTTGCATGCGTTTATACACTGAAGTTTTAAAAATCGTATGCAATAGCACTTCCCGTTCTGATGTGGGCGCCACTAATAATTTTCTAAAATCACCTTGTGGCAATAGAACAACTTGCAAAAATTGATCCACTCGAAATCCGATAATCTGTTGTACATAGTCACGAATTTCTTGGGCTTTCGTAGTGAGTAATTTCCATTCTTCATCGATCCATTTACTGATAGCAGCGGTAGCCAATACCGTTCTTGTACCCGTACCACGCTTTTTCTGCAATTCCTGTTTCGGCGTTCGTTCCATCCGATACCGTTGGTCACCCACCTGAAACTCGAACACTACTGATGTAGGTGTTGTGGCATCTGCATAATCACTGCGCATATCTGCTCCATCACGAAGGCCTCCACTCGTTTGACCATACAAAGCGTACACAATGGCATCCAATATACTTGTTTTTCCTGATCCTGTAGGGCCTGTAATCAAAAACATTGATTGATTAGCCAATACAGCAAAATCTAAGATAACTTTCTTAGGATATGGTCCAAAAGCAGTCATTTCTAATCGCAAGGGTCTCATGCTTCTTCCTCCCTCAATACACGATGCCACAAATCTTCCATATAGTCTAATTCTTCTTGTGAAAGCTCTTCATTTCTAGCTTCCTTAGCAAATTGCACAAATAAGTCTCGCTCATTTAATTCCTTAAATCGATTAGCACCCGTTGTATCTTGCACCACTTCCATGCGACCTACTAATTCCAAACGCATACAGTAAGGGAATACTTTTCGCAAGCGACGCATCCCATCCACTACAGGTGCGGTATCTAACAATCGTATTTCCACATAATCATTATGATGCTGTGTATGGAGACTCTCATTAGCTAGTAAGTCATCAAAATAACCGGTAAGGCTTACAAACTGTCGACGCCCTACAATAGGAATCTCGCTGATGGTTGTAACCCCTTTGCCATCTATATCAACGATAGTAAAACTTTTATTATATCCCACCTCATCAAAGGAATAGGTCAGCAAGGAACCGCTGTAGCGAATATGGTCCGCCCCAATGCGTTGCGGTTTATGCAAATGACCAAGCGCCGTATAGTGAAAGTCCTTAAACACAGTGGTCGGCACTTGTCCTGAACCACCCACTAAGAGAGGACGTTCCGATTCACTTTCAGCACCACCTGCTACAAAAGCATGAGCCATACACAGAGTACGATGACCTTTTGAACGACTCATTGCATAGGATGACCAACGTTCATAGGCATCAGCAATAGTCCAGTTGTATTTATTTGTATCAACACTTATATCACTTTTCTCAGTGTCGATGTCAGATATCTCACCATTATCTCTATAAGAAGTAATGTCTAGATTTGTAATACTTTCATCACTCAAAGAGGCAAATAAATCTGCCGATTCACATTGGATCCGACGATTCTTAGAAGTCTTACTAGATCCGATAATCATTGTAGACCCTATGTTTTCACCAGCAATGCTTAATTGATTCAGTTCTGTCTGTATATCCCGTACTTCACCATAAGGCAATGCCCACACATCCAGTTGACCGTAATCATCTTGAAATGTTATGGGTTTCATCCCTTGGTGAGTATGTCCTAGCAAATGAATGCCATGTGTTTCCCAAGCACTGCACCCCATAGCAAGCCGTGGTCCACTGTCGTGATTACCTGAAATAGCCACCATAGGAACGTTTTCCGTAAAACCCAGTCGATGGAGCACAGAATCCCATAACTCGATAGCCTCAATAGGAGGAACGGAACGGTCAAAGACATCTCCACTAAGTACTACTAAATCAATCTTTTCCTCTTTCAACAAAGGAAAAAATTGATGTTCCAACACATGAGCTTGGTCTGTTGTTAAATGTTCGTTATAAAATAGTCGTCCTAAATGCCAGTCTGCTGTATGTAGTATGCGCATACTTACACCTCGTTTGCGTAAATCTCCCGTAGGATAGCAATTTCTTTTGCATAACCATCTAGCTCATTTGGCGTTTCTAGATAGAATGGTAGATGACGTAATTTGGAATGAGTGATGAAATTAGCAATGGCCTCAATACCAATGTGACCTTCCCCGATTTTTTCATGTCGATCTTTATGGGCTCCTCTTGGATTTTTAGAGTCATTCAAATGCACTGCATGAATCCTATCTAAGCCTACAAAGTGATCAAACTCCTCCAAGACACCGTCTAAATTTTCAATGATATCGTATCCGCCTTCATGAATATGGCATGTATCTACACACACACCGATATATTCCTTATGCTTCACGCCATCAATGATACGTGCTAATTCTTCAAAATTGCGACCTACTTCGGTACCTTTTCCTGCCATGGCTTCTAACAAAACAGTGGTTTTCATACCTGGAAAAATCACTTCATTTAACATATCTACGATATATTCGATGCCTTGGTCCACTCCTTGTTTCACATGGCTACCAGGGTGAAAATTATATAAATGGCCCGGCAAATATTCCAAGCGCTCCAAGTCTTCTCGCATGGAGTTTTTCGCAAATTTACGGAGCTCTGGATCGGCTGCACACGCATTTAAAGTATATGGTGCATGTCCTAATAATTTACCAAATTGATGTTCTTTCAGGAATGTATCTAATGCTTTCATATCTGCTTCATCAAAGGCACGAGCCTTTCCACCACGTGGATTTCTCGTAAAGTATTGGAATGTGTTAGCCCCAATAGACAGCGCCTCTTTTCCCATATGTAAATATCCTTTGCTAATGGATAAATGACATCCGATTGTTAATTGACTCATGTATAACTCCTTTTCTTCATGACTCACTATCTTACTTGTAAGTATATCATGTTATAACTATTTCTTTACAAATATAAAAATAGAGGATAATTGTTCATTATAAGCAATTATCCCCTATTTCTTTTAGATTACTAATTAATGTGAGCTTTTACGCAAACATTCTGGACAAATGCCTTCAAAAGACACATGAAGTCCTGTAATTTCATATTCACTGTGGCGTGCCACTTCTTCTCTTAGACAATTCACTTGTACGTCATGTAAATCATTAATACGATTACACATAGTACAGCGTACATGTGGATGATTTCTTGTATCCCAATCATATCGGCTACAATCATCGCCCAAGTCTAAGACACGAACTATACCAATGCGCTCAAAAATCTCCATCGTTTTATATACAGTCGCCAAGCTCATACTTGGATGGTCTTCCCGCAAACTTTGGTAGATCATTTCCGCAGTGGGATGGTTGTTTTCTGCGTAAAGAACATTATAAATAGCAATACGCTGTGGCGTTACTTTATAACCTTCTTCTCGCAATTTTTGTGCAATATCCATTACGCACATCCTTTCCACTTGGAAGCTTAACTGTGAGATTAAAACACTATTACTCTGTTTATATTATATCAGAAAGTTCATTCCCAAACAATAATCACAATTAATTAATTTTAAATATTGTCACTTGACGAATTTAATCCTTAAAATATGGTTTGAACCCACTACCTTGGTGTTTTGGTTTTTGTTGTTTTTGTCCATCACGGGAACGGCGTTCTCCACCATTTGAGCGTTGATTACATTCGCGACTAGAGCGTCTTCTATCTCCATCACGGCGGTCATCACGACGACGACCATCTCTACGACGATCATCACGACGACGGCCTTCACGACGTCCACTGTCACGACGACGACGAACACGAAGTGGCGCTTCTTCTGTAATGCTTACCGGTGTTGTGTCTGGCTCTTTTGTCAACAATTTTAACGCTGCTGCCAACAATGTAACAGAGTCAATATCGTTCAACAACTCTTCGGCACTAGAACGGTAGCTTGCTAATTCTTCACGATTATCTGCTAAAGTAATTAATTTTTCTACGGCAATTTTTTGTTGGCCTTCTAATACTTCACCCAAGGATGGAGCTTTGCGACGAGCAATCTTACGTTTGGTCAAACGTTCAATAGCATGTAAATGCTCAATTTCACGAGGGATCACAAATGTCATCGCTACGCCTGCTTTACCTGCACGACCTGTACGACCAACACGGTGTACATAGCTTTCAGGATCTTGCGGCAAGTCATAGTTATATACATGTGTGACGCCGCTAATATCTAATCCACGAGCTGCTACGTCTGTCGCAACTAGAATATCGATAGTGCCTTCACGGAATTGACGGATTACAGAGTCACGTTTTTGTTGAGACAAGTCACCATGAATGCCTTCTGCCATGTAACCACGTTTTTTCAACGCTTCTGTTACTTCGTCTACACGGCGTTTTGTACGACCGAACACGATAGCAAGCTCTGGAGCTTGGATATCTAGTAAACGGCACAATACATCAAACTTTTGGCGATCTTGCACTTCAATATAATATTGCTCGATTAAATCCATTGTCACTTGTGTCGGTTTCATACGGATTAATGTTGGCTCTGTTAAATATGTTTCTGCCAACTCTTGGATTGCTTTTGGCATAGTAGCAGAGAACAATAATGTTTGACGCTCTTCTGGTACAGCTGTCAAAATTTTGTTGATGTCATCCACGAAGCCCATGTTTAACATTTCATCCGCTTCATCAAGAATCACAACTTTCACTTGCTCAAAGGAGATGGATTTGCGTTCCATATGGTCCATTAAACGACCAGGTGTAGCTACAATCACTTGTGGATGTTTTTTCAACATACGGAATTGACGTCCAATATCTTGTCCACCATAGATTGGCAAGGCTTGAATGTTTGTATGTTGCGCCATTTTATTTAACTCTTCCGCCACTTGAATTGCTAATTCACGAGTCGGTGAAAGAATTAATACTTGTGGGTCTTGGATGGTTGGATCCACTTGCTCTAACGCTGGGATACCAAAGGCAGCTGTTTTACCTGTACCAGTTTGCGCTTGACCAATCATATCTTGACCAGACTTTGCCACTGGAATGGCTTCACGTTGAATCGGTGTTGGCTCTTCAAATCCCATATCGTTTAAAGCTCGTAAAATGGGTTCGCTAATGTGTAAATCTTCAAATTTAATTTGCATATATAAAAGGGTCCTCCTTTAAAATCTTGTGTATGTATCATGCGAATTAATACATTATACCACAAGTAAGATGTCCTTGTATATGAGAGTATGATAGAGAACTAGAACTTTCAATATAGTATGTACTATCTTCTCCCTATTGTACTACCTAGTATTTCATGGTATACTTTAACGGTATACAAGCGCCTATAGCTCAGGGGATAGAGCGCCGGTCTCCGGAACCGGGTGCGCAGGTTCGATTCCTGCTAGGCGCACCATTGATATAACTGGATTCTCATCATTTTTGAGAGTCCATTTTTGCATTTGAGCCCAATTTGAATTTTCATATAAAATACCGCCCCCAATGTTATATCTAATTCAATTAGCATTGGGGGCTTATTACATTATAATTTTCTTATAATTGCTCTTTGATTAACTCTAATAAGGCATCACAGCTACGACTTATATCATCATAGGTTTCGTCAAAATTTCCTGTATACCAAGGGTCTTTTACATCTCGACCTTCTCCAACAAAGGTCATAGCCTTATACACCTTATGGTCAATATCATCATCAATAATGAGACGCAAGTTTCGTGCATTGTTTTCATCCATGATGATGAGGTAATCAAAGTTACGATAATCATCCATCGTCACTTGGCGGGCCTTGCGATGAGTATAAGGAATATCCATTTCATCTAATTTTTGTTTAGTTCCATAATGGGTATCGTTTCCTATCTCCTCACGAGATGTAGCTGCAGACTCAATATAAATAGAATCCCTTAAGCCTGCCTTGTTAACGATATGCTTCATATAAAACTCTGCCATCGTAGAACGACAAATATTACCATGACAGATGAATAAAACTTTCACCATACTATCCTCCTTACATACTAATAGTCCTTACAGCATACGCTATAAGGACTATTAGTACAAGATTTAATTAAAAGTTATGTCGTACTCCCACATCCATACGCCATGTATTGTCTACAATTGCACCGAAGTTTTTAGTGAATGTGCCATATACATATGTACTTGGACGAACGCTCCAGGAGCCTCCAATTTCAGCATCAAGCCATGTATCTTTTAAATCAAGTTCTGTATGTACTGTTGGATTACCTGGTGCTGAATATGTTGTATTCACCTTACCAGAGAATTCATGAGCCAATGCGAGTTTTGCAAAGATGTTGGATGTTTGCGTTTCTCTGCCAATGCCAAATCCCAATCGGCCTACCGCAGAGTTAACCGCATCAGCTTTCACATGCATAGATCCACCATCAACAATATTAGCCTCATAGGATACACCGTTCAAACGACCTACAATCAATTCTACACTAGGATCCATGTAGAAACCATGTTGTTTCTTAATACGTTTACCGTATTCTACACTGAAAGAGGTACCAAATGTATGATAATCCCCATTCAATTGTTGTCCCCCTGCGAAGTGAAGTTTGTAATTATTGGACAAGCGATTTCCACGAGCAATGATATCTAAGTAACTTCCATCGTCATGTTGGTTTGTACCATATAACCCAATGCCACCGATTTTACTGTCTCCAGTGCCAATACCATAAGAGTTGCTAGACGTACTGTAATGTAGAGCGCCACCCAGAGTCCAACCATTGGATACCTTATGATCATAACCAATTTGTACACCATTATATCTCATATGAACATCGGCACCCCCTGTCATTTTAGAGTTGCCTCCGATGTATTTAGCCCATATACCATCATTCATAGTAGTTAAGCGAAGATCCCCTAAACGACGTTGTAAATCGTTCGTAGTATCACTCCAAGCTATCGCTGTAGATGCAAGAGCAGATTTCGTACTATTTACCACTGAAGATTCACTAGCATGTGTTACAGTCGCAGTATCGGTAACAACAAGATTACCTTGTGCATCAAATGCATTTGTACCAAGTTCAACCATAGCAGCCGGTCTTGTAATACCTTCATTAACTTGAACAGCAGCAGCTAGTTTCTTATCATTTCCCGTATATTGTAATTTAGTGGCTAACGATTTCATTTCTGCACGATAACTTGCATCATCAGTTAAATTCTTAGCACTATCACCTTGTACAGTGATGTGGCTATGATCAGCAGCATGTTGGATAATGATTTGTCCATTGCCAGCTTCACTCGCTGGCACACCTGTTTTATAATCAGCATTTACAAAACCACTATAGTTTTGAATTGTAATAGGACGAGCCTCGATAGGATGAATCATACCTGCTGCAGTTGGATTTGTACCACCTACAAGATTACGAACTTTACTGCCTTTATATAAGTATGCTGCATCATCTCCTGATGGACGTGGTTTTCTTGGTGTAGGTCGTTCCTTACCAATCCATTCATTATTCCAAGTAGCACCATTTTGTAAATATATATCTGCACCAGAATTATGCGGATTTTTATTACTTTCAGCATATTCATTTAACACAGCACCAGTAAGACTAGAGTTAGATGTTGTAAAAGCTAGTCCGATATTTGCTGGCGCTTCATTAAGATTTGGATTCTCACCATAATCTTTATTAATTAACCCTACATTACCAACAGCTACTAAATCCTTTGTACCTGGGTGTTTACCATCGGTACCTGCATTCACATAGACATCGCCCTCTTCTGCCACAACCGAATAGGTATCTGACGTTTTAAGAGGATAGGTTATAATACGACCACCGCCATCAACGATAATATGGCCTCGGTGATTCGCTTGCAATCCTACTCCGACAGCGTCAATATCTACATTGCCTTTCACATGAATATTGCTATCACCATAGTCTCTGTCAGGATTATCGTTATGATGTGGCACCTTACCACCAAGACCAGCATAGACAGCACTCATATAATAATGCCCCAAATCTTTTTTATCTGCTGGTGCATCATTTTTTAATCGTACAATAAGATCTTTATCTATGGTCAATTGCGATCCAAATACAGTATAAATCCCAGTTACATTTTTAGATTTACCTGTGTCCATCAAGCTTTTACCATGTACATTTACGGTCAACGTATCTTCTATATGCTTAACCGCATGTTCCGTTTGCTTTTGATCTCCCAACGATAAACCAATTAAGTTTTCTGCTTTATCACTATACTTAGTAATATCTGTAGCCATTACAGAATAAGACATTCCTGTTACTACTAATGCAGCCATCACTGCTGATACATGACGTGTAATTTTCATAAGAACCTCCACAATCAACAATAATATCAATAATAGATATCAATAAACTACCGTCATTATACATTGTTATTTGTACTTCGTACATACTTATATACCTATAAATACTCTATTATGCATACTTTATATAGTAAAGCATTATTATGCTAATCAGTTATAGTTGATAAAATTATCATAAACTTGACATTGTAAAACAGTGCATAACGATACAAAAAAAAAGAAGCATATGACCGGATTCTCATCGTTTTTTAGAATCTTTTTTTGCATTTGAGCCCAATTTTATTTACAAATGTAAATTTTTTTCTTGCCAAATTCATATAAAAGGAGTATACTAAACCCAATTATTGAAAGAAAGGAGTCACCACAATGATGAAACAAGCCAATGTAGCTACACTAAATGCAAATACATTTTTTTGGTTCTTTATCCAAACTACGGGTAAAGAACTATTTGAGCTACGCTAATTTAGGTATCATCACTGAGTGGCTTTAAATAGTGATAAGGGCTACCCGTACTAGGTATAGGCGGGTAGCCCTTTTTGTATATCTTCCTATACCACCACTCACGAATACCTACTATACACAAGATTTAATTTAGGAGGACATTATGATTATTCGACTACATACTACAGCAACAGAAGCACAAATTACAGAACTACGTCAGTTACTAGAAGCCACAGGCGTTACCTTACATCCAGTACATGGAGAACAACAAGATATCATCGGTTTGATCGGTGATACATCTCGTGTTGACTTACGCGTTATTGAATCCCTTCCATATGTGGAAAAGGTAATCCGCATCCAAGAACCTTTCAAAAAAGCAAATCGTAAATTCCACCCACAAGACACTGTGGTCACTGTAGGTGATGCTAAAATTGGTGGCGGTCACTTCTCCATCATCGCAGGTCCTTGCTCTGTCGAAACACCAGAACAAGTCATCGAAGTAGCTAAGGCCGTGAAAGCGGCAGGCGCAGGCATTCTTCGTGGTGGCGCTTTCAAACCTCGTACCTCTCCCTACTCTTTCCAAGGCATGGGACCAAGTGGCTTAGCCTTATTAGAAGCAGCGAAAAAAGAAACTGGTCTACCTATTGTGTCAGAAGTCATGGATATCTCTCAATTGGAATACTTCGACAATGTAGATATGTTACAAATCGGTGCTCGTAATATGCAAAATTTCAATCTTTTAAAAGAAGTAGGTAAATTACGTAAACCAATCTTATTAAAACGTGGTCTATGTGCCACATACGAAGAATGGTTAATGGCTGCGGAATATATCATGAGCGAAGGGAATGAACAAATCGTCCTTTGCGAGCGCGGCATCCGCACATTTGAAACACGTACACGTAATACATTGGATGTAACTGCCATCCCAATGATGCACGAATTATCTCATTTACCAATCATTATGGACCCTAGCCATGCAGCTGGCATGAGCCGTGTAGTTCCATCTTTATCCTTAGCCTCTGTTGGTGGCGGTGCTGATGGTTTAATGATTGAAGTTCACAATAATCCTGAAAAAGCATTATG
Organism: uncultured Veillonella sp.; assembly: GCA_963518505.1. Classification (GTDB taxonomy): domain Bacteria; phylum Bacillota; class Negativicutes; order Veillonellales; family Veillonellaceae; genus F0422. The sequence goes on along the minus strand of CAUQIT010000001.1, from coordinate 215,082 downwards.
CGATGGTCCTCAATCCTTACGTCCAGAGCAATTCGCCACTTTGGCAAACCAAGTATTCACTTTACGTGATGCATTAGGTCATAAATAGGTCACACCTATGGATACGATTCATATTCAAGCCTCCACTGCTTACGATGTCATTATCGAACGGAATAGCTTGCCTCGTATAGCTGAGTACTTACAATCAATCAAATCTGCTTGTTCTGTCATGATTGTCACCGACAACAATGTGGGCCCTCTCTATGCATCTACAGTTTCTAAATCTCTAGAAACAGCAGGCTACACCGTTCATACTTACACCTTCCCTCACGGTGAGAGTGAAAAGAACGGCCATCGCCTCATGGATCTAATAGAAACATTAGGAACCGCAAAATTGACTCGGAAAGACCTAATCATTGCTTTAGGTGGTGGCGTCGTCGGCGATCTAGCTGGATTTGCTGCTGCCACCTACTTACGAGGTGTCGATTATGTACAAGTACCTACGTCACTGTTGGCTGCTGTCGATTCCTCTGTAGGCGGTAAAACAGCTGTGAACCTAGCGTGTGGTAAGAATTTATGGGGTGCTTTTAAACAACCTATCCTTGTTCTCTGTGATCCAGAAACACTTTCTACCTTACCTAAAGAGGAATGGATTAATGGATGTGGGGAAATTATCAAATATGGTTTCTTAGATCATCCAGAGTTACTAGATCAACTTCAAGAACGACCACTCTTACAATATCCAGAAGATGTAGATAGTATCATCGCTCAATGTGTACGCATCAAAGCCCATGTGGTGGAAGTAGATGAAAAGGAAAGCGGCCTTCGTGCGACATTGAACTTAGGTCATACCTTTGGACATGGTATCGAGCACGGTAGTGCTTTCACCATCCCGCACGGCAATGCCGTTGCTTTGGGACTCCTCATCATGGCAAAAGGTGCTATAGCCAACGGAGAGCTAGATTCTACCATTGTTTCTAGTATTGAACAGTTGCTAATAGCCCATGAATTACCCACCACAATGACGATTTCAAAAGATCTTATCTTAGAAGAAGCTAGTCATGACAAAAAAGCCTCTGGCTCTTCTATTACCATCGTGGTTCCTACCGGATATGGCACGTCGGTGCTAAAAAAAGTTACCTTCCAAGAACTTGCTACTTACTGCCATATGTAAGTATAGTACTCAATGTTTTATAATTAGAATACATAACTAAACTATTTTGATATACACCCATTCTAGAATTACTATGTATGATATATCGAACAAATTATATTTACCTTTTATCGTTATCTTGTAATCATCACCTCATGGTGATAGCACAACCATAACAGAAAGGATTCCTATGCAACATGTTTCTAATGTGCCCTTATGTGGCACAATCCCATCTATACCGGCTAAGGCCCATGCCCATCGGGCACTCATTGCAGCTGCCCTTGCCACGAGTCCTAGCTCGATTTTAATCTCTCACTCTTCCAAGGACATTGATGCTACCATGGATTCCTTGCGAGCCCTTGGTGCAACGATTACCTATGAAAATGGTGTGGCTCATATTACTCCAGGCCCTTCCCCTTCTATAGGACAGGTATTACCCCACGAATCAGGTACAACCTTACGCTTACTCTTGCCTGTGTCCGCCTCGATTTGTGGCACTGTGAAAGTAGATGCCAAAGGACGCCTACCAGAACGACCACTAGAACCATTGTTGAGCGAAATGAAAGACCACGGCGTATCGTTTTCACAAGACGCACCGCCTTTCACCATGACAGGACGATTACAAGGTGGTATATTCACTATAACAGGTTCCGTCAGTTCCCAGTTTTTCTCTGGACTGTTATTAGCTGCACCACAGCTAGGGCAAACAACTGTGAACTGCACAAGTCCACTGCAATCGAAAGACTATGTGACATTAACCATAGAAACGATGAAAGACTTTGGTGTGCAAGTAACAGAAGATTCCACAGAGGAAGGATATCCAAGTTTTACTATCGAAGAGAGCCAACACTTCCATGGCAATGAGCAATATCCGATTGAGGGGGATTGGTCTAATGGTGCCATTTGGCTAGTAGCAGCTGCTATGACAGGACAATCTATTTCTGTCACAGGTTTACGTCCTGATTCTGTACAAGCAGATAAACGGATTCTTTCCATTTTAGAAAGCGCTGGTGTCACTTGTACGTGGAATGGATCTACTATCACGATCACTGGCAAAGCACATCAACCAATCCATGTAAATTTAGAACAAATGCCAGATTTATTACCGATTCTATCTAGCTTAGCTTGCTCCATCAAAGGAGAATCTACTTTCATCAATGGCGCCCGCCTGCGCTTAAAAGAATCAGACCGTTTAGAAGCGGTAGCACAATTAGTTCGTGATTCTGGTGGTATCGTGCGCATAGAAGGAGATAATCTATATATCACGGGAACAGGCACCCTTACGGGTGGAACTGTAGACTGTGTGAATGATCATCGCCTCGTCATGGCTGGTGCATTAAATGCACTCATCGGTACTTCCCCTATAATTTTGAAGGACAGTGAAGCCATCAGTAAGTCGTATCCTCACTTTTTTGAAGACTGGAAACGATTAGGTGGGCAGACACATACTATATAAATGTATTTAACAAGTAAGGAGTAATTATGGCATCCTATTTCGGTCGCACCGTAAAAGTCTCCACCTTTGGAGCTTCTCACGGTCAAGCTATTGGCGGAGTTGTAGACGGACTTCCTTGTGGGTTTCCAGTCAATCTAGAAACCTTGCAAGATTTCCTAAAACGACGGGCTCCAGGTCAACATCAATTACAAACACAACGAAAAGAAGCAGATATTCCTGAGTTTCAATCAGGTATTGTACAAGGCAGACTGAGCGGTTCTCCTTTGGCTTTCACTATTCAAAATACATCACAACGAAGTGGGGATTACGATAATCTACGAGATGTACCACGCCCATCCCATGCGGATTATACAGCTCGCATGCGCTATGGCGAGTACGTAGATATGCGTGGGGGTGGCCACTTCTCTGCTCGTATAACAGCCCCTGTATGCGTAGCTGGTGGCATTGCTATACAATTATTAGAAACCATTGGCATTCACGTTAGAGCACACTTAGCGCAAGTGGGTACTGTTCAAGATGTGCCCATCGATTATACTAACCCACCTATGGACAAGCTCGCTAGTATCAGCACAGAGGCCATTCCTATGCTAGACCGTGTGCAACGTCATGGAGCAGAGCAGCTAGTATTAGAGCTAAAAGCATCGGGCGATTCTACTGGTGGCATCGTAGAGGTATTTGCCACAGGTTTACCTGTTGGCATGGGGAATCCCAATTATGATGGTATTGAAAATCGCTTAGGCGCTACGCTATTCGGCATGCCTGCAGTGAAAGGTATTTCCTTTGGGTCTGGTTTTTCAGGCTGTGCATCCCGTGGAAGCGTGCAAAACGATCCTTTCATCATCACTGAGGAAGGTGTTCGTACCAAGAATAATAACAGCGGTGGCATCCAAGGTGGTATTACCAACGGTATGCCCCTTGTCATGCAAGTGGGCATTAAACCCACACCCTCTATTTATCATAAGCAAAACTCTGTGTCCCTCAGCAACCATAGTGCAGAAGTGTTGCAAATTCAAGGTCGCCACGACCCTTGTGTAGCCTTGCGCGCTGTTCCTGTCGTAGAAGCTTTGACGGCACTTGTCCTCTTAGATTTTGTACTGGAACATGATCCACATGCATTCCGTCATTTCAGTCATCGTACGCTGGAGGTATAAATGTTTGGATTATTAGGCCGCACCTTGGGCCACACCTACTCCCCCATGATTCATCAAGCCTTAGGAAATACATCCTATGACATATTTGAAATGGAACCAGACCAACTACAAGATTTTTTTAATCGTTCTGACTTGCAAGGCTTAAATATTACCATTCCCTATAAAATCAATGCCTTACAGGCTTGTCATCACATCAGTGATATCGCAGAAGCAATTGGTTGTGTCAACACTATGGTGCGCGAAGCAGATGGTTCTTGGTATGGGACCAATACGGACTATGATGGCTTCCTAGCCACCTTAGATTGGTCTGGTATAGAAGTGGCAAATAAGCATTGTTTAATTTTAGGTGATGGAGCCTCGTCCAATACAGTGCATGTGGCATTGGAAAGATTAGGCGCCGCCTCTATTACCCATATCAGCCGTCATCACTTTCCTACATATGAACACATTGCACAATTTTATGAACGGGCACAGGTAATTATCAACTGTACTCCAGTTGGTATGTATCCTCATTGTCCTGACCAAAGCATCCGATTAGCCCCTTTCACTCACTTAGAAGGTGTTATCGATTTGGTCTACAATCCACATCGTACTGCCATTCTAATAGAAGCGGAATCCTTAAATATACCCCATGTGAATGGCCTTGTATTTCTATTAGCCCAAGCCATGGCAGCTAGCGCTTTGTTTTTACATCGCACCTATGATGAAAGTATCCTTTCAGGCCTATACAAACAATTCCGACGAAACCAAGAAAATATTGTTCTCATCGGTATGCCCGGATCCGGTAAAAGTACCATTGGCAAAGCCTTAGCTAGCCTAATAGGACGACCACTAGTAGATATCGACAGCCGCATAATAGAGGAAGTCGGTTCCATTAGTGATTATATTTTGACGCACGGTGAACCAGCATTCCGTGCTATAGAGTCCAATATTATTGCCAATGTAGGTAAACAAACAGGTCTGATCATCTCCGCTGGTGGCGGTGCCGTCACCATACCAGAGAACTTTGCTCCCCTAAGACAAAATGGACGAATCTATGAAATCTATCGTCCTTTAGAAGAATTAGATACAACGGGACGTGTTCTCTCCTCTGGTGGCATAGAACGATTGCAACAATTGTATACAGTACGGGCTCCCCTATATGCACGATTCCGTCAAGCACAAGTTCTAAACACTGGTACTCCTGAAAGCGTGGCTCGACGCATCCTAACGGACTTACATAGCAATCTAGTTTAACTTGCTATTAAGATATATACTGTATCAGGCTTTCTTTTCTTATATCTATTCATCACTATTGGTTTTCAAAGTTGAATGTATCAGGTAGATTTCTTATAAATATATGCTACTACAATATATACAAACTATTGTCTACATCCTCTAGAAAAAATATATAAAATCATGAGATTATATGAAAGAATGTAATCTATTTTTAAGCATACCCTAAGATATTAATACACGTAATCGGCTTTCAAAGGTGCTTCTTAGAAACATATGAAAGCCTTTTTACTGTCTAACCATAGTAATTCACTAGCATTAATTGACATTCTATAGAAAATAGTTTACTATTATCAAATATAAAAGTTTATATTGTTTAAGGAGGTTTTACTATGACGGACTCGCAACAAGAGTTAAAGCGTGGTCTTAAAAATCGCCACGTTCAATTATTAGCCATCGGTGGTGCCATCGGCACAGGTTTATTCCTTGGCTCTGGGCGATCTATTAGTTTAGCGGGCCCCTCTATCCTCCTCACGTATCTAATTACAGGTATTATCTGTTTCTTCATGATGCGTGCATTAGGAGAGTTATTGCTTTCCAATTTAGATCACCATTCCTTCATCGACTTTGTAGAAGAATATTTAGGTGATCGAGCGGCCTTCATCACAGGTTGGACCTATTGGTTCTGTTGGCTTTCACTGGCCATGGCGGACTTAACTGCGGTCGGATTATACATGCAGTACTGGATCCCTTGGATGCCTCAATGGATACCTGCCCTCGTTGTGCTAGCAGTCTTACTCGTTATGAATCTGACAGCGGTAAAACATTTCGGTGAAATGGAATTTTGGTTCGCTTTAATAAAAGTAATTGCCATTGTATCACTCATCATCATTGGTCTTATCATGATTCTTACAGGATTTACTACCAATGCTGGTGCAGCTGCCTTTGATAACCTATGGAGTTACGGCGGTTGGTTCCCAAATGGGACGATGGGCTTCATCTTATCTTTCCAAATGGTAGTATTTGCTTTCACAGGCATTGAATTGGTGGGCCTCACTGCTGGAGAAACGGAGAATCCAGAAAAAGTTATCCCTATGGCGATCAACAACATTCCATTGCGCATTATTTTATTCTATATTGGTTCTCTTGCAATTATTATGAGTATCTATCCATGGATTGCAGTAGATCCAAATTCTAGTCCCTTCGTGGCTGTGTTTACTGCGGTGGGTATTCTAGCCGCTGCGAGCATCGTAAACTTCGTTGTTCTAACATCGGCAGCATCTGCTACCAACTCCGGTATCTTTTCCACTAGCCGTATGATCTACGCATTATCAAAACGTGGCCATGCGCCGAGTCGAATGAAACGATTGACGAACCATGCTGTACCCTATCAGGCAACACTATTCTCCGCTGCGGCCTTACTATTTACCGTAGTCTTAAACTATGTCATGCCTGAAAGCGTATTTATCATGATTACGTCTATCTCCACATTCTGCTTCATCTATATTTGGGCCATCATCGTCGTATGCCACCTCAAATATCGGAAACAACAACCAGAATTAGCAAAACAATCTACCTTTAGAATGCCATTGTACCCATTCATGAACTACTTAATCCTAGCGTTCTTTGCGTTCATCTTAGTGGTCTTAGCATTACAAAGTGATACACGCATCGCCCTCATGTTTACACCATTCTGGTTCATCCTACTATGGGCCTTCTACTCCATGTTGGCACCTAGCGATGACGACGAAAGCGATACTAACTAACACACAAACATAAAAAAGATCACGATGTACTCCAAACACTATGACTTACCATTGATGAGGAGAATACGGTGATCTTTTTGATTGTACTATGCTTTGACAAATTCATTTATGTGTATGCTATGACAATATCATATGTCGTTCATAGCAACAGAGAGTTATACATAACAATTTTTGTAATTTCTATAAAAATATGGTATACTATATGTAATAAAAAGAAGGGCCACCAACGTGTCGAAGGCGTTAGGCTCATCTCTAAAGTGCTAAAGTAGATACGCCTAACGTATTAAGGTCTAGGAAACCTTATATCGTTAGGCGTTATCATTAATTATTTGAACAAATCAATGATTTGTACTAGTAAGTCTAAAATTAAAATCGTTAAATAGATTTTTTCAAACTTTGTCATAGTATCACCTCCTCCTATAATTAGGAAGAGATGAGCCCAACTCACGTCGGTGATCCTTCTGTGTTTTCATTATAGCATAAAATATGCCAATCGTTATCTTTTGAAAAATATTTTTAGAAAATAGACAAAGTATCCACTAAGGAATGACGCACTAGAGTAGAAGATCTTGCGGCGCCCTTATTGACTAAATCAAACAGTACTAAAAACGAGCAACATATTTCGGAGCAAACCTAACCACTGTATCAGTTTGCGCAGGAATGTGTTGCTCGTTTCCTTTGCTAGGTAAACAATCGCCACAAAATTTCATAGCAAAACAAATGACGCCCACCTGTGGATGAGTTCTTTCCCTGGGGCATCAAAATTAATCTACGCAAGAAACGAGCAACCCCTCATATAGATATGCTATTACAGATGGAGGTCTTGTGGCGTTTCTTTATTACCTAAATGACATATACATAAGAAGAGCACGACATGTTCCTGAGCAAACCTAACCACTGTATCAGTTTGCGTAGGAATATGCCGTGCTCTTCCCTTTATCCTATTCACATAAGAACGCCACAAGACACAAACTACAAGTAGTGCTTGCTCGTTTCTCTTAACGTTGATTCCGCCGAAAGAACTCATACACAGCCAAAGCCGCTTTTTTGTTCATCCCTTCCACGCTCTCCAATTCTTCCAATTCCGCCACTCGCATAGCATCCAAATTCCCAAAATGCTTATACAGCGCTTTTCTTCGTTTCGGTCCTATGCCTTCGATATGATCGAGAACAGATTCTAAGTTCCGCTTTCCACGTAATCTACGATGGTAAGTAATAGCAAATCGATGGGCTTCATCACGTATTTGTTGTAATAATTGTAATTCTGGCGTATGGTGTTCTAGAATAATACTTTCTGACTCCCCTTCGACGAATACTTCTTCGATTCGTTTTGCCAAAGATATGACAGGTACATCAGTAACTCCCATAGCACGGATGACTGGTAATGCTGCATTTAACTGACCTTTACCACCATCAATGATAATCAAATCTGGTATAGGCCAATCTTTTTCATTGCCGTAGCGTCGTTCCATAATCTCCGCCATAGATGCAAAGTCGTCAGGCTTCCCTTGTACTGTTTTCAACTTGAACCTGCGATACTCTCGTTTTACTGGCTTTCCACCTTCAAAGACAACCATAGATGCCACCGTTTCTGCCCCTTGCATATGAGAAATATCGTAACATTCCATACGCTCTGGCAATCTTGGCAAGTCGAGTACTTCTGCTAATTTTTTCACAGCCCCACCGGCTTTATCGATGGTGTATTGCCACTGACGACGGCGTTCTGCCAAGAAGTTCTGGGCATTTTCCTCCGCCATCTTGATCAGGTCTTTTTTATAGCCCCGCTGTGGCACAGATACTTCTACTTGTTGCCCTTTCATAGAGGAGAACCATTCACTAAACAGTTCACGGTCCACACTATCCATAGGCAATAGCAATTCTTTAGGTATGAACGTAGATCCTCCATAATACTGTTTAATGAACTCCGTCATCACTAGCTCTGGACTATCCCCTTCATGTTGGACAAAGTAATTTTCTCGTCCCAATAAACGACCACTGCGAATAAAAAACAGTTGAATGCATGCCATAGGACCATCTATGGCCATACCTAGTACATCCATATCGCCTCGCTGTGTAACCATACGTTGCTTTTCTTGTACCTTTTGGATGCTCAAGAGGTCATCTCGATACTTAGCAGCGAGTTCAAACTCCAAGTCCTCTGAGGCGTGCTCCATCTTAGACGTAATCTCTTGGATTACTTGGACTTGTTTCCCTTCAAAAAGAGCTACAATATCATCGATGTATTTGCGATAGGATTCTACCGTCACATAGTTCATGCAAGGACCTTCACAATAGTGCATATGATATTGCAAACAAGGTCGTTCTACTTTCATACTTTTACAAGTGCGCAATGGATAATAGGAACGCAAGATACGCAGCACATGATGCACCGCTGTGACATCCGTGAAAGGTCCAAAATACTTCGCTCCGTCGCGTTCTAAGCGACGAGTCATAAACAAGCGGGGGTACTCTTCTTGGACCGTCACTTTCACGTAAGGATATGTCTTATCATCTCGAAGCATAATATTATATTTCGGATGATGCTCCTTGATTAAAGTCGCCTCTAGGATAAGAGCTTCCATTTCAGTTTTCGTTTGGATCGTTTCCACATCCCAAGCACGGCGCATCATAGCAGTTACTTTCACAGAGCGATTCACATCTTGCTGCACATAAGACCGCACTCGATTTCGCAAGTTGATGGCCTTTCCTACATAGATGATGCGCTGATACTTGTCACGCCACAAGTAGACCCCCGGTGTGGTAGGCAAATGGCTTACTTTTTCCAGTATATACGCTTGCTGTTCCGTATCACCCATCATCATGTCTTTCTGACTAGAAAGATTAAAGTTCACTTCTTCTGCTTGCAATTGTCTATCGATAGGATTCATGGTGTGTCCTCAGTGGTCAATGGATGTTGCTCCATATAATTCCTAGTTTTCTCTAACACAGGACCTAAGAATTTGCCCGTGTAGCTTTCAGGTAAAGCGGCAATCTCCTCAGGTGTGCCAGTGCCCACAATGGTACCCCCACGAAAACCACCTTCTGGACCTAAATCAATAATATGGTCCGCCGTTTTGATGACATCTAAATTATGCTCGATTACCACCACAGTATCGCCACCATCTGTGAGCTTTTGCAATACCTCTAAAAGCTTGCGGATATCTTCTACATGTAATCCAGTAGTCGGCTCATCCAGAATATATAAGGTTTTTCCAGTACTACGACGAGCCAGTTCAGTGGCTAGTTTCACACGCTGTGCTTCCCCACCAGACAAGGTAGTTGCCGCTTGCCCTAATCGAATATAACCTAAGCCTACCTCTTGTAAAGTTACCAATTTACGGTGAATTTTTGGGATAGCACTAAAGAAGTCTACCGCTTCATCGACGACCATGTCCAGTACATCGGCAATGCTTTTACCTTTGTATTTCACTTCCATCGTTTCTCGATTGTATCGAGCTCCTTTACATACCTCACACGGTACATACACATCTGGCAAGAAATGCATTTCGATTTTGATGATACCATCACCACGACACGCTTCACAACGACCGCCTTTGACGTTAAAGCTAAATCGCCCTGCTTTATAGCCACGAATCTTCGCTTCATTGGTTTGACTATATAACTCACGGATCGCATCGAAGACCCCTGTATAGGTAGCAGGATTCGAACGTGGTGTTCGACCGATTGGACTTTGGTCAATATTGATGATTTTATCCACATACTCTAAACCACGAATCTCCTTATGGGCTCCTACCTTATGATGACTTCTGTAGAGTGCATTGGCTACACCTTTATATAAAATTTCGTTGATCAATGTAGATTTACCGGATCCACTCACACCAGTCACAACAGTAAATAAACCGATAGGGAATTTCACATTCACTTGTTGTAGGTTGTTCTCTTTAGCTCCACGAATCTCTAAACAAGCTTTTGTTGGTTTTCTCCGTTCTTTTGGTAATGGAATATACTTTTGACCACTTAAATATTGACCAGTAATGGATTCTTTCACAGCCATTACCTCTGGTACTGTACCTTGCGCCACGATTTGACCACCATGCTCACCTGCCGCAGGGCCAATATCTACCAAATAGTCCGCTGCTAGCATCGTATCTTCATCGTGTTCTACTACGAGTAAGGTATTTCCTAAGTCACGCAAGCCTTTCAGTGTTTCGATTAAGCGATCGTTATCACGTTGGTGTAAACCGATAGACGGTTCATCTAAAATATATAAGACCCCAACGAGTCCCGAACCAATTTGTGTGGCTAAACGAATTCGCTGTGCTTCCCCACCAGATAAGGTGCCGGCACTGCGGTTCATGGTCAAATAATCTAAGCCCACATTGTTCAGGAATCCTAGGCGAGCATTGATTTCTTTCAAAATTTGTGCCCCTATGAAAGCCTCTCGTTCCGTCAACTGGAGATGACCAAAATAGTCCACCGCTTCACTAATCGTTAACTGTGTCACTTCATCTATATTTTTATCCCCTACACGGATGGCAAGGGATTCTGGTTTCAAACGAGCTCCCTTACAAGCTGTACATGGTTTAATAGACATATAGGATTCAAACTCTTCCCGCATGCTATCTGTAGTAGCCTCTGCATGACGGCGTTTCACCATTGGCAAAATACCTTCATATTCGGTGTGGAATGTTTTCACCTCTCCACGCATATTTTCATAGTCAAAGGTCACTTTCTCAGTACTACCATACATGACTTCTTTTTGTAAGGCTGTAGGCAGTTCTGAAAAACTTGCTTCTAGTGTATATCCATGCGATTTCAACAAGCCCTCTAATTGACGCATGAACCACGCATTAGGATTCGAACTCAATGGGGCTACTCCCCCATCTATAAAAGGAACCGTTGAATCTGGAATGACACGATCTTCATCTACCTCCATGGTACTACCTAATCCCAAACAGGATGGACAGGCACCAAAAGGACTGTTGAAGGAAAACATACGAGGTTCAATTTCTGGCAATGAAATGTGACCATTAGGACAGGTAAAATGAACACTGAATTGGTGGGCTGGGCCGTCTACCTCTTGAATGATGACAAAGCCTTCCCCATGATGAATGGCCGTTTCTAAGGAGTCCGTCAAGCGGCTTTCTAAACCTTCCTTGATAACAAGACGGTCTACAACAATTTCAATATTGTGTTTTTTATTTTTATCTAATTTGATTTCATCCTCAAAGGTATGAATCTCTCCATTGATGCGAACACGAGCAAATCCATTTTTACGAATTTGTTCCAACACTTTTTCATGGCGACCTTTTTTACCCCGCACCACGGGAGCCATCACCATAATCTTAGTACGTTCCGGCAATTTCATGACTAAGTCTGTTATTTGCTCAATAGTCTGTTGGGCAATCTCTTCTCCACAAGTAGGGCAGTAAGCTCGACCAATACGAGCAAATAATAATCGCAAATAGTCATAAATTTCTGTCACCGTTCCCACCGTAGATCGAGGATTACGGCTCGTCGTTTTTTGGTCGATGGATATAGCTGGTGAAAGCCCCTCAATGTAATCTACATCAGGTTTATCCATTTGCCCTAAGAACTGGCGAGCATAAGCAGATAAGGACTCTACATATCTCCGTTGGCCTTCTGCATAAATCGTATCAAAGGCTAGGGATGACTTACCAGATCCACTTAATCCTGTTAATACGATGAATTGATTTCTTGGTAGAGCCACGTCAATATTCTTTAAATTATGTTGACGGGCTCCTTTTATAATTAATTGATCTTTCAAAATAACTCCTATTCTTCATTCATGTCTGACCAAATTTGGCGCAATCTGCCCAATTCATCACGCAACTCAGCAGCTCGTTCAAATTCTAATTGTTTTGCCGCTGCTTTCATGAGGCGTGTGGTCTCTTCAATGGCATTAAACACGTCTTCTTTCGTTTCGTATTGTGGCTTCATTGAAAGTGACTGCACTGTTTCTGCCACTATCCCTGTCGGCGCTGTACTATCATACACCACAGGACTATCTGCTTTAGGCTTGCGACCTTTTTTAGAAGCAGCAACTTCTCCTTCTACTTTGGTCAACTCAATTAAGTCTTTCACTTCCTTGCGCACTGTGCGTGGCGTAATACCATGCTCTGTGTTGTAGGACTCTTGCAGAGCACGACGACGTTCTGTTTCATCCATGGCACGTTGCATAGAGCCTGTGATGCGGTCCGCATACATGATAACTTTCCCTTTTTCATTACGAGCCGCACGTCCTATAGTCTGAATCAAGGACGTATCACTGCGCAAGAAACCTTCCTTATCGGCATCTAAGATAGCCACTAAGGATACTTCTGGCATGTCTAAACCTTCCCGCAGTAAGTTAATTCCTACGAGGACATCAAATACACCAGCTCGCAAATCACGAATAATATCGGCACGCTCAATGGTGGCAATGTCGGAGTGTAAATAGCGTACTCGAATCCCCATCTCTTTTAGGTAATTCGTTAAGTCTTCTGCCATTTTTTTCGTCAATGTAGTAACTAGGACCCGTTCATCTGACTTCGCACGGTCTTTAATTTCCCCTAATAAATCATCCATCTGCCCCTTAATAGGTCGGATTTCGATAATAGGATCTAGCAAACCTGTTGGACGAATGATCTGTTCCGCCACATTCGTCTGCACTTCCATTTCATAAGGTCCTGGTGTAGCCGATACATAGACGATTTGATTGATTCGTTCCACAAACTCTTCAAATTTTAAAGGTCGATTATCCGCTGCCGATGGCAAGCGGAATCCATAGTCGATCAAATTATGTTTCCGCGCTTGGTCACCATTATACATGGCACGAATTTGTGGCAATGTCACATGGGATTCGTCAATGATGATAAGAAAATCATCTGTGAAATAGTCGATGAGCGTCATAGGTGCTTCCCCCGGTTGACGGTTGGACAATAGACGGGAGTAATTTTCAATGCCTGAGCAATAGCCCATTTCCTGCATCATTTCAATGTCATATCGTGTGCGTTGCTCCAAGCGTTGCGCTTCTAAGAGACGGCCATTTTCATTAAAGTATGCCAAACGTTCAGCCAATTCTGTCTCGATGCGCCCAATGGCAAGGTCTAACTTTTCCTTCGTCGTTACATAGTGAGAAGCTGGATAGATAGCCACGTGTTTACGCTCTACGATAACATCACCTGTAAGCACATCGATTTCCACTAAACGATCAATTTCATCTCCGAACATTTCTACTCGAATGGCTCTTTCACTGGTACCGGCAGGGAAAATTTCCAACGTATCTCCTTGTACTCGGAAAGTACCTCGTACAAAGTTCATATCATTACGAGTATATTGAATAGATACCAATTTACGAAGAATGTCGTCACGGCTATATTCCTGACCTTGTCGCAAGGATACACAAAGCGTGCTATAGTCCTCTGGGTCTCCTAAGCCGTAGATGCAGCTGACAGATGCGACGATGATTACATCTTTCCGCTCAAATAAATTCATTGTCGCCGAGTGGCGCAATTTATCGATTTCTTCATTGATGGATGCATCTTTTTCAATGTATGTATCCGTAGAGGCAATGTACGCCTCTGGTTGGTAATAATCGTAATAGGATACGAAGTATTCCACTGCATTCTTAGGGAAAAAGCTTTTGAACTCGCTAGCCAATTGGGCTGCTAATGTTTTATTATGGGCAATGATCAAAGTCGGCTTTTGTACAGCCTCGATGAGTTTAGCCATGGTATATGTTTTTCCCGTGCCTGTAGCACCTAGTAATACCTGTGCCCATTCCCCTCGTTCAATACCGTCCGCCAAAGACTGGATGGCCTTCGGCTGGTCACCCATCGGTGAATAGGGGGCCTCTACTTGAAAAGGAATCCCTTCTTCAGGAAAATGATGCAATCCGCTCATAGTCCCTCCTTATATTCTCTATCTGTAAACAAGTAATATTCACTTGTATCTATATCTAGTAACTTCTATATTATATCACGAATACAGAAAATATTATATCGTATGTTCGATACAATAGCATGCTAGAGTCACATACAATTTTCCCACCCCTGCAGGATATTGTGACATTATATTAATCTCTCATCAAATAATACAATACACCTGAATATAAGTAGATGATTACATAAGGATAAGATATAACCAGTAACAGTAGATAAAAAGAAAAAGCTGAATACAAGATTCAACTTTTTACTTATCTGTTATACTGTCTACTACCTAAGAAGTTCTACACTCCTAAATAGACATTGCAATATACCATTCCTTTTGTCCGTTTCAGTCTTATAGTGGTTTATTCATACCACTATCACAAGGTAATAGATAACCCATATATGTTACAGTAATACCCATGCGCACTCTGTAAGACTATCCCTTGCCACGAATCCGGCGCAATTCTTCTTCAGTAATCGGCGTATCTCCTTGCAAGGTTTGTGTGGCTGTGTCATCACCTTCTAACATTTCGATGAAGATGGCAATACCACAATCAGATAAATGATGACTTTCATCGCCATGGTCATGTTCTAAAGACTGCTTCATATTCTCCGCAATACGATGGACAAAGTTCCATTGCTCATCGGTGTAGCTTTCAATACGGCTAGCAATTTCTTTCCAATTACTTAAGAGTAAGCGTGTAAGAGGTCTGTACAAATCACCGCCTACAAATTCCATAATATCTACAGCACATTCAATACTGTCTCTATCGATACCATAACCATTCATTTCATTTTGGTCCACCACATAGTCATATAATTGTTTTCTAGTCATGGTCCACTATTCTCCTTTGTCAAAGAGGGCATTAGCAAATTCTTTCGCATTGAAAGGACGTAAATCATCCATTTGCTCACCCACTCCAATCCAACGCACAGGAACTCCCAACTCTTCTTTGATAGAGATAACTACACCACCTTTTGCGGTACCATCTAATTTAGTCACCACAATCCCTGTCACAGGTACTGCTTCACCGAATAGTTTTGCTTGACTCACCGCATTTTGACCTGTCGTACCATCCAGTACTAATAAGGTTTGATGCGGTGCACCTGGAATTTGTTTGTCTGCTACACGGCCGATTTTTTTCAACTCTTCCATAAGGTTTACTTTTGTGTGCAAGCGCCCTGCTGTATCTACAATGACTAAGTCTGCTTCTTTAGCAACTGCTGAGGCACAGGCATCGAATACCACTGCTGCTGGATCCGCCCCTTCCTTATGTTTTACAATGGATACACCCACGCGATCGGCCCAAATGGATAATTGTTCAGAGGCAGCTGCCCGGAATGTATCCCCTGCTGCAATGATTACTTTTTTACCTTGCTCTGCATAGTAATGAGCTAATTTCGCAATGGTTGTTGTTTTACCAACACCATTCACTCCCACTACCAAGATTACTTCTGGTTTGTGGAGCTCCAACACTTCTTCTTGGGCTCCTAGCATTTCTGTAATACGCTCTTCCATGAAAGGCATCACTTCGCTAGTATTGTTGATAATCCCTTCCGTAACACCACGACGGATTTCTTTCATTAAATAGGCCGTTGTTTTAGGCCCTAAATCACCTACTAGCATAGTAGCTTCTAAATCATCTAAAAAATCATCATCAATTTCTGCATAACCGATAACGATGGTTTCTACTTTTTTTACAAAATTATTTTTTGTCTTTTCTAAGCCCGCTTTCACACGGTCAAAAAAACTAAATGCCATAGTCGTCATTCTCCTTTACTTCATCAAAGGCTACTGTTAATAAACGTGACACCCCTCGTTCCACCATAGTCACCCCTTGTAAGACATGAGCTGATTCCATGGTCCGTTTACGATGAGTCACCACGATAAATTGTGTGGCATCCCCCAAGTTATGCAAATATTGGCTAAATCGTTCCACATTGGCATCATCTAAAGCGGCATCTACTTCGTCAAGTACACAGAATGGAGCTGGTCGATAATCCAGCAATGCAAACAATAATGCAATGACCGTCAATGCTCGTTCCCCACCAGATAATAAGCTCAATTGTTGGCGCTTCTTTCCTGGCGGTTGGATATAAAAATCAATGCCACTTTCTAAAATTGATTCTGGATTTGATGCTACAATTTGCGCTGTACCGCCGCCAAACAATTGAGCGAATACATGTTGGAATTTCTCTCGAATATCGCTTAAAACACCTTGCAACTGTTCAGACATAGCCCCATCAATTTCAGCAATAACGCCTTCTAGTTGCTCTTTCGCTATCACTAAATCCTCTTTTTGTGCATGATAGAATGCTAGCTTTTCTTCCGCTTCTTCATATTCTGCAATCGCATTAGGATTGATAGCCCCTAAGTTTTCAATCTGTTTTGCCAAGCTCGCATGTTGTTGTTTCCACTCATGTACGGAGCCACCTAACTGTATATTCTGTGCCTCTTGTTTAGTATACCCTAAAGCACCCAATTGTTCCAATGCTTGTTCGCCTTGTAGTTGATATTTTGTTAACCCTTCTTGTAGGTCCACTAGTTTTTTCTGTACAATTCGTTGACGCTGTTCTTTTTGATTTCGTTCTTCTTGCAATTGACTTAATTGCAATTCCCAAGCACGTACTTTTTCTTGTCCGCCTTTACGAGCTTCTCCAATGGCTGCTATCCGTTTTTCTATTGCTTGTTTCTCTGATTCTAATGCTAAAGCTGGTTCACCACCTAAGCGTATGGCGTCTTCACCTAACTGATCCAATCTTCGATCTAAACTTGTAATTTCTACTTTTTTATCTTTGATGTGTTGTTCTAATTGAGCTAATTCTTTTTTGCTTTGTTCTAACAATAATCTAGATTGTTCCCATCGTAAGCGTACTCCTTGCAATTCTTCATTTTGTTCACGTTCTAGGTCTTGTAAAGTTTTCTCTTGAGCAACTAAGGTTGCGACTTGCTCTTGATATCCTTCTCGATTCTCTAACTGTGAAAGTTCATCTGCTAGCCTTTTAATATTCTCCCCTAAGGTAGTTTGCTTTTCTTGAACCTTTTGTAGCTCCTCATGATAGGTCTGCACCATTCCACTTAAGTTAACTTGTTCTCCTTGGAAGCGTTGTTGCTCTTGCTGTAAACTACGCAACTGTAATTCTTCTTGTTCATAGGTTTGACGTAATCCCTTACCAGACTGTGTCAAAGCTTCTATTTCTTTGTCTAGTCCTTGTAAAGTCTGTTGCAACACCTGTGCTGTATCACGTAATGTATGAATATCTTGCTGCAATGTATCTTGCTCTTCTTTACGAGATAAGATAGATACTTTTTTCCGTTTCGTAGCACCACCCGTTAAGGCACCACCTGGTTGCAATTGCTCTCCTGTTAAGGTAACAATCCGCAATTGTTGATGATATTCTTTTTGCAATGCTAATCCATGATCCAAGGTATCTACAATCAAAGTACGCCCTAATAGCTGATTAAATACGCCTGTATATTGTATATCAAATTGAATGCAGTCTACACCTAATCCCAATACATAAGGCGATGTTAAGGCTTTATGATCCAGACGTTTTCCTCGTACCATATCCATAGGCAAAAAGGTAACACGACCACCTTGTGTGCGTTTTAAGTATTGTACTGCTTCGGAAGCAATCTTTGCTGTCTCTGTGATAACTTGATGAATAGCACCACCTAAAGCAGTTTCAATGGCCACTAAGAATTTTTCTTCCACAGTGAATACATCACCAATAGCTCCACGAATATGTGAAGACCAAGATTCTTTCGCTTGTAACACATGTTTTGTTCCATCCAGATAGCCTTCGTGTAGCTCTTCCCAGCTATGTAGCAGTTCTAAGCGTCCTTCTTTAGCTTGCAACTCTCTCTGAGTTTCTATAAGTTGCTGATTTGTTTGACTGCGTTTGCTCTCTATATTTGACAAAGATTGACGGGCTGTCTGCAATGCTTCCTGTGCTTCATTGACAACCTGTTGTTGCTCCTCTAATTGCACTTTTGCCTGTGTCATAGATTGCTCTAAATCTTGCAAGGTCGCTTGTAAACGTTGCGCATCATCTTTCTTTTGTGTTTCTAACTCTTCCGCTCTTGCTAATTGATGGCGAGCTTCTTCCAATTCACGAACAACACGAATATGACGCTCATGAGCATGCTGCTCCGCTATGCGCATACCATCTAAATCAGCCTTCACTTGGCTAAGAGAGTCTCGAGTGCTTTGCAAATTAGATTTAGCCTGTTTCACATCTTTGCCAATAACTTCTAAAGTATTTTCTTCCTCGTTCAGGGATGCTAAATCAAGGTCATACTGTTGCACTTTCTCTTTCAGTTCTTCCTTCCAAGTTCTTAACTGTTCTTCCCCATCTTTTAACTCTGCCACCATATTGGCTTCTTTTAGACGAGCCACTTCAATTTGCCCTGTGAGCTCTCCCAGTTTGCCTTGCAGGGTAGCATATTCATCTTCCATACTTTGTTGAGTTTCACGAAATGCTTGCAATTCATTTTGTGTCGTCTTATAAGACTCTTGGATCACATCTAAAGTAGATTCTAATTCTTCTTGCTCACGAAGATAGGATAAGTTTTCATTCTCTTGTCGAGTAAATAGGCGATCTGCCGTTTTATAATCATGAAATGCAATGGCCCCATCATAGCTGCGTTTCTCTTGTGATAATGCATTGTACTCACGTGTTACATTAGCTTTTGCTTCTAATTCCACTAATTGATCTCCAAGAGTACTCATTACATCATCTAAGCGTTCCATATTACGATCTGTACTATTGATGCGTCGAATAGCATCTTCTTTATTCATTTTAAAGCGAGAAATGCCTGCCACATCTTCAAAAATTAAGCGCCGTTCTTCTGGTTTACTATTCAAGATAGCATCGATACGATTTTGTCCGATAATGGCCATAGAATCTTTGCCCAAGCCTGTATCAGCTAATAATAGATGAATATCTTTCAACCGGCAATTTCTCTTATTGATTTGGAACTCACTTTCACCATTTCGATACATACGGCGTGTGATAACTACTTCAGCTAATTCTTTACCCAAAGTGCCATCAGTATTATCAAAAACTAAATTTACCTCTGCCGTATTATGTGGGCGACGAGCTTCTGTGCCAGAAAAAATAATATCTTCTGCTTTTTGTCCACGCAAATGACGTACATTTGATTCCCCTAATACCCAGCGGATCGCATCAGTAATATTGCTTTTACCACTACCATTAGGACCTACAATCCCAGTCATGCCTGGAGAAAAAGACACTACAGTTTTATCAGCAAAGGATTTAAATCCTTTCATTTCTAATCGCAATAATTGCATGACTGCTTCCTTTCTATCTATCAATAGGTATCTTCTAAAATTATACAATGTCTATAGTTTTCATTCTATACTTTATACTTATACCTATGTTCCACACTTTATCACATACTATCAATAAAAAACATGGTACAACCCACAGTTATATAACTGTAGGAGTCCCATTATAGAACCAAGCTATATAATATATCATCTATCATGACATGTACGATTCCAGTATTGTTATCTTCTACTTTTTCTTTCCAAGCCCATTCTATCTGCTCATATTCCTGTCTAAAGTAATCTATATTTCTATTCTTCAATCCACGTACCTTTGATGTGAAAGGTCTTGGGTATTCCAATGTAACCTTATGAATCACACCAAACACCTCTAGGTGTTCTTCTACTGTTTGCTGTATCTGCTGACGCCATTCATAATTGACAACTAATTCTCCAAAGGCAGGAGCGTAGGGACCTCCTACAATACCACGGCCAGCATCAAAATCTTCTGTACTTTGTAACCCTACACGTATTACCTGTGTACCTTTACGTTCTAAATAAGCTTTTAAAAAGGCACTATATACCACTGCTTGTTCTATTGTTAACGGTACATAACTACCTTGACGAACACGGTCAGCTAATTCTGTATCTTCAATAACAATCACAGGATAAATTCGACACAAATTCGCCTGTAAGTGACCGGCTTTCACCGCCGTTTTTACCAAAGTAGTCCAAGTTTCACCGGGCAATCCTGGAAGCAATTGTATGCCCAAGGTTATCCTTTGGTCACGTATCATCTTGCACGCCTGTTCAACATCTGCTACCGTATGCCCCCGTTTTGCTTCTACTAGCATAGACTCATCTAATGTTTGTACACCTAATTCAACAGTTCGTACACCACTCTCGTAAAGCTCTGCCAATCGTTCTACTGTTATGGCATCCGGTCTCGTAGATAATCGTATTCCTTGGATGATTCCTTGCTGAAAGGCTTCTTTAGCTGGTGCTAATAAGGTATCTTGCAGTTCTTGTGGGATAGCCGTAAAGCTACCGCCAAAGTATGCCACTTCCCATTGTCCTTTGTGACCTTGTTCAGAGATTGTCTCACGAATAGACCTACGGATAGTATCCACCGATACCATTTCTTGTTGGCCAGATATACGTGGTTGATTACAAAATACACAAATATAAGGGCACCCAATATGAGGAATAAAAAATGGAAGTAGTCTAGTTTTCTCTTTTTTCACTTTTCTCATAGGATCCCCCTTAACTATAGATATTTCGTATATATAACCCTCATCAAAGAAAAAGGGAGTGGTTCCCCACCCCTCAATCCTTACTATTGTATAAGCTTTTCATAAGCCTCTTTTGCAGCTGCTTGAGCTGCTACTTTTTTATTTCGTCCAGAACCTACTCCTGATGGTACTCCATCAATGACTACTTCCATAGTAAAGAACTTATTATGATCCGGTCCTTCCTCATTAATGACATGATACCGTATCACAGATTCTCCTTTTTGTTGTACCAACTCTTGGAGCAATGTTTTAAAATCTTTTCCTACTTTTCCTGAAAGTGCCATTTGGAGATATCCATGCAAATGACTCAAAACGAACTGTTTTCCTACTTCGTACCCACACTCTAAATAGATAGCTCCTAAGACAGCCTCAAAGGTATCTGCTAAAATAGAGTTTCGTTCCGCTCCACCGCAATGACGTTCTCCTCTACCTAGTCGTAAGTAGGCACCTAATTCCAAAGTGCGACTACATTCAGCTAAAGAGCCCTCACATACAGTACAAGCTTTTAAGCGAGTCAGTTCACCCTCAGTCATTTCTGGATATGTAATAAATAAATATTCCCCTATGATAAGATCTAGTACAGCATCACCTAAAAACTCCAAACGTTCATTATGATGTTCATGGGATAACTTATGTTCATTCGCATAGGAAGAATGTGTTAAGGCACGATTTAAAGTGCCTATATTTTGTAATGGCAAATGTAAATTCGCAACAAGCTCGTGAAGTGATTCTTCACGAGCCTTGCTAATTACTTTGCTACTTTTAGGAGCATTCACAATTACGCCTCATAACGACGAACAACGATAGTACCGTTGTGTCCACCAAAACCGAAAGAATTGGAAAGAGCTACATCTACTTTCATATCACGAGCTCCGTCAGATACATAATCTAAATCTAATTCTGGATCTGGATTATCAAGATTAATTGTTGGATGCACTTTGCCAGTTTCAATAGCCATTGCCATAACAATCGCTTCGATAGCACCAGCCGCACCTAATAAGTGACCTGTCATAGATTTCGTAGAGTTTACTGCTAATTTGCTAGCATGATCTCCAAATAATTGTTTAATTGCCAATGTTTCATTTGCATCATTAATGGATGTAGATGTACCATGAGCGTTGATATAATCAACTTCCTCAGGTTTGATACCTGCATCATTCAATGCTAATTCCATACATTTACGAGCTTGTGTACCACCTGGTGCTGGAGAAGAAATATGGTATGCATCGCCATTTGTGCCATATCCAACTACTTCAGCATAGATATGAGCACCACGTGCTTTTGCATGTTCTAATTCTTCTAATACAACAATACCTGCACCTTCACCCATTACAAATCCATCTCGATCAGCTGCAAATGGACGGGATGCTTTTGTAGGCTCATCATTGCGTGTAGACATAGCTTTCATGGATGCGAAACCAGCTACTGCTGCTGGAGAAACTGCCGCTTCTGTACCGCCAGCAAACATTACATCTGCCTGACCATGTGCAATCATACGGAATGCTTCACCGATTGCATTAGTACCAGAAGTACAAGCTGTAACAACTGTTTCTACTGGTCCTTTTAATCCTAATTGAATAGATACACGGCCAGATACCATATTGGCAATCATCATAGGCACCGCAAATGGGCTTACACGACCTGGACCTTTTTCAAATAAAGTTACATATACATCATGGATAGAATCAATACCGCCGATACCTGTACCAACTACAGTACCACAACGATCTGCTTCTTCTTTGTCTAAATCTAAATCAGCATCTTTTTGTGCAAGCACTGCCGCTGCAATAGCAAATGCTGCAGAGCGGTCCATACGGCGCGCTTCTTTTTTATCAATTCCAAATTGTGTTGGATCAAAATCTTTAATTTCTCCTGCAATACGAGTTGCATAATCACTTGCATCAAATCGAGTAATTGGACCGATACCAGATTCGCCACGTAGCAATGCATTGTAAAAGTCATCTTTACCGATTCCCACTGGTGTCACAGCACCTAAACCAGTAATAACAACACGTCTTTCCATTATTCCACCTCTTTATAATCTCATTTAATCAATGGCTGCTGCCTCTGAAACTAGGCGAGCAAAAATCTCATGCACAGGTAATATGGAGTCTACTTTTCGCATATTATTACCTGAGAATACTAATCCCGTTTCCACATCTCCTTGTTGAGCACGTGAAAGGGCTTTAATAATACAGAATTTGTGAGAACAATGCTTCAAGCATCGATGACACTCTGTAGGTGGCGGTACTGTACCGTCTAATACTGTTTCTGCAAACTTATTACGCAACGCTTGTCCTGGAAGTCCTACTGGACTTTGAATCAAGACAATATCTTCTGGAGCGTCTGCACGAACGTACATTTTTTTCAATTCATCAGAGGCATTACACTCCACACTAGCAGCAAAACGGCTTCCCATTTGTACACCACTAGCACCAAGTTTAATCATCTCTACAATATCTGCTCCATCAAGAACCCCACCAGCACCAATGACTGGAATGTTTTTTACAGCTGCTACTACTTCTGGTACTAACTCACGAGAGGAGCGGTCTGTACCTAAGTGACCACCTGCTTCACAACCTTCCACAATGACTGCGGAGGCTCCTAATCCTTCAGAAATACGAGCTAATTTAGGCGTGGATACGATAGGTACGATAGGTGTACCAGATTCACGTCCTAAAGCAAACATATCTCTGGAAAATCCAGCGCCAGCTACAACAAGGTCAATGCCCTCTTCAATGGCCGTTTTTACAAGGCCTAAAAATTCTGTAGCGGCTACCATTGCATTTATACCGATAATGCCCGTAGGCGATAATTTTCTTGCTAATTGTATTTCGTATCGTAATTCATCAAAAGGCATGCCAGATGCTGCAATCAAGCCGATACCACCTTCATTTGCAACTGCTGCAGCCAACCGAGCTGTAGACAATCGGATTGCCATTCCACCTTGAATTACCGGTACTTTGGCTACCAATTTCCCTATTCGAAGTTCAGGGAGTTTCACTATTATTCCTCCTATGTGCACATCCACTCAGGGGGCTTAGCCCCCTTTCGTGGTGCATAAGTGCTAAGACTTATTTTGTAGAATCGATGTAATCAACTGTGTCTTTTACAGTTTTGATTTTTTCAGCAACATCATCAGGGATTTCAATATTGAATTCCTCTTCAAATGCCATGATCAATTCAACGATGTCAAGAGAGTCAGCGCCCAAATCATCGATGAAAGTGGAATCGATAGCCACTTCAGATTCGTCAACGCCCAATTGTTCAACAACAATAGCTTTTACTTTGTCAAATGTGCTCATTACATACACCTCCTTTCACGTAGTCTATGTATAGGATCTTGCGTTTACATCACCATTCCGCCGTCTACATTGAGAACTTGGCCAGTAATATAACTTGCAAAGTCAGACGCTAAAAATGTTACTACACTAGCAATTTCTTCCGGTTGACCCATGCGACCAAACGGAACTGTAGCTGCAATACCTTCTTTAATTTTTTCAGGTAATACATCTGTCATTGCTGTTTCAATAAATCCTGGTGCTACTGCATTCACAGTAATACCACGAGCGGCTAATTCTTTGGCACAAGTTTTAGTAAAGCCAATTACCCCTGCTTTAGCAGCGGCATAATTGGCCTGACCCACATTACCTGTAACACCAGATACAGATGTCATGTTGATAATGCGACCAGCACGTTGTTTTACCATAAGCTTAGCAACTGCTTTTGTCACTAGGTATACACCTTTTAAGTTGATATTCAATACATCATCCCAGTCGGAATCTTTCATACGAATCAATAATCCGTCACGAGTGATACCTGCATTGTTTACAAGAATGTCAATATGACCAAATGCATCTACTGCTTCATCCACCATAGCCTGTACATCCTCAGCATTACCTACATCAGCTTTAATTTTAATTGCTTTACGGCCTAATGCTTCAATGGCATCTACAGTTTCTTGTGCTATTGCTTCATTACCAATAAAGTTTACTACTACATCTGCTCCAGCCTTTGCTAGTTCAATAGCAGTGGCTTGCCCGATACCACGGGATGCACCAGTAACTAACGCTACTTTACCTGTTAAATTCATGTTATTCTCCTTGTAAGAATGCAATCGCTGCTGCTAAGGATGATTCATCTTCAACATTGGCTAATTCCATTGCTTTATTAATTTTTTTAGTGAAACCTGTCAACACTTTGCCAGGGCCTACTTCTACAAAGCGAGTAGCTCCAAAGTCTACCATTGTAGCTACACAATCTTCCCAAAGTACTGGTGCAGCCGCTTGTTTTACTAAAGCGTTTTTAATAGTAGCACCATCTTTTAGAATTTCACCTGTAATATTCGCTACAACAGGAATTTGAGCATCTTTTACTTCGATTTTATCTAATTCTTCTTGTAATCGTTTCGCTGCTGGTTCCATCAAACGACTATGGAAAGGCGCACTAACTGGTAACATAACAGCACGCTTAGCACCAGCTTCTTTCATTTTTTCAGCTGCCACTTCTACGGCTTTTGTAGCACCAGCAATTACAATTTGTCCTGGGCAGTTAAAGTTAACTGCTTGTACAGATCCTACAGTATCATTCACTTCTCCGCAGATGCGAACTACTTCTTCACGTGGCAATGCTAAGATAGCCGCCATAGCACCTTCGCCCAATGGCACTGCTTCTTGCATATATTCACCACGTTTATGTACAACATAAACAGCATCTTTAAAATCAAGAACCCCTGCTGCTACGAGAGCACTATATTCACCAAGGCTATGACCACCTACGATATCAGGTGTAAAGCCTTTCTCTTTTAAAATTTCATAGCATGCCACACTAGCTGTTAAAATTGCAGGTTGTGTGTTTGCTGTTTTTACTAATTCCGTATCTGGACCTTCAAAACATAATTGTGAAATGGAATATCCCAATGCTTCATCTGCTTGTGCAAAACGCTCTCTTACGATAGGATACGCTTCGTACAAATCTTTCAACATACCTACTTTTTGAGACCCTTGACCAGGGAATACAAATGCTATTTTCATAAGGCTTCCTCCTGCTTATCGGATAACAGATTTTAAGTTCAACATAACTTCTTCTGCTTCACGAACAATATCTTGAATGATTGTAGCGCAAGGTTTAATATCAGTTAACATACCTGCGATTTGTCCAATCATAACGGAACCATTTTTAGTTTCCCCTTCAATAGCAGCTTTTCTAAGTGTACCAGCACCTAGGTTTTCAAGAGCTTCTTTTGGTGCTCCGCTGAACTCAAGGGATTGATATTTACGAGCTAATAAGTTCTCAATGATACGAACTGGGTGACCTGTTGTCAAGCCTGTCATCACTGTAGAACGATCTTTCGCTTTTAATACAGCTTCCTTATAATTTTCATGGGCAATACATTCTTCAGATACTACGAAACGAGAACCCATTTGAACGGCACTAGCGCCCAATGCTAAGGCTGCTGCCATACCGCGACCATCAGCAATACCACCAGCGGCAATTACAGGCACGTCCACTGCATCTACGATTTGAGGGATTAAGCACATAGTAGTAATATCCCCTACGTGACCACCAGATTCAGTACCTTCTGCAATGACTGCATCAATACCACCACGAAGTAAACGTTTCGCTAATAATACAGAGGCTACTACAGGAATTACTTTTGTACCGATTTCTTTGAAAGCTGGTACCCATGCGGATGGATTACCTGCCCCAGTTGTGATGACTGGTACGCGTTCTTCTAAAGCAACTTCCATAACTTCATTCACAAATGGAGACATTAACATAATGTTACAACCATATGGCTTGCTTGTGCGTTCTTTTAATTTATGAATTTCTGCACGGAATACATCAGGAGGCATATGTCCTGCACCAATAATTCCCAAACCGCCTGCTTCAGATACAGCAGCTGCTAATTCAGCTGTACCTAACCAAGCCCTACCACCTTGAAGAACGGGATACTCTATCCCTAACAAATCACAAATATCAGTCTTAATCATCTTTTCCTCCTTAGCACCATTTCATTACTAGACTTGCCCAAGTTAATCCTGCACCAAATCCAGCAACGGCAAGATTATCACCTTTTTGCAATTTTCCTGCACGCACTGCTTCATCTAAAGCAATCGCAATGGATGCTGCTGATGTGTTTCCATACTTAGGTAAATTAATAAATACTTTATCTTCTGTCAGATGCAAACGATCTGCTGCAGATTTGATAATGCGAGTATTCGCTTGATGTGGAATGAAGAAATCTAATTCTTCCAGTTCCATATTTGCCATTTCTAGAGCTTTCAATACAGTTTTACCCATCGTTTTTACAGCAAATTTATATACTTCTTGTCCATTCATATGAATGAAAGTAAGCCCCTCTTCACGACGCTCTGTGGTTGGTGGCAATGCCGTACCTCCAGATGGAATACATAGATGCATTCCGCCACTTCCGTCAGCCCCCATATCCATACCGAGCATACCATAGCCTTCTTCTACTGTAGACACTACAGCGGCCCCAGCACCATCACCGAAAAGAACACATGTATTGCGATCTTCCCAGTTTACCACACGAGATAATACTTCCACGCCTACTACGAGGACATTTTTAAACAATCCCGCATTGATATAAGAACTAGCTGTAATCAAAGAGTATACATATCCTGAACAAGCTGCAGATAAATCAAAGGCTGCCGCTTTCGTAGCTCCTAGATTCGCTTGTACTAAACATGCCGTAGATGGAATTGCCATATCGCCTGTTAAGGTGGCAACAATAATACAATCGATATCTTCTGCTGTTAAGTTAGCAGCCTCTAAGGCTTTTTTTGCCGCTTCTGTAGCCATATCTGAAGCATTTACACCTTCTGGTGCAATTCTACGTTCTTTAATGCCTGTTCGTTCTTGAATCCAAGCATCGCTAGTATCTACCATTTTTTCTAAATCTGCATTTGTAAGAACTTTTTCTGGCACATAGCTACCGGTACCAATAATTCCGACTGGCTTATTCAGCATTGTCATATGTTAGGGTCCCTTCTTCTTCAATACTTGAGGAAATATGTTCAATCAATTTCCGTTCTACTAGATCTCCAGCAATTTTAATGGCTGTCATAATTTCCTTAGATTTAGAGCTACCATGGCAAATGATAAATACACCATTGACTCCTAATAGAGGTGCTCCGCCATTTTCTGTGTGATCTAGTCGTTTCTTTATTTTCTTAAACACAGGAACAATCAATAACGCCCCTAGTTTAGAGATAATGCTACTTTGTTTGATGCCTTCTTTTAGAATATCTTGCACCACAGATACAAGACCTTCTGCAAATTTTAGCACCACATTACCTACAAATCCATCACATACTACTACATCTACCGTTCCTTTTGGAATATCACGGCCTTCCACATTCCCTTTAAAAGGGATTGTTTTTAGTTTTTGTAGTAACGGATAGGTTTCTAAGACAACTTCATTTCCTTTTGTGGATTCTTCACCAATATTTAACAAGCCCACAGTTGGGTTAGGTTTACCAAGTAACAACTGAGCATAGTTATATCCCATGATAGCCCCTTGCACTAGATGTTTTGGCTTACTATTCGCATTAGCACCAGAATCTAGCATAATTGTCACGCCATTCGCTGTTGGCAATGGCGTGGCAATACAAGGGCGTTCAATCCCTTTAATTCTTCCCAATCCTAGCAAGGCTGATGCTACGGCTGCCCCAGTACTACCTGGTGCAATGACCGCATCACAAACCTTTTCACGAACTAAACGTGTCGCCACTGCAATGGACGCATCTTTTTTCTTGCGTAACGCAATACTGGGGTGCTCATGCATTTCTATAACTTCGCTAGCATGATGAATAGAAATCCTTGGATTCTCCAATTCACCTTCAGCTTCTAAAATTTCTTTTATTTTACTTTCATCACCGACCAGCACGATATCCATAGTATCATATTCGTGCACAGCGGCAATAGAGCCTAAGACTATTTCGAGGGGAGCAAAATCGCCACCCATAGCATCTACTGCAATCTTCATAGTTCACCTTTATTCTATCACAGATTCCATAATGAATTTAGCGCGAAACACTTCTTTTATGTTATCTTTGATTGTTACTTTTATAAAGAATTTTTCTCCTCGTTGTCGCACTAACTCTGCTTTCGCCGCCAAATTGACATCACTCTTAACAAGGCTTTTATACTTAATATTCCCAACTCCAGCAATCATCGTAGGTACTCCTACAATAGCTCTCGCCAACGAGTTCGCTTGAGCATATAAATATTGTGCCTCTACGTAACCAGAGCGATCCAGCATGTCTTTTGTAGTGCGAAGAACACTGATGCCATATTGTCCTACTGCTAAATCAATGACATCTCCTACCACATCTGCCCGATCAATATGCTGTCGATCATCAGAATGCTCCTGTGCCATTGCCTTAATCCGTTCACGTAATTCAGGAATGCCTAGAGCCAACCGATCCAATCGAATGGTAGGAACACTGACACCAAAATATGTGGCCAATTCCTCATCTGTCGTGAAGGGACTTATATTCAGTTTTTCGCGCAATAACTGTTGTCGTTCTTCCTTCTTTATACGACTCATATAACCACCTTCTATGACCAAGTAATAATACTTCCACACAATTATACTCTAAAATGATAATAGCATGCAAGCTTTTCTTTATTACTATGCAAAATATGCATAACTATTTGAGAATGGTCAAGGATCCTTCATTAGTGTTTACATAGATTGGCGCGCTTCCATCCAATGCATTAGGTCTATGGTCTACCACTTTAATATACCCTTTTAATATATTTACTACGATAGGATATGCATCTTCTTGGTATATGATACCTGCCGTTTCTGGAGTATCCCCACCAATGATATTTTGAATGTGGCTTCCAGTGAAAGCATATCCTTTCCCTGTGCCCAATAGCAATTCTTCATGACCCGTACGATGTCGTTTTGCACCAATCCATTGGTTATGCCATGTGGCATTGTTTTTTAATACTAAGGTGATTCCTGATTGATGAGGATTATCTCCACTTTCAGCAAATTCATTTAAAGCCCCACCAGTCCAACTAGAATCATCTGTACCTAAGTTCATCTTAATATAGGAACCATGACGACCTGGATTAGGGTTCAACCCATAATTTTTGTTAAGCACACCAAGATTACCCGTCACTTGTACTGTCGGATACTGATCAACCTGCTCCACAGAAGAAATCGTTGTGCTGGTATAGGTATCAGCTAATCGGTTAGTACCAATGCCAATGCTACCTTCTTCGACAATAGCAGCATACACATCTGCCTGCTTAAATGGCATAGTTTCAATTTTCACAGGACCGTCTAACGTAATATAACTATCTTTATTAGCTTGTACCCCATTGCCAACGGCTTGAATCACAGTGGGCCCATGAACGACCACCTTTGTATCATATTGCGGGTCATCAACATGTTTTCGCCCAAAGCCGGCATAGATACCACTCATGTAATAATGTGCCATTTCATCAGCTTGGTCATAAGGGTGAGCATTACTTAGATCTACTTGCAAGCACTTGTAGACAGTTAACTTAGTACCATCCAATACATAAATACCAGTTACATTATGGTGCTTCTGCTGCACCGTGTCATACCCTACACCATTTACCTTAATATGCAGTCCCTCTGGATAGTTGAGCACCTCATGGTATTTGCGCATCGCCACAGCTCGCCCTGCTGTGCTTACCTCAATGAGCTCCGGTTGCGTCACAACCTGTTGAAAGCCTACCTCTGCCGACGCTCCATACACAAATGGTACAGTACTCAAACATGCCATAACAAGTCCTGCTAGTACATTTCGCTTATAATTCATACATACTCCCCTTACGAATCACTTGGACCTCTACTATGAATATCTTTATATCCTCTTTAGTATACCATTGGTAAGAGCCATTGCCTATGGTAGTGCTATTCCAATTGGTCATACAACATCTAGTAGGTAACAAAATGAGACGCCCCTCGTCGGAACGTCTCATATTATTAATATTATGTTGTATTAGAATTTGAATTTCATGCCTACATTATACGTACGGCCACCTGTTGCTTCTCTCGCATAGTATTCACGATTGAAGATATTTTGTACTCCGAATTGCAATGTTGCTTCTTCGGATACTTTGTAATTTACGGACGCATTACTCAAGAAGTGCGCATCTTCTGACTCCGGCTCACCACCGGCAGTATCTTTGCTGTTGCGGGAGCTTACGTATTGCATATCCCAAATCGCATTCCACTTGCCACTATTGTATTCAAAACCACCATGGAATAGATGTTTTGGAATATCAAAGTTTTGTTTTTTTCCATCACTTTGATCTGTATTGGCCAAAGCTTTGCTTTCTATATATCCCATTTGCCACGTATAGTTTCCAAAGACAGACCATTTGTTAGACAACTTGTGACGAAGTTCTAATTCTACACCACGGCGTGTTTCTGATCCTACATTGATATATTTTTTGTAATTATCTGTACCATCAGCTTTTTTAAATGTCACATATTGAATTTTATCCTTTGTATTCACGTAAAAAGCTGCTACATTTAATTTTGTACTTTCATTCCAAGTTTTTTTCAAACCAAGTTCAAAAGTATCAGAATGTTCTGGATCTAACTCTGGATTTGCATAAACAGGAGTTTTAGATGTTTTGCCGTAACGGTACACTTGGTACAAGGTTGGCGGCGCAAAAGAATGTCCATAGGATGCGTATACGTTAGTGGAATCGTCAAGGTATCCTTCTACAGATAACTTAGGACTCACTTCAATATAAGAACCATCGTTGTGGTGTACTACATCATAGGATTTCGTTTCCTTTTTATACTCCCCATGGGATCCATCGTACTTTTTAAAATGATCTAAACGAAGTCCGGCATAAATAGCCCAATCATCGTTAGGGCGATATGTATCTTGTACAAAAACTGCCATCGTGCGAGATGCCCCTGTATTCGTTTCACTCACGCCGTTAGGGAATACCTTAGTATCTTTAGCGCTTTTATCACGCCAATGTTGTAAAGAAATCTTTTCTTGATCAAACCGTTCTTGTTTCCAATTCAATCCCCCTACAATTTGATGTTTTCCTTGAGCCTTCCATGCCTTTTGTACATCTAGATTGTATGCTTTTCCAGGATAGAAGGAGTGAGAACCTGGTCCTTCATAATCACCAGTTGTAGCTTTTTCTGGCACAGAATAGCCATCTTTCTTTTTATCTAAATAGCCCAAAGAAATCTGTAATTTATTCGCTTCATTTTTATATTGCAAACTATGAGAATGATATTCTCGCTCTGCATCATGACCTAAGAAACTATTGCCATTAAGAGATACATATTTTTTATCACTAACCTTGATATCCCCTGTAAAAACGGTCTTTCCATTTACTGTAACCGCACTAATTGGATTGTGGTAAGAGTACTTATGGTTCGCATATACATAACGATAGGTTAGCGTTTCTTTGTCACCTAGGTTCATCGTAATATAAGCAGACAAATTCTTATTATGCAAAGATTTATCCCCACGATTCCCTAACACATATTTACCACTTTTCAATAGTTCCAACAGCATATCTGGTGTAATCGCTTTTACCTTACTAGTAATGGCTTTACTCTTATCGGTCACAAAAAATCCAGGGAATCCATTCGTAAGGCGCTCCTCTGCTGAGACACCAACGGCTACCGTATCAGACACTCGAGCATCAAATCCTAGTTCGTTGTTCCAAGTACCATAAGTCCCGCCATTGACCTTACCATGCCAATGAATCCCTTGACGATTTGCCTTCGGTGCCACTTGTTTCGTTGTAATACTTAATACACCTGCTACCCCTTTACCACCATACAAGGAGGAACTAGCACCACGCACCAATTCAATTCGATCGATGGAATGCACGGGAATCACTTCCCAGTCCACCTTATTATTGAAAGAATTATTCATCGGCACGCCATCAACGAGTACCGATATATTTTTAGAATCGAATCCACGGATTTGTATTTCACCTGCCGAAGCTTGACTTTTATACACCCCTGGTAATAATTGTATCGCATCTGCAACCGTATCCACCTTGCGATTTTCAATATCCTTCGCTGTCACCACAGACACAGAACTAGGCGTTTTTGAAATATCTTGTAAGGTTCTCGTTGCCGTTACCGTTACATCTGGCAAGGTCACCGTTTCTTCTACCGCTTGCTCATCATGAGCATACCCTGTATAACTGCCCAACGCTACCGTAACCATAGATAATAATAGTAACCGCGTTGCATTTCGTTTAACTTGTTTCATTCGTACTTCCCTTCTTACTATAAAACAAACATCAAGTTTCCTATTAGTATAGCATTCATTTTCAATATTGCAAATCATTTTGTGAAAATATCTTCATATATAACAAAAAAGCGGCCGAAGCCGCTTTTTGTAAATACGTAAAATTATTTACGTAAGCCTAATTTTTCTAAGATCGCACGGTAACGTTCGATGTCTTTACGACGAAGGTAGTCAAGCATGTTACGACGTTGACCAACTAATTTTAAAAGACCACGACGGGAATGATGATCTTTTTTGTGCTCTTTTAAATGCTCAGTTAAGTATACAATGCGGTTAGTTAAAATCGCGATTTGTACTTCTGGGGATCCAGTGTCACCTTCGTGAACAGCAAATTCTTTAATAATAGCTGCTTTAGCTTCTGTAGTTAACATATTTCATGTCCTCCTAAAAATTACAATTCCATAGGCCAAAGTAATGGGCGGAGACTCAATTACCTCGCCTAGGTTAATACATCGGTATCTATAATACTATACTTTCATATAAATGTAAAGTATTTATCCTAACATCATGCGGTCACTGAGGGTATTTTTGCTAGCTACTTCAAAGCGCTCTAATAAATCTTGTACCGTTAAGCTAGCCTTCTCTTCTCCTCGTACATCATAGATAACTTTACCATTATCCATCATGATCAAGCGATTGCCGAATCGTAAGGCATCACGCATGTTATGGGTAATCATCAAGGTAGTCAAATGATGTTCTTTTACTAGTTCATCTGTAAGCTGCAATACTTTTTCTGCCGTTTTAGGATCTAAGGCTGCCGTATGTTCATCTAGCAACAACACTTCTGGTTTCAACATAGTGGCCATCAACAAGGTTATGGATTGACGCTGACCACCACTTAATAATCCCATACTGGATGACAAACGATTTTCTAAGCCTAAATCTAACCGAGCTAATTGCTGTTTAAATAACTCTCTTTCATTTTCTTTGAATGCCCAAGACAATCCCATTCGTTTTCCGCGACGCAAGGCAAGAAGCATGTTCTCCTCAATTTGCATATTTCCTGCTGTGCCCAACATAGGATCTTGGAAAACACGACCAATGTATTTGGCCCGTTTGTATTCCGCCATATGAGTGACGTCTACATCATTAATATGCAATGTACCTTCATCGACGGAGAATACCCCAGCGATGGAGTTCAACAACGTACTTTTACCAGCTCCATTACCACCGATAACAGTCACAAAATCTCCATCTTCTAATCGTAAATCAATGCCACGAAGAGCTATTTTTTCATTCACAGTGCCTTTATGGAAGGCTTTCACAATTCCTTTTAATTCCAACATGTGTATACCCCCTCTTAACCACGACGAAATTTACCTTGCCACGTTGGTAAAGATAAGGCAAGAGCTACTAAAATAGCGGTAAATAATTTCAAATCATTTGGAGGCATACCTAGGTATAGCACAGTAGCAATAACAATACGGTAAATAATGGAACCGAATACAACGGCTACTAAGCTCAACACGAAGGAAGAATTACCGAATAGTTTGCGCACTACCGAAGAAGAAGCAAATAGTACTTCCCCGATGATAACAGATGCCAAACCAATCACGATAGTCCCTACACCCATACCGATATCTGCGAAGCCTTGGGATTGGGCAATTAAAGCGCCAGATACAGCTACGAATCCATTGGACAATAATAAGCCAAGAACAATCATAGTGTCTGTGTTCACCCCTTGGGCACGAATCATTTGTGGATTTACCCCTGTGGCACGGATCGATGTGCCTAGTTCAGTACCGAAGAACCAGAATAAAAATAATCCCACTACTACCGTAACCACTACACCAATGATGGTCAATGCCACCGCATTGGAAATGCCCATGCTATGAATGGCGGAGTACACTGTATCCATGCGTAATAAGGAAATGTTTGCTTTCCCCATAATATGTAAGTTCACAGAATACAAGGCAATCATTGTTAAGATACCAGCTAGTAATGCGGGAATTTTTAATTTGGTATGTATCCAGCCCGTTACAGCACCGGCAATCATACCACCAATACCTGCTATCACTACTGTTAACCAAGGATTGACACCCATGGTAATCAATACCGCAGAAATAGCAGCACCCATAGGGAAACTACCTTCTACTGTTAAATCTGCTACGTCTAAAATTCTGAAAGTAATAAATACACCCAATGCCAACAATGCCCACAATAGGCCTTGTGCAATGGTACTAATAATTAAGTTTGTCATAGATCCTCCTACTCGGGGTTGCCCCCACTACTATACTACTGTTGTCGCAATGACTCTGGAATCTGGATATGCAAGCGATCCGCTTCGTCTTGATTGAATACAAATTTAATAGGCTCTTGCATCTCGATTGGCATGCTATCCGGTGTGCTTTCACCACGAAGTACACGAGCCGCCATATGTCCAGTTTGAACCCCTAATCTATAAAAGTCTACAGAGTAGGCTGCTAGTCCACCTGTTTTTAACCACGTCTCATCAGAGGGAAACACTGGTAAGTTGGCACTACTAAATATAGTGACGATGTTCGCATAGGATGAAGCGATGATATTATCCGTTGGAAAGTACACTGCATCGATGCCCATGATAGCTAATTGGTTCGCTGCTTGCGGTACATCGTTCACATTGGATACAGTAATTTCCACTAATTCCATACCATATTTCTGTGCTTCTTTTCGAAAACTCTCTGCTTGTAATTGTGAATTCACTTCACTAGATGAATAAATAGTACCGATTTTTTTCGCATTCGGCAATAATTGATGCACTAATTCCACTCGTTTTTCCATAGGCACCATATCTGTGGTACCCGATACATTACCACCTGGATGTTCATCACTATCCACTAATCGTGCTGTGGTAAAACTCGTAACCGCCGTTCCTAACACCGGAATATCCTTCGTAGCATTTGCCATAGCCTGTACGGCTGGTGTCGCAATGGCCACTACTAAATCGGAATTACGGGCCACAAATCGTTGGGCAATGGTGTTTAGGTTCGATTGGTCTCCTTGAGCATTTTGATGGTCAAGAATCACATTGTCTACAAATCCCTCTTCCCGTAATCCATCTACAACACCTTTATTGGCTGCATCTAGTGCGGGATGCTCCGCTAATTGCAAGATACCTACTCGGTACATCTTGCCTCCTCCTGGTGCTTCTAGTGAAGATTCATGCCATAGCAAGAATCCCACCAGACAGACCACCAATAGGGCCAGTCCTTTTTTCCACATAAAAATCTCCTTTCTACTATACTACATTGGTAGCCTCGCGCCACCTCCTACAGTCTTTCTATGGGAAAGATATTCCGATTATACCACATGTGAAAGTAATATAAAATATATAAATTAAAATTTCTATAGAATCCTCTCTACTATTTTTCTGCAACATATATGTTAAGAACATAAATAACGATGTCCTATGTTTATAACAGCGAAATTAAAAGTTACTTTCACAAATAACAAAACGACTAGATCTAAAAGACCTAGTCGTTTATATATATTACACTATTGATGTACCTTGCAAGAAACTCTATACGACGATGCTAAGAATACTAGATAGAGTATCTTTAAATCAATTGAACTATTTACGCACTAATGCGACATGTATCATACCCACAACGAAACCGATAATTGACGGTACAATCCAGCCCATACCGATAGAGGCAAATGGGAGCATTCCATAATATGGCAAGGCCCATTGTACAAAAGCCAATTGATTGATAAATGCTGGTGAAGTTGCCATAGCATCGCCTAATGCGGCAAATAAAGCAAAGGCTGTTGTCCAAGCATACACCGCTTGTCTTCCTTTGAAGATTGGTGCTGCAAAGGATAACAATATGATGGTGATAGACAATGGATACAAAAACATCAATACAGGGATGGCTAATTCAATAATTTTTGTTAAGCCTACGTTAGCGATTAAGAAACCTACCGCTGTTGTTAAGTATGCAAAACCACGGTAACCCAATGTATTAGGGAACATTTCATCAAAAGTTTCACCACAAGCACCAATCAAACCTACGCAAGTTTTTAAACATGCTAGTGTAACGATGATTGCCAACAACACTGCCCCTATATTGCCGAAATAGAACGCATTCATTTGCGCCATGGTGATACCACCATTTTTAGCAAGACCTAATGTTGTCACACTTGTAGCTCCACTGTAGGCTAGGAAACCGTAGATAATAGCCATAATAGAGCATGCCACGAAACCTGCTTTCACAAGCCCCATAGCAATAGCCTTAGGTTCTGTGACCCCTACACCTTGTAAAGCTCGAATGACAATAATACCAAAGGCCAAGGATGCCAATACGTCTAGCGTATTATAGCCTTCTGTAAAACCTTTAAAGAACGCATGTGTCGCATATTCCCCTTGTGGTGCCACTGATGCGTAATCTCCCATTGGCATAACCACTACAGTAATTAATAAAATGCTTAAGAAGACTAAGAATAATGGTGTTAACACTTTACCGATGTAGGTCATCAACTTGCCCGGATTCAAAGAGAACAAAATAGCAATAATAAAGAACACTGCGGAGAATATACCTAATGCAAGATCAGGATTGACACCACCCAGGAATGGTTCAAATCCAATCGTATAGGATACCGTGCTTGTTCTTGGGATGGCAAATGCTGGTCCAATCGTGATATACAATAACAAGGTAAAGATTTTACCATAAGTCGGGTGTACACGACTTACTAAGTCTTGTAAGCCATTACTACGAGATATACCCATCGCCACAATTCCTAAGAATGGTAGACCGATAGCAGTCACTAGAAAACCTAAAATAGCTGGCCATAATGCTTGACCTGCCTCTTGTCCTAAGTGAACGGGGAAGATTAAATTCCCTGCCCCGAAGAACATGCCGAATAACATGGTTCCAATAAAGGCTACGGAACCCCAAGATAATGTTTGATTCATAACTACGCCCCTTTACATGATAATTTTTAATACATCTAACACTTCGTCTGGCAACTCATCTTTCGTGCCTTTTAAATTTTCGATATAGTCGTAGCGGAACTCAAATGCTTTATGTAACACATGATGATACTCACGAACAGTAAAGTCTGGTTCAAAACCTTCTACTTTAGCATATTGTAAGTTTTCATATTTATAGAATGGTTCAAATTGTAAGCTACCTTCAGCTAACCCTTCCAATAATCCCAATGTTACTTCTTTAGGAATTTTCTTATCCAAGAAGAAGCCTGTATTCATAATATAACAATCTACACCAGATTGAGTAAATAGTTTTTTATAGCTTTCATAATCGGTACGTAAAGAATACGTACGGAATGGGTTTGCATAGGGTTCAATGACCAATGCATTAGGATCCACATGATCATCTAGCTTTTCAGCAGTAGAACGACGTGTTGCCAATGTTGCGCCCATAGTAGCCGCCAAGATTGGATTATCTATTTTAAGGATTGGTGGCAACGTGTTATCCTTCATCAACCATACAATAGCATTCACAGGATCTTTTACGTAGTTTACACGATTATCTGTCCAGAACTGTGACTTAATTGCACGACCGTTATTATTGCGCACATCCTCTGCTAACACAACTTTATTCCCATCTTCATCTAGCATAACCCCAACATTTTGTAAGGTCAATAAATACTTATTAGCAGGGTGATCAACTGGATAATCTTGCATTTTATCAAAGTATGTAGGTTCTAGAGCAATGGAAGATAAATTTTCTGTATGAATAATATATGCATCATCATGTAGTACAGAAATATCGTATCGTCCATCATGTTGCTCATGAGTTAATGTAGATTTACCAGATCCAGATAACCCAAATACACCAATCGTATAGGAAGAGCCATCTTTTAAGTTATACCGTTTCATTCCACCATGGCAGGCTACATAACCATAACGATTTGCCAAAGACCATCCTAATGTAAGGGTACCTTTTTTATGTTCTCCAAAATAGCGCATACCCAAAATCATAGCACAGTTATGAGCTGGATCAAAAATTGCTAATCCCCCAGGATGACCTTCTACCACATAATCTGGGTCAGAATAGATAAATATATCACCCTCTGGAATATCTTTACTATCTTGATAAAAAGATTTCACTTCTTCATTGAAAAATTGAAAGTTAATTGCCCAAGAATACAGAATAGATGCATGGTCCTTAGGGATCATTAAATGCGCACGTGCTGTGAAAGCTTCATCTAATCCTACGATGGCTTGTGCTGAAATCCACTCTTTATGGCGGCTATTATACACCGCTTCACGAGCAATATCACATAATTCTATTTCATTAATACCCTCATCACCAATAATTCGACGAGCTTTTGCATATCTACCTGTAGTCTTACCATCATTAGTCACCAAAACTTTTGCATCCTCTGGCAATCCTTGCTCTTCTGCACGATAGATTGGCATATCTAATACAATAACACCAGGCTCTTTTGTTGCTAATTCATAAGCTTGTGAAAGACTTTTTACTGGGGTCACATTGTTTCCATAAAAAGCGGTTTCAATAGTGCTTCTTAATTTAGAAAATAAAGGATTTCCCTTAATTTCAGAACGTTTCCAATTTAATTTTGTTGCCATATATGATCCTCATTACTTCTAATATACTATAGTTTTGTATATTTAATTATTGTAACATTTAATTAAAGTTTTCACAATACAAGGGGATTTATCCATATATATATTCTTCATCAAAATATAATCATCTGTGATATCTATCACTAAATATTCATAAGATATAATAATTTTACAAACCATGATTACCATAAAACGGATGTACCAAAAATCCTTTGATACATCCGTATTAGTAGTTTGATGAATTTATGAGGAAGGGTTTACTAGAGATTCAATATCTAATCCTTCTAAATATTCTTTAAATGCTTCTGCTAACTGTGGATTACGTAACCCATATTCTACAGTAGCCTTCAAATATCCTAATCGATCGCCGATATCATAGCGCACACCTTCATAAGAATATGCTAGTATTCTCGATGAAAGTCTAGCAATAGCATCTGTCAATTGAATTTCATTACCCGCCCCTTGTGGGGTTTTTTCTAATTCATCAAATATATCCGGAGTTAAAATATAACGTCCTAACACCGCTAAATTAGATGGCGCATATTCAATAGAAGGCTTTTCCACTAGACCAGCTACTTCATATACATTAGGTTCAATTTCACTACCAGATACAATACCATAGGCACTCACTTTGTCTGGAGGCACATATTGAGTCCCCAATATAGTCACCCCTTCATGTGCATAATGACAATCAATCAACTGTTTCAAACACGGTCTATGAGGATTATACACCACATCATCTCCTAAAAGGACAGCAAATGGCTCATCTCCAATAAAGGATTTTGCACAATAAATGGCATCACCCAACCCTCTAGCCGATTTCTGGCGGATATAATGTACCTTTATATTCGCTAGATTTCTCACCATTTCTAAATGTTGCTGTTTCCCTTGTTGTTGCAATAATTGTTCTAATTCTACACTAGTATCAAAATGATCTTCAATGGCTCGCTTATTGCGTCCTGTAATAATTAAGATATCTTCTATGCCAGAATCGATAGCCTCTTGCACAATATATTGAATGGTCGGTGTGTCCACGATAGGCAACATCTCTTTTGGTTGTGCCTTAGTGGCTGGCAAAAATCGTGTACCAAAGCCTGCTGCGGGAATAACCGCTTTTCTAACTTTTTTCATGGTGTCCCCTTAGATTAAAAATCTTTCGCTACCAATGTGTATTCCCATTTCTTTTGTTTCGTACGATATGTTAAAGATCCTTCAAAAGAGTGTAAATCTCTATGCCATGTAAGATCTACATATCGTAACTCATGACTTTGTACATCTCTTTGTAATTGTAGGCTAAAACGGTCTAAGCGTGTAGCTTGTAAACTTAATCCATAGTATAAATTATGCTTTACATCAATTTGGTCAAATGGATATGGTGAGTCTCCTAAAACAGACACATTACTTTGACGATATCCAATCCATGCTTTCATACGAGATCCTATATTGGTAGTAGTCCCAATACCCCAGTATGGCATAGAACGAACTGATGAATTATATCCATAATAATCACGTTGGTAACCGCCATAAAGGGTCACCTCTGTATTACTTCCCACATGAACTGGATCGTGAGATACTTCACCATAATATTTAGCATGAGTCCCTTTAATATGACCTTCATACCATTTACCATAGCTAGCTCCACCGCGAATAGTCAGTGGCGTACGACCCAAATGATATGCATGAGTGTCTACAGATACTTCTGGTTTCTTTTCTACCCATACTTTTTTTGCATTCAGTGTAGCTGATTCACGGCTATATGCCACTTTTGCCGTTCCCCAAGGCAACAACTGAACATATCCAAAAGATGGTTTAAAGCCAACATTAGTTCCCCATGTATAATGAAAGAATAACTCCCCATGTTCCGACACTGGATAGTTAATTTTACCATTTAAACTTAATCCATCTGTAGAATTATACTTTGGCCTAGGTACAAAGGAAAAGACGCTCATTTCCCCTTGTTTATCTTGACGTAAAGACACAGTATATTTACTCAAGGAAATAATTCGTTTATTTTTAAGATAAAAACTCGCATTATGTATAATCACTTTATCTCCTGGAAAAACTTCGATAAAATCGCCCTCTACTCGGTAGTCAGGTGCTCCTTTAAAGGCTATCGCATGCTTTGTGGTTAGCCAACCTTTTTCAATA
Source organism: uncultured Veillonella sp. (assembly GCA_963518505.1). GTDB lineage: Bacteria > Bacillota > Negativicutes > Veillonellales > Veillonellaceae > F0422. Next base: position 172,899 of record CAUQIT010000001.1, on the reverse strand, counting down.
CGCCCTGTTTTACCGTTAAAGTCACCAACCTTCGCTTTAATCCAGTATGGATCCACATAACCAAATACATCTTTAGTATGCGCATCTCCAGTAATCGCATTATAAGAAATATAAGTTCCTGTTAAATCTTTTGTGGCACCCTTATCTTCCAAAAAGTGATAGCCTGTGGAACTTTCATATTGTTGATTTTTTATATTTCCTTCTATTGTTTCCACGGATAATTGTTGATTACCACGACCTACTTCTACATTACCACGAGCCCAAACAAGCCCTGTTGTATCATTATAATGCATTTTATCTGCATCAACACGAACAGGAAGAGCCGGCTTTTCAGTCGTTATATTTTCTTTTTTTTCAATGGGCTTCACCTGTAAAGTCGGTACATACTGTGTGTCTGTAGAGGATGTTACAACAGTGTGATTATTTACATATTGAATATCTGAAACCTTAGGAATGACCTCAGATACCGGTAAAGTTGCATCTAATGTTTGCGCATGCCCCTGCGTACATGCAAGCATCGTTAATACAGCAGCTGCCGTTACAGAATATTGTTTCATCCTCATCTCCTAGTCTTTTTCACGCTTTACAATAATTATAGGTTTATCTGTCAATGAATCATCATGCACTACTTTTGTAGACTCCTCTTTTACTTTCGCAGTTGGTGTAGCTACCATTTTAGATGCTGGTTCCACTGATTTTTGAGCAACCACTGGTTCTATCTGAGGTTTTAAGGTAAGACCTGTATCTACACCATGTACCTCCACACCAGAAATAGTAACTGTTGACTCTGGTTGTACATACACAAGAGTTCCTACTGGTAAGTCAATCGATTTACCTTTGACAAAGAAGCCTCCCACAAGACCTACTGGTCCCAGTAATACAGCCCCAGCCACAGAGGCTCCTGCAGCTTTTAATTCACTTTTTGTTTTTGTTTTTGCTTCTTCCCCTTGAATAGCAGTAAAGTTTGTGCCATCAATACCTTGTAAATGATCAAATACAATATTCAACTTTGCATTACGACCAAAAGAGCGTGCTTTTGTTATTTCTGTAATATGACCAGTGCCGATAGTACCTTTTGGAATCAATAACGTTTCTCCATCCATTACATCTTCCGCCACTTTAACATGCACCACATCATCTTTTACATTTTTTTGAGATGTTACTGGTTCTGTTAACTCTAATGTAAACACTTGGTCCGCACCAATCGTACCTGGTTTTATTTTCAACGCTACTTGTGTGCCGAAAATAGATTGCTTTAACTTTTGTACACGACTTTGTAAAGATCCTTTTGACTCTATGCCATTCACACTACGTTCCATTTCCCCAATACGTTCTACCAAAGAGCCACTATGAACTTCATCAAAATACATCCATTCTAATGCATTCACTTCTTGGTGCAATGTTACCTTTGTACCTTGACCTTCCACAGACTTGTATAAAGATTCCACTTGACCAGTAATACTGCCTTGTTGTTTAGCTCCCAAAATAGTATCTTGCAATTGATGCACTCGATCTGTTAAAGCCCCTACTTGCACTTTACCATATACAGTACTTTCTAAGGCTTCTGTTTTTTCTAAAACAGTATCTGGTGCAGCCCATACACTTGTTGTTAAAAGAGCGAATACGGCTCCCAATACAGCAGAACGTTTCATAGTATCTCCTCATCTCTACTAACACATAGATAGCACGGGCAAGCCCGTGCTAATCCATTAAATCTTCAAATCTATAATTGCCGATACACCGACCCCTTGAATGCGATTTGCACTCGTTGGGTTTGTGCTATCAATCGGTACTAGTCCTTTTACGCGAGCTACGGAATTAAAACTAGCCTCTATTTGCGCTACTGCCTCAACACGTTCCACTTCACTGCTAGGTCCTGTTACCTGTGCCGCACCAATGTGTCCACCTTTCCCAAGACTCACAATAGGAACTACTTTTGTTGAATAGGTAGTACTCAAATTATTTTGCTTTAATAAACTGTTCAAGAAGTTATTGATGGAGTCACCGTATTTATCTACTAGAAAGCCCACGCCTCCTACTTTCAATACGCCTCCTACTAGACTCCCTAAATTAAATGCCTGTGCTTGTTGAACGCCAACAACACCTACAGTGGCTACCGAGAATGCTACCATAGCAGCTACGATTTGTTTTTTCATCGTAATATCCTCCTTTTCCTTTCCATTGTATCAAAAAATACATTTTTATTCTATACAAAGTATACGGGATATGTATGATTTTTTCATGAAGTATTACAATTTTCTAACAAATTCGTGGTACTTGGTCTTCTCCCAGCATATCAAGGAGACGTATCCCCCCCACTGCCGTTTGCAATCCTACTTTGCCAGCATTACCATTCACCACATCACCGACGATCACCGCATCACGACCTTCTGTGAAAGTGCGCATCATCTGCACTACCTCATCTGCCACATCAGCGCGTACAATGGCAATCATCTTACCTTCATTTGCCAAATACAATGGGTCGTAACCTAACACTTGGCATACCGCTTGTACTTCCGCACGGACAGGGATGGCAGACTCTTGCAATCGAATCCCTTTTTGTGCAGAGTTAGCAATCTCTTGGAGCGTCGTCGCTAATCCACCACGGGTAGGATCTCTAAAGAAAGCAATATCTTTACCAAAGGTTTCTAACAATTTATGAGCCATTTTATGTAAAGGCGCACAATCTGTTTGTAGGGTATCAGGTAGATCCAATCCATACCGAGTTCCCATGACAGCAATCGCATGGTCCCCTAAGGTACCGGAAATGATGACTTTCATACCACTTTCAATATAAGACGTACCTAACTGTACATAGTCCGGTACGATACCTACGCCAGCAGTATTGATGTAGATGCCGTCAACGGAACCTTTTTCTACCACTTTCGTATCACCTGTGACAATGGACACCCCTGAAAGTTGTGCCATATCTGACATGGTTTGTAGCACAGTTTCTAATGTAGAAATAGGTAATCCTTCTTCTAAGATGAGCCCGCACGACAAATACTGAGGCACTGCACCCATCATGGCTAAGTCATTCACTGTACCGCACACAGCTAATTTCCCAATGTTGCCACCGGGGAAAATATGTGGTGTTACTACATAGGAATCTGTACTCATAGCCATACGTCCCGTTGTAACTGGAAATACAGCACCATCATGTAATTCATTTAATATTGGATTCGAAAAATATTTCACAATATATTGGTCTACCAATTCATGGCTAAATTTACCGCCATTACCGTGGACTAAGCGAATACGTTCCATTTATTCCTCCCAGGTCATTCCACCGCTGGAAAAACCATATTTATACCAAGCTGAACAACTACCTTCTACCGATACCATACAAGCCCCCACTGGATGCTCTGGCGTACAAAGTTTACCAAATAAAGGACATGCATCAGGATGAATCATCCCCTGAATGACAGATCCACATTGGCAACCTTTCGGTCCATCACTGGTTGTAAATGTTTCTAAAGGTAGTTGTACCAACGCATCATAGGCAGACCATTCTCCGCGCAATTTTAAACCCGATGCAGGCAGTACACCAATACCACGCCAGCCATCATCAGACGGTTCGTACAAGGTATCCATTAATTGTTGTGCTACGGAATTTCCCGTTTTTGCCACCACGGACCGATACGTATTTCCTACATAAAATTTCTTTTCTTTACGTTGTTCTAAGAGATTGACAATGGCTGCTAAAATTTCCATACCATCAAAGCCAGCAATACAACTTGGCATATGATATTCATCAGCTAAGAATTGATACGGCTGTTCCCCAATGATAACGCTTACATGGCCTGGCAACAGAAATCCATCGATTTGATGCTCTGGATTACTTAATAAAGCTCGTAATGCAGGAGGCACCAGTTTATGAGAAATTAAGAAAAATACATTCTTTACTCCCTTAGCATGCACCGCCTGAATAGTAGCTGCAATAACAGCAATAGTCGTTTCAAAGCCGATACCCAAGAAAATAATCTTTTTATCTGGATATTGTTCACTCAATCCAAGTACTTCCATGGGGCTATAAATAATTTCAATATGAGCCCCATTTTCTTTCGACTGCCATAAATTACCTGTGGTACCAGGAATCTTCAGCATATCTCCAAAGGTGGCGATGACTACATCCTCTCGAGCCGCATACGCCAAGGCTTGATCCATATATTGTTGGTCTGTCACACACACAGGGCATCCAGGACCGCTGATCAATTCTATACCTTTCGGCAACATTTGACGGATCCCTTCTCGAAAAATAGCCACTGTATGAGTCCCACAGACTTCCATGAATCGTACAGTTTCCTCTGGATTATGTAATTCGTGAATGCGCTCTAGTAAACTAGCTGCGACTTTCGATTTTTCTGTTAAAGTAATCTTGTTCAAGTTCTTCTAATTCGCGGAATGCCTCAAGGGTCAAACGCGCTTCCTCCTCATCTACAATTTGTACGGCACAGCCCGCATGGACTAATAACCAATCTCCAATTTTTGCTTCCGGCACCAATAACAGACTACACTCCCGTTGCACCCCTGTTAATTCCACGGTACCAATTGTTTCATTAATATGCACCAATTGTGCTGGTACTGCTAAACACATAGTATCTCCTATCTATTCATATAACTTCCTAACCATAATTGCCCTAAAGCGATACCGCCATCATTCATCGGGCTTTGGGTAGGCACGTGGACTGTGTATTCCTGTAATTCTTGCATCACTCCTTCTAGGAGAATGCGATTTTGGAATACTCCTCCACACAAGACAATATGCAAAATCTGTCGTTTTTCACAACATTGTTTCGCCATCTGTCCTATATAATATATCAAAGTTCTGTGAAAGTTCGCTGAGATTTTTGCTACACTTTCACCATTTTCTAATTGTTCTATGACAGAACACACTAAACTCATCGTATCTAATACAGTTCCGTCCATCTTCATATCTAGGATGCTACCCTTCTCTGAAAGCGCCAGTTGCTCTAACTCGATAGCAAGTTGCGCATCATAGAGATGCTCATGGCCTAACCCCAACAAAGATGCTACTGTATCAAATAAACGACCACCGCTAGAAGACTGTATCATCTGCATATGAGGCATCATTTTCTCTAATAATTGCCAACCATTAGGCAGTGATTCTTTCCATCGTTCTATGGCTGTGGGCGCTCCTATTGGGTAGAGTTCATTTACATACCACAAGGCTTGACGCCACGACTCTCGTACAGCTACTTCACCACCTGGCAGAGGGGCATAGCTCAAATGTGCCATTCGTTCCATATGTTCTTTGTGGCAATATAAAAACTCACCACCCCATAGAGTTCCATCTGTACCATATCCTGTTCCATCAAAGCAGATTCCTAACACAGGATCTTGAATGTTATACTCCGCCATTACCGCTGCCACATGAGCATGATGATGCTGCACTTCTATGACAGGCACGTTATGCTCCTCTGCATAGGTTCTACCACACTGTGAGGTGTAGTAGCCCGGATGGGCATCCACGATGACCTGTGTAGGTTGTAATTGAAATAACTCTTCATAGCGTTTCGTCGTACACCACAATAAGTCTTGTACTCGTTGATGTTCCATATCTCCCATATAGGGACTCAGGATAGCATGAGACCCACGATTCATACCGAAAGAGGCTTTCATGTCGGCACCCATAGCTAACATGGTAGGACTCTTTTCTAATGGTACTACAGGAATGGACAAAGGGACGTACCCTCGGCTACGGCGAATCATGATTGATTTATCATGCACCACTTGTACCACAGAATCATCCACTGGAGAAATAATCTCTCGGTTATGGGTCAATATATAATCTGCAATGCCCTGTAACTCTTCAGCTGCCTGGGCATCATTATATAACACTGGATCACCACTGCGATTCGCACTGGTCATCACCCATAACGCATCAGACGGTATCAAACTATAATGATACGGTGCATAAGGTAGTAAAATACCTAACGTTGCCATACCGGGGGCTACACAGGGAGCCACTGGCGTTATCTGTGATGCCACCTTCATAGCAACCTTAGTAAATGTATTACGACATTCTTGATTAGAAACATATTTTTTCTGATTTATATCAGTCATCTCTTTAAGAATCGTATCACACTCAGAAGTCGCACATGTTTCTGTATGCATGACATCATTAGCAGTAAAGGGCAAACATACTTTACGTAACAAAACAATCGGCCTTGCAGGACTCAGTAACAGTTCTTCTTCTTTTTCAGATATATGCACATACTCCTTTGCCGTTTCCAAGGACCCTGCCATAACCGCTAATGGCTTTCTAGGCCGTCCTTTACGCTGTCGCAAGGTTTGCACCGCGCGTTCTTGTAACGCATCACAAACCAAATGATATCCGCCAACGCCTTTTAAGGCTACAATGGAACCATGTTGTATATATTGTCTGGCTTGCTCTATCGCATCCAGTCCATTAGCAAGCACCGTACCATCTGTACCTTTCAATGTAAACATGGGACCACAGTGCTCGCAAGCATTGGGCTCCGCATGGTATCGTCGACCTTCTAGATTTTCGTATTCCTTCTGACAGTCTTCGCACATAGGGAATACTTTCATAGACGTTGTGTCACGGTCATAGGGTGTACTTTCAATAATCGTATACCGAGGGCCGCAATTTGTACAATTTGTAAACCCATATTGAAAGCGTCGATTCTCAGGGTCTTGTATGTCCTGCAAGCATGCCTCGCAAGGTGCCATATCGGCGCCAATAAAGGCATTGCCTTTCACGCCTTGCGAAAGGATGATGGTAAAATCATCCAAATCCTGTAATTCTGTCGGTTTCATTTGTAAGGTATCGATACGTCCATGCATAGGTAACTCAGATTGCAATCGTTCTACAAACAATTGGCAATCTGCATCCACCCCCTGTATGTGTATCTCCACACCGCTCGTGTCATTTCTCACTGTCCCCACGATTCCTAATTCGTGAGCTAGTTTAGACACAAAGGGGCGGAATCCTATGCCCTGTACAATGCCTGTTACATGTATGGTGTATGCCTTCATAGAACCCGCCTCCCTTCTGTTATATAATTTTAATGATTTTCTTGTCGGATTCCCGCTGCATCGAGTTCAGCTTGAATCATGATAGCACATTCAATACGTTTTTTCTGTAATTTACATCCCAATTCGTACGGTGTGCTAAGGTCTCCACCTAATGTTTCATTGTTCGCATGGCAACCGCCAGAGCAGAAGAATTTTGCCCAACAGTTAGCACATGTTTCTTTCGTAAATACGTGAGTATTTCTAAACTGTGTCGGTATGTCATAGTTTTTCAAGCCATCAAAGACCGTACCGATCACATAGCCATCTTTACCTACATATTGGTGACATGGGTAAATATCTCCATTTGGTACGACAGCCATATACTCATGACCAGCACCACAACCACGCAAACGTTTTGCCATGCATGGTCCACGATATAAATCCATCCGGAAGTGGAAGAAATTAAATTTCTCGCCCCAACCAGCCAATTGACGTTCTAAATATAGGTCTGCCAATTTTTCATATTCTTTTTCGATGATTGTCATATCCTCAGGACGTAACACATAAGCCCCATCTTCGCCAACCACTGGTTCCATAGACAAATGCTCAAACCCCAAATCGGACATAGCCTCTACATCTTTGCAGAAGTCTAAGTTATTATGCGTATAAGTGCCACGCACATAGTATTCTCGACCATCACGTTGTTTTACAGCATTCACTAAGTTCTTCGCTACTGTATTGTAAGTATCTCTGCCACCTGCACTTGGGCGCATACTGTTATGCACATCCTCACGACCATCTAAGGATAATACTAAACTCATGTCATGTTCATTTACATAGTCGATTTTATCTTGTGTCAACAACATACCGTTGGTGGTCAAAGTTAATTTAAAAATCTTTCCGTGTTTTTCTTGAATGGATTCAATGTATTCTACGGTTTGTTTCACTACATCCCAATTCAATAATGGCTCGCCACCAAAGAAGTCGATTTCACAATGTTGGCGTGGGCCACTCATGGAAATCAAGAAATCTACGGCACGCTTCGCCACATCAAAACTCATTAATTCTCGTTTCACTCCGCCGTAATCACCTTGACTGGCAAAACAATATTTACAAGCTAAGTTGCAATCATGAGCAATGTTTAAACAAAGAGCTTTTACAATTGGCTTTTCATCTACCACTAGTTTAAACTCTGCAGACATAGGCGCAAAGAGCATTTCCTCTTTGATGAGTTCATCTAACTCATCCATAATTTCATCTAACTCCGCTGCATCCTCTGTGGCATCTAACGCACTATGTACTGCCTCGCGGTTTGTGCCGTTATAGATATCTAATACACGATCAATGAGTTCATCGATCACATGGATAATTCCACTATTTACATCTAGTAGAAAGAACTTATCTTTCATTTTAAATTTATGAATCATCGGTTGTAATTCTAACATTCATACCTCCATTAACTTACTAAAGTCTAATTTGTATTATATCACTTTATGCCTATGACGTATAGAAAGCTATCAATATAGAGTATACTTTTTCTAAAATTATAGTATGCAAAAAATTGTACTTTTGGAGTACATATATTAAAATTTAGACAAGCTAAAGATATAAAGGGTTAGCATATATAATCCCCCTAGATCTGGTACATCTAGGGGGATTTTGTATGTTTTATAGTAACACTTTTAGTATAATACTAGAAGTAATATAAAGCAAATAAGCTGCCCACCATACGGTGAACAGCTTATTGCTAATCGAATGATTATTTTTGTTTGCACACTTGGTTACCTACTGTACAGCTAGTTTTACAAGCAGATTGGCAAGATGTTTGACATTCGCCGCAGCCGCCTGTTTTAGCAGTTTTTTGTAGGGATTCAGTGTTAATTGTACGAATACGTTTAGACATCTTCATTCCTCCTAAGCACAAACTTACTCTTATATATTATCATCTAATACCGATTCAAGCAAGCGCAAGGGACAGGAATTAGTGAGCTAACGCTTCTTTCAATGTTTTAAGGTTTTCTTCCATGATGTCAAGGTATGTCACATGTTTTTGTGTTTGTTCTTCTGTTAAACCTTCAGCTGGGTTCAATACATACACTTTTACACCAGTTTCAGCAGCAATAGCATTCGCCAATTTAGGACTTACCAATTCTTCACTGAAGATAGCTTTTACATTATGTTCTTTAATGAAAGCCACAATATCTGCCATGCGTTCTGGTGTTGGTTCAGCATCTGGAGATACACCCATGATACCTAATTGTTCAAAACCGTATGCATTTGCTAAGTAACCAAATGCCATATGGCTAACTACTAGATGTTTGTCGTGTTGTGTTTTACCAAATTCTTCATATTTAGCATGTAAAGCTTGTAATTTTTCTTTGTATGCTTTGCCGTTAGCTTCATAGTATTTTGCATTCGTAGGGTCTGCTTTAGAGAAAGCTTCTACAACAGCATCTACTTCTTTAGCAACATTCATTGGATCTAACCATACATGTGGATCAAACTCGCCATGTTCATGTTCGTGCTCATGTTTATCTTCTTTTTGAGCTTTATCATGGTCATGTTTGTCATCTTTATGATCTTTGTCATGATCGTGATCTTTATCGTGGTCATGATCATGTTCGTCTTCATCTTCATCTGGAGCTGGCAACAAAGTAACCGATTTAGATAATTCTACTGGTTGTGCTTGTTGTAATACATCTTTTGCTAGAATCTTTTCTGTTGGTTCCAAACCTGCACCACTATACAAGAACACTTTAGCCGTACTAATTTCTTTTAAATCTTTTGCAGTTGGATCCCAATCATGTGGTTCTGCTCCTGGAGGCACTAATAAAGTCACATCAACTTTGTCTCCCCCTACTTGTTTCGCTACATCATATACAGGGAACACGGTAGTAACAACTTTCATTTTTTCAGCTGGTGCTGCTTGTTTTGTATCACTGCCACACCCAGCAATACCTACCGCAGTCGCCACCATAGTAGCTCCTAGTACAAAATAGGTTAATCGTTTTTTCCAATTCATGAGTATACTCCTCCTAACACATAAAAAACAAGAAGTGATTAGTTTTTGCTAATTCACTTCTTGATTATATCCGATTTAAAAAATCCGTGCTTGAATGCATGAGCAGTCTATACACTCAATTTCATTATCATTTAAACTTTTTAATAACAGCTAGTGCCACAGGTGTTACAACAGCTACCGCTAACAAGGCTTCTGGAATACCATGAGACCACACAATGCCCATCACCACATTAAATACAGCTTCCGGTGAAATGTGTGTGGCTTTTGCAAATTCCACACCATAAATTGTGTAAATACCAGTCATCACAAGGATTGTATTAGTAGCTGTTCCCAAGAATGCAGCTAAACCGATACGGATGGCTTTCACTTTGATTGGTACATACATATAAACCAACGCTGCTACTAAACCGATCAACATTCTTGGCAATACAGAAATAATAGGATTCATAAATGCAAAGGATAAAACATTAGGCGCCATGTACGCTTGTACCATACTGTACGCACCGAATAAGAAACCTACTGACATACCTACTTTAGGACCTTCCACAACACCACCTAAGATAGTTGGGATGTGCAAGATAGTAGCACTAATTGGTGGAATTGGCACAAAGCCCCACCCTGTCATACCAAGTACAATCGTAATCCCTGCCAATAAACCAATGATTGTCAATTGACGTACCGTAAATTTTTGCGATGGCTGTGTTTGCAACGCTGTTTCTTTTTCCATGTTTTCCTCCGTTCTTATTCCCTTAGGATATAAGTCGAACCAATAATAAAAAAATGGAACTCAGTTCTGCTCTTCTTGATACAGACTATACAGTTAGTTCCTCGTATAGAGTAGTACAAAATAGCTCATCTGTCAATTATAAAATGTAACTTTTCTTACACATAACAGTTATATGATGTATAGTAAAGTGTTTCATCTCCATTTGCAATATAAGCACGTAACAAGAAAAAGAACACCCTCTAATATATTTCATGAGAGTGTTCATTTCAAACATTACAGACCTAACAATTTTCTGCCTTCTTCCCAAGCAAAGATAGGTGTTAGGAATGTCATTAAATTTTCTTCTTCAAATGGATAGGCACGCATTCCAATCGCTTCAGCAGCCTGTACATCAGAAGGTTTATCACCCACAAAGTAGATTAATCGTTTTTCCAATTCATGAGTATACTCCTCCTAACACATAAAAAAACAAGAAGTGATCAGTCTTTGCTAATTCACTTCTTGATTATATCCGATTTAAAAAATCCGTACTTGAATGCATGCGCAGTCTATACACTCAATTTCATTATCATTTAAATTTTTTGATGACAGCTAGTGCCACAGGTGTTACAACAGCTACTCCTAATAGTGCTTCTGGAATACCATGAGACCATGCAATACCCATCACCACATCAAATACAGCTTCTTGTGAAATGTGTGTTGCCTTTGCAAATTCTACACCATAGATTGTATAAATACCAGTCAATACAAGGATAGTACTTGTGACTTTTCCTAAGAAAGCGGCTACACCAATACGGATAGCTCTTACCTTAACTGGCAAGTACATATATACCAACGCTGCTACTAAACCAATCAACATTCTTGGTAATATAGAAATGATTGGATTCATAAACACGAAAGATAAAACATTCGGTGACATATACGCTCGTACCATACTGTAAGCACCAAATAAGAACCCTACTGACATCCCCACTTTAGGACCTTCTACGATACCACCTAAAAGGGTTGGAATATGCAAGATGGTCCCACTAATTGGTGGGATTGGCACAAAGCCCCATCCTGTCATGCCAAGTACAATCGTAATCCCTGCCAATAAGCCAATAATCGTTAATTGACGTACCGTAAATTTTTGCGATGGTTGTGTTTGCAACGCTGTTTCTTTTTCCATGTTTTCCTCCGTTCTTATTCCCTTAGGATATAAGTCGAACCAATACTAAAAAATGGAACTCAGTTCTGTTCTTCTTGATACAGACTATACAGTTAGTTCCTCGTATAGAGTAGTACAAATCAGCTATTCCGTCAATCATAAAATGTAACTTTTCTTACACTACAAGAAAACGAACACCTTATGAGGTGCCTCATACAAGTGTTCGTTCTACCATTACAGCCCCAATAGCTTTCTGCCTTCTTCCCAGGCAAAAATAGGCTCTAAGAATGTCATTAAGTTGTCTTCTTCAAATGGGTACGCACGCATGCCAATGGACTCAGCAGCCTGCGCATCAGATGGTTTATCACCGACTAGGAAGCTACCATCCACATCTACATTCCAGTCCTGAATTGCTTTCGTCAACATACCAGGATTGGGTTTGCGGCAATCACAGTCTTTCGTGTACTCTGCCACAGATCCTTCTGGATGATGTGGGCAGTAATAGTAGGCCAATACTTTCACACCTTCTGCCTCTAATCGGCGAGACATTTCTTCGTGTAACTGATGCACATCGTCTTCTGTGTAGTATCCGCGAGCCACTCCGCTTTGGTTTGTCACTACAATGATGTCATACCCACGGCGTTGTGCCTCTTGCATAGCCTCAATAGCACCTGGAATAAATTCCAATTTCGCAGGATCACTTAAATATCCTACATCTACATTAATAACTCCATCACGATCTAAAAATAATACCTGTCTAGTTTCCATTATTTTACATATCCTTCATTAGTCGCTAATAACTCACAATATTCATGAACTGCTTGTTTTAATGGTGTAAATCCTTTGTCATATCCAGTTGCCAACAACTTCGTTGTATCAGCTTGGGTGTAGCTTTGGTATTTACCTTTCAACACCTCTGGGAAGTCAATATAGCGAATAGAGCCTTTTCCCGCATAGGAAATAACTGCTTTCATAAATTCGTTGAACGTATGAGCATGACCCGTACCGCAGTTGAATACACCGCTAATTTCAGGATGTTCCCAGAAATAGAAGTTCACATTCACCACGTCATTCACATAGATGAAATCCCGTGTTTGCTCACCGTCACCATAGCCATCGATGCCTTTGAACAGAGTGATTTCCCCAGTTTCCATCAACTTATAGTACATTTGGCGCACCAAGGATGCCATCTTATCTTTATGCGTTTCATTCGGTCCAAATACATTAAAATAGCGCAAGCCTACACATTGCGATTGTAACTGCAAGTGGTTTCTAAACTTCGCCACATAGCGATCGAATAACAATTTGGAATACGCATAGGGATTCAAGGCCTGCTCACAAGCAGGATCTTCACGGAATCCATTCGTACCGTGTCCATAGGTAGACGCAGAAGACGCATAGATGAACGGAACACGACGTTCTTGGCAGTAATGAAAGAGGTTTTTAGACCCTTCATAGTTATTTTTCATCATATATCTGCCATCATAATTCATTGTGTCCGCACAAGCCCCTTCGTGGAATACCACTTCAATTGGACCACAATCAAAGGTATTTTGCTCTACGGCTATATCAAAATCTTCGTAATCAATATAATCCGCAAAATCCAACATCTCGATGTTGCGAATTTTACGACCATCTGTTAAATCGTCTACGATTAAAATATCGTTACGACCTTTATTATTCAACTGTTTCACAATGTTGGAACCGATAAACCCAGCTCCACCAGTAACAATAATCATAGTTTTCCTTCCTCTATTAATCCTTGAATACGTTCAATGATTCCTGTTGTGGAATATCCCTCTTGGAATGGCAAGATTTGTACTTCCTCTACAAACTCCTTGCCAATGACGTCTTCTGGCTTATAATCTCCACCTTTAACCAATATATTTGGTCGCAACTGTGAAAGCACCTCTGCTGGTGTATCTTCTTTAAAGAGAACTACACCATCCACAAAGCCCAACGAACTCATTAACAAGGCTCTATCTAGTTCATGGTTGATAGGACGACTATCCCCTTTTAAACGGCGCACCGAACTATCAGAATTGAGGGCCACCACCAAATGATCACCCAGTGTAGCGGCCTCTTTTAAATAGGTCAAATGACCACGATGTAAAATGTCAAAGCACCCATTCGTAAAGACCACCACTTCACCTCGATCTTGCCAAAAGCGGATCTTTTGAGCTAATGCCTCTACGGAATAGACACTATCTTTATCTTCTTTTTTTGCTTTCATAGAAGACAATAAATCTAATAATTCTTGACGATGAATTGGATAGGTGCCAACTTTAGATACCACTACACCTGCTGCTGCATTGGCTGCCACTAAAGCGGCTCGGATAGATAGGCCCGCAATTAATGTAGTGAGCATCATAGCCACTACTGTATCACCGGCACCACTTACATCAAATACATCTTGTTGTTTCGTTTCTGCATTGTGCCATACATTGCCATCTTTACGAACTAAAGTAATTCCTTTAGCCGAACGAGTGACAATGATAAAATCTAGCTCCAACCTATTTAAAATATGGTGCGCTGCTTTCACAACCTCTTCATCTGTATTGGGCACTTCATAACCTACAGCTTCACTGAGTTCCTTTACATTAGGAGTAATACAAGTAGCACCGTTATATTTTGACCAATCAGAACCCTTCGGATCTACAATGGTCATAATGCCAGCTGCTCGTGTTTTACTGAATACTTGGCTTAGCAAGGATGGTTGGCAAATACCTTTCCCATAATCGGAAATCACAAGACCTTGTAACCCTTTGCGTAATAAATCATCTAGCCAAGAAAGAATTGCTGTTTCGCTATCACTGGACAAGGGCTGATTCACTTCATAATCTAGGCGAATCATTTGCTGTTGTCCACCTAAGATGCGTGTTTTCGTGGTGGTCGGAATAGAATCCTCTGTAAAAACGCCAGTGCTTTGGATACCATTATCCTCTAATAGTTGGCATATAATTTTACCATGTGTATCATCACCAATACGGGATGCCATATGCACTTGGCAATCTAATTGAGCTAAATTATTTGCCACATTAGCAGCACCGCCTAACACTTCCGTTTCACGTTGGACTAAATTCACAGGCACCGGAGACTCTGGAGAGATGCGGCTCACATCGCCAAAAATATAGCGATCTAACATACAGTCGCCAATAACCCCTACTTGTAACCGTGGCAAATCACGAAGTAAAAAGGATTGTAATGTACGATTAGGCATAGTCTTCTTCCACCAATTCACATAAAATATGACCTGCTAAAATATGCATTTCTTGAATGCGGGCTGTCACTTTAGATGGCACTGCAAACGTTAAATCACATAACTCTGCCATCTTTCCACCACCTTCACCAGTAAAGGCAAAGGTATGCATACCAATATTACGAGCAGATTCTACGGCTTTCACTACATTTTTACTATTCCCAGATGTGGAAATACCAATCAAAATATCTCCAGAACGGCCTAAGCCATCTACTTGTCGGGCGAATACTTCATCATACCCATAATCATTACCGACCGCTGTCAAAATAGACGTATCTGTGGTCAGCGCAATGGATGCTAAGGAACGGCGTTCTTTCTGAAAGCGTCCCACTAATTCCGCTGCTAAATGCTGAGAATCTGCGGCGGAACCACCATTACCGCAAAATAAAATTTTATTGCCTGCTGCCAGCGCTGCTTTACAACGCTCCGCCATAGCTTCAATAACACCCATCACTTCATAAGTAGCACTCAATGTGTCTACATGATCTGAAAAACGGGCACTAACAATTGGATGTAACTCACTCATGTGTTGTATCCTTTCCATGATTGTCCAATAATTCGTGTAATTCTTGTAAAAAACTTTCTACATTATTAAATTGTCGATACACAGAGGCAAATCGCACGTAGGCAACTTGGTCTACATCTTTCAACAAGGATAATACAATTTCACCAATTCGCTCCGTAGTCACTTCTTGCTCTACTTCCATGCGAATTTGTTTTTCTGTTTCATTTACAATCGATTCCAATTGATCTGTGGAAATGCCTCGTTTACTACAAGATCTCCACAAACCATTCATCAATTTAGATCGATCAAATAATTCTTTTTTCTGATCTCGTTTTATCACCATAATTGGTAAATCTTCAATCACCTCGTAGGTCGTAAACCGTTTGCCACAGTTCATACATTCCCTGCGACGACGAATATTATTATCGTCCGTAGACCGTGAATCTGTAACTTTGATTTCGTCATGATGACAATAAGGACATTTCATACCGTATCCTCCTATTGGTTGCGCAAGAAGGTCTTTCCTTGCTCTTGAATTTCTTCTATAAACGTATCTAACATTTCATAGCGTTTGCGATACATATTTCGTTTATGCGTTTTCGCTGTTTCGTAGGTTTTCCGTTCCTCCGCCAAAGGAATCACAAAGAATCTGGAGTCTTTTTCCCATACGTGACCGCCTAATTCTTCCCAAAAGTCATCAAATTTCACTAACTTATGACGATTGAAACGAATTAAATGCGTATTCGTATAGAATCCTTCATCGGATACTGCATACAAGGTCTCAATACCTAAGCAATTGGCTAGTTGGCGTAATAAAAAGAACATAAAGTTTTTAGGACGGTAGCCATGCATTTTTTTCGTTAGTTTTTTCGCCTTATCTAAACCCTCTTTATACCCTTGTATAGTACCAACCCAAATACATGGTTGTCCTGATGGATCTACACCTAATCGGAAGTTGATATGATAGATTCCATCTCCTTCGTAGGCTAAGAGCAAACTAAGTAAGCCTTCTTTCCGTTGACCTGGCATATATTGCAATACAGCCTCTAAATTTAGCTCTTCCGAGTGCCATATTTGAATCCCAATTTTGGAAGGACAATACAAAGCTTGAATGGCCTCCTCAGTAAAATACTTTGGCAAGGCATCAAAGTGTTGAATAATACATTCTAATCGTTCTTGAGCTGTGGACTCTTTGTATAAGAATACACGATTAATGATTTCCCAGATTCCTTCTTGGTCCTGCAGTAAATTAGAATAACTTCCATACGTAGCAAAGTAAGATTCTAGTTGATTCAGTTGCGATCTATTTTTATAGGAACGAGCTGTGAACAAAAAGATACGTCGCTTCTCACGCCAGCTATGATATCCATATATTCGTTTTCCTAATTCCCATTGTTGTTTGGCATATGTAAACACTGCAAATCCTCCTTAGGATAGACTATATCAAACTATATTATACTCCATTTTAACAATGAAATTCAATGATATACAAAAAACTAGAGAGTCCTAAGCAACTTGCTTACAACTCTCTAGTCATAGGAATCTATCCCTTATTGTATGTTCTTATTTATTTCCTGTACTACCGATGCCACCAGTACGAATGCCACGTGCATCGTCGTCATTTGTCAACAAATATTTACAGAAGATACCTTGTGCCACCCGTTCTCCTTTTTCCAAAGTAACAGGTTGGTCCGTCGTATTATAGATTGCGATCATAATATGACCTTCGTTATCTTCATTGTTATAGTAATCAGAGTCGATAATCCCTGTACTATTTGTAAGCATCAAGCCGCGTTTAATCGCCATGCTTGATCGAACGTGGATCGCCAAATATTCATCATAATGCATGAACGCTTTCAATCCTGTAGGAATCAGTACAGTTTCCTTAGGACCTACTACAACAGATTCTGCACATTCAATGTCATAGCCTGCACTTTCAGAAGTTTTACGCTTCGGCAAATTGATACCTTGCCCTTCAAAGGCAGACACTACTTCAAATCCACGAATATCCATAGTGCACCTCGATTATTTTAATAGTTCCTTACGAGATAAGTTAATTCGGCCTTTATCATCGATCTCGATAACTTTAACCATAATTTCATCCCCTACATTGACTACATCTTCTACTTTTTCCACACGTTCTCTTGCTAATTGAGAAATATGAACCAAACCTTCTTTGCCTGGCAATACTTCAACAAAAGCGCCGAAGTTCATCAAACGAGTGACTTTACCCATGTACACTTCGCCTGCTTCTACTTCTTTTGTCAAGTTCGTAATGATTTGGATTGCTTTTTCAGCCGCTTCCGCTTCTACTGCAGCAATAGAGATAGTGCCATCATCTTCAATGTCAATTTTAGCACCAGTTTCTTCAATGATGCCACGGATAACTTTACCACCTGTACCGATAACGTCACGGATTTTGTCTGGATCAATTTTCATCGTTACGATGCGAGGAGCCCATTTAGACATTTCTTCACGTGGTGCTTGAATAGCTTCCATCATTTTACCCATGATATGCATACGACCTTTGTGAGCTTGCGCTAATGCTTCTTCTAAAATTTCACGAGATAAACCGGAAATTTTAATATCCATTTGGATAGCAGTCACACCTTTTGTAGTACCTGCTACTTTAAAGTCCATATCACCTAAAGCATCTTCCATGCCTTGGATATCTGTTAGGATTGTATAATGTTCATCCTGTGTTACAAGCCCCATTGCTACCCCAGCTACTGGCGCTGTAATAGGTACCCCTGCATCCATCAAAGATAAGGTGGAACCGCATACGCTGGCCATGGAGCTAGAACCATTGGATTCTAATACTTCAGATACCAAACGCATCGCATATGGGAATTCTTCCTCTGTTGGAAGTACGGCTAGTAATGCTCTTTCAGCCAACGCACCATGACCAATTTCACGACGTCCAGGACCACGAGAAGAACGAGTTTCCCCTACGGAGAAGGATGGGAAATTGTAATGGTGGATATATCGTTTTTCTGTATCTAAACCAATGCCATCGATAGTTTGTTTTTCAGACAAAGGTGCTAATGTACAGATGTTTAATACTTGTGTTTGACCACGTGTGAACAAGCCAGAACCATGCGT
The DNA here is from genome assembly GCA_963518505.1 of uncultured Veillonella sp. Lineage (GTDB taxonomy): Bacteria > Bacillota > Negativicutes > Veillonellales > Veillonellaceae > F0422. The sequence goes on along the minus strand of CAUQIT010000001.1, from coordinate 154,135 downwards.
ACGAGGTAATGCACTTACGCGACAAGAAATAGGGCGCACTTCATCTAATTGACGGCCATCTGGACGGATTTTTTCTACCGTAATCATATGACGTACAATTTCTTTCACCATTTTTTCTAATGTTGCGTAGATATCACTTGCTTGTTCTGGGAATTGTTCCTCAAAATGAGCCAACACTTCTTCGAACACAGCTTGTTGTTGCTCTTCCCGTTGTACTTTATCCGCACAGCGTACAGCTGCATCTAATTTAGCATGTGCATAGGCGCGAACTGCTTCTGCTACTGTTGGATCAACTTCTTTAATTGGGAATTCGCGTTTTGCTTGTCCAATTTCAGCTACCATAGTTTCTTGGAACGCTACGATGTTTTTGATTTCTTCGTGAGCGGTCATGATCACTTCTAAGATGATGTCTTCAGGAATTTCGTTGGCTTCCCCTTCTACCATCAAGATCGCATCTTTCGTACCAGCTACAACCATATTTAATGTAGTTACTTCTAATTGTGCTTCTGTTGGGTTGACTACGATATTGCCATCTACAAGACCCATGCGCACGCCAGCAATAGGACCTGCCCAAGGAATATCGGAAATGGATAATGCCGCAGAAGCACCAATCAATGCACAAATTTCAGGTGCATGGTCATGATCAACAGATAATACAGTAGCTACTACATGTACTTCATTACGGCTACCTTTATCGAATAAAGGACGGATGGGACGGTCAATCAAACGACTATTCAAAATAGCAGACTCTGGCGGACGTGCTTCACGTTTAATGAAGCCACCTGGAAATCTACCTACAGCATACATTTTTTCATCATAATCTACTGTTAAAGGGAAAAAGTCAATATCTTTTACCTCTTTAGATGCCGTTGCTGTAACCAATACAACCGTATCACCATATTGTACTAATGCAGAACCACTTGCTTGTTTTGCTAACTCGCCAGTTTCAATCGTCAACGTGCGACCAGCTAGTTCCATTTGGAATCGATTCATTCCATGCCTCCTGTTTAATTCTTTATCCTTAAAAATCTTTATAGTTGTTATTATACACGAGAAAAAGGGGAAATACAATTTGATATACTGGTTTGTGAGTATTTCCTTATACAAAAAGATAGACCAAACTAATTGGTCTATTCTATACTCTGAAAGGACGCTTATTGAAGCGAATCACGTGTTCATGCTCAAAATGTAAATCACTAGTAAACAATATCATATAGCTTTAAACCCCAATTCTTTACACCATGATTTATACTTTAAGGCCTATGCGTTGAAAATTTTATCTAAGCACAATAACCAATGAGAGATATCACAATTAGGTTTGAGACATTTACAGAATTACACTACAAGTTCAAATACGAATTTATTTTCATCGCCCTTGTGGCACCCGCTGTGGGTACTTAACTCAATTCATTTGGAATTGAGTTTTTTATTATCCTTCTTTGAAGGCACGATACCACACATAGATTCTAACACGCTACACTAGCGACTAAACAAATTATCTTAAGACCAAAAAGGAACGTTGATCAAACTATATCAACGTTCCTTTTTATATGTTTATTTGTTTATTAAGGGTATAGATTGTGCTAATGATGTCTTACTGTCTAAGTCAGTTAAACACACCACTCCTACTGGCAGCAGTCAGCAGCAATGTATATTATCTCTGTTTTGTCCACCACTGATAGGCTTTCCATAATAAGAAATACAATACCGTAGCTATAAGAATGACCAATGTTAATCGACCTAAATTATCTTGTAATAACACAGTGTCATGACCAACAATAACTTCTAACGCCGTGGATGGAAACTTACCAATTAAATTGGCAATGATATAATCTCGTAAAGAGATTTGGCTAATTGCTCCCAAAGCAGTAATGATCCCACTTGGAAAATATGGAATAGAACGAGCAAAGAGCATCATCACCAAACCATTTTTACCGCTAAAGTCATCTACTTTCAGTAAAAATTCACTTTTTTCAATGACCTTATGCGCTGTATCTCGCAAGATGTAACGCATAATCATAAAGCTCAGTACCACGCCTACTGTTTCTGCTAACCAAGAGATGATAATCCCTGGCACCACGCCAAATAGCAAGCCATTCGCTGTGGAAAAGAAGATGGATGGTAAAAATCCCAACGCATTGATAAGCACATCTAGAACAAAACTAATCACCATGGCCCACGGACCATAAGATTGCAAGACCTCTGCCATGCGTTGTACATCACCAGAAAGGGCTAGTTCCCACATGTCATCATAGAAACCAGGAACAAGAACATACACCAGTAGTCCTAGTGCTATGAGTCCACTCAACAACCCAAGTTGTATAAATCGTTCCTTTTTCTTATCATTCATTCCCATACCTTCTTTTCTAGTCGTTACTTAACCTCTACCGTCTAAAATTAATTTATCATGAATCGCGCGTACGGCTGTTTTAATATGTTCCTCTCCAACAAGGCAAGAAATACTGATTTCAGATGTACTGATAATCTCGATATTCACACCTTCCTCAGATAAAATGCCGAACATTTTCGCTGCAACCCCTGGTTGACCCAACATACCAGCACCCACGATGGATACTTTCGCCATACTTTCGTTAATCACGCACTCTTCGATAGACATGGATTGACCAAGTTCCTCAAGTACTTGTTTCGCCAAGTTTACATCATCACGTGTAATGGTGAATACTATGTCTGTTCGTTTATCATCTGTGGTACGGATACTTTGCACGATCATGTCTACGTCGATACTCTTATTGGCCAATGCTTGGAACACTTGATGCGCCACACCTGGAATATTTTCCACCCCTACAAGACTTACTTTTGCTACATTTGTATCATCTGCAACGCCTGTAATAGCATATTGATTTGCTTTCATTGTATACTCCTCTCGAATTATCGTGCCTTCTTCATCACTGAAAGTAGATCGTACATGAATTGGTACCCCATACCGATGTCCCATTTCGACCGCTCTAGGTTGCATAACGCCTGCCCCTAAGCGCGCCATTTCTAGCATTTCACCATAGGTGATTTCTTTCAATTTAACAGCCCCTGGAGCCACCCGTGGATCTGTGGAGTACACCCCATCTACATCTGTAAAGATTTCGCATACATCAGCATTCATAGCGCCTGCTAATGCGACTGCTGTTGTGTCAGATCCACCACGACCTAATGTAGTAATGTCCCCAGCTTCTGTCATACCTTGGAAACCCGCTACAACCACAATATTGCCTGCTTCTAACGCATCTAACACACGTTTTGGTTCGATATCTAAAATACGCGCTTTACCAAAAGTATCGCTAGTCGCAATCCCAGCTTGCTCGCCCGTCATAGACACCGCTGCATGACCTTTCGCTTGGAATGCCAGTGCCATCAATGCAATCGTCACTTGCTCACCAGTGGACAAAAGACGGTCCATTTCACGGCCATACGGCATAGACGTGACTTCTTTCGCCAAGCTCACCAAATCATCTGTTGTATCGCCCATGGCAGAAACAACCACTACAATACGATCCTCTGGTTGTTTGTCGCGCAACACACGATTTACAATGTTAAATATTTTTTCAGGTGTCGCTACAGAGCTACCACCAAATTTTTTCACAATTAATGCCACTGCAATCCCTCATTTATAAGATACAAAGTATAAAACAATATCTATATTAATCTACCATACTACGCTACTAAAGTAAAGGATTTTTATAAGATTTTACTATTTTTATTGTACAATTGTCTTTTTCTGGTAGATATACCCTATATAGATTGACTATGATTCACAACAGTTTTTCCTTATATCTTCTTTCCTTTCTAGTAATAAAGGACTGCTCCCTCACACAAGGTAAGGGACGACAGTCCTTATCATAACCGATTCAGTTATATATCCAATCTAAAGATTAGCCTTCTACTACGATATCTTTTTCAGATTCCCACAAGCCGTGGATGTTGCAGTAAGAAGTAGCGATCAAACGACCAGATTTTTTGAAGGATGCTGTAACAACACCAGCTGCTTCAGCATGTACAGGGCCTTCGTTAGCGCCTGTAGGAGCTTCGCCGTGTACGTTGAACTCAAGACGAGCTACTTCGTATGGAAGTTGTGTACCTTCTTCTACATAGTACAATTTGATCCAAGAAATATGATGTTCTACTGTGTTAGGATGTGCAATTTCTTTGCCCACTTCTAATTCGATTACTACGCGTTCGCCAGCTTTTACAGTGTCAGGTGCTGTGATAACTGGAACGTGTTTTTCTGTTGCAAATTCAGCTGTTTTTACATAATTTGTGATAGCCATAGGTATAACCCCCTTGAATTAATATCATATCCAAACATGGAAACCTTTCCATGTAAAGCACTAAATTAGTACACTATTATTGTACTTGTTTTTCTTCACTTGCGCAAGAACTATTTTTAATATTTTCGATGTGGTTTTTGCATAAGCCTTTTATTTTCTGCAAGATCTAGCAGTCAAACACATACTTAGGTCTCCTAAACTAAAACTCTATCCCACGCTTTGCCTTAATCCCCTGTTGGTACGCATGTTTGATAACTTTCATTTCTGTCACCGTATGCGCCAATTCAACAATCTCTGGACGTGCGTTACGACCTGTTAAAATCATGTCTAGGTTCTCCGGTTTTGTTTTGAGTAAATTCACTACTGTCTCTACATCTACTAAGCCATAATGAATGGCATAATTGATTTCATCAAGGATAATCAAATCCCATTGACCAAACTTCACTTCTGTCTCCACCATGGCCCACGCTTCTTTTGCTGCTTGTTGATGCTCTTTCATTTTTTCTTCTGATTCTTCTTGCTTATGAAAGATAAACCCTTTTCCCATGGATCGAATCTCTACAGTAGGGAGTAATGCAATGCCTGCTAATTCACCATAATTAGCACCACTTTTGATAAATTGTAAAATAAGAACCTTTCTGCCACATCCGGCTGAACGTAGCGCTACACCTAAGGCTGCTGTGGTCTTACCTTTGCCATCTCCCGTATTGACTAAGATTAACCCTTCACTCATCTGTCTTCCCACCTTTCTTAGGATATATGGAAATCCCATGCCAAAGCACAGGATTCCAAAATTACATTCGATTATAGTTAGAATGGATTACGTATATGATATGCTAGTTTACCAAGCACATGATCCGCTGGTACAAATCCAATGAAACGGCTATCTGAAGAATGATTGCGATTGTCTCCCATAACAAATACATGTCCTTCTGGAACAGTAATTGGTAAGGAACGTTCAAATTTCATAGTTTCTTTTTTTGTATACGTTTCATTTAGTTTCGTTCCATTTCTCCATACGTGGCCTTCTTTGAATTCCAGTGTATCACCTGGTCGACCAATCACACGTTTTACCCATACATCATGACCTTGCAAGGATGGTACTACCACACTGGCATAGTTCATCAACGGTTCCATCACATCATCTTTCCAAGACCGTTCTCGTTGCACTCGACTATCAATGATGACGATGTCTTCATAATTTGGTACCTCTCGCATGACATGAGACCATTTGCTAATTAATAGGAAATCCCCATTATGTAACGTATCCTCCATTGATTCTCCGGATACTCTCGTAGGTTGCACAATAAATATATGCGTTAACATGGCTACAATAAGAGCCACAATAATAGCTTGTAACCACTCACGGGCTTCTTTCAAAATTTGACTGCCTATGGCTGTATCTTTTTCCATAGTTCCTCCTATTCTAAGGATGCGTACTAATACATATCTTGTAAATATCGATTAATGGATTGATTTTTTACCGAACTGCCCACCGAATACATCATGTACATCATTGATAGTGATGAAAGCATTTTCGTCCACATCGTAAATAATATCTTTCAACTTTGTTAACTCCAAACGCGTCACAACACAATAAATAATACGTTTCGGAGTCTTTGTATACGCTCCTTCTCCATACAGTAATGTGACACCCCGACCTAAACGATGCATCACTACATCTGCCACTTCTTCGGATTTATCGGTGATGACCATAACCCCTTTCGATTCTTCTACGCCCGTAATGACCAAGTCCATCATTTTATAGGCTACAAAATACGCAATCAGGGAATACATAGCACTATTCCAATCGTATACAAACCCCGCTGCTCCTAAAATAAAGAAATTCAGGAACATGACGATTTCACCTACGGAAAAAGAACTCTTTTTATCAAAGATGATAGCTACAATTTCTGATCCATCTAAGGACCCACCATTTCGTATAATAATCCCTACCCCAAGGCCGAGAATGATGCCACCAAACACAGCTGCTAGCAGGGGATCTTGTACTAGCGGTGGCACCTCATGCATGAAAGCAGAAAATACGGAAATGCACGCTATTGCGAATAAGGTAGATATAGTAAAACTTTTACCAATTTGCATATACCCTACATATAAAAATGGTAGATTAATCAACATAACTAGTACACTAAATGAGATACCAGATAACTTACTTGTCATCAAAGCAATACCTACTACTCCACCATCAATCAGGTGATTTGGCACTAAAAATACATCTAGTCCATAGGTATAAATGGCCGCTCCAATAATCATCATAAAGTATCGCATAACCATATCCATTATTTTTCGTTTTCTGCTTTTATGTTCTTTCATCCTTTGGATATTCACTCCTCATTAACTAATAACCAACGTTCCCCAATAATCCATGCCGTAATATCATCGACCGGAACTGGAGGATATAACATACCCTTGGGAACTAATTTTTTCCACCCTGTAGGTGGATGTACTTCAAAATAACGGCGCCTTGCCTCTTCGGTAGTATGTGTTTCATTGACAAAGGTAAATACTTTTCCTTGTTCTTCTGCTACATATTTTACAATAGTTCCTACCGCTTTATGATTGGTACCGTTCCCGCATACTAAAACAGATACCTCAGAATACATCGTTAACAGAGATTTCAACTCACACATCACGGAGTCGGTAGGTACAATATCCATCATCACTAATTGCGCTGTTTTCGTAAGAATAGCAATGCCTGTTTTATCCCGACCTGGGTCAACTGCCAATACATAAGGTTTCAATGCCATTGTCTATACCTCACTGATTTACTGGAGTGACACGCAACATAATTTGTACAGGTCCGCTAGTGAAAGTATCTTCTCTAGCAACAGCCTCTAATCGTACAGACCCACGTTGGTTTTCTATTTTACGAATAGTGATAAATAATTCATTACCTGGTAAAGAGCCGACTTCTCCAGTAATTGGATCGGGCAATATTCCTTGCTTCTTCGCTTCCCCATTGACTTCTTTCAAAAATGCCAATACTTGATCTTGCGCACTCTTGCCTCCATCGATAACGGATGACCAAAGCACTGTATCTTTTTTAAAAACCATATCATGGGGGTACGCATGAATTTCTGCTAGCGCCGGTTCTCCATAAATAATGTTGGCAGATGCTGTGACGCGAATCATTAACGGTTTATTTGTAGAAGAAACAAGTTTTGCTATTTCATCTAAATTATCACGACTCACATAAATGACTGTTTTTTCCTCTTCCATTTGGAATCGATTCAAAATAAGGCGATTCGTATCTTTTAAAAAGCTAGTCAATGCAGCCATACTTTCTACTTCGCCTAGACCTGGACGAATTACAGCCTGTGATAAAATTTCTCCATTTCGAAACACTACGTTACCTTCACGCACATGATTAATACCATTTTCTAATTGTTTCGTTGTTAATTGCAAATCCTGCACATGTCCTTCTAATTGCGTACGTACTTGCTCTAAACGTCCTACTTCAGCATTAGAAGCAGCTAATTTGTGTTCTGCCTCCACATAGGCATCTTGTATAGATACTAATTGATCGCCCATACTTGCTAAAGAATTTCGAGTTGCTTCTAATTCTTCTTCGGTTGCTTGAACATCATGTTGTACTCTTTGTAATTGTTTATTTTTTTGATTCAACTCATCGTTACTTTGCTGTAATGCTTTTGTTTTTTCATCAATATCCGCTGATAGCTGTGCCATTTCTGCTTTTAACTGTTCCATACCAAATAAAGCAGTTCGCACATTATTAGAGGCAATGCTCAAAACCCCTAATGTGACCGCAGATATTAATATACCTGTCACAATTGTGACAATAATGGATGTATGTTTAGGACGTAATCCAAACAAACTCATACGACGTTTGCCTACTTTTGTGCCAATTTTATCGCCTAAAAATGCAATTAATCCTCCCATAATTGTAATAATTAGAAGAATCCGTAGCCCTACTAACATAGTTATATACCTCAATGCAAAATAATGGTCTAATATCTTTATTTAGTATATCAAAATCCCTACTACACTACAATGGTTATATGAGAAAAGGTCTCTCTAAACTGCTATCGTACTGATACAAAAGAGTAGCATTACACTATGCTTAGTAATGCTACCCCACTATGTTTCTTATTTAGATACTCTCCAATTTAAGTATAGACCCGCTATAATACCCAATGTATTGGGGATCCATGCTGCCAATAATGGCGGTAATGCACCACCTTTACCAAGAGCGCCTGACAAAGTCATTACTCCATAGTAAATAAAAATAACTAATACCGAGATACCAAAACCAATAGATGAGCTAGACCGTTGTTTTTGTAACCCCAGCGGGGCGCCCACTAAAGCAAAGATAAAACTAGCCACAGGAATTGTAAAACGTTGATACATCTCCATTTTCCATTCTGTCACTTTCCCACCAGTAGCCTCCATTGCTTTGATTTGTTGTTTAATTTCTTTAATAGTCATTTCCTCTGGCTTACGTTGAGAACGACCAATTCTATCTGGATCTTCTGTAATCGGTAGTACTTGTTCTTCAAACTTCATAGTACGGTCAACACCTACACCAGCTGCATTTATATCATAAATTGTACCATCATGCATAATCCAGTACTGACCATTCCAATTTGCAGTTTTAGCCCGCTCAATTTGTGTAACCTGTCCATCAGTAAACTGTTGTACTGTAATATCTGACAACAATTTCGTAGAGCTATCATATTTACCCGCATACATTAAGGTACTAATCTTTTTATCTGATAGAGTTTTTATAACAATATGCTCCTGTGTTTGTGGTGTAGCACGCTTCATGATTTCCTCTCGAATAATCGTTTGGTACGCATGATTAGCTACAGGAACTACATATTCGTTGAAAGCGATAGAACATATAGATATCAAAAATGCCATGATATAGACAGGTGTAGCTAAACGTAAAAAGTTTTGTCCTCCCGCACGCATGACAATAATCTCACTACTGCCACTTAAACGGCCAAACGTCATAAGTGATCCTAGCAAGACAGACATAGGGAACGTTAAAATTACGATATTAGGCAAAGCTAATAGAAATGCCCTTGTTACAGACCATAAACTAGCACCGTATTCAGTAATATACTGAGCGATACGAAATAACGTACCCGTACCAATAAAAATACTAGTAAACGCAAAAATTCCAAATAGAAATGGTCCTATGAAAGCTTTCAATATATATTTATCTAAAATTCTCATATCCACTCCTACATTCGGAAATCATCACCTAAATAAAATTTACGCGCTATATCACTGGTCGCTACTTCATCTGCCGTACCTTCTAACAATATAGTACCACTATTTAAAATATACGCTTTATCCACAATCCCAAGTGTTTCACGTACATTGTGATCTGTAATGAGGACCCCAATACCACGCTCTTTCAAATGTCGAATAATGGATTGAATATCTGCCACTGCTATTGGGTCTACCCCTGCAAAAGGCTCATCTAATAGAATAAATTTAGGATTTAACGCAATTGCCCGAGCAATTTCTACACGTCGTCGTTCTCCACCTGATAATTGAATGCCCAAACGATCTCTCACATGAGTAATATGAAACTCCTCTAACAAGGACTCCATTGTCTTTTTTTGTTCTGCCTTAGATAGATCTGTCGTTTCCAGCATAGCCAAAATATTATCTTCTACAGTTAAATTTCTAAAAATAGATGCTTCTTGCGGTAGATATCCAATACCATACGAAGATCGCTTATACATTGGCATATTGGTAACATCAACATCTCCTATACAGATGCTTCCTGAGCTCGGTTTTTCTACACCTACAATCATATAAAAAGTCGTTGTTTTGCCTGCTCCATTTGGACCTAATAACCCTACAACTTCTCCTTCTTCAACACGAACACTTACTTTATCTACTACATTTCTTGATTTATAGGTTTTTACTAAATCCTTTGTCTGTATAAACATAAAAGCTCCTTACTTTGGAGTAATGATTAATGTACCACGTCCACCAAACGTTTCAACACTTTTATCACTAAGTTCTACTTTTAATTCTGGTGCTTCTAAGACATTACCATTCTGTACAGCTTTCGCATTTCCTTTTAAATATGCGACTCCATCATTTTGATTTGGTGTTTGTGTATACGTCGCTTCATCAGCTGTAGCATTCACTTTCTGACTAGCACTAGATATTGTAATGCCCCCTTCTGCCTTTGCAAATATTTGATTTGTATGAGCCTCAATTCTATGACCTGTAAGCACATTATCTGCTACAATCAATTGTCCATGCCCAAGAATTTCTCCATATCCAGTTTCAGTATTATAGTTTACATGGTCACCAAATAACTGGCGATCATCTTTTTGTATATGAACATCACCGGTAGCATCAAAATGAGTATTCTTCGACACATGCACCTCTCCTGCTGCCATAGACATATTAGTACCAATCATACTAACCCCACCAGTTAAATATCCTTCTTGTGATTTTGTATTATACCAGCCAGATGCACCTGTTAGCGTTTTATCATCTTTTGTAATAACTACACTACCTTTAGCTTCTGCACGACCATTAATACCATCGTATGTTAGCTGATCAGCTGTAATCGTCAATTTACTATTTTCTGTAGGGCTAATCTCAGTTGATGCCGCCCATGCAGGAATCATCATAACACTGCCTATACAAGCAGTCATGAGTATATGTTGTATCTTCATAAAATTCCTTTCTACTTACGAATCAATTTTGCATGACCTTTTGCTGTCACTTGCTGTAATATCATATCGCCTTCTAGGGCATCTCCTTCTAAGGTCGTATCTACATCACTATAGATAAACTTAGATACTGATTTAAATAGTTGTGTTTTACTGTTATACTCTATTCCCTCTGTACGCAAGCTTGATCCCACACTGGACGTAGCCTCAATACCCCCAGATAAAGAAATCTGTCTGTGGTCTTTAGATACAATTCCTTTAGGAGCTTTTATAGTCAATACCGTTTCACCTTTATGGAACTGACCTGTTACATTTTCTAGAGTAATCACTTTAGTATCTTGATCAACACTAATTTTTTCAGCTTTTACAGACCAAATTAGTTGTCCCTCTTTTTCTTCTTTCAACTCTGTTCCATTAAAACTAATAGAATTCCCAGATGGCCCTAGTGTTGTCATTTCAACTCCACCATATAAAAAATAGCCCATTCCCAAAAGAAGTAAGATACCTACCACAACCGTGAGGAGAAGTTTCTTATTGTTCTTCATGTACAGCCTCCCGCACTTGTAGTTTACGTTCAATATCCACAATTTCATGAATTTTAGTATTCCAACGATGTTGGAACCACAACCATTCATCCGGATGTTCTTTAATAAAACTTTCTGTAATCTTCACTGTTGCTTCCGTTAGTCGGAACATATCTTCCTCTACATTACCTGTATCTTCATAGTATAAAGGTGGTAATATATGCACAATATGGCCTTTTTCTTTACGTGATGCAAAGACAGGCACTACAGGTGCTTTAAACTTTTTCGCAAACGAAGCCGGTCCAGTAACAGCTGATGAGTCTTGCCCTAAAAACATGACGGGTAATCCCTGGAACCCACCATCTTGGTCTGCTAAAAAACCTAATAACTTTTTAGCCTTCATTGCCTGTGCAGCACCTCTCATTTCTGATCCACCACGGGCAAATACTTCTAGACCTACCATTTCACGGTATTCGTTCATCAATCTAGTAAACTGTGCATTAGGTTGCTTTTTCACAATTGTCGTAGATGGATATCCATGAGCTGCTAAAGCGGCTCCCATCCACTCCCAATTTCCTACATGAGCAGTCAAAATTACAACCCCTTTATCTTCGGCTAATGCTGCATCAATATGTTCTAATCCACGCATTTCAATATGGGCTTTGATAAACTCAGGCGTTAAATTAGGCATATATAGCGTTTCCATCACAGAACGCCCCAAATTTTGAAAAAGCCGTCCTAATATGGCATTTGCTTCTTTTTCATCTATGGAAAGGCCAATCATCAGATTGTGCAATCCTCGTTTAACCTGTTTTTTTCCTACTAGTCTATATAAAGGTCCTAGAGACGATCCAATGGATAAGATTGTAGAATACGATAATGTACAAACTAATTTACTAATTGTTTTTAAGGCGGTGTATTGCCATTCTCCTGCCATGAAAGCCTCCTTTCTATTGACCTACTTGGTAAGATTCCTCACGATAGATACGCAAGGCCTCCTCCCAAAGCCCCTCTTGTTTCAAAATATACTCAATTGCTTCCCGCACAGACCCTTGTCCGCCATTGGCTCGGCAAATATAGTGAGCTACTTGTTTTACTTCTGCCACTCCATCTTGCGGTGTTATAGCTAATCCCACTTTAGACATAATGCCTAAATCATTAAGGTCATCACCTATATAAGCAACTTCATGAGCCTCTATTTTTAAAACTTTCAAGAGCTCCTCCAAGCCAGCACTCTTATTATGGCTTCCCATCTGAACGTGAGAGATATGTAATTCTTTTGCCCGTCGCTCCACTATAGGTGAAGTACGACCTGTAATAAGAGCTGTGTATAGCCCTATTTTAGAAGCTAATGTTAATCCTAATCCATCTTTTGCATGAAAGGTTTTGATTTCTTCTCCACTAGATGTATAGGTAATGTCACCTTTTGTAAGCACACCATCTACATCTAAGGCTAAACAACGAATAGCCATTATACAATACCTCTTCGCAATAAATCCGTAATATGTACTAAACCAAGACTCCTACCATCATATCCAACTACTGGTAATACCGTAATAGGACGAGGCTGGTTTTTTTCCATCATATGAAGAGCTTCTGCTGCCAGCTTATCTTTTGTAATTGTTCTAGGTGATTTCGTCATCATATCTTCTACTGCCCACACAAGAAAATTACATCCAGAGTCTAAGCCTCGACGAATATCTCCATCCGTAACCAATCCAATTAATTTACCTTCTTCATCCACTACATTAGCGGCTCCGAGTCCTTTATTGGTCATGACAAATAAAGCATCTTGTACAGTAGCCCCTTTATGAATAATGGGATTATCATCGCCACTATGCATAATATTTTCTACTGTTAACAATAACTTACGACCTAAAGATCCGCCTGGATGGAATACAGCAAAGTTTTCTGGTGTAAATTGGTGTCGATCCAATAAGCACACTGCCAAAGCATCACCTAATGCTAATGCTGCTGTTGTACTACTTGTGGGCGCTAATCCTAGTGGACATGCTTCTTTATCAACACATACTACCAAAACCACATCAGAATTCTTTCCCAATGTAGAGCTTGGATTTCCTACAACGGAAATTAATTTTGCTCCAATTCTTCGTAAGGACGGCAGTAAGCTAACCACCTCTCCAGTTTCTCCACTATTAGAGAAGGCGAGCACTACATCATCAGATGTAACCATACCTAAATCGCCATGTACTCCCTCACCAGGATGTAAAAACAATGCAGGTGTACCTGTACTTGCTAGCGTTGCCGAAATCTTTCGCGCAATATGCCCAGATTTTCCCATACCTGTACAGACCACGCGTCCCTTAGAGGCTAAAATTAACTCTACTGCCGCTTCAAAACGATGGTCTAATGTTTCAATTAAGTCTAACACTGCTTTTGATTCTTCTTGGAGCACCTGTGCTGCTCGTTCAAGTATCTTCATAGTTCACCTGCATCCTTTACATCTGTACTATTTTTTTACGATTTTGTCGATAGCCACTAAATCAGTTAATAATTCTTCTAGAGAATCCAAATATAACATATTTGGTCCATCTGAAAGCGCTTCTTCTGGGTTATCATGGACTTCAAAGAACAATCCATCTACACCACTGGCTACTGCACCACGAGCTAGGTTAGCCACAAATTCACGTTGACCAGAAGATGCTGTACCTGCCCCACCTGGTAGTTGTACGGAATGTGTAGCATCAAAGATAACTGGATACTCAAAAGAACGCATAATTGGGAAAGATCTCATATCCACCACCAAATTGTTATAGCCAAAGCTAAACCCGCGCTCTGTAAGCATCAAGTTTTGATTACCAGATTCTTCCATTTTCTTCAACACATTACTCATATCTTTCGGAGCCATGAATTGACCTTTTTTCACATTCACGCATTTTCCAGTCTCTGCGGCTCCATATACCAAGTCAGTTTGACGGCATAAAAAAGCTGGAATTTGAAGAATATCCAACACTTCTGCAGCTGGTTCAATTTGAGTAATATCGTGGATATCACTTACCACTGGTACTTGTAACTCTTCTTTGATAGCTTTCAAAATTTCTAGCCCTTCTACGAGGCCTGGACCACGGAAGGAAGAATAGCTAGAGCGATTAGCTTTATCAAAAGAAGCTTTGAACACATATGGAATACCAACTTTATCGCAAATCGCTTTGGCACGACGGCCAATCTCTAATGTGCGTTCATAGCCCTCTATTACGCAAGGGCCTGCTAATAAAAATAAACCTTTGCCTCCACCAAGTGTGAGGTTGCCTACTTGTACTGTTTTCATACTATCTCCTCTCTAAATGAAATCGTTTATGCTTCTAATTGGTGAAATATTTCATTCACTCGTTCTAAATCTTCTGGAGTATCTACCCCAACAAAACGTTGGTCTGTAGCAATGACCCGAATAGCATATCCATTTTCTAAAGCTCGCAACTGTTCTAAAGATTCAGTTAATTCTGCTGGTGTTGGTTCCATCTTAGCATAGGTTAATAGGAACTGACGATTATATCCATACATACCTACATGCTTCAATGGCGGTACCACGAAGGCATGTCTTGGATAAGGAATTAATGAGCGAGAAAAATACATAGCATTCCCTAGTCGATTCACGATGACTTTCACCGCACTAGGCTCATTGTATTCTTCTTCTAACAAGGGACAGCCTACGGTTCCCATTTGTAGGGTTAAGTCTTCTTTGAATTGACGTGCCAATGCATCGATAAGGGACGCATCAATGAGTGGCTCATCGCCTTGCACATTAATAATCACATCAATATCTGTTCTTGCAGATGCCACTTCCGCTAAGCGGTCGGTGCCCGTCAAATGGTCAGCTCTTGTCATCATCACCTGTCCACCAAATTGGGTAACAGCATCATACACTCGTTCATCATCAGTAGCCACGATGACCTCATGGATTTCCGTAGCTTTCGACACTTGCTCATAGACCCGTTGAATCATTGGTTTGTTACCAATCATCGCTAAGGGTTTACCCGGTAATCGTGTAGATCCATAGCGCGCTGGAATAATACAAGCTATACGCATATTATTTCCCCTTTGCTATTTGCAACACATAGGATTTAAAATCGTCTTCACCTTTGGTAAATTCGATACCAATCACTAATACATAGACAGGAATCTTCAAATCTTTAATTGCACGTACTTGAGATAATTTCACTGCATCTTTTTCCGTTGTAATAATACCTTGAATCCCTGTTTTAAAACAATGTTGCCACAGTTTCACAACATCTTCTTCACTATAATCATGATGGTCACCAAAACTCATCATATCCTGTACCGTGAATCCGTAACCTTTCAAATTAGAAATGAAAGAGCTAGGTTGTCCGATACCACTAATCGCTAATAAAGGAGTCTCATCATAGTCATTAATATCATGAATCGGGCCATTATGGCTCCATTCTTCCAAGGTTTGAAAACCTATCGTTTGATGAATGGTTTCTGCTACCGGAACAAGAGGTGCTAAAGAATGAATCTCTTCACGGAGTGCTTCCAGTTGTTCAGTATCTACTTGATTCGTTTTCGTTAACACAATATAGGTAGCTCGCTTCAAATTTGTTAAAGGTTCTCGTAGCAACCCTCTTGGCAACACCGCACCATAGCCAAATGGATGACTGGCATCAATCAATACAATATCTGCATCACGGCCCAATGCTCGATGTTGAAAGCCATCATCTAAAACAAGTACATCAGATTGCATATCGTCTACAGCAATCTTAGCTGACTCTACTCGTTTAGATCCAATAATGACATTTGCATTCGGTAATGTTTTAGCTAATAACCAAGCTTCATCACCACTGATAAAAGAAGACACATCTACCGACCCTTGTCTAGATACGACGATAGATTTTTTATTATTGTCCGCTTTGTATCCACGACTTAAGACACTCACTGTATGTTGGTCTGCATCCAATACTTCACACACGTAGCGCACCATCGGTGTTTTACCTGTACCACCAACTGTAATATTGCCTATACTAATGACTGGCACTGGCATGTGTAACACTCTATGTGGATGGTTATACCGTTCATTGCGATATTCCACGACTCTTTCATAGACCTTACTAGCCTTTTCTAAACCACCACGAAGAGCATCTCCCAAAGAGCCTTGCATCTGTCCGCTGATGATATGTTTAAAGAGTTGTTCTCCTTTCATGAGTAAACCTCCTCCGCATCCCTCTAGTATAGCCTAGGATATTAAAACTTAGATGAACCGATTATGGAACAATATGAAAGCGTTCAAAGAGACGTCGTAATTCTTCTGTGTTGCGCTGTGTAGCACCGCGATTTTCGCTAACTACTTCTAAACAGTGGAGACTCATTTCTTCTCGCATAGTTTGGTTAGCACACAACATTTGCAATACCTCTAAGAGCTCTTCTTCATTATGTACCATCATACAAGCCCCACGGGAACTCAATAAACTATAGATTTCTTTGAAGTTAAACATATGTGGTCCCACAATAATTGGTTTGCCATGAGCAGCTGGTTCCAAAATATTATGTCCTCCCGTTCTGACCAAGGAACCTCCAACGAAGATAATGTCCCCTAAACTGTATAGACGGCCTAATTCACCAATAGTATCTAATATCACCACTGGAATTTCTTCGTGTACAGGCTCTGTCATCGTGCTCCGACAAATCGCTTTCAGCCCATATTTTTGAGATAATGCTTTTACATCATTACCACGCATAATTTCACGAGGTGCTATGAGTAATCTCGCATTAGGATAGGATTGTAAAATTTCCTTGAAAGCTTGAAATAGTTTATCTTCTTCCCCTTTATGAGTACTGCCTGCCACAATAATAGGATGATTATGTCCGAAACCAAACTCATGTTGTAATTGTTCTTTTTCTTCATCTGTGACCGTTGCATAAGTTTGATCGTACTTAGTATTTCCTGTAACAGTCACTTCTTTCACATTCGCTCCTAATACAGAAATGTATTCCGCATCTAATTTTGATTGCATGCAAAAGCGATCAATAGAACCTAGCATATCGTGCATAAAGGACTTAATATGCATATATCGTGACATAGAACGGTCACTAATACGACCATTGACCATCATCACCGGAATTTCTTCATCTTTTGCAATACGCAAGAAGTTTGGCCAAATCTCAGTTTCTACCAATAAAATAGCAATAGGCTTGATAATATTCAAAATTCTTCGGGTTAAAAAAGGTAAGTCCAAAGGAAAGAAAATAATTCCTTCTGCCTCTGGTATGATACGTCGTGCCATAGCATGACCCGTAGCAGTAACTACGGATACAACTACTACTGCATCAGGAAAGCTCTTTTTTATATCTTTCACCAAAGGGCTTGTGGCTACAATTTCTCCTACAGATGCTGCATGTAACCATATGGCACGCTTGCCTTCTATTTTTTTCATCAATGTGCTCGGCATGAACCCCGCACTTTGTTTTATACGCTCGTAGAATCCCTCTTCAAAGGCTAACCGGTAGAGAATCACCGGTATCAAGCCAATCCAATAGATAATGAGAAGTATATTATATATCCAGTACATAGTTTATCCTTTTCCGGCAAATTGAACAGAATATAAATGACTGTACAAGCCATTCAACGCTAATAATTCATCATGTGTGCCTTCTTCTACAACACAGCCTTGTTGTAGGACCACTATATGATCGGCATGTTTAATAGTACTCAATCTATGAGCAATCACTAAAGCCGTTCTATTTTTCATTAATCGTTCTAATGCTTCTTGTACAATTTTTTCACTTTCAGTATCTAAGGCTGATGTAGCTTCATCAAGGATTAAAATACTAGGATTCTTCAAGATAGCTCGTGCAATGGCAATGCGTTGACGTTGACCGCCAGACAAGGAGTTACCACGTTCTCCTACTACCGTATCAAATCCATTTGGCAATTTTTCGATAAATTCATAGGCATTCGCCGCTTTGGCTGCTTCGACAATTTCTTCATCTGTTGCATCTAAACGACCATACAGGATATTTTCACGTACAGTCGCATTGAATAACATCGTATCCTGCGGTACTAAACCAATATTTTCTCGTAAGGACGTAAATGTTACATCTCGCACATCTACACCATCAATGCGAATGGCGCCACCTGTTACATCATAAAAACGTGGTAACAAGTTCACTATCGTTGACTTACCGGCTCCAGAAGGACCTACAATCGCTACAGTTTGCCCTTGTTTTACCGTTAAATTAACACCTTTTAATGCCAAATTATCTTCATCATAGGCAAATTGTACATTATCGAATTCTACAGTTCCTTGTACATCCGTTAATGCTTTTGCCGTTGGGGATTCTTTCACATGCGGTTCTGTTTCTAAAATATCAATGACACGATCTCCTGCTGCCATCGCTTTTTGCAAGTTACCATAAACTTGTGTTAAACGTTTTACAGGATTTGATAAATTGATGGCATAAATTAAGAACGCAATCAAGGATCCTGCTGTAATATAACCTTGTACTACAGAATATCCGCCATACCATAAAATAATCACTACTGCAATGGCCGCTGCAAATTCCACCATAGGTCCCATGACAGCTGTTAACTTTGTAGCTTTCATAGCGGCATCAAAGTTATTTTGGTTCTCTTGTTCAAATCGCTTAAATTCATATGTCTCACGCGCAAAAGAACGAATCACACGCACTCCTGAAATAACTTCTTGTAAAAATGCCGTAATATCCGCTGTTCTACCTTGTACCTCATGACCTGCTGAACGCAATTTTTTACCAAAAATATTGGTTAATCCTAATACAACAGGCACAATAATCAATGTTAAAAGGGATAATTTCCAATCCAAATAGAACATGAATACTAAGGACCCTACTAAGGTAACTCCTTCTGTCATAAAAGATATAAGGTTGTCTACAATAGCTTGTTGTAACGCCCCTACATCACTCGTCACATTACTCATGATAACCCCTGTTTTACGGCGGTCAAAATAAGCTTGGTCTAACTTTTGTAAATGCTTAAATAAGGTTTCACGAATATCGATAACTACTCGTTGCCCTACATAAGCCATAGTATAGTTTTGCCCATACGTAGCAAATCCACGTAGCAAGAAAATGATTAAGATAGCAATAACAATTAATGTTAATAAGCCTAAATCTTTATCTTGTAATACACCATCCACTACGTTTCGGATCAGCCATGGTACCACTAAATATCCCATGGCAGCAGCAATCATACAAAATATACCTAATATGAGTCGCATCCTATATGGCACCACAAATGCCAATAGTTGTTTATAACGATTCATTTATGCCTCCTTCATTGCTACTGATGCAATGACATCAGCTACACGTTGCACCGCTCCCGGTGCCCCTAATTCTACCTTCACTTGTGCTAAATCAGTTTTCATCTGCGCATATACCGCATCATCATCTAAGATATTAGCGAGTTCTCGTTCTACATTTTCTGGCGTTACTCCCCCTTGTAATAACTCAGGAATAATACGCCGTTTTGCCATAATATTAGGCAATCCAATATGGTCAATTTTTACCAACAGTTTACCAATTCCATACGTAACAGAGGCTACTTTATAAATTAACACCGTAGGTATATTCATTAATGCCGTTTCTAAGGTCGCTGTTCCTGAGGCAGCAATACAAGCTGTACAAATCTGCATCAAATCATAGTTATGACCTTCTGTAACTGTCACTGGCACAGAATAGCCTTGTAAAATTCTATCAATATCTTCTCTTGGTATGGTATGAGCTCTCGGCAAGAAAAATTTCAAATCCTGGTGATTCTCATATAACCGTTCAGCTGCTGCTAACATAGTCGGTAGTAGTCCTTCTACTTCTTGTTTACGACTGCCGGGCATTAAGAGAATATTGCGCTTTGTTGCATCAGCTCCAAAATGAGCAAGCGCTGCTTCGACGGACATGGTAGGGTGTACAATATCTACTAAAGGATTTCCTACAAATTCCACATCTACACCAAATTCACGGTATGCCTCTGCTTCAAACGGAAAAATAGAAGCTACTTTTGTGACCGTTTTAGCAATATCTTTGCCGCGGCCTTTATTCCAAGCCCAAATGGTAGGTGCAATATAGTACACCACAGGTATATGCAATTCTTTTGCCACCTTAGCTAGCTTCATATTAAAACCTGGATAGTCGATACACACCAACACATCTGGCTTTTCTCGTAGCATCGCTTCTTTTAGGAAGCTACGAAGTTTAAAAAAGGTGGGTAAATGTTTTACTATTTCAACGATACCGATGAATCCTAGTTGCTGAATATCATAGATAATATCCACACCAGCTTGTTTCATCAAGTCCCCGCCCATGCCAAATAGCTGTGCTTCTGGATATTTCTCCAATAAAGCTTTCGCCACACTGGCACCATGCGTATCTCCTGATGCTTCACCAGCAGAAAACATAATTTTCATGTTTACTCCTCATCCGGTCCTTCTACGGCACAGATTACGATACCTAATTCATTTGCTTTTTGCAACACTGCTTCTTGTTCCACAAAAATCGTCCGCTTTGCTTCCATAGCTAGGACCTTACAGTTACTGGCAATCATAGATTCTAACGTCTTCATACCTATCGCTGGAACATCAAAACGTACATCCTGGTTAGGTTTTGCAGTTTTTACGACCACCGCACCTTCACGACCTAAGGCACCACCTCGCTTGATACACTCATCGGTTCCTTCAATGGCTTCGATGGCCATCGCCGCTTGTTCTTTCACTACTACGGTTTGACCAATATCAAGGGCTCCCATTTGTTTTGCCAAGGTGAACCCGAACTCAATATCTAATTGCTCCGCCTCCGTTGGTTTTCGCTGTGTCATCACACCCACCGGCGGCATAAGAGATCTCATATATTTTGTTTGATCCGCTACCGATAGACCTTCTTTTTCTATTTCCTCTACGATAGCTAGCATGATGGTATCATCTTTACGATTGCGCAAACGATTCAACAATTTGATAGTACGCATATCTGGTATAGTTGTTATCTTTTTATACAAATGTTCCTTTGTTACTTTACCTAACATCGTCACATCTGTGATGCCCTCTTTGAGGAACGTTTTAATCACTGTATCTGATTTAAAGACGCTGATTTGGTAGTATGCATCGGCCTCTGCTTGTAATTCTGGAGCACCATCTGTCACAACAGATATGACCACAACTTCATAGCCTTCATGTTGGGCCGCTCGCATAAATTCAACTGGCAGATTACCAATCCCTGCAATCAATCCTACTTTCTCCATAACGCCTCCCACTAACTTTTAATTATAAAAATCCTAATCTATATTATAACACATAAAGGGCACAAATGGCATGAAAGTTCGCAACAAAAAATACATGGCAAAAGCATATAATGTATGCTTTCACCATGTATTCTAATACCATATTAATCTCTGCGTACGCGCATGATACCACGATCTGCATTACGCAAGAAACGTAGCATATGTTCAATCTCAACAGAGGATGTTAAGTTCAATTCCATTTCTTCAATGGCTTTCGATAAACTATAACCACTGCGATAAATAATACGGAATGCTTTCTTCAATTCACGACGTACCTCTTCAGATACACCCGCACGGGCAAGACCCACAGAGTTCAATCCAATTACATGTGCTGGTTGTCCATCTGCAATAACATACGGAGGAATATCTTGTACGACTTTCGCCATACCACCTACCATGGCATTGCGACCAATTTTTACAAATTGATGAACCCCGGCAATACCTCCGATAACCACGCGATCTTCTACGATTACGTGCCCTGCAAGGCCTGCACAGTTACTCATGATAACATTATTGCCAACGATACAGTTATGCGCCACATGGGTACACGCTTGGAACAAACAATTATTACCAATTCGTGTTTCTTCCCCTTCACCAGTAGCACGGCTAATCGTTACAAATTCACGAACTACTGTATTATCGCCAATGACGCAATAACTTTTTTCACCTTTAAATTTTAAGTCTTGTGGTTCTAAACCGATAGCACAACCTGGGAAAAATTCATTATTTTTACCAATCGTTGTCCAGCCACCAATGACTACATTGGCTCCGATTTTAGTACCATCTCCGATTTCAACATGTTCTCCAATGACTGCACCAGGACCAATAATAACATTTTTACCAATCTTTGCATCTGGATGTATGACTGCAGTACTATGAATTTCAGATGTTGCATTTTCCATGCCAACTACGATCATCTGTGTCACTCCTTATATTTTGAAAGTTATTCTGGTTTCACTAAGGCGAACATGTACTCACCACTTGCCACCAATTTATCACCTACGTACGCACGTCCTTCTACTTTACCCATACGGCCTTTGATTTTGACTACATCCGCCTCAATGCGCACTTGGTCACCAGGTTTAACAGGATGACGGAATCGCACTTTATCAATACCAGTAAACATTGGTGTTAAGCCACGATTTTCTTCAGGATACAAGAGTGCAATACCACCTACTTGGGCAATCGCTTCTGTAATCAATACACCTGGCATCACAGGGTTACCTGGAAAGTGACCCATGAAATGTGGTTCATTGAAAGTACAATTTTTAAGACCTACCGCACGTTTCATTGGTTCCATTTCAATAATACGATCTACCAATAAGAATGGATAACGGTGTGGTAGAATTTCCATAATTTCTTCAATTGTAAGAATCATGTTATGCCTCCTCTTGCATTTCTTTTAAAATTTCTCTACTTAATCGCGAGTTTAAATTATGACTCGATTTCACAGCAATAATATGGCCTTTTAAATGGCCTACTAAAAATAAATCGCCTAATATATCTAAAATTTTATGACGCACTAATTCATCTGGAAAATTAAGTTCCGATAAACAAGTTGTATCATCATAGACAATCACATTCTCTGTAGATCCACCTTTCGCCAAACCCATAGCTTGCAATTGTTCAATTTCTTTCGTAAAGCCAATCGTTCTAGCTGGTGCAATTTCTGTAGCAAACACATCAGGATTAATTTCATAATCTGCATGTTGCGTACCTAGCATAGGATGGCTATTGATACTTGTGAAAGTCACTCGGAATCCATCATAAGGACGAATCACGATAAATTTATCTTCTTCATAGATGCCATGAGATTGTTTCACAGTGTACACACGACGGTCTGCGTCTTGTTCTACAATACCTGCCTCTTTGATAAGTTGTACAAATGTAGCTGAGCCACCATCTGCTATAGGAGGTTCTGGTGAGTTCAACTCGATGATACAGTTATCAATAGCCATGCCGTAGAAAGCTGCTAAAATATGTTCTACTGTAAATACTTTGGCTTCCCCATCTTCTAAAGTGGTTGCACGCATTGTATTCGTAACATTGCGAATATCTGCCTTCACAAAAGGAGTGCCTGGTAAATCTGTACGTACAAAGGTAATCCCAGTATTTGGCTCACTAGGTAGGATACGCATTTTCACAGGTAAACCACTGTGTAATCCATTCCCTTCGTAGCTAATGGCTTTACTAATTGTTTGTTGTTTCATAAGGACCTCCTTTCTATAGTTTTTGATTCATTACATCTGGTGGTACTTCTATGGTATCACCATAAAAACGACGTGTCCATTTCCAACGGTTATGGAGCCAGAACCAATCTTCTGGATATCGTCTAATATAATCTTCTAACCATTCATTGAGCATTGTCAATGTAACGGCAATATCACGTTTACGGTCCTCTGTTTTTTCTGCATATACAGGAGGATGTACGGTAATTTCATGTTTTTCAGTATATTCATTAAAACGAATGGTAATCGGAATAATCGGTACATCTTGCATGCGAGCCATCGCGGCTGGCCCTACAGGAGTCAAAGTTTCATAGCCAAAAAATGGTACTAACTGACCTTTATCTCCTGGATCTTGGTCCATAATAAGACCAATGAAAGAACCTTGTTGTAATTCTTTCACCATTTCACGGACACCTGTTTTATAGGTTACGTGTTGTTTCATAAGCTCACGATATTCATTGATAAATTTGTCCGCATCACCTTGTTGTTGCATGGCTACTGAAATCAAAGGATAGCCTTCCGACGCTAAAATGCCTCCTAGTAATTCCCAGTTTCCACTATGGAGAGCGATAATAATAGCACCTTTGCCATCTTCTTTGGCAGTTTCCAGATATTCACGGCCTTCCATGGTGAACATCTCTTTATACTTACCATCTTTAATTTCAGGATACCGAAGCACATCCACAATCATACGACCAAATCGTGTCACACTGGCTTTGGCAATTCGCTTTGCCTCTACAGGATCATCTGTAATTCGACAAAACAAGATTTGTCCGATCGCCAATCGTTTTCGATTGCTTGGTGTGAAAAGCCATCCTAATTGTCCTAATAGGTACCCAATACCATATTGTACTCGATATGGTAAAGCGCATAGGATAGCACTGAATAGTTTCATACAGGTATATAACATAGTTACACCTATTTATCTTCTAATTTAGCTTGCAATGCAGCTACTTCTTTTTCTAATGCTTTCAACTGTTTTACCATATCTGGCAATCGGCTTTCATAAGCCGCCAATTTCAACCATTCTTTGTGTGGTCTCATTGGAAATCCCGCATATAATCCATTGGATGGTACATTACCTGTGATACCCGTTTTACCAGCAAAGGTAACATTGTCACCAATCGTAATATGCCCTGTACAGCCTGTTTGACCCGCAAAGATAACATGGTTACCACATTTTGTGCTGCCAGCGATGCCGACTTGAGCAATCAAGAAACAATCTTCGCCAATTTCCACATTATGGCCTAGGTGAACTAAGTTATCTATCTTAGTGCCACGGCGCACCAAAGTAGAACCCATTGTAGCATTGTCGATACAAGAGCAAGAACCTACTTCCACATCATCTTCTAAAATCACATTACCTACTTGTGGGATATGTGTGTGCTTACCATTTTCAGTGGCAAAGCCAAAGCCTTCTCCACCAATAACTGCATTAGCCCGTAAAACAACTCGTTTTCCTAAAATACAGTTTTCATGCACAATAGAACTTGCATAGATTGTTGTCCCTTCACCAATACGTACATTATGTCCAATATACACATAAGCATGTAATGTTACATTATCACCAATAATAGCATTATCGTAAATCACACAATAGGGTCCAACTTTTACATTCTTACCAATTGTTACATTCTTGCCAATAATGGCCGTTTCATGAATCCCCTCTGGAAATACCACAGGAGGATGGAACACTTCTAACAGTTTAGCAAAGGCAGCTTTTGCATTGGACACTACGATTTGAGGAATCTGACACCCTTCAATGTTTGCATCCACCAACAATGCCCCTGCTTTACTATCTTTAGCGAGCTCTCTATAATCGCCGATAGCAAAACTGATAGCATGTTCTGCCCCTTGATCTAAACTGCGGGCTTCTTCAATACTAATAGAACCATCACCATATACGGTACCTTCAACCAATTTGGCTAGGTCTTCTACTGAAAACTTCACGCTGAAGCCTCCTTACTTTTTACTCTCTTATTATTTACTAGTTTCTGCGGAAGAAGTGCCTTCATTCATCTTTTTAAGCACATCTTCTGTAATATCAATACCACCTGTTACAATGGCTTGATCATTCGCTACCACAGTCAATTCTTTTTCTTTCGCTACCGCTTGGATATTAGATTCCACATAGGCTTTGAACTCTTTGCCCTTCGCTTGACCAAAGATTTGCAATTCTTGTTGTGCATTCATTTGTGTTTGATGGAATTGATCTTCTGTTTGCGTACCTTGCACTTGAGCTAAACGATCAGTCACTTCTTTTTGTTTTGCTTCCATTTCTTTATTGATATCTTTTGCTTTTTGGCTCTCTTGCACCAATTTTTCAGTGTTTACCACACCTACTTTATCTGTGGTGCCACAACCGGCAACCAATCCTAATGCACATACCATCATAGCTCCTGTAGCCATACGTTTCCACATTGATTTCATCACTTTACTCCTTTATTGTCCATACGATTGAATGATTTCATCTGTCAAATCCATGCCAGTGCGGTCCGTAATATGGTCCACCAACACCAAATCTAATTGTTTCGCTCTCGCCAGAACTCCTGCGCGAACTCGAATATCTTCTAGAATGGCATCATGTAGGGCTTGTACTTCATCTCGTTTTTGTGCCAACCGTTGTTCCCACTCTGCATCCCACAATGTGGTACCATCATGACGAACCTTTGCTAACACTTCTTGCTGCGAGTCCACCAGACCTTTCATGGAACGGTCCCTCTGTGCACCTAAAGCGTTAGCCTGTTCTGTAGCATAGGCCCTTAAATTTTGTTGTGCCTCTGCATGAGCTGGTGCCATAGCTGCCGCCACTTTCGATTCGATGTCTTTCCATTTGTCCGATCCGCTCAGGCCATGACTACGCTGTGCCAATAATTCTGATAAACGTTGTTCTTTTTCACGTTTTTCGGTGTTCCAACGCTGACGTTGCATGTCATCAATCGCTTTTACATTCATTTCAGTTGTTAACCATAATTGTAAATTCACAATTTCTATATCTGCTTCACTAGGTTCTACTTTATAGCTTTTACGATATTGTTCAATCAATGCCCGTTGCTTAGCAGCTAACTCTTGATTTAACTCAGCCTCACGTAGGGCAATCTTAGTTTGTAACTCACGATTCAAACTTTCTGTTAAATTTGACTCTAACTGTTTCAAATGCTCTTCAGATTTATTTACCTCAGCACCTAACTTAGACTTGAGAAGTTCATCTTCTCTATCCCGTTGTGCCTCTAGCCGCAACAATTCTTTCTTTTGCTCATCATAACTGTGAAAGTTTGGATGTCGTTCCACCACATCTTGCAAGCGTACAACACCAATTCGTGGTGCCTCTATTGCCTTCGAGTGTTGGTGTCCATAATATCCACCAATACCTACGGCACATACCAGCATACCTATGAAAGCGAAGATAGGTCCTTTTTCCATTTGGATGTTACCTTATTTAGTTTCTGCTAATTTTTTGCTCACTTGCTCTGTAATATCAGTACCACCAAACAACACAGATTCACGGCTCAATACAACACTAAGACCTTTGCCATCGGCTACAGTTTTAGACGCTTCATCTACACGTTTTTTAAGATTATCTTGAATTGTTTGTTGCTTTTCTTGCATTTTTTGACGAAGTTCATCAGATAATTTAGCTTTACCTGCTTCATCTAAATTAGCGGATTTTTCGTTAAATTCTTTTTGCAATTCTTCGTTATATGCTGCATATTCTTGTTGTGCATCTTGCACTAAGTTCGGATTGCTTTCTACAATTCGTTGCATATCGATGACGCCAATGTTACTAATTGCATTAGAACCACCATGTCCTGCCATCTGTGTATACGCCAAAGCGCCCACACTGATAACAAAAAGAACGCCAACAATGATGGACACTGTTTTTACATTCTTTTTATTGTTCAATAAACGCATCATAGTGTATCTACCTTCTTTCTTTATATTCGTCCTATCAGGCGTAACCATCGATCACGGTCACCCCATACATATTCTAATCGCAAATATTCATGTACATCGTAGGAAACAGCAAATTCATTGGCTTTCCCCGTGATATCTCTTTCATACCTTGCATTCCATCGATTTCCAATATTCTGCTGCACAATTCCATGCTGATGATGATTAGGCAGACTGTATTGGTAGCCGATTTTAGTATCTATTGTAAATTGATACCCATAAGATGGCTTAAAGGACCACTCCAAACGATTCGGCAAAAACTCTGTTTCTACATACCAATCATGAGGCCCATCATGAACACCTGTATATAACCGTAATCCTACAGAATCTACGCCACGACCCATATCCAAATAGCCTTCTCCACGAAGAATATACTTAGAAGAGTCTACATGAATTTGTAAGGTTGTCTCTGAACCCACTTCCAAGGTGGGAATCATCGTCACACCAAACTGCGTAACACCACGGCTTTTGTTGAGTTCACTTTGTATCTCCTTTTCTATCATCATTTGATGACGTCTTACAAAGGAAACTGGCAGGCCCTCTAATTGGCGTAGTTTTTTTTCGTAGTATTGACGCATAGTATAAAAGAACACGCTCGGTAATGTATTAGATTGAATCGTCACTGCTGTACGACTTACACTATTTCCATTAGGAACTAAGTACACCGTCGCCTTTGCTGTATCTCCGCCTACCACATCAATTTGTGGGGTAAATTCAGGAAGAGAACCTTCTAGGTCACTACGAACCGACTTTTGCACCAGTGGTGTAATCCAATCTAGTGAATCCAATGATGCTCCTAGGAGCATTTGCTCTAATCGTGGCTTTACATTCCCTAAATCGGCATCAATCAGCGAGCGTCCATAGGGCGATATATTGCCATAATTCACCGTAGTTTCCAGAGATTGTACTACCTTTCCATACGGCTCTAAGGTAAGATGAATATTCAAATTGTTGCCCACATCCATAGCTATAGCTTTCACCGTATATCCATAGAGGATTCGATCCACTACATCCATAGTTGCTTTTTCATAGGCCTGAAGAGACTCTCTAATTTGAAAGTCCTCTTTCCCTTGATACATATAGGTAGCCGCTCCTTGAATACTAGCGACCATCCGCGATTCCAAAGCTTTTGGAATCGTTCCTGTTGTACTGTGCAGGTCCACATGCACCGTCTGAACAGGAGCACCATAGACAGAGGGAATCCCTAATATTGCCATTAGAAGAGCCCCTCCTATCCATTTTTGTATCATCATAAATTAGAATTGTCCACCAAAGCTGAAGTGGAATTTCTTCTGATTTTTACTAATACCATAGTCGATACGTACTGGACCAATTGGTGTTGTCACACGCACGCCGGCACCGACGGAAGCATTGAATGTTTTAGAATGAATAAACCATGGTACATTTGGTGCATCCCAAGCATCACCTAAGTCAGTGAATAAGGCGCCACTTACTTTATTCCAAATTGGGAAGCGATATTCCGCTGTGAAATTATACATTTTTTTACCACGGTATTGATCATCTTCATAAGCACGTAGTGAGTCAGAACCACCAATTGTATATAATTGGCTATATGGTAAATCACCAACAGCCCAACCGATACGGCCACGGAATGCCAACACTTGTTTATTGCCTACTTTTTTATACGTTCTAGCTTCACCAGTGAATTTATAGAAGTTAAAGTCACCGCCTAAGCCATGACCACCCCATTGTAATGTACCGGATAAACGTTTACCACGTGTTGGTTCGTATACATTATCACGGGAGTCAAATACTTTTTGCCAACTCACACTATTCGTTGTACCAAAGTTGTTTTTCAAATATCCAGATGCTAAGAATGGATATCCATGGTTATTCCAACGAGGTCCT
This sequence comes from uncultured Veillonella sp., assembly GCA_963518505.1. Classification (GTDB taxonomy): domain Bacteria; phylum Bacillota; class Negativicutes; order Veillonellales; family Veillonellaceae; genus F0422. The sequence continues at coordinate 124,318 of CAUQIT010000001.1, read as the reverse complement.
TGAGATTGGTTTGTATCATAACGGAAACCACTGGAATCTTTAGTATCCCAAACATAAGTATCTTTGCGATGTTCTAATGTCAAATAATCACGAGTAAACTCACCTGTTTGACGGCCTAATGAAATGTTGAAACCATTGGACTTTCTATCATATGTAGCAACAGATTGTCCTTTTTCATTGTAATCTGTATATTCGTTTAATTGATTGTAGTAGGTTACCCCTAAGGATGTGCCTTTGCTATCAATCCATGGACGTAAGTAAGATACGGAATAGTTTTTGTAGCCTGCAGATCCACCAAACTCCCAGTGAACTTTAATTTTGTCACCAGTACCACGTAGGTTTTCTTCGCCCACTTCTACGATACCTACAAATCCATCGGCACCAGAATAACCAGCACCTAATGTGATTGTACCTGTTTTATGCTCTAACACATCTACTTCAATGTTTACCATCTCTTCAGTAGAACCTTGTGTTAACCGCACATTAACATCGTCAAAGAATCCTAAGTTATATACTTTTTCAACAGAGCGACGTACTAAGAATTTATTAAATGGTTGTCCCACCTTTTGGTTAAATTCACGAGTAATTACTCGATTTTTTGTTTTCTTGTTACCATGTGGAGTAATACGTTCTACAATACCTTCTACTACAGATACGTGTAATACCCCTTTTTCATCTACAGCCATATCTTTTACATGGGCTAAAATATATCCATCACGTTGGTACGCTGCGTTGATACCTTGTACTTTTTCACCAACTGCGATAGTATTTAACACAGTGTTAGGTTGTACACCTAAATAGTTCAACAATACATCTGTTTTGTATACCGTATTGCCTTCTACAGACACACCTTTAATCACTGGGTTTAAGGTTATATGATACGCTACCTTTACACCTTCTGGTACTTCTGTGAATACTGGTGTAATTTCTGAAAGAACGCCAGAGCCGCCTAAATTAGCAATCTCTTTAGAAATACCTTCTACTGTAACAGCATCACCAATTTTTCCTTGCAACAAGGATAGGAATGCTGGCTGATTAGCTGCATCAAGACCTTCAATAGAGATATGTGTAATTGTTTTACCTACATATTTTTGTAATTCTGCTTCTGTTAACGATGTGAAATAACGAGCTTGTACTTGAGGAATCGCTGTTTCCACACCAGCTGCTTGTGCTTCTTCTAATTTATCACCACCAGCTTTTGTGATGGTTTTAACTTCTTTATCATTTGTAGCTAGGGAAGAGTTATCCACGCGTTTACGTTGTTCTTCGATGGCATCACGTTGTGCCGCTTCTGATAAGCCTTCACGAGCTGCAGCGATGGCTGCTTCTGTTGCTGAATCACCAGAGGCTACTGTTTCTTGGCGTGTGGTATTTTGCTTTCCTAAGTCCGCCATAGACAATTTAGCAATTGTTTTGCTACTTTCAGTTGTCATAGCATTGTCAGCAAATACTGGAGTTGCACTGATTGCTGCTAAGACAGCAAAGGTTAAAAATTTCTTATAAGATAGGTTTCCCTTCATATATGTTCCTCCTTAGAATATAAAAGGTGCTAATCTCGCAAAATACGTCCACCAGCTTGCACTGCATGTAACATGTCTTTTGAACTAATAGAAGGCTCTGGTGTTGCCTCCACAGTTGGTCGTGTAGTCACCACATGCTCCTGTTTTTCCACGGTTTCCACTACTTTTGTTTCTGCTTGTTCTACAGGTGATGATTCTTTTACAACCACTGGAGTACTAACCTTGCTTGGTTGTACCTCCACCTGTGTGTCAATGACTGGAGTGTCCGCGGCATTCCCTGTTTCATGTTGTGATAGCCACCAATGTGTTGCCCCTATGATCCCTACTAGTACAAGTGCTAAAACAGCTTGTTGTGCATAAGACACAATAGAAGGTTTCCCTTCATTCATTTGCTTCATCTCTGCTTGCGCCAAAAAGAGATGAAAGTTTCCTTTCACACTTCCTTTTTTGGCATAGGATTTAGCCGCTGCATCTAACCAAGCACGAACCATGCGAATGCGTTTTTCCATAGGTGTTGTTACAGGTTCCATACGTTCCTCCTTTCATAACTATATAATCGTAGTTTGAAAGAAAAAAGTGAACCATTTTTTTACTATCTTTACCATTATACCAATGAACCGCTATTTTGCCTATTTTTTTCTACTAACTTTCTATATAGTACTCTATTTTTTTAATAGTTTAATGAAGAATCGCTTTCATTACTATTCAATATTACCATGTTAGCCAGATATCTTAATCTATGCTATACTTATTCATAGCATGAAAGGAGGTTCCTTATGGATATACTAATTAATATGGGGATTTCGTTTCTAGTCGGATTAATTTCTCTGTATCTTATACTCAAAATTGAACCACATAGCCACGGAATTTTAAAAACATCGGGGCGAATCAATCGATTGCAATTTATTATAGGCATAGCATTTCTTTCTGTCACAATGCACTTATTTAATATGTTCATCCAACAACTATTAAGCGCTGTTGTTATTTTACCTGCCTATTTCGGTATTAAAGCGTTAGTTTATGCGGGATATATCATACTCTTACCTTGGTATTATACCTTGTATATCCGACGTCTTAACGACATCGGATTACCCGGTCGTTTTATAGGGATTTTATTGGGCATTTATATTATCTGTACAAATTTATATATCCCATTAAAAAATATATACATCTTACATCTTATTATCATATGTATTTTACATGGGTTCTTAGCTTGTTTCCCAGGAACACACGGAAGCAATCGCTATGGTATGCCTAGTCGGTTACCAAGTAAACACAAGAAAGGATAGTTAGTATGGGACTCTTCGATTGGTTCACTCAGACCCCTAATCATATCATAAGCTATGCGCCTGGCGGTCATACACTGCAAGTTAAAATTACTTACAACAAGGAAACAGGACTCTTCACTTATCGTGGTCGCTATGGTACACGGGCAAAATTTTACGACAAAGATATCGATCATATCGACAACAAAGAGGTGAGTCGCACCCATCGTGTCTTGCTCATTCAAAGTAAGGATTCTTGTCTCGCCACCCTCGATGTTCTTACCAACCTAGTAAACGAAAATTTACAAGCTTGGATTGAATCTCGTGGCACCGTAGCTTACGATTACGACCAACAACAACGAGGCTTATGGGTTAATATGGCTGCTGTGAAAACTGCCATCGATGCAGGACCTCCAGTGGAAACTGCTACTATTGAAGTTGAGGAGGTATCAGAGAATGCTACCACATCTGATATAGTACCAACTCAGGATGATCCCATTCTTCGTATCAAACAGTTAAAAGAACTCCTTGATATAGGGGCCATTACTGACGAAGAATTTCAACAGAAGAAAGAAGAATTACTCAATAAAATCTAAATACTAAAAGGACTGTTTCCAGTGTCTCTTTCACTGGAACAGTCCTTTGTTATGTATAGTGTAATATTCTCTTCTCTTTTACGGCATAATAATACCACCAACTAAATTCGATACATGATCGATGTGTTGGCTTTCACAATAAGCGCTCATTTCATTAGCGATAATGCCAATAGCTCGTGGATCTACCATCGTTGCCGTCCCCACAGACACGATATCAGCTCCTACTAGCATAAATTCCAAAGCATCTTCACCAGTCATGATGCCACCGCCCCCCATGATTGGGATTTCAATAGCTTGTGCCACTTGATGTGTTAAGCGCAATGCCACTGGTTTTACAGCCGGACCAGATAAACCTCCATAGATATTCCCCAATAATGGCTTACGAGTCCGTAAATCTACAGACATTCCTAATAGGGTATTAATCATACTGATACCATCTGCACCTGCCGCTTCTACAGCACGAGCAATCTCTACGATGTCTGTTACATTGGGCGATAATTTCATAATCACTGGCAAATCTGTATGCCCTTTTACCGCTTTACATACAGCAGCCGCACTCTCCGCCTGCACACCAAATGCCATACCTCCGCATTTTACATTAGGACAACTAATGTTGACCTCTAAAGCTGCTACACCTTCGACGGTCAATGTTTTTGCCATATATTCGTACTCTTCCAGTGTGTTACCAGAGATATTAGCAAAAATTGGCACATCATATTGTTTTAAATTTGGCAATATATCTGCTACGAATGCTTCTGCTCCTGGATTTTCTAATCCGATACAGTTCAACACCCCAGATGGTGTTTCAGCGATACGTACACCAACATTACCAGGTCGAGGAGTAGGTGTTAAACCTTTTACAGAAATCGCCCCTACCTCTGTATTGAGGTCTAAGTAACCATCGTATTCCAATCCGAACCCAAAGGTGCCCGATGCTGCTACGATAGGATTTTTCATAGAGATACCACAGAACTCCACTGCTAATTTAGGATCTACAGTAGCCATTAGTAAAACACCTCCTCAGCAGGGAATACAGGACCATCTTTGCACACTTTATATCGTGTGCCACTTTTACCTTGGCATGCACAGCCTACGCAACCACCAGTACCACAACCCATGCGTTCCTCTAAGGACACTTGGCAAGGCACTCCCATTTGTTGAGCTACAGCGGCTACCCCTTTCATCATTGGTGTAGGACCACATGTCAAGACCGCATCAAACTGCTCTTCTTTCATAAGCATTTCCATCACAGTCGTAGGATATCCTTTGGTACCCAATGAGCCATCATCTGTGGTGATGTGTACAGTCACAGGAGTATCTTTAAACAAATCAGCCCAAAACGATTCACTTGCATTGCGGAATCCTAATATCACATGAGCCTCTTGACCTGATTGTAACCGATCAGCGATACATAGCATAGGCGCAATTCCAACACCACCACCCACTAGTAACATGCGGTCAGCAGTGGTAAAAGGTTGACCTAATGGTCCCAAACAATCCAAGGTATCCCCTTCTCGTAATTGGGTCATAATCTCTGTACCTTTACCTACCACACGATACAATAAGTCGATGGTACCTGCTTTGGCATCAAAGCCAGCATAACTGATAGGTCGGCGCAACAAGGGAGCTGTCCCCCCTGTAACGCGAACATTGCAAAACTGTCCTAGTTGTGCCTCTTTTGCTTGTTTTGGTGCATATACGGATACTCTCCATACATCACTGCCTATTTGGGTGTTATGAATCACTCGACCCATTTCTACATATCCACTCATGTATGATTACTCCATTTCATAATCTTGAACAGCATCTACTGTAATTACATCACCTGCAGTAGCGCGACTCGCTACTACATGTAACACTTCACGAGCTGTATCCAAGGATGTCAAGCATGGTACACCCATTTCTACAGCCAAACGACGCAATTGGAATCCTTCACGCTCTGGTTTTTTACCATAGGTTAATGTATTCAGCATCAAGTCCACCTTACCTTCACGAATGAAGTCAGCGCAGTTTGGATTACCTTCAGAAATTTTATTTACTACAGTGCAATCCACGCCATGTTCTGTGAAGTAACGGCCTGTACCACCAGTAGCCATAATATGGTATCCCAAATCGATAAAGCCTTTTGCTAAACGAGCTGCTTCTTCTTTATCACGGTCTGCTACAGTCATCAAGATATTACCTTTATCTGGAATGCGCATATTTGCACCATGGATGGCTTTGAATAAAGCATCTGCATAGGTGCGACCAATACCCATTACTTCCCCAGTGGATTTCATTTCTGGTCCTAGGGCAATTTCTACCAACCCCATTTTCGAGAAGGAGAATACCGGTGCTTTTACAGCCACATGTGGACGGGCTGGCACTAATCCAGTTGGTAATCCCAAGCTTTCCAAGGTTTCTCCTAAAGCAATTCGTGTTGCATACTCCACCATGTTGATACCTGTCACTTTACTGATGAAAGGCACAGTACGGCTAGAACGTGGGTTTACTTCGATGACATGAAGTTCACCATTTACCACGATGTATTGGATGTTGAGCACTCCTTTTACATTAAGACCTTTAGCGATGCGACGTGTGTAATCTACGATTTGTTCTGTCAATTCCTCAGACAAATGTTGTGCTGGATATACGGCGATAGAGTCACCAGAGTGTACGCCGGCACGTTCTACTTGTTCCATGATACCAGGGATACATACATCGATACCATCAGAGATTGCATCTACTTCTACTTCCATGCCTACCATATATCGGTCGATTAACACTGGGTGATCTTTCGATGCTACTACAGCTTCTTTCATATAACGATCTAATTCTTGGTCATTATATACAATTTCCATAGCACGACCACCTAGTACATAAGACGGACGGACAATCAATGGATATTGTAAGCGCTTTGCTGCTTCTAAGGCTTCTTCGTCACTAGTTACCAAAGCGCCTACTGGACGAGGAATTTCCAGTTTTGCCAACAATTCATCGAAACGTTCACGGTCTTCTGCCATATCGATACTGTCCACTGAGGTACCTAAAATGTTTACACCTCGTGCAGCCAACGGTCCCGCTAAGTTAATTGCTGTTTGTCCACCGAACTGAGCGATAACTCCTACTGGGTTCTCCTTGCGGATAATTTCCATCACATCATCTACTGTCAACGGTTCAAAGTACAAGCTATCAGATGTATCAAAATCTGTACTTACTGTCTCTGGGTTATTATTAATAATGATAGATTTCATGCCCGCTTTACGCAATGCCCAAGAGGAATGAACGGAGCAATAATCGAATTCTACCCCTTGTCCGATACGAATAGGGCCAGAACCAAGAACGATAACACTGTTTTCACCACGTGGTACTACTTCATCTTCCTTTGCATAAGCACTGTAGTAGTATGGTGTGTGCGCTTCAAATTCAGCGGCACATGTATCTACATATTTATAGGTTGGATGAATATTCCATTCATTGCGTTTTGCCGATACTTCTTCAGCACTACAATTTGCATATCTTGCAATGACTTGGTCTGGGAAAGAATAACGCTTCGCAGTTTTTAAATTTGCTTCTGTTACACCATTAGTCGCCAAATCTTTTTCTACTAATACAATGTTTTTAATTTTATTAATAAAGAAAGAGTTTATTTTTGTTATATAACAAATTTTTTCTACACTAATGCCCACACGAAGAGCTTGAGCGATGACATAAAGACGTTCATCATCCACTAATTGTAATCGTTCAATCAATTGCTCTGGCGTCTCATGGACAATTTTTTTCAATTCAATATGGTCTAACCCAATTTCCAAGGAACGAATCGCTTTTAGTAAAGAACCTTCTAACGTACGGTCAATCGCCATAACTTCGCCAGTGGCTTTCATTTGCGTTCCCAACGTACGGTCCGCCAAATTAAATTTTTCAAATGGCCAACGAGGAAATTTTGTTACCACATAGTCCAAGGATGGTTCAAAGCACGCTTTAGTTTCTCCTGTAACGGCATTTGTAATTTCATCTAAGGTCATGCCGATGGCAACCTTCGCTGCTACCTTAGCAATTGGGTAGCCTGTCGCTTTGGAAGCCAAGGCAGAGGATCGAGATACACGTGGGTTTACTTCAATAACATAGTATTGATTGCTGTATGGGTCCAAGGCATATTGCACATTACAGCCACCTTCAATTTCAAGATAACGAATGATATCGACAGAGGCAGTACGCAACATTTGGTATTGTATATCATTCAAGGTTTGCGATGGTGCCACTACCACCGAATCCCCTGTATGTACCCCTACTGGGTCAATATTTTCCATATTACACACAATGATACAGTTATCTGCGCGGTCACGCATTACTTCATATTCTACTTCTTTCCAACCAGCTACGGATCGTTCTACAAGAATTTGATGGATCGGACTCAGCTTGATGCCACGAAGGGCAATCATGTACATTTCTTCTTCGTTATGAGCAATACCACCACCTGTACCACCTAATGTATAGGCAGGACGGATGATGATAGGGTATCCGATACGATTAGCAAATTCTACCGCTTCTGCCACATCACTGAAAATATCAGATTCTGGCACAGGTTGGTTGATACGTTTCATCGCCTCTTTAAACAATTCACGGTCTTCCGCTTGTTTAATAGCCTCTAAAGTAGTACCTAATAATTTTACATTATACTCCTTAAGGACTCCCGCCTCTGAGAGTTCCACCGCCATATTAAGGCCTACTTGTCCCCCTAATGTAGCCAACACACCATATGGGCGTTCTTTACGAATAATCTCTGTCACAAACTCCAAAGAAATCGGCTCAATATAAACACGGTCTGCAATATCGCGGTCTGTCATAATGGTAGCCGGATTAGAGTTCACTAATACAACTTCATAACCTTCTTCACGAAGAGATTGACAAGCCTGTGTGCCTGCATAATCAAACTCAGCTGCCTGCCCGATAATAATTGGACCAGAACCAATTACAAGAACTTTTCTCTTTTCCATCATTAACCTCTTCTCATCAATGTTTTAAAACGTTCAAACAAATATACATTATCAGTCGGTCCCGGAGATGCTTCTGGGTGATATTGTACCGACATAATCGGCAATTCACTATGCACTAATCCTTCTACAGTACCATCATTCACACTGCGATGGGATACGCGCAATCCAGAACCTTCTAGGCTTGCTTCGTCAACTGCATACCCATGATTTTGAGAGGTAATATGAACACGATTCGTATCTAAATCTTTTACTGGATGGTTAGATCCACGATGACCAAAACGTAACTTATACGTTTCACCACCAAATGCACGAGCAATCAATTGATGTCCCATGCAAATGCCAAAGATTGGTTTTTGGCCCACTAATTTTTTTATTTCTTCAACAATTTCAGGTACGTCTTTCGGGTCTCCCGGTCCATTGGACAGAAAGATTCCGTCAGGATTGCAAGCCATCACTGTTTCAGCTTTTGTATGAGCTGGGAAAATTGTCAATCGACACCCTTCATTTTCCAAGGATTGAAGAATATTTTCTTTTACACCAAAATCGTACACAGCTACATGAAACTCAGCTGTATCTTGACCACGGCGACCTTCCCACTTTGTGGTAACACGCATAATGTGATCTGTCGCTAGTGGCTGTGCTAATAAAGCATCGATTTTCTCTTGTGGTGTATCTATTGGGCAAATAACCCCTTTCATTACGCCATGGCTGCGGATAGCACGTGTAATGGCACGTGTATCCACATTGTATAAGCATGGAATTCCATGGCTTCTCATATATTCCTCAAATGTCCCCTCATTTTGCCAATTGCTAGGGAACGTACACAATTCTCCTACAATCATTGCCTTGCAATAGGGCTTAGAAGATTGATCTACCTCACGTGTGACACCATAATTGCCCACCAGCGGGTAAGTTAAAGTAATGATTTGATCTGCATATGACGGATCTGTTAAAATCTCTTGATATCCTGTCATCCCTGTATTAAACACTACTTCGCCAACGATTGGCATGCCCCCCAGCAATGTGCCCTCAAAGATAGTTCCATTTTCTAATACCAGTTTTCCTGTCACCCGATTACAACCCCGTCTTTCATTACAATTTGTCCATCTACTACTGTTAATTTTGCTTTACCAGTGACTGTCATACCATCAAATGGGCATGATTTACCACGAGTGTAGAATGTATTTCTATCTACAGTCCATGTTTCGTCTAAGGAAAGCACCGAAATATCTGCAGGTTTACCTACTTCTAGTACCCCACCGTCTACTCCGATTAATTGAGCTGGTTTTGTACTCATTAAATTGATGATTTCATCAATTGTGAGGATACCTGTTTTTAATACATGTGTAACCACTGCCGCAAAGGATGTTTCCAATCCTGTAAAACCATTCGCTGCACAGCAGAATTCCACGTCTTTTTCTTCATACGCATGTGGTGCATGGTCCGTAATTATGGCATCAATCGTGCCATCTTGCAACGCTTCTAACAACGCTTGGCGATGATCTTCAGAACGAATTGGCGGAGCCATTTTGAAATCTGTATTATAATCGCGTAAGTATTCATCTGTAAAAGCCAAATGTTGACTTGTTACTTCACAAGTAACTTTGATTCCTTTTGCTTTTGCACGACGTACTTGATCCACAGCTTCTTTTGTACTCACATGTGCAATATGAATATGCCCACCAGTCATTTCTGCTAGCATAATATCACGAGCTACTGCTAGATCTTCTGCCACGGCTGGACGACCTTTTACACCCATCTCGTAAGAAACAATCCCTTCATGCATGTGGCCTTCACAAGTTAAACTGCATTCTTCTGCATGGTCTACGACCATTTTCCCAAACATGGATGAATATTCTAAGGCACGGCGCATGAAAGCAGCACTTTCAACATAATGACCATCGTCAGAAAAACCAACTACGCCTGCTTCCGCCATATCTCCCATTTCTGCTAGCTCTTTACCTTGTAATCCTTTTGATACAGCGCCCATAAAATCTACTTTTACAACACCTGTTAATTCAGCTTGTTTACGCAATCCACGCACTAATGCAGCATTGTCTACTACAGGGTTTGTATTTGCCATTGTAACAACACGTGTGAATCCACCTGCTGCTGCGGCTTGTGTACCACTGTGAAAGTCTTCTTTTGCTTCTTGACCTGGTTCACGTAAATGGGTGTGAATGTCAATCAAACCTGGTGCTACGATTAAGCCTGTTGCATCATACACTTCTGTTTGGTTAGCTTGTAAGTTTTGTCCAATCGCCGCAATTACACCATTTTCTACAAGAATATCTGCTACTTCATGTTGTCCTTTTGCCGGGTTAACTACCGTACCATTTTTAATCAGCAAGCTCACTACCGTCACCTCCGATAATTGTTAAGTATAAAATCGCCATACGGATGGCTACACCATTACGCACCTGTTCTTGGATTACAGATGCATCACCATACGCCACATCCGGCGCAATTTCAAGTCCTCTATTCATTGGTCCTGGATGCAATACTAATACATCATCTTTTGCGTTTTCTAACACAGATTTATTAATACCAAAGATACGTGCATATTCACGATTACTTGGATATAATGCAGAATGAATTCGTTCTAATTGGATACGTAATACATTGACAACATCCGCATCTTTTACAGCTTCACGTACATCATGATGAACTGTAACACCTAGTTTTTCTAATTCTGGATATACTAAGGTACGAGGTCCTGCCAAATGCACATCTGCTCCCATTGTTTTTAATCCATAAATATTAGAGCGTGCTACACGACTATGCATAATATCGCCAACGATAACAACTTTCAAACCTTCGATACTTGGTTTATGTTCCAAGATAGAATACATATCTAATAACGCTTGTGTAGGGTGTTCATGAGCACCATCACCAGCATTGATAATAATTGGATCTACACATTTAGTAGCATATAGAGGGGCTCCTTCTTCTCCAGAGCGCATTACTATTGCATCTGTGCCCATGTAAGACATTGTTAATAAAGTATCTCGGAAACTTTCACCTTTTGCCATGGAGCTGCCGCTTTTTGAGATATTAATAACATCTGCTCCCAAGTATTTACCCGCTAGTTCAAAAGAACTTCTTGTACGCGTACTGTTTTCCATAAACAAGTTGATAATCGACTTACCTTTTAACAGCGGATGTTTCTTGTTGTCCGATAAAACAATTTTTTTCATTTTTTTAGCTACACGTAAAATGAGTTCAATTTCTTCTTTGGACCGTCCTTGCAGTCCTAATAGGTGCTTACCTTTTAAGCTGACTTCTCCCATCATAGCCTCCTTTATAGTACTTCTATAACACGCAAAAAAACCTCTTGCCGTAAGGCAAGAGGTCGCATAGTTATAGTAACTCTATTAGAGTTCACCCATAGTTATCCACGGATAGAATACTCCTTACTACGTTCCCTTACTAGCCTCACAGGACTAATTTAAAAGGTTCAAATGTGCGCTCTTCGGTCTCTCGTACCGATTCATTAAGCTTGTCTATCATTATAAATTAATTTATCTAAAACGTCAAGAATAGATATGTTTACTCCGAACAGTTCTCCTCGTCATGAAAATGTATTAAATAGCTCCCGTACATCGTCATTACTAGTTGCTTTGGCTAAGACGAAATACATATCGACTCTGTCTTCGCGCCAAATGATATAATGCACTCCATTTAGCCATATATGAGCGATAAAGTTTTTGTGCCACTTCTATAGATACCAACTCAAATTGAATCGTATCACCCATAGGTAATTGGCTTAAACGTGGTAAATCCGGAGATATAATCGCGCCTATTTTAGTATACCCACCAGTAGTTTGACGATCTGCCATTAAAATAATTGGTGAACCATTTGATGGAACTTGGATAGACCCAAAAACAGCTCCATCTGATATGATATCAGCCCCACCCATATGTTCAATCTGTGGTCCTTCTAACCGAAAACCCATTCTATCACATTGGTCTGTTAACGTATACTGATGATTCACAAATGTCTTAATTCCATTTTTAGTAAACCGTTTTGCTTGTTCACCTAAAACAACTCGGAAAGGTTCATGACAATATCGTCCTCCTCGATTATATAACGCAGAATTAAATAACCGACAGGATGTATCAGAAGAGTCGTTCAATGTAATTGCCTCTCTTGCAAAGGAATGTAATATTAACTGATCACCTTTACGTATAGCTCTTCCTTCATGACCTCCTATACATGCTGTGGTATGTGTTGACACACTTCCATTTATAAGTGGAACATCAATTCCCCCGGCAAATGAAATATACATCCTCATGCCGCATTCACTTATACTACCTGAGAGTACATCACCTGCATGGCACATATACGGAATATATCTCGATACCTCTATACCATTAATAGTAGGTTTCATATTAGCACCTGTAAATGCTACAATACACTCACCTAACACTTCTATCGTTGGTGGAAGCACTGTACACTCAAGGGCTCCTCGATTATCTCTATTCCCCACCAAAGCTTGCCCCAACAAATAACTTTCTATATCCATTGGTCCTGCTACTGGCATACCATATTGTTGGTATCCAGTACGTCCTGCATCCTGTATAGTTGTAAAAAAGCCAGGTTGTATAAACTGAATAGAGATTTTCTCTCCAATATATTTACCCACGTAATTCACCTACCTTAATAACTCGAGATACTGGCGTATATTCATGTCCGCTTGTCTCTATAGAATGAAACACTTCTTCATCAATAGGTACATATCTAACATATTGTCCTGCTGAAACTAACGATGGATTACTCCTTTGAATATCATACATAGTTATCGGTGTACGCCCTATAATCTGCCATCCACCAGGAGATTGACTCGGATAGATTCCCGTTTGTTCTCCTGCAATACCTACAGAACCCGCCGGTATAGATTGTCTAGGAGATTGTAAGCGCGGAGTAGCTATACGTCGGTTCATCCCCCCTAAGTAAGCAAATCCTGGTATAAATCCTAACATATACACTAAGTAATCTGTCCCACTGTGAATAGTTATAACATCATGTTCCGACATATTATGATACTTAGCAACAAACGAAAGGTCCGGTCCATACTCTCCTCCATATAGAGTTGGTATCTCAATGACTGTAACTCTATCTTCTTCTGAAATGTCAATAGTTATGGATAAGACTGGTTCTAGTTTGGATTTTAATTCAGCATAGGAATACTCTAAAGCATCATATTGTATCATCAGTGATGTATATGCAGGTATTAACTCATGTATGGCTGGGTCCTTCATATTATAAATGTCCTCTATGACTTGTTGTATTTTGCGATTAATAGTTGGACAAATAACATCACCAAATGATATCAAAATTGCCCTATCTCCTACTGGTGATATTGTATGTGTCATACACAGCCTCATTTCTATCTAATAACATGGTATCCTCTAACATATCTAGTAATTGAATATTGTATTAGTGCAACAATTTCGTAATACCCTCTAAAGAGGTAATACCAATATAAGCCGTAATTAATACGACACCCCATCCAGTATAATACAACAATTTGGGATGATTATAAGTTCCGACAATTTGACTTTTACGAGTTGCTACTAACATTACTGCCAATGTAATAGGCAAAATCAACCCATTAATGGAGCCCGCCAAAATTAATAAGGCCGCTGGTTTACCAATAAAGATCAAAATACACGTTGAAATAGCTATAAATAACATAATCATTAATTTTTCATAGTTTTTCACAACTGTAAACAAAGTTTTCAAAAATGATACCGATGTATAGGCTGCCCCTACTACAGATGTAATAGCAGCACTGAAAAATACTACTCCAAAAATCATATGACCTAATGGTCCTGCACCCAGCAAGAATGCTGAACCAGCTGGATCTTTTGGATCAAGCGTCATTCCACTAGATACTACCCCTAATACGGCTAAAAATAAAAGCGCTCTCACTAATGCATCTACAGTCATTCCTAAGAACGCAGACTTTCTTACATCCGGCAAATGTTCTTCTCCTGTTATATCAGAGTCAATCAACCTATGTCCTCCTGAAAATGTTATATATCCCCCTACAGTACCTCCAATTAATGTAAGAGTCGCCAACCATGGATATGTATCAGGCAAAATTGTATGTACAATGGCCGTATCTACTGGTGGATGTGTTGAAAAAGCAATAAAGCCTATTAATACAATCATCACTGTTCCTAACACCTTTGCAGTCATGTCTAGAGCTCCGCCCATTTTTGGAGATGCAAACAAAGCAATACCAATGATACCACTAATCGCTGCTGCTGTTGTAGTATCGATTCCAAACACAATATGCAACCCCATAGATGCGCCACCAATATTCCCGATATTGAATGCCAACCCACCTAGGGCAATCAGGAAAGCTACTACATATCCAAGACCCGGAAAAATTTTGTTAGCAATATCTTGCCCTCTCATACGAGATACACTAATAATAGTCCAAACATTTAATTGTGCAATAATAGAAAAAATAACAGAAACTGCAATAGCAAATCCAAAGTCTGCCTTATATTCCGCTGTAAAAGCTGCTGTTTGCAACATAAATCCAGGTCCAATGGAAGATGTAGCCATTAAGAATGCCGCGCCTAATAGAACGGAAATATTCTTATTATTTGTCAATGGTTTCATATATAAAACTCCTTTTATCTATTTTGAAAATTACGCAGAATAACGCCTTCTTGTATTAACCCCTCTCGTAATGCCTTAACAAACTCTAATGCTTGTGGATTATCTCCATGAACACAAACTGAGTCAGCCTGAATGGAAATACTTTTTCCCGTATTAGAAAGAACACAACCTTCCTTAATCATCATTAATACTCTTTCCACCGCTTCCTTTGGATCATGAATAAAGGCACCTTGTTCTGAACGTGGCACTAATGTTCCTTCTTCTGTATATCCACGATCTGCGAATACTTCTTGAATCACTGGGATTCCTCTTTTCTGAGCTGCTTTTGCAATATAACTACCACTTAACACCATGGCTGACAAGGACGGATTGACCACTTCTAGTCCATCAAGAATTGCATCTGCAATTTTGGGACTTACACAGGCTGTATTATAAAATGCCCCATGTAATTTCATATGTTGTAATGACAATCCATGAGCATGGCAAAATCCTTGTAGTGCTCCCACTTGGTAGATCATATATGCTTTCGCTTCCTCTGGGGAAATATCCATCTTTCGTCTACCAAATCCCATAAGATCTGGGTATCCAGGATGGGCCCCTATCGCAACCCCTTCTTGTTGACAAAGTGCAACCGTTTTTTGCATAATTAACGGATCACCCGCATGCCATCCACAAGCTACATTGGCACTGGTAACATATTGTAATACCTCGGCATCCATCCCCATAGTATAGGCGCCAAAGCTCTCTCCTAAGTCACTATTTAAATCAATATAAAATGACATGTCTCAATCTCCTTAATTAATATTTTATAAACTATATTCTATAGAATATAGTTTTTATTTATTATACACTAAGAATATATGAATAAGCAATCCCCTGTTATATGCTTTGTATGAATGTATATCTTTTTTCATAAATATGGTAATACAAAAGTATTAATAATTTAAGGGAACCCACTTGCATATATCTAGTTTATTGCAATAAAAAATGTTGGCGACTACTCTTATATGAATAGCCCCAACATTTATTATGAACGTAAATAAAATAAATGTGGGATTATGCTCACAAGCATAAATCCTCACATTCATTTTAAAAGTTTTATTACTTATAACTAATCATGTGGAATGACATAATCCACAGGATCTATGATTTCATATCTTTTTCCACTACAAATTGTATTGACCATAGATTGTAGGCCCTCTACAACAATATTTTTAGCCATACTTGGTTGACCAGGCTTAGTTACTACTTGTTCTGGCAAATATGGTATATGTACAAATCCACAACGAATATTCGTATTTGCAACTTCCTGTGCTACACCATAAAAAATATGGTTACAAACAAAGGTACCTGCTGTATTTGAAATACTAGCTGGAATTCCTTGATGGTGTAAGCCATTAACCATATCTTTAATCGGCAATGTGGCAAAATAAGCTGGAGACCCACCTTCTACGATAAATTCATCCTTAGGTTTGTTACCTTTATTATCTGCAATGCGGAAGTCATCTATATTAATAGCAATTCTCTCTACTGTAATATCTGGTCTCCCACCAGCTTGACCTACTAACATAATTGCTTCTGGATGATGTTCTTCAATAGCTTTTTTTACAGCATCCACACTATCATAGCGAACTGTTGGCACCATTTTAGTAACAACTTTATAATCGTTTACCATATATCCTTCTAATTCCTTTACCGCTTCCCAAGCTGGGTTTATAGGTTCTCCACCAAATGGATCAAACCCTGTTACTAAGATTGTTTTCATTATTAACCGCCTCTTAATATGACTATATATGCATTTATTTTTACTACATTACTTTAGAATACCATGAAATAATACATAAGCAATATGTTAAATACTAATAACGCTACTGCCACAGGCCATTGTGCCTTAATAACCCCATATTGGTCCTTCATTTCTAATAAAGCAGTTGGAACAATATTAAAATTTGCTGCCATCGGTGTTAGTAATGTTCCACAATACCCTGCAAGCATAGCAATTGGCCCTATCATTGCAGGATTTGCATTATGCATATGAATTAACATAGGTATTCCAATCCCCGTTGTCATCATTGCAAAAGCTGCAAATGCGTTTCCCATAACAATAGTAAATAGTGCCATACCAAGACAATATGTAGCTACAACAGCAAAAATATTATCAACAGGAATTATACTAGATATTCCTGTAGCAATAACTTTGCCCACACCAGCAATACCAAATACGTATCCTAATGCTGCTAGTAATTGCGATAAAATAGCTGTCCACCCAATTGCATCTATCAATCGGCGCCCTTCATTAAATCCTTGATGTATTGAAACCCGTGTTAAGAATACTGCTACCAGTAAAGCAACAACTGCAGCAATACCTAGACCAACTAAAGCACCTAGTTTAGTAAAGATTCCAACTAAAAATGTAACAATCCCGACTAACAAAGCTGGCACAAAAATGGCATTGCCAATTCTTTTAGACTCAGACAGCTTCATTTCTGTAGAAGATTCATTATAAAAACCTTTCCCCAGCTGCTTAGTAGCCACTATAGCTGCCATAAAAATTACCATCCATCCATTAATTTCATCTGGTATATATTTCCCAAATATAAAACTAATAGCATAGGTTAACCAAAATAATCCGGTTCCAATACGCTTTGTATTCTCCTTATCATTAAAGGATTGTATAGCAACAATAGTTAACACGATTCCTGTTAATATATATACAACTTCTAATGCAGGTAATCCAAACAAATCCATACATACACCCCCTCTATATACTTAACGTATCTTTAGCAATTAAATCTTTAACTTTTTTATCAAAAAGAATATATCTAATACTCGCTAGAATATACGCAGTAATGGCTGTTGGAATACAATATAAAATCATATCTGCTAAATTGATTGTAATACCAGACTGTTCCATAACCCCTTTTATCAATAATATTCCGCCTGCGGCAATAAAAATGTTCTGTCCAAAAAAGTTTCCAATATTATCAGCAGAAGCTGCCATTGCTCTGATTTTATCAACTGTCTCTTGTGAAACTTCCTGTCCATGTAATGTAGCGGCTTCAGCCATTGGCGCAATAAGAGGTCTAACAAACGCAGGCATTCCTGCTAAAGAAATACCAAATGCTACCGTTACTTGTCTTATTAACATATAAAGCATGCATATTCTTCCCGCTGTGGCTGCATTAATTTTACCAATTAAAAATCCAGCACGCTCTCTTAAGCCATGACGTTCCATAATCCCTACTACAGGTAAAATTAGTATAAATAAAGACATATATCGATTAGTTACAAATGCTTTTCCTATAGCAGCTATTGTTTCTCGAAATCCTACACCACCAACTAGACCCGTAACAATACCTGCCAACAAAATGACAAGCAGCGCATTGAATCGAAATGCTAATCCCAAAATCATAATAACTATTCCCGACAAAACTAGCATAAAGCTCCCCCTTTCAAAGGAATAACAAAATATAACTTAATTATACAAAAATTTTGGCTTTTTTTATAGGTTTATCATATTACATATAGTAAAAACCTTTTCTCACCAATAGGAAAATCTTATTTAGAATAATTATTAAAAATTTGTAGTTAAGACTCTATACCAGATCTTATCCCATCTAATGAAAAAGACTGCCATTTCTGGCAGTCTTCTTCGGAGTGTTATTATATTGCAACCTATTACATAGGTAGAAAACTTATAGTTTAGCAACCACTTCTTCAACGAATGCTTTTGCATTAGCTAAGTCGTTTTCATCTGGATGAGATGCTGCTTGTGCATGACGTGCATCACGTTCAGCGCTCTTACCATGACTGTGTCCTTCTGGGAACATTTTGTACATCATTTCGATTACTTTTGGATCTACTTTACCTTGGCATTTGAAGTAACCTACTGGTGTTTGACCATTTGGTAACAATTTCGCAGCTGCTTCTACAGTTTCTTGTGCATGAGGAGATACTGGTGGAACCCCTAAAGTACAGAATAAAGCTACTTTTTCATTTGTGATTTCTTTAAGTACTGCTTGTGCCGCTTTATCAGCGTTACCTTGGTCTGCCCAGAAACCCATAAATACTACATCATAAGATGCTAAATCAGCTGGAACTTCTTTCACAGATACACATGGTGTACCAGCAGGCAAAGCACTTGCCATAGCTTCTGCTACTAATTTTGTATTGCCCGTACGGCTTGAGTAAACTACGATTGCTTTCATTCATTTTTTCACACTTCTAGGAAGTGCGCTCCTTTTACATAACATATAAATACTATACTTAGTATATCATTATTTTGTATGTAACATTGCAGCCTATAGCACAATGTACATATATCAGATATACATCCGCAGGCAATGCCTGCGGATACTGCACTCTCATTACTGAAGTGATTTTAAACGTACTATAGTATGATGCAGCCTACCAACTTTGACCTGGTATACCTGATTCCACTCTATGAGTGGCTATAGAACTATTACAGGAAACTATATTGTTTGGTTTGGTAAGGTGTGTAGGAGTTCACCTGTAATAGATACTACCTAAATATTTTTCTTAAATGGACTATGTCCTACTGTGCCATGGGCACGTGTGGTCTCAATATCTCCAGGATGTCCTTTTGGAATGCCTGCCGGATGTCCGCCTGCTCCATGTGGATGCTTAGGTACTCCTGCTGGGTGCCCTCCCATTGGTACTCCTTCTGGATGTCCTTTTGGGATACTCGCTGGGTGTCCGCCTGCTCCATGTGGATGCTTAGGTACCCCTGCTGGGTGTCCTCCCATTGGCACTCCTTCTGGATGTCCTTTTGGAATGCCCGCTGGATGTCCTCCTGCTCCATGTGGATGTTTTGCAACACCTTCAGGATGACCACCTACATGTGGATGATCTTTTGGTTTTCCACCGTGGTTTTGAGCGGCAATATTTTCATGTAACAATGTGCTTTCACCCGTTAAGATGTATTGAACACATTCAATAACTGTTTGTGTAATATTAACATGCCAGAATCCACCAGCTGTTGTTAGCCGATATAATACGCCATTATATTCTAGCAAACCACGTGTTACCCATGTATCAAGCAACCAACGTAAGTCCTCTAATTTTGAATCCATTTCAATCAAAGCATCTAAGTTTAAAACGCCTCTCTCCAAGGAGCTGATTACATAGTTGGAGAATTCTTGTAGTTCAGATTGTTTCATAAGAACCATAAATGGTTTTTTACCTTCTTCTACAAGAGCTTCATATGGAGGTAATACACGGTGTAACATTGTCATGTATCCACCTAAATTACCGCCAGCACCACAACCAAATGGATACATTGGATATCCAGCTTTTGCCATAGTGTTGTACATAGAGCGTTCACGCGGTGCACGGCTCCAATGAGCTGCACTTAAACGTGTAAAATCACGTTTCATCAAGTATTTTACAGCTGCTTCATACATTAAAGCTTGTTCTTTAGTGGTAGCTGCTGGGCTTACTTTACCGCGTTCAATTAAGCTTTGTAAATCACTATTTTCAAACACATTTAATTGATACAAATCCATACCATCTGCTGCGGATTGTTCAAGAATTTTTAAGTCTTCCATCCACACATCCATCGTTTGATCTGGCAAACCGTAGATTAAATCTACAATCACAGAACATTGTTGGTATGCTTTTAATTGTTCTAATCGAGACAATACTGTATCTTGATCATCTAAGCGTCCCAATTGACGACGTACATGAGTATGGAAAGATTGTACCCCTAGGGACATACGGTTTACACCATGGCTCATCCATACATCCATTTTTTCAGGCACCAAGTCGTGAATACGACCTTCTAATGTCAACTCATAGTCATTAGCCAACGGGAAATATTCTTGGATGGCAGACAACATGCGTTTTGCATTATTAGCAGATAATGATGTTGGTGTACCACCGCCAATAAAGATAGTGTGAATCAAACCATCACGGAACCGTGGTTGATCCGCAGCCATTTGCATTTCTTTCAATAACATATCTACATATGTATCTTCTGCATCTTGATTCGTAGCATGTTGATAGAATCCGCAGTAGGTACACTTTGTTTGGCAAAATGGGATATGAATATATGCCGTTTGCATTTGGCCTGGAACAGGCGGTTGTTGCATTAATTCATTCCATACACGTTGTGCCTCATCCTTTTCTAAAGGACGACCACTTAGACCAGCATGTACCGCACGTTTACTTGTAAAAGCATGTGTCAACGGCGTCGCCGTATCAAAACCAAGTTGAATATTACGTTGTTCCTCCGACATGGAGTCAAATAAAGTTTTTAAATCCATAATTCCTCCTGAATTATTTCTTGTGCCTTTGCACTAGTCACCATTCAAAGTGTAATACACAGTGAATGTATTTGATACTGATGAACCACTACCATTTGGATAGTTGCCTATGCCATAGACAACATCCTGGGTATGGCTATTTAAGATACCTGGACCACCGCCAGCAGATACAGATGCGATATTACCACCTGCATCGATAGTTACGCTAACTGTAACACTACCTTGTAAATTACGTTTTACTGCCATTGGAGGGTATGTGCCTTGTGCTTGAGCTTGTACAGTAGCCACAAATCCTGCCCAGTCAAATGGCGCATTGCCAGATGTTGTACCAACACCATCTCCATTGCCTCCGCCACTGCCAGATCCAGAACCACCACCGCTACCAGAGCCGTTACCGCTACCATCACCAGTGCCGTTACCTGTTCCATTACCACCACCAGATCCGCCACCAGTGCCTTGGTTTGTAGATGTTCCATCACTTGCACCTGTAGCTGCATTGGTAGATGTAGGCACATTCACAGCATCATCAACTGGCACCGGAGATGATAAACTTTGTTGCGCAGCTTGTACTTTAGCTTGTACAACTTCTTGTGAAAGTGGTTGAGGGAAGGATACCCCGCCGCCACCGCCACCGCCACCTGCGGATGCTTTTAAGTCGTCGGAAATAGACATGTCAATTTCAAAAGCATTTTCGGTTTGTTTATGTTCTACTACTGATACTAAAGCAATACCTAACACAACAGCTAGGACAATGTGGATTACAACGGAGATTATGTAGGATTTTTTCCAGGAAATATATTGTTCCATGTGTCATCCTTTCTAGCTAGCAGCAATTGAGAACTTCTTAACCCCAATCGTTTTTAGCATATCCATAATGGCAACTACAAATCCATGTTGCGTATTTTTGTCAGCTTGTAATAGTACCGCTGTGTTTGGATTTTCTCCAATTTTACTTGTAATATAGTTACGTGCTTCATCGATACTATATGGTTTTGAGTCAATTAAGATATGTCCTTCTTTATCCAATGTAAGAATGATGGGACTTTGTTTGACTTGTGTTGCTGATTGTGCTTGCGGTAATTGTACACCTAAGGACTTTTGTGCCACCGTTTCAATACTGTTCATCATGAAGAAAACCAGCAAGAAGAAAATAATATCAATCATTGGCACAATCATGAACTCAGGTTTCATTTTTAATCGACTATTTTGAAACATGAGAATCACTCCATTGTTCTTTCATACCATTTAATAACACTACAGATAATGTTTCAGTATCATTGATAATTGCATCCATACGATGGCTGAAATATGTGTATACACAGAAGGCTAAAATAGCTACTAACAAACCTGTTGCTGTGGCGATTAAGGCTTCACCAACACCACCAGAAATAGCAGATGCACCTGCTCCATTATCCAAGATACTGAATGTGCCAATCATACCGGATACTGTACCTAACAAACCTAACAACGGAGAAATTGTTACGATAGCACTTAAGTAGTCCAAATGAATTTTCAAATGAGATGCTTCGATCATCATTTGTTCGGAGAATGCGTTTTTCATGCTTGTTTCATTCTTGGAGTATCTTAAACCTGCATTCAAGATACGAGCTGTTGCCGTTTGATTTGCCGTACATAACTCTTTGGCCTTTGCCCAATCATTTTCTTTTACTGCAAAATATACATCATGACTAAATTCCTTTAGCAATGCAGTATTAGCTTTGAAATAGGTATATCGTTCAATACCAATGGCAATGACGATAATTGATAAAATTACCAACGGATACATTACTAATCCGCCGCTGTTAAATAAGTGTACAATGTATAAAAGGCTGTCCATGTTGTTACCTCCATAAAAAATATGATAATTTTTATCAGCTTAAACCTATCATATCAGATTTAATATTTTCAAATCTACTCTAAAAAGCTCCTATTCAATCCATTCCGACATTTTATTTTTCTTCCTATATTCACTAGGCTTATGTCCAGTAATAACCCGAAATGCTTCTGCAAACTTACTAGCATTTTCATAGCCATATCGGTTAGCTATGCTGAGAATACTATCATCTGTATTTCTTAAATCTTTTGCCGCCTCCTTTATCCGCATATGCTTAATATATTGATGAATGCTGCTACCATAAATCCCTTTGAAACATTTTTTCAATGCCGTTGGTGCTAATCCATATGTTTTTGCCAATTCTTCAATGGTCGGCTTTTGATTTAAATTTTTCATCAAAAATTCGTGCATACGTTTCACACTATCTACATGTCTTTTTTCAAAGTATGGCATGCAGCAATCATGATCTCCAGTTATGGTACTTAATAGTAATATAATTTCCATGCATTTCAGCTGAAATAAATTTGGTAGTACTTCCTCTGGTAGATCATATAAACTTTTAAAAATATCACTAAGCCTAGATTCCCTTCGACATACAAAACCAAATTCAAAATCCTGACAAAATCGATTACATACATCACGTAGATTAATACGATCATGTCCTACAAATTTGTTCACCATCTCTTGCGCTTTGGGAATGTAAATAGATAAATTGATACCTTTGTAATAAGAGGTAGGAAACTTCGTAGAATGTACATAACTAGGAGATTCTTTCCATCCTACAGAAATATCATTTTCATCCATATATAACACTTTTCCATTATCAAAGGCACACTCAATACGCCCTTCTTTACAATAATGGATTTCAAACATACCCTCTAAGGGTTTTGCATGATGTCGGATTTCTTTCATAGTTACCTCTTGGAACGTTAATTCTACCCCACCGAACACAGGATAACTATGCATCTTCGCCTTACCTTGAGGTGTATTCATCTCATAAATGGTACCATGTTCCACCTCTATGGTAGACAACATATCTAAATCCATAACCTTTGGTTTGAAGGTTTCCATTTTATTCACACAACCTTGACTCATGCTCCTCCTTTCAAAAAAGCCCATTTGTTGTCTCATACGACTAACAAATGGGCCTCTTTGCCGAACTACATCGCCTACTTTAATCTGAGTATCATTTCTAATACTCATTATATTTACAATTAGCAATGATTGTCAATATGAACTTTGTCTATCTAGATTATTTTAAATAAAATCATAGAATTTCAATTTGCATAATATCCTATAACAACAGGAATAACTGTTCATATAAAACAAACAATTTAATCATTTACTCAAGATATCTTTTTAGATTATTTATATAAAAATTTGATTATTTTCCCAAAATTCTATTCAATAAATTAGTAATATATTCTGATGACTTGCCATTATTTTTCATTTTCTCAGAAATTTGAGGAATCAACAAAAATCTAACTGGTAAATTTGAAGCCCCTGGTGACATGTATTCTAACAATAAATCTTCTGGTCTATCAAA
Organism: uncultured Veillonella sp.; assembly: GCA_963518505.1. GTDB lineage: Bacteria > Bacillota > Negativicutes > Veillonellales > Veillonellaceae > F0422. Next base: position 99,660 of record CAUQIT010000001.1, on the reverse strand, counting down.
TACATCTAGCAATTGTGTGTCATAAATCGTTTGATGCCCTAAGTACGGACCTTTTACAGGCACATCATAGGTCTGTGTACCTTTAGAAGATGTAATCCTGAATGTACCGCTGAACGCGCCTCCTAATGGGTTAAAATACAAGGCATAGGGAGTGTTTCCTTCTGTGTGCAACACGTATACATTGGAAATACCATAATTCCCCTTATTTTTTACCACCTTACCATTTGTCGTTTCATCAACACCGCTAATGAAAGCATCTTCTCGGTCATTGGCAATTTCAAAGCTTGCAGGACCTGCATCACTATTGAACTGCGGTTCTACCACATGGAATCGACGCATGCCTTCATAGGTACCACGCAACTCTACATCATCTATAGGATGAATTGATAGCAATGGTAAACCATAGGTAACTGTTGATTTAGGTTCCATCACCGCCACAGAGGCGTAGACTGGTGCTGAAGCTGAAAAATCGACGATACCACTAAATAAGTCATCTTGCTTCATCAAAACTTTTTCCAACTCAGTGAAAATAGGTCGTACTTCTCCAGGGCGTAATACAAACTCCTTCGCATCGGCATCTTGTGATACTAAAGAAATAGTTCGTGATGTGGTATCTTTTTTGATTTCTTCTTCCACTTGCTTTAACTTTATTTTTCGAGATTGAATAAGGCTCTCTTTTTGTTGTTTAATGTCTTTTTTCATCACCTTAGAGCGAACAGGAATATTAACTCCTTCTTGCATCCAAGCTCCCAAACCTAATTCTGCCGTAGCCATTTCTTTTTTTGAAAGTTCTCGTCCTACTTTAAAATAGTCTGGACTCGGCTTCGCATAGATAGCTCGTTCAATCTCTACAACTGCTGGGGCCTTCCCCTTATTTTCCAATAAAATACCTACTTTCATAGGTTCTGTTCGTTCGTTTACATGGTAAAAGTAAATACGACTTTTCCCATGTAGTGTACCTGCTGCAACAATCCCAGGCTCTTTTACATATTCAGGACTATCTGACAATAATAATGTATCTATCTCTTTTACAGTTTTCACTGCTAAAGGCGTAAATGTATAGTCATCAATATTGACAGTTTTGGGAGCTTGTCCATAGGTAGTGCTCATACCTAATAAGGCTAGTACACTACCTAGCAAGCACCGTTTCCATTGTGTTGTATTCATCAATTTCATAGTTCCTCTATTCTATCGTAAGTCCATCTGGCTCCCACTGCAAGGCAATGGCCTCTAATTTACGCAAACGATGTCCAATGCCAGATTTTGTCAATTCTCGTTTATATTTTGTTTCATACGCATCTACCAATTCTTGCAAACTACCATCCGGAAATTCTTGTCGCAACATAGCTGCCTCATAAAGACGAATTGGCAAGGAATCTAAGCCTTGATGCTTATCAATAATACGGATCGCATCGAGTTGGCGTACTGCTGCATTCACCGTTTTTTGTAAATTTGCTGTTTCACAGTTTACTTGTCGATTGATAGTGTTGCGTACATCTTTCATAATACGTACATTTTCAAAATTCATCAGTGCTGATTGGGCTCCCATGATTTGTAAACATGACGTCACCGCATCACCTTCTTTTAAATATACTACAAATTCTTCTTTCCGCTCTACTTTTCGTGCATTAAGACGAAACATTTTTAAAACACGAATAATCTGATCCGCAAAATTTTCTTTCGTTGTCATAAACTCTAAATGGTAATCACTTTGTGGTTTATTCACAGAGCCACAACCAAGAAAGGCGCCTCGCAAAAAAGCACGTCTAGACTCCATATCTTTTAGCCATGCATCAGGAATCATGGCATCTACGGGCCATAACTGTAAATCTTCCAAGGCAAGACGACTCGGCTCTGTGGGCTCTACCGTTAAAGTATACATGTTCTTTTTGCGTAGGTTTAGTCCTTTGCGCACTAGTACAGAGGTAGGTAAATCATATTGTTCCTTGATAATTCCTAGCACCCGTCTAGCCACGGCATTATTGGCGGTCACCAAACGTACCCCTACACGGCCCTGCACACCTAATAAAATAGACCCACCCATCCGTAATAAACAAGAGGCCTCTACCTTGGATGCCCACGCATCTTCTGTTTTAAATTGGCACAATTCATTTTTTACATCTTCTGCAAATGACATAGCCTCTCCTTTACTATTTCTACTAGAAAGTAGAGCCTCTAGAGGCTCTACTTTCATACTTAATGATCTTCACGTTGTAAGTAATCTTCTAAAATATGCGGTTCAATATCGGTCTGTAAAGCATAGACAACATCCATGACCACTTTCGCTAACCGAGCAGAATTATGTACCGCTTTATCTTGGCTATCTACTAAGTTTGCACGAATGGTCCGAATCCCCATCGATTGTAATACATCCATATCTACTTCTACTGGCTCTTGCCCGGCTTGTTTATAGTGTTCCAATGTGGCATCTTGGATTCTGTTATCATTCACAAGGACTGTATCGATAATTCCCACCTCACTATGTGCTTCAATGGCTTTCACATGGTCAGATACAGTATACCCATCTGTTTCACCTGGCTGCGTCATGACATTGCAAATATAAATCTTAGCCGCTTTAGAGTTAGCAATGTGATCTGCTACCTTATCAATCAATAGGTTCGGCATTACCGAAGTATATAAACTGCCCGGTCCTAAAATGATGGCATCGGCTTCATCAATGGCTTGCAAGGCAGCTCCTACAGGAGATGGTCTGTGTGGTTCTGTATAGACCTTCGCAATTGGCTTACCCGCATTAGGAATATTACTTTCCCCTTCTACAATGCTACCATCCGTCAGTTCCGCAATAAGCTTAATTTCTTCCGTAGATGACGGAATAACCCGTCCACGAACTTGCAGAATTTTGCTAGACGCCTCAAGGGCTTTTTCCACATCGTCTTTTAGCACTTGAGTCATGGCTGTTAAGAATAAATTCCCAAAACTATGTCCAGACAATTCTGCGCCCTTCGTAAAACGGTATTGGAATAATTCTTCCATAAGACCTTCTTTTTCCGCTAATGCTACTAGACAGTTGCGCAAATCTCCAGGAGCAATCATTTGAAAGTCTTCTCGTAATCGACCAGAAGAACCCCCATCGTCTGCAACTGTAACAATAGCTGTTAAATTTGTGGTTTTACTTTTTAACCCTCGCAATAGCATAGACAGTCCCGTACCACCACCAATAACTACTATTTTTGGTCCTTGTCCTAAACGAATTTTTTCAAAAATATAATCACTTACACCATCATCTGTATTCGGTAAAATCGCATTCACTATGGTCTGAATGAGCTTACGTATCCCCCACAGCATAGCTACTATACCCGCCACAATACCTGCCAAACCAAGACTGGCTATAACGGTATAGTTATAGGATCCAGTTAAATGGAATAAAAATTCTAAGAAAATATCTTCAAAGTCGCTAATCCACTGGTAGTTCATCATCATAAGGACACCCACTACCAGCCAAATCGTGCCTAAAGAAAATAGGAATAGCCACCGCTTAATACTAATGCCTGGTGCAAACCAACGCATCCAATTATTATGTTTCATAGGCTTGAGAGACGAAGAAATCGTCCCACTCCTTTCTTTTATAGGTCTAATCTAGAACGTGGATTCACATCTTCTTCTACATGATTACGCATCATATCACGATGTTCCACGGAAACATTACAGCCTTTTTCTTTCAAATGAGCATACAACGCCTCTGCCATTGCTACGCTACGATGCATACCGCCTGTACAGCCTACAGCTACCACAAATTGACTCTTTCCCTCTTGTTCATAATTTGGCACAAGGAAATCCAGTGTAGTGAAGAAATGCTTTTTAAATTCATCAGTCACTTCAAAGGAGTGAATATACTCCTTTACCACTGGTACACGCCCCGATTTATGACGATATTCAGGAATGTAGTATGGATTCGGCAAGAATCGTACATCCCATACCATATCCGCATCAGTAGGCATGCCAAATTTAAAACCAAAACTTACCACCGTAATCGCCATGCCATCTGTTTGTTCCTTCACATGGCTAAAGGTACGGCGCATAAACGATTTCAAAGCAGATGTTTTCATATTTGTCGTATCAATAATATGATCTGCTTTGCTACGCACATCCGCTAAGAGTGCCCGTTCTTGTGAAAGCCCCGTACTAATACGTCCTGATGGTGCCAATGGGTGACTACGACGTGTTTCTTTATACCGACGAATTAAAGTATCATCGCTAGCCTCCATAAATACGATTTCATAAGGCACATTCATCGCCGTCAAATCTTCTAGGGCGCTATTCAAATCATCAAAGAATTCACGACTACGGATATCTACTACTAAAGCTACTTGACTCACTTTAGTGCCTGCACTTTGACGACAAATTTCACTAAACTTAGGAATCAACACAGGAGGAATATTGTCGATACAGAAATATCCCATATCTTCCAAAACTTGCATCACTTGTGTTTTACCTGCTCCGGACATACCGGTCACAATGATTAAACGAAACCCTTCCATGAGGCCCTCCTACAAAATTTTATAACACATTTGCTTCGATCCATTTAGCGACGCCATCGTTTTCATTTGTGTCGCATACTTCTTTGGCAATTGTCTTCACATGTTTCTCTCCATTCCCTACCGCCACGGAATGACCAGTCACTTGTAACATAGAAATATCATTTTCTGAATTACCAAAGGATACCATATCTTCTAAACCGATGCCCAATCGTTCGCCCATGAAAGCCAAGGCTTCCCCTTTGGACACGTGAGGTGCTACGATTTCTAAAAAATTTACCTTAGACCGAACTAAATCAACCATATCGCCTACTTCTTTGGAAAGAATAGCAATCACCTCTGCCATACGTTCAGGTTCTTCTACTACTAATAGTTTATTAACTCCTTTTTCAGGTTCATAGATCGCATCTCCTACATACATAGCCTTAGCACCTGTAATCTCTTCATAGAGATGAGAAAACTCTGTTTCACTGTGCACTAATAATTCGTCATCAATATAGGACTGAATATAGATATTATGCTCTCTCGCGATGGCTAATACTTTACGTGCTATCTCTGGCGGTATAGCCCGCTCCCAAATGAGTTCTTTACTTTCCACACGTTGGATGACACCACCAGAATAGAGTACCATCGGTACATCACCTAAGCCTAAGTGATGTGCTACAGGATATGCCGTTTGGTACATACGACCTGTAGCAATGAGTACCTCAACGCCCTTGTCCTGTACTTTCTTAAGCACTGTTTTTGTATAGTCAGACACGGTATTATCATCACGTAACAACGTATCATCTAAGTCTATAGCGAACAATTTCATGACATCACTCCTTTATCATATCTTTCATTATACCACAGAACAGTATATAGCTATTGTATAAGTATCACTGAGATATAATGAGACATACTACAAACCATGACTCCATCTTGCATATGGGCTACAACTCTTATATGAGTAGCCCCAACATTTGTTATAGAGCCTAAAAATGCGACAGGTCTTACAATCCGGTATAGTACTGGTATGCAAACCTATCGCAACTTTAATTCTATTTCTTTATATGTTTACGACCGTATTGATGTATTAGGAGAATAAATGGTCTATGCCATCTAAATCTAGAATCGTACCAATCGTAAATGGTCCAAAGATACCAAAACGAGCACTTACTTCATCAAAGCGCATTTCATTGACAATTTTTTTGAACTGAATGGGATCATCACTCATCAATGTAATCCCCCATTCCCAATCGTCCATACCAAACGCACCAGTGGTAAACTCTTTGATCGTATCCTCATATTTTTTACCAATTTGGCCATGAGAACGCATCATTTTACCACGACTTTGACGATCTAACATATACCAATTATCTGTAAGATTACGTTGTTTTGTCATAGGGTAGAAGCACATGCAAGCCAACCTTGGAATTTTAGGATATAAACGAGCTTGAATCCTTGGATGATCTTTTGGTGATTTTACATAATTGCTTACTTCAATGACAGATACGAAGGAAGATTCAGGTTGTAAAACACTAAAAATCGGCAATTTCTTCAATTTCAACTCTACTTCGTTCAACTCTTGTAAGCTTGGTTGCAAGAACCAAAACATAATATCTCCCTTATGACCATTAATTTGGTACATAGCATAGCTACTTGTATGGGCTTCATGAGCTCTTTCTAAGTTTCCAATAAACTCCTTAAAGGATTGCAATGCTTCTCTTTGTTGCTCCGTAGACCAGTTTCTCCATTTTTCAAAATTGATGGAATAATTAGCGTGTAAGCTAAACCAACCTTCGTATGTTTCAGGCACTTTTTCTAATCCTGTTATTTCTGGATGTCCTTCCATAGACACTGCTCCATGATGACCGTGCTTAGGTTCTGGACGTCCCTCCACTAAACCTGACCCATGATGTACGTGTTTAGATTCCGTATGCGTCTCCATAGTAACTACCTCCTTAGTTTCTTCTTTCCATCCTTCTACCAATTCATATGCTTGTTTGATGCCATCTGGCATGCCTACCCCTTTAAATGGCGTGCCAATCAATGCCAATCCTGGATAGTGTTCTGCTACATATGTCATGAGTGTAGCCACTCGTTCTTTATGGCCTACTTCATATTGAGGCATACTTTTTTGTAACCGCACTACTTCCATCCATTCTGGATTTCCTGTAAACTTCAATATATTTCGTATTTCTGAAAGCGCCAATTCACACAGCTCTTCTTCACTATGCGTATCTACTGTAGAATCTGTAGGCTTACCTAAAAAGACGCGTAGTACCACCTTGTCTTGTGGTGTCGTTTGCGGCCACTTACTAGAAATGTAAGTACATGCCGTCAATGGGGTCTCTGTGCTGCGAGTAATGACAAAACCTGTACCTTTCAATGGATTTGTAAAAGCTGATTTCGGCAAACTCATAATGACAATGGCACAAGAAGATTGTTCCATATGCCGCAAGTCTTCAAATTTTTCATCTCTTGCAAAGAATCTTTCATAGGCTTTAGGTGGCGTAGTGATCACAAGACGGTCATAGGAGTCCCTCCCTTGTTGTATTTCCACTACATAGCGCCCCTCGGTGTAAGATACTCCTAGCACCTCAGCAGATGTGTGCAAAGAAACGTTTTTTGGCATCTGCTCTACAAGAGCATCTACTAAAGATTCTAATCCTCCCGTTAATTGGGCAAATTGTCCTTCCGTAGCCGCCCCAGATTGTTTACGCATACCTTGCATAGCCATCATACCTTTGACCAAGTTTCCATGCTTTTGTTCTAATTGACGAAATTCTGGAAAGGTTCCCAGTAAACTTAAGCGTTTTAAGTCTCCACCGTAGATACCAGATAAGAGAGGTTCAATTAATACATCGACTAGTTCGTCCCCTAAATGATACCGGAAAAAGGCATCGATACTCATATCCTTATTTCCTGGATATGGTTTCTTAAAAATATCTAATCCAGCTCGTAATTTACCAAACCAGCTTAATAAACTAGACATAGCAAAAGGAAGAAATTCTGTAGGGATGCCAATGATGGATCCTCCAGGGATAGGCTTCATTTGACCTTGATGATAAATATAGGATTCTCCCGTAGCATTACGCACCAAGGTATCACCTAATCCCAATTCCTGCACCAAATCTGTCATAGCTGTTTTTCTGGCTAAATACGAATCAGGCCCCACTTCTACCACATAGCCATCGCGACGTTTTGTTTGTACCTTTCCACCCCAACGATTCGAAGATTCTAGGACATGAATGTCCCAGTTAGGAAATGCTTTACCCATATAATACGCTGCAGATAAGCCCGTTAGGCCACCACCAATAATTGCTACTTTCATATTACCCCTCCTTCCAGAGAGCTGTTACTACACCATGTGCCATGGCTTTCACAAAGAGAGTATCACGATCTGGCATAGGCACTCGCACATAGTTCATCCCCAACTGTTCACATTGGTCCCGTCGCTCTATATCTAAATCATAGGACACTTCCATATGGGTGCAGGTAAATCCGATAGGCATATATACCACATGGGTATACCCTTCCGCGCCCGCTTGTTCCGTTACCGTTTCTACCGTAGGTGTTAGCCATTCCCCACGAGTGCCTGCACTTTGCCAAGCTAGGGTAGCATTCGGCAACTGCAACTGGTCTGCTATAGTCTGCATCACATATTGTAAACTATGGATATATCCATCATAAGAAATTCCTTGCATCAGTGGCACACTATGGGCAGTAAAGGCATAATACGGTTTTGATGAGACTGGTAATGTATGTATCGTATCCTGTACTCGTTCTACCCAAGATTGTACTAATGTAGGTGCGTCCGCCCAATTCTGCACTACCTTCCACCTGTCATTTATAAATGGTTTCAGTGGCTCTAGATAGGATGCATTTAATATGTCTGTTCCATAAGGATTCATCATGAGCACCACTACTGTATCATAGTGATTCAATTCCTTCGCTACATCCCCGATAAGTGGTTCTATATATTTATGTGCTTGTACCACAGTTACCTTTGCAAAGGACAATTCGTGTTGTAACTCCTCTTGCAACCGCTCTACTTGCCATGCGGTGGACTCCATTAACTGAGATTGTCCACCAATGCGTTCATACTTATGTCGCAATCCTTGTAATTCTTCGTCACTTGGCCCGTGACCTCTCCGTATGCGGGTATAATATGTTTTCACATCTTCTAAGGAACGGGGAGAGCCATAATCTAATACCAATACACAAACTTGTTGTATCTCTTTATCCTCTGTCATGTACATACTCCACTATGTTTCGCAATACTGTAGGATTCGCATCTGGCACAACACCGTGGCCTAAATTAAAAATATGCTTTCCATGAGCAGCACCTTCTGCCAAAATACGATCAATTTCACCTTGAATTGTCTTCCAATCTGCAAATAAATAGGCAGGGTCCAAATTCCCTTGTAATGTTTGCTTGATACCCATCGCACTTGCTTCTGCAATGGAGCATCTCCAATCGCAACCGATTACATCTAATGGTAATTCTTTCCACACTGGGAATAAATGCTTAGTACCTACGCCGAACATAGTGATAGGAATATGAGGATATCGTTCTTTAATAGTCCCAATAATATGTTTCATATACGGGAATACGCCACTTTCATATTGTTCCATGGAAAGGGCTCCAATCCATGAATCAAAAATTTGAATTGCATTCACACCCGCCTGAATTTGACCTTCCATATACGTAATGGACATAGTAGTCAATCGCTCCATCAAAGCATGCCAAATCTCAGGGGTTGCCACTAAACATTGACGAGTTTTCTGGTAATTCTTAGAAGGGCCACCTTCAATCATATAGCTAGCCAATGTGAAAGGAGCTCCTGCAAAACCAATTAAGGGAACTGTGAGCATTTCTTTCGTCAACATTTGGATCGTTTTCACCATAAAGTCCAACGATTCTTCTACTACAATATCCCGTAGCTTTTCCACATCATCTTTGGACCGAATGGGATTAGAAATCACTGGCCCTATACCAGATTTTATGTTCACATCTACGCCCATAGGCACCAAAGGCGTCATAATATCTTTGTACAAAATAGCCGCATCCACATCATACTCATGAACGGGAAGAGCTGTTACTTTTGCACATAATTCCGGTTGATGAGTAATCTCAAATAGGCTATATCGCTCTTTAATCTTGCGATACGCCGCTTGACTTCGCCCCGCTTGACGCATAAACCAAACTGGTCTGCGGGACACCGACTCACCTGCAATCATTTGCAAATAATCTTGTCGCTTTTCCATATATAATTACACCTTACCTTTAACCAAACCAAACTTGTATTTCACATTCTATTGTAGCATATGGTCACTATAATTACCTATAGATTCTGTCACTACATATAAAGTATATATCGATTTCTATCTATAAGGTATCGTTAACTGGTTAAAAATCCCCTTACTTTATATGACTGTACAGCTCATCATTATGTGCAGTATATTTTGTGTTCTATGCATGTAAAAAGAGGCTATAACAAACATGTAAAACGTACATGATGTTACAGCCCTCAAATCCCTTTGTAGGGGTAATACCTCATTTAACAAGAAGCCCTTAATACCTATATTTTATTGTTATATGTCTTGTATCCTTACATACTCTGCTCTAAGCATATGAGCAATTTCTTTCCCTCGATTCATACGAACAAAGCTAGCATCGGTATCAATCACAATCGTTTGTATCCTCTGACTGATAAGCCAGTCACCAACTTGTTCTAGCCCTTGTAGTGCTTGAGATGTCACCTTCCCATCCGTTATGACTACTACGTTAGCCTGTACATGCCCCATTTGAGACATGTCGTTGCCTATCCGTTTGACCGCTTCCTCAATACCTTTTACAAAGGGCGTTCTCCCTCCAATCCGAGCTGTTTCCAATGCTTTAGGGATGGTCTCGATTCGCTGTGTCAGCGGCACCACACATTGTGCCCCTTGCTTTTGAAAGGTGATAAGCGATACATACTGTCGTTTTACATACATCATCTGTACCAATTGTGAAAGTAACCGCTCCGTCCCTTGTAATCGTTGTCTCTGCCCCATAGAGCCACTTGTATCAACCACTAAATAGATGGCTTCTTTTGGCATTTCCTGATACATAGCATATCTTACATCTTCTATAGTTAGCCGAATCGGTACTTGCCGACTGCGTACAATCCCTTGTACTATCGTTGGTACCCATGCAATGGTTCTCCCCGTAGTTCCTTGACGATGTACCTTAGGGCCTCGACCGTCATCACTAATGTCTATGCGTTTCTTTGCTGTCCTAGATTGCAACATCCCATATAAATCTAACACCTGCATTTCTACTGCTTCTGAAAGTGCAAAGGACTCCTCTATCTTATCTCTATGAGATGTACTGCGACCATCTCTATCTGTATCATTTCCCAGTGGTCCATCTAACTCCGTATGGACAGAACCATTCTCTTTCTCTGCCTGATTTGTATCTTGGTTAATGTCCTCTTCTACCTCTTTTTGCATCTCATAAGATCCATCACCATCTGATCTCATTCCCTGAGGACTTCTTTCCCCTTGCCCATCCTGCAACTGTCCATTGCCAGCCTTCTGCGGGGGACTGATCTCTTCCCCTCGGTTTGAACTAGTCTCTTCTCTTTCCTCTTGTTCCGTTCTTGTCTCATCGGATGTCATTCGGTCAGATGGATTCTGTGTCTCTCCCTCTTGCTGTATCTGAGGATTCACTAGGTTCTTTATTTTCTGCGGTAATGTCCAAGGAAGTACTATTTCTACATCCCTAGGCTCCACAAACTGATGGCCTTTTTCTCTAGCTAAACCGATGGCCGCTTTTAGTAAAATATATTCCATGCCCATAAAGGAAATGTTGAATCTCTCTACTAGGCTGGAAATGTATGTATATATACTATCATGCACCGTCGGGGTTCTAGGTACATCCATCAATTTTCCCTCAAGACGAAACTGCTCTTCTCCATGAGTTCCATATACATCTATTGATCTTCCCTCATGAAGAGTTCTCGCTCTATGGTAACTTTCACGAGCCGCACCTATCTCATAGGTTTCCGCATCGTTCCTATCTGCTAGGACCCGCACTCTAGCGTCCGCATCCGGCGACTCTATGGGAATCCACAAGTCCATATCATAGACCCATTCGGATAGCCCTTCTGTTCCCGTATAGGTCCCAATGATTTGTAGCGGTCTTCCCGCTTCGTAGCGCCGATTTTGCTCGTAAAAAATCCGTAGCCACATGGACCGGTCAAAATGATCTAATCCTTCACAGATGAGTAGATCATAGGCATCCCAAGGATGTGCTTGTTTTACAATTTGTGCTGTTTCTAAGGTCCTTTGTATATCCACCGCTTCCTGTATAGCACTCACATCTGTGTGAGACGTAATCGTCGTATAAGTTCGGCCCCCCTCACGCACTGCTTGTAACAGGGCATATGTTTTTCCTGTACCCACTTCACCTGAAATCAGTAATGTCCGCAACAAAGGTTCTTGCAAAAAGAGGTGAATGCCTGTATTCAGTTGTACACTCATACCATTCACCTCCTTTAACAAAATCTCTGTTAGTTAAACTATTACGCTAGTTATATTAGATTCGCTAACTACGGTATCTATGAAATACATTTTCTACTGTTTGTAGGATGTATCATAGGAAGCCCATAGATTCTCTAACATAGTTTCATCAAATTCACGTTGCTCAAAAGGTTTCCGCTTCATCCGATGAGATACCACAAGAGGTGTCAACTGTTTCAGATGATCGATGGTCACATGGGACTCCCCTTGTAAGGCCGCTAAGGCGCGGCTGCTATTGAGTAAGGTAATATCCGAACGATGCCCCTCTACGCCTAGGGTAATCGATATATTGGCAATTAATTCTAATAGGTTCGTATCTACCACAATCGTAGGCAATACTTTACTAGCTATTTCAATGGTTTCACGCAACGCTTCATCGTCCTTGCTGTAGGACTCAATAAATGCTTGCGGATTATCTTCAAAGTCCAGTCGACGGCGCAATACTTCCATCCGCAACGCTACATCTGTTTCTGCTTTCACAGTCACAGAAAGACCAAAGCGATCCAACAATTGCGGGCGAATAGCCCCCTCTTCGGGGTTCATGGTGCCCACCAAAATAAATCGTGAGGGATGACTATGGCTAATGCCCTCCCGTTCGATGCGATTCACCCCCATAGCCGCCACATCTAACAATGTATCCACTAAATAATCCTCCAGTAAATTAACTTCATCCACATAGAGAATATTTTCATGTGCCTCAAATAAAATGCCTGGAGAAAACTCTTGCTTTCCCTCTTGCAAGATCCGCTCAATATCCAGAGTTCCCACCAATCTGTCTTCCGTACAATGCAAAGGAAGGTCCACCACTTTCATAGGCGTTCCATCACTATGCATAGGTAGCACCTTGGCTAAGCCTCGTACCGCCGTCGATTTTGCCGTTCCCTTATCACCTTGTATCAACACACCACCTACACGTGGATCTACAGCATTTAGCAACAATGCCAATTTCATTTGATCTTGTCCAACTAAGGCTGTAAAAGGATATAGATCTCTCATCTTAATCTCCTTGCCATCTTCCTTTACTAGGAATTATTTCTATACGTAACTGACCATACCGTTCGTCTCTAAATACATCTGTATCCATATCAAAGGCCCGTTTAATATAGTCCGGGCGCAACACTTCTTCTGGCGTGCCATCTGCAATGACACGATGTTCCCCAATGAGCAATAATCGTGTGCAGTATTTAGCCGCTAATTCTAAATCATGTACAACGGTAATGATAGTTTTTCCTTGATTGCACAAATGTTGAAAGAATCGGAACATATCATCACTATGGCCTTTATCGAGGGCAGAGGTCGGCTCATCTAAAAGCATGATATCTGTCTCTTGAGCTAGTGATTTAGCTAACAAAATACGCTGTTTTTCTCCACCGCTGACCTGTTCCAATCGTTGATCTTTTAAATGTGATACCCCCGTATACGCCATCACCTCTTGCACAATACGACGATCCTCGTCACTTTCACTATCCCACCAAGATTGGTACGCATAACGACCAGTCATGACGATTTCTTTGGCACTGAAAGCGTAAGGAATCTCCACTTGTTGTTGCATATAACTCATCATTTTAGCAATAAACGTATCCGACTGTTTCGCCAAATTTTGTCCATTTCCATAAATATACCCCTCATAGGGTAATAACTGGCGAATCGCTTTGAGCAATGTGGTTTTACCATTCCCATTCGCCCCAATGATACCAATACATTCACCTTTGTAAAAGTCTTTGGTTACATCTTGAATGATTGGTTGTCCATCACGGTATACAGATACCTGCTCTAAGCGCAATACTACGTCACTCATAGAGAACCTCCTTTCACTTTCAAACGATGTAAGAGGAATAAGAAATACGGCGTTCCTAATAAGGCCGTCATAATACCCACTCGTATATCCACAGGGTGGAATAAGGTCCGTCCCAATGTATCGCACAGCAGCACAAAACAAGCACCCCCTAAAGCAGAAGCAGGTATCACGAGACGATGGTCAGGCCCTACTAAGAGGCGCACCATGTGCGGTACCACAAGCCCCACAAAGCCGATACTACCGCCCACACATACCGAAATAGCCGTCATCATGGCCGACAAGAGCAAGAAGATCATACGATACCGATTGGTATTCATACCTACAGCTCTCGCTTCTACTTCGCCCATCACTAAAATGTTTAAATGTTTACTCAAAGCTATAATAACCGCTGTTCCTATCGCAATGGTAGGTAACGCAATGGCCACATGATCCCATCGGCGATACTCTAAACTACCAACCATCCAGAATAGAAACTCTTTCAAGCGATATTCATTCATCAACGTTAAAACTCCAGATGTCAAGGCCCCCAATAGCATGCTGATCGCTACCCCTGCTAACAATAAAATACGAGGGCCCATTCGCCCTTTATACCAACTGAGGAGCATCGTAATACCCAGAGCTGTCAAGGCCCCGATAAATGCAAAGGATGGCATGTAATAGGCACTCACCGATGACAACCCTAATGCTACCGCAATCACAGCCCCCGTGGAAGCCCCAGATACAACACCCATTATACCTGGGTCCGCCAATGGGTTACCAAATACACCTTGTATAACCGCCCCTGCAATGGCCAAAGCCATACCAATAGAAATAGCCACTAAAATTCTAGGCAAGCGTATAAAATATAAAATTCGTTCTTGCTCCTCTGTTAAATGTAAGAAATCACTAGCACTGATGGGAATAATACCCATACACAAGGACACGACAATAAGCACCAATAGCAGTATTATCATGCCAACCATATAGAACCACGGTCTATTCATGGTTGCCTTCTCCTTTCTCGCTCTCTCGAACGATACGCAAAATATCTTTCATAGATTCACCAATAAATTGATTTCCTGCATATAAATTGGATGCGTCCATGGGCAACACACGATGCTCTTGTACAGCTTTTACCGTTTGCAACCCAGGATTATCTCGGTATAATGTTTGCCACGCCATTTCACTTTTGTCGTACACCGGTATGAGAATCACATCAGGATTCATTTCAATAATTCGCTCTTCTGTGAAAGCAGTCCTCGGTGCATATCCTACACGGCTCGGTCCATTCACAAGCCCCATGACACGGGTCATATCATCAAAGAGACTCCCTGTCCCTGAAAAACCTTCCATGGATGACATAGAAATCACAACTCGCCCTTTTGTCTCTACAGATAGCGCCTTTACCTCTTCTATATCTTGTTGCATCTTAGTGGTCATCTCACGAGCCTTATTCTCTGCTCCAACAACCGATCCCAATTGCTCTACTAAGACTACCGTTTCTTGTACTGTTTTAGGACTGCTAATGATGACTACAGGAATTCCCATATGCTCTAATCCATCTAGTACATCTCGGTTTGTATACTCTGGAGCAATCACCAAGTCAGGGTGTAAATATACAATTTTCTCCACTGCATAGGAGTATAAAGAGACTTTCACAGATTTTGCCAGTTCATAGTTCGGCCCATATCCCTTTGTTTTTGATAGAAAGCTTACAGCCCCTAATCGACTAGGCCCGACCATCTCTAATAATATAGGTTCATAAGCAGAGGTTAAAGAGACAATTCGCTTCGCTTCCACAGGAACAGTAATCGTTCGGTCCCAATCATCGATGATTGTTCGTTGTTCTCCTTGTATAAGATTAGGTGGTTCACTATGAGTAATTGCAGAAATCCAGCTAGTAAGACCTATTAGAATTCCGCCTAACAGCAACATACTGACTAGTAAACACAGCATTCTACGATTCATCATAATACCCCTCTAGATCTTCTTCCAAAGACATCGCTACCTCTCGCAATCTTTCTCTGCGGTCCTCACTAGCCTCCCAAAGGCCTCGTTGTTCTGCTTCCAATAAAGTATGACAAATAGCCCCTAAGGCCCAAGGATTGACTTGACGCATCCAATCCTGTACGTCCTGATTCATGACATACTCATCTGTGTAAGCATCATACATCCAATCTTGCACCATATCGCTAGTAGCATCCCATTCATAGGTATGTTGTACATAGGAAGCCATATCCGCAGCCCCCTTGTAGCCGTGTTTCATCATCCCCTCTATAAAAATAGGGTTCATTGGTTCACTGCGGAATTGCCGCTGAATTTCATCTTCTAACGAACGCACCAAAATATCCTTGCGGTACGTTGTATCGCCTATGAATGATTTCGGTTGTACACCTTTGATAGATTCTACAGCTGCAATCATCCCTCCGTGGTAGGCGTTGAAATCATCTGTACTTAACAAGCTAACCTCTCGATTATCTTCATTTTTCACAGTCACTTCAATGGAACCCAACCGTTTACGAAACTGTTGATGGCTTGGGATAATGTCCCCCTGTTCATCATATCCATAACCGCCCCATGTGACATAGGCGTTGGCTAAGTCTTCACGAGTCGACCAATTACTTTGTTCTAAAATTTGGTTTACCCCTGCCCCATAAGCTCCTGGTGCATCACCAAAGACACGAATCGATGCCGCTTTGATAGCTTCTTCATACTCCAGGCCTTCTTCTACTAATACAGCTGTATCTAGGTCTATATGTTTTTTCACATAATTTACACTATGATCCTCAGCAAGAGATCCCACCATTTGTACGGCTTTGGCAATCCACATCACACCAGAAGGCATCATATCTCGGAATAATCCACTAATACGACTTGTCACATCGATACGTGGTCGTCCTAATTCCTCAAGAGATATGACTTCTAAATCGGACACACGACTTCCTGTATAAACTGGTCGTACACCCAATAAATAGAATACTTCACCAATACATTGTCCATGAGTGCGTTGCGTGTTGTCTGCCCACAAGACAATACCAATTTCCTCTGGATATCGCTGTTCTTCTCGAATATATTCATTGAGCAACGCATCGCCTAATTCACAACCGATGGCATAGGCAGGCACGGTCGGCAAGGTTCGTTCATCAACGCCATAAAAATTGCGCCCCATCGGTAGCACATCGATACCACCATTAGTAACAGCACCTCCAATATTAGGCGGGATATAGTTTCCTTCTAAACCTCGTAACAATTGGCACATTTCTTCTGTCGTTTGGCGCAACCCTGCGAGGTAGGTCTCACACAGCGCTTCTTTCTGTGCATCCTCTGGCACACTATGCATGTCTAGAAAAGCATCTATATACCCAGCTTCTTCCTCTGTGGTTGGATTTTGCCCTAATATATGCAAGCCACAACGAATATGACGATTTTGGATATCCATCAAATAGTTATGAACATCCCCTAACAGTTCTTCTGCCTCGTCTGCATGAATGGAGTCAGCTAAGGCGCGCCACTCTTCTTCACTGACAGATCTATCTGCCACAAAGTGTGCCTGACCGCTCTCTTGATACCAGTCGAAGGGTTCGCACAAGTGTTCCAGATGACAATCTTTCACAGAAGATAAGATATACCCTAGCACCACATGCTCTTGGTTTGTTTCCTGGGCTTTCATATAGTCATATTCGTCCAAATACCGTTCTAGCATTTCACAGTCACCATATAAGCCGGACCGCTTCATAGGTGGCGATAAATAGCTAAGTAAAACAGCATGGCTACGCCGTTTTGCTTGGATGCCTTCACCAACGATGGTTGTCCAGTACGGATAGAGATTAGGTATATCTTCGATACCTAACTGAGGGTAACAATAGGAACTTAAAGCCGTCCCCTTACCGGGCAACCATTCTAAATTACCATGGGTTCCCATATGAATCGCCACATCGGCTTGAAATACAGTACGCACCCAATGATATACTCCCTCATAGTGATGCGTAGGAGGAATGTCCGGCGAATGGTACAAAGCATCTGGATTGTCACTAAATCCACGTGGTGGTTGTACTAATACCCACACATTGCCAAAGGCCACCCCTGGAATAATAAGCTCATCCGCTTCTACAAATATCTCCCCTATGGGCTGTCCCCAATGTTGTAGTAGTGATTCTTGGGTAGCACTATCCAGCTTTGAAAACCACGTCCTATACACTTCTTTCGGTAGTTTCGGGGCTTTCTCTACGGCTGAATCGGTCAAGCAATCTACATCATTCGTAGCATGTTTGGTCAGTATCATCATTAGATCTTCACTCGTTTGAGGGATACCATCTACTGTATATCCGTTCTGTTGTAATTCTTGCAACAACCGTAGTACAGATTCTGGCGTATCTAGCCCACAGGCATTGCCAATATGTGAATTTTTGGGAGGATAATTATGAAGGAATAGAGCAATCTTTACTTCTGACCTATGTTTCTGTTGCAATGCAATCCATCGTTTGGCTTGGTCTACTAACTTTTGAATCCCTTCAGGATATGGTTTGAAATAGTAGCCTCTTTCCTCTGAGTACGTTCTGGTCCCTACAATATGACCGTTTAAAATGCCATCTATTTCCGGCAATGACAAGGAAAAGGATATATCCATAGGCTCTAACCCTTGTGAACGTGTTTGCCAGCTTTCAAGAGTAGTATAGGTAACAAAGCCCTGCAAGATAGGGATTCCTAAATCCGTCATTTCATCACGACTCGCCCCCTGCAAGCCAATGATGGAGAACTTGCATGTATTAATGATGAGAGATATTGTCTCTTTCACTTGATGATCAAACAACATGTGCCAACAATCGTACCACCGTAATTGCCCACCAGATTTACTGCTATATTGACCAAATACTAATACCGGGGATAATCCTTGTTCTAATACACGATCATACAGTGCATAGGGATAGTCTAATTGACCTTGCACCCATTCATCTCGATAAAAGAAAATACCTACCACTGGACCGCCATGATCATAGTCCTTACGATATTCCTCATAGGATGGATACACTTCCCCTTGTCTGCCTAAAATACCTTGGTATGGTAGTTCTTTCACCGGCTGTACCTGCCCCGCATATCCTCGTAAAGATAGCATATATTGGCATAGTCCATAGAAGTTTTCTGTTCCACCTTGTTGTAAATAGGCTTGAATTTGATCGATGTCACTGTCCGCTACACCATATCTTTTCACATCTGACGAAGAGTCATGAAAAATTAATACATAAGGAATTTGTTTCTGCGTAATATATTTGTGAACCCCTTTTACCAAAGGAGTATCTAAGGTACTCCCTACATGCGTAAACAACACAATATTAGCTGCATCGATGTCTCTCCGTACACCTTCTAATGACACATCTTCACACGACAGAAAGACTATGCCCACGGACATAGTCTCATCTGTGTATTGTTGTTCTATTTCTTTAGCCCACTGCCAATGTTTCGTCATAGATGTGATGAGTAAAATAGAATGTTTCATACTGTACCTACTAGAAATGATAGGAATAGTTCACATAGTAATTACGTGGTGAATCCCAGTATTCGTATGCACCATGGGTAATTACATTATGGCGATTTAATACGTTATTCACATAGAACCCAATCGTTTGCGAATCATTAGGGCTGTAGTTTACATGGGCATTCACATTGATGTAATCAGGGTTATATTGTCCATCACGATTTAATAACCGTTTTCCCCACCAAGAGGCAACCATACCAGCTTGCCATTTATCTTTTTCATAATCTAACGCTAGGTTTAACTCTACTTTAGGAGCACTTTGTTCCCATACTATAGATTTAGTCTGTTGTTTTCTAGGATTTGAATAAGATCCACCAATAGTCATCATCAAATCACCTGTGATATGGGATTTATATTCTACCTCAACGCCTGTGTTAAGGAACTTGCCACCATTAATGCGCAATGTATTACGACCATCCACAGGATTTGGTGCCCAGTCAAAGAAATTTTTAAATTTCATATGATATACACTTACTCTCCAAGAATCTTTGGCATTTACTTGTTTATACCCCACTTCATAGTTCCAACCTTCTTCTGGTTTTAGATTATCCCCACTAAGTTTTACGTATTGTGGCTCCATTTTCTTCTTCGGATCAGTAGCCCAACGATACACATCATGAAGATTTGGCATGGTGAAAGCCTTACCAATATTGGTATAAATAGATCTTGAATCATCAATCTTATACATGGTTTGCCATTGCGGCGTAAAAACATGCTGATCCTTAGCTGGGTCATCAATTACTTGATACCGTCCACCAATAGTAGTACTGAACATTGGAGTAACTTGGAACTCATAACTTCCATATACAGCAGCTACATTACGGTGTGCTCGTACTACACTATTTTTTACAGAAATTCCTTCGTAGGCCTCGTGAGCTCCCATAAATCCTAATACAGCCGTATCTTTACCTTGATGTAATTTCCATGTATGTTGTGCCTCTGCACCTACTTTATAAGCCGCATAGTTACTATCATTTTGATTAAATGTTAAAGTTTTTAAATCACGAAATTCACCTACTAATTTACGGTTATTAAAGAATACCATAGCTCTTGTTGTAGCATCATCATATATAATGGACGCATTATTTTTAATATCCCGATAATGATACTGTTTAGATTCTTTTAATGGATCTTTCCCTTTAAATTTCTTGTTATTTTTTATAATTTCTTCTGTTAAAGTACTCATTTGTCCATATGTAGAATCACTTTGCTGACGCATATAGTTAACTCTTACATAGTCATGTGGCTTTATATTCACGGCTACATTGTGAGCATAGCCTTTATCTCTCGAATTATAATAATATCGATCGCTACGATCAGGAGAAGTTCTCTCTTGTGCTCCATAGTATTCTTTCGACGTGGAAATTTCAATTGTATCGGTGCCTACTGTTGCTGCGTATTTTTTATATCCTTCATTACCGATACGTGTTTCAACAGTAGCATGTGTTTGAGTCGGGGATTTTGTGATGACATTCACAACGCCACCTAATGCTTCTGAACCATATTGAGCTGAACCAGCACCACGAACAATTTCAATACGATCCACATTCTCCATCATCAAACCATTTAAACTATTTTTACCATCTAGGTTGATTGGTGCTCCATTCACTAAGACTAAAGCGCTTCTTTCTAGGCCACGAATATTAACACGGCTATCCATAGCCCCATATTCTAACCCAAAAGGACCATAGCTAAATGTCGTAATCCCTGTTGATTGACCTACAGCATCAAAAATACTCTTTGCTCCAGAGTTTTTCAAATCTGCTTGATCTAATACTGTTACTGCAGCAGGTGTATTTAAATCTTTTGTCTCAAATCGTTGTGCTGTCACAACTACTGGATTTAAAACTGTTACTGACTCCGTTTCAATCATAGCGTGTGCACTCAATACACTCGCTGTTGAGCCAAGTAATCCCGCAAAAATTGCCAAACGTAATGCCTTCCCTTTCATCATTACTCTCCTTACTGTAGCCAATTGCTACTTAACATACTGTGCCTACATGCCCATTGTAGAACACAAATTATCACCTTATATCGTATAAGGCTTCTAACATATGTATTACTTCCAACCCTTTCGTTATTTGAAATGAGTTTTTCTATTTCATCATACTATATATATAGGGAGTAAGTAAAATAAATTTTATTTATCAACTATCGCCGTATACCAAAAAGCACCTCCCACAAAGGAAGGTGCTTTTCTATCCGCTCACCATGGTGATTTTATTCTTTTACAGATAACATCTCCCTAAGAGCTTCGTATCCATAGGTCACCATTGGTATATCTTGTATTAAGTTTTGGTCTGCTATGTCCTCTTCCGATTCCGTTACGACACAGATGTCATTAGCACCCGCTAGTCGCAGTAGGCGGACACTTTCACCAATCTGAGACGTATCTAATGCATCATTCATAACCACAACGCCTACTACATTACGATTAAAGGCTCCTGCCGTAGCTGGTGGATAAGGATTAAATGGTTCCCCTAAGCGGTAGCCCAGTACCACTGTATCCACATCGTACGATGACACTAATAACGCAGAAAAATACCAAGGATTTTCAATGTACTCTCCAGGAGTTAGCACACAATTGCTTTCACGATACACCGCCATTGGTCGTGATAAGGTCTTCTTTACGCCCAAAAGACGTTGTACCACGGTTTCCACATGACTATAGGTGCTACCAACCCACAGAGTACTACGCAAGGTATCCACGGTTAACTCCTTGTAAGAGGAACTACGCTAAACTGTAGCAATTCCGAGAATCCCTGTAATACACTAGAGAGTGATACCTCTACGCTGGAAACATCTCCTGATATCAGCACAGCCCCTGAGAATCGATCAATAAATTCGATATGTACATTGGCTGCTTTAGAGGCTATATCTCCTGCAATGATAGCTGCTTCCCCTGGAGTAATCGTCAAAATACCTACAGCACTACGACCTTCGCTATCCAAACCTAATTTACTGTATAAGTCCCGTTTAGGATTCGCCAGCACATGGGCCAATGTGACTTGTTTCCCTGGCACTGATTCTTGAATGATACGTTGCTTATCTAGCATCGGATATCCCCCCTTTCAAATTATAAATGTAAAGCTGCTTGTAACCAATTAAATACGCCTACTGCTAACAATGCACCAATCGTTGGTCCTACAATTGGTACCCATGCATAACCCATATTGGCCACTCCTTTATTAGGAAGTGGTAAAATTGCATACGCTAAGCGTGGCGCAAAATCTCGCGCTGGATTCAACGCAAACCCTGTAGTACCACCGAAGGAGAAACCGATACTTGCTACAAGGAAACCGATAATAAGTGGTGCTAAGCCGTCAGCCATAGGTCCCAAAAAAAGTACACAAAAGATGAATAAGAAAGTAGCAGTAACTTCAGATAGTAAATTCCAAGTGCGTTCATCACAAGCTGGACCTGTGGCAAAAATACATACACAATTTCCTTCATCTGGACCAGTGATCTTAAAGTGAGGATAATAGTGTAGCATCGTAATGCCTGCACCTACAAAGCCACCTAACAATTGAGCGATAATGGCCCCCACTACTAACTCTGGAGGAAATAATCCACCTGCTGCGAAAGCAATCGTTAACGCTGGGTTCAAGTGTCCTACGCCACCTAAGTGAACGGCCACATAGACCGCAAATGTAACCGCAAATCCCCAACCAAACATCAAACCAATCCAGTTTGTTTTAATTGCGCTTGTGATTGTATTTTTAAGCAATAATCCAGCGTTACAACTACTACCGAAGGCCATTAAAATAGCCGTTCCGATAAATTCACTAACATACACTTGTGTAGCATCCATATGTGTTACCTCATATAATACATGTCAATATACGTGTTAAATCTTCTTTTGTGGCTGCGTATGGATTACCTGGATAGGTACGATCTACCATTGCCTGTTGCACTAATGTAGGGAAGGATTCCTTAAAGGATACTTCATCAACACCAAACTCTTTCATTGTTATAATGCAACCCACTCGACGTGCTAAAGATTGTGCACACCGCACTAAAGCAGCTATTTGTGCACTTTCATCATCAGATTCGGTGGCTAAGGAGAGTTTTTGTGCAATCGAAATGTATTTTAATTTAGCCTCAATAGAGTTGGCTGCATTATACATTATGACATACGGCAATAGCATGGAATTAGCTAAGCCATGCGGTACATGAAATTGCCCGCCTAATTGATGTGCTAAGGCATGGGTAATACCAAGACCCGCTTGGTTAAATGCAAGACCTGCCATACAGGATGCTTCATGCATCGCTGCTCGAGCTGCTTCATCTGTTCCACGCTCTACACATATTGGTAAGTTTTTAATGACTAATTCTATCGCTTTTTCTGCTAATGCATCTGTAAAATGGTTAGCTTCTGTGGCTACTAATGCTTCCATAGCATGTACCAATACGTCCATTCCACTATAAGCAGTTACCTTGGCTGGCGCAGATTTTACAAAGAATGTTGTCAAAATCGCTTCATCTGGTAATAAACTTTCATCTACCAAAGGATATTTTATTCCTGTTTTTGTATCTGTAATAACCGCAAAGGATGTAACTTCTGATCCTGTACCACTTGTTGTAGGAATGGCAATAAATTTTTTAACTCCTACACCATAAATCGTTTTACAGAAATAGTTAATACCTTTCGCTGTATCAATGGCAGATCCACCACCAATGACAATCATAACTGTGGCTTGTTCTTTATGTAGAACCTCTACTCCTTTAACAATGGAATCAATAGGAGGGTCTGGTACAACATCAGAATACACTACATATGTATTATTGGTATTCACTAAGTTAATCACAGTTTGCAATGCTGGTGTTCCTTCTAGAAAAGGATCACAGATAATAAAAACGCATTCTCCTTCAAGTACTCGAAGTCTCTCTAAGGCATCTGTTTTGGTACCATTGGTAGAATTTTCAGTTTGTCCCGTAAAAATTTTAGTTTTAAAAGACCATGATTCCATAATTACGCCCCTTGTATATATGATTGAAAAGCTCGCAGTCCTGCGTTCACTATGAGCACATCTTCTTCTAGAGTGCCACCACTAATACCTAAACCACCTAATAGATAATTTCCAAGCATTAGTGGCTCACCACCGCCAAATAAGACTATGGGTCTTTTCACCATCGCCTCAATACCATAAAGAGGAGTCCCTGGCTGCACTATCTGTCCTAGCTTCTCTGTTCCGCATCGAAAAGCAACTGCTGTATAGGCCTTATTAGGGGCTAGCTCTATGCTCACACCTAAAGCTCGTTCCATACGCCGTTGATACACTAACGATCCGCTAGCATCCACAATAGCAATCACTACAGGAATCCCCAATCGTTTCGCCTCTTGTTCGCAGGCTTCAACGACAGTATCCACCACGGATTCAACGGTAATTCCTTCACGTCTCGACCACTGTGCTGCTCGTCCAATGGGGGCAATCCGCTCTTGTGTAGTGGATGGTACGCGCTCTATGTTTGCAATAATGTCTCGGACTGAATCATAAATATCCATGTCCATCCTCCTTACTAAAGGCTATCCTACTATTTAGCCAACAATGTTTCTACATCGTGATGTGGACGAGGAATTACGTGAGTAGATACAATTTGTCCTACGTTACCAGCTGCTACTGCACCAGCTTCTACAGCTGCTTTAACCGCACCAACATCACCGCGAACCATTACAGTTACTAAGCCAGAACCGATTTTTTCATAACCAGTTAACTCTACATTCGATGCTTTTACCATCGCATCTGCTGCCTCGATAGCTGCCACTAATCCTTTTGTTTCTACCATACCTAATGCGTTATTCATGATAAACCTCCTTATTTTTTAGAACTACTTTTCTTTTTAGATTTAGTCGTTTTAGCTGATTTCTTAGATCCTGTAGCTTTTGGTGCTACTTCTGTTGTAGACGGTGTAGATTCTTCACCGATCACAATGTTTGTTAGCTCAGAAATGGCTTCTGCTATGGCTGGATTTGTTGTTTCTGCAGGTTCCGCTACTACGGATTCCACCACTGTCTTCACCTCTTCTGTCACGAGAACAGACGGCGTTTTATCCCCTGGGGCAGGTTCTACTGTAGGTTTTTCTACAACTTCTATTGTCGGCTCTCCCTTCGCAGGTGCCGTTTCTTCTTGTAAAAATACATCGATAACAGTTTGCGATACTCTTGGAATCACTTTAGAACTTACAAAACAACCCATCTCTTTTGCTACCATAGCGCCGGCCTCAACAGCTGATTGTACAGCTCCTACATCACCTACTACTTTCACAGTAAACCAACCAAAACCATTAGCTCTATCAATATTTACTACATGCACATTAGATGCTTTTACCATGACATCTGACATAGTAACGGCGCCTAACAAGCCTTTTACTTCTAATAGTCCTAACGATTGATTCATATAAGCCTCACTTATCTCAAGCTAAATGCTTCGCTTAATACACAACGACGGATACGACAGAATGATCTTGCACACGTAATGCCTTCCCCTGTTGGTCCTGCAATAGTAAATGTAGTGTGACCTTCACCGCCTACACCAATACCTGCATAGGATGGAGCATTCTTAACAAAAATTGTAGTTTCTAGTAACCGTGCCATTTTAGATAATTTTTCTAGGTTTTGAGAGTGCATCATAGCTGTGTGACGATTTCCCAATTCTGCTCGGTACGCACATTCGATAGCAATATCTACATTTGGAACCGCTACGATTGGTAAAATTGGCATCATCATTTCTTCTGTTACTAGGCGATGATGTTCTGATGTACGAGCAATGATTAATCGAATGCTGTCATCTACCACAATGCCTACTAATGCTAATAAATCTTTTGCAGATTTACCTACAAAATCTGGATTTGGTTTACCATCTTTCTTAGTTACTTTTTCAACTAATGTATCTAGAATAGGCATATCAGTAATTTCATAAGCACCATTCTTTTTCATATGGTATACCAATTGATCTGCCACAGATTCCACAACAAATACTTCTTTTTCAGCAATACATGGAACGTTATTATCAAAACTTGCACCACTGACGATATCTTTGGCTGCTTGTTCAATATGTGCTGTTTCATCTACGACTACTGGAGGGTTACCAGCACCGGCGCCAATCGCTTTTTTACCAGAGGATAAGACTTGGTTTACAATTCCAGGTCCACCTGTAGCTACTAACAATCTTACTTTTGGATGACTCATCATGCATTGTGTACTTTCAATCGATGGTTCTCTTACCATAGTTACCAAGTTGTTCGGAGCACCTGCCACTTCTAGTGCTTTATTAATCATTTGCACTAAAATGGTAGATACTTTTTTAGCTCTTGGATGTGGGCTAAATACCACCGTATTACCGCCAACGATCATGGAGATAGAATTATTGATAATTGTTTCTGTTGGATTTGTTGTTGGTGTTATAGCACCAATCACGCCAAATGGACAAAATTCTTCAATTGTCAATCCATCATGACCAGTCATAGCACGCGTTTCCAACACTTCTTTACCTGGTGTTTTCACAGCAGCTACTCGATTTTTAATCAATTTATCACTATATCTACCAATGCCTGTTTCTTCGACTGCCATGACTGAAATCATTTCTAAATGATCTTTTTGTAACACAGTTTCACGGATGGCATCCACAAATGTATTGCGTTCTTGTAATGAAAAAGCTAACAACTCTCTTTGTGCCACTTCACTCGCATCAATCGCAGCCTCCATGGTATCAAACACGCCATATTCATAACGAGTTGTTTCCATACCTACGCCTTCTTGTTGTAAATCTTTCACTACTTGTTTCACTATACTTTCAATCATTTCTAAGTTCATTCGTATCTCCTCTATGATTTCGATACAATTCCAATATCATTGTTTTTAATCCGTCCTGCATTCGCTTCATCTACATCGATATGCATTTCTAAAGCAAACTTCGGCGATACTCGAATAATTACATTGGAAAATGTCAGCTCTCGTTCTCCATGTACAGTCACTGTCACTCGCTCTTTATCGATCACGCCCATACGTTTTGCATCATCAGGATGCATATGGATATGTCGATGCGCTACGATCACACCTTGAGAAATCGTTAATTTCCCTTTCGGTCCTAGTAACGTTATACCTGGAGTTTCCCGTAAATCACCAGATTCACGTATCACGCCTGGTACTCCCAACGTAAATGAATCTGTTAGAGAGATTTCCACTTGTGTATCATTCCTAAAAGGTCCCAAAATACGTACTTTTTCAATACTGCCTTTCGGTCCTACTAGAGTTACTGTTTCATTTGCAGCATATTGTCCTGGTTGTTTCAAGTCTACTTTTTTTGTCAGTTCATCTTGTCCAAATAAAACGGTATATGCTTCTTTTGACACATGAACATGACGATTCGAAACACCAATTGGTACGCTACATCTATTTAATTCTTGCAATTTTGCTATGACGCGCTCCGTTACTAAATGTAAATACTCAGATTGTTTCATAGGTTTCCACCAATCCATTAATGACTTGATCTCGATATTGTGAGATTGTTTTATGTTCATGTTTTTTGAAAATTTTACAAAAATAGCTCACATCACTATATCCCAATATGTTAGCAATATAGGATCCACTCTTTTCCGTTCCAAGTATATATTCCTTTGCTAAATTTATTTTTTTCTTGTGTATATACTGCATAATTGTCATATTTAACTTATGTTTGAATATACGACTAATGTAGCCTTGGCTTACATTACAAGAAACAACTATATCTTTTAAAGAAATATCTTCTTGTATATGTGTATGAATATAGTAGAGAACAGTATGTAAAATTTCTTGTTTCCCTTGATATAGTTTCATAAACAGGAAATCAACAATTTTAAATGTCCATATACCGAGTCCTTCTGCATATTTTGTATGTACAGGTTCCAACTGTATCTTTGACACCATCGTATGTAACTTCAATACATGCGTGTCTAAGACCTTGTGTTGTACCTGGTCTACCAGTTCATATAGTTCACTGGCAATTGACTGGCTATCACTATGTTCATATGTATACTGACATACTTGGTATAATCTGTCATAGGCTACCTCAAAATCACCTTGCTGAAAACCTTGTACAATTCCGTCCAACAGATCTAGGGATTTCCCTGTGACCTCTTTTTCTTTAGTCATCCCCTTTGCTGGAATCCATTTATAAAAATCATCCCAGCTAAAAGGTTTATATAAATATCCAATTCCGGAATATTTCATAGTCATTTGGTTAACAGCTTGCGTTTCTTTATTCAACATCATCACAATCCGGCATGTTGGATAGGTGTAATAGATATGTCGAATAATGTCACCTGCTTTTTGATGGCTAATATCCATTGCTATATAAGCGACAGAAATTATTTCTTCCTTCGGTAAGGAAAGTACTTCTTGATATGTACTAATGCAGATGACCTCCGCTTGCATATGGAGTGCAATTCGTTTTTGTAGTGCTTTCATATGCAACTTATCGGTATCTACCAAAAGTATCTTCATCACAAAATACCTCCTTGTCTTATTCTACTGGATAGGATAACATCACCTGTATCCCACCCTTTGGCAATGGATAACAATGTACTTTAGCAGAAGTGCCATGGTATTCTATAAACGTTTGGTGTAATTTTAAAATAGCTTGACTCGTTGGAGATAAGGTTGACTCTATGGTATCTCCATGTATTAACCGCGTCACATCTTGTAGTAATTTGTGTAGTACAAGTACTTCATCAGAGTGAATCTGCAATGTATCATCTTCTATAATAATACATACTTGATCACCTTGGAGCTCTGCATGTAGTTTCATAGAAATCTTTGCATGCCCCTCTTGTTGTACTCTTTCTGCCACTTGATATACATATTGCCATACGCTATAGGACGGTAACATGTAGTGCCACAGGCTCTCATCTACATCCATATGCCAGCCTATGTGGCAATCTTCACGATAGTTTAAGAGAGATACTGTAGATTCGATGCGCGAACATTCCTCTTTAATACTTGTTTCAAATAGACTATCATGATGAAGTGCTAATACATGAATATAATCCAGAATTGCTGCTTCCGTTTTTTCTGCTTCTTCTACTATAGATAAGCTATCTACTACGCTAAGTAATTTACAGTTACGTACCATATCTACATAGCGCTTATACCTTTCTAGCTCACTTTGTAAGCAGCAAATCTTATCTTCTGCTTCTAATACTTCTTTTTCTAATGCTTCTATACGATTTAAATTCTTTTGTTTATTTCTATTCGATATAATTTCATGATTCGTAAGTTGATTAATAATAAACTCCACCAGTTTTGCAATGGAAAGCACTTCATTATAGCTATACCGTTTAATATCTGCTAACTCTTCCGGATTCATAGTTTCAATATCTTGGTTCACTAATTGTGATCCACCAGGCACCATATTTTTACTCAACCGGACTATTGTATCTGGTACATCATCACATAGAATCTGTCCTCCAATAAATCCACCTAAATAATGGCCATCCACAATAATCGGTATAGCAATTTCTAAAAGTCCGCAAGGACAAATATAAATGCTCACCTCTTTATTAGTGGCAGCAATAATTGCACCTGATGCATCGGATAACTTACACAATAATGAAGATGTAGGGTTATCTCTTATTTTCTTACAATAGTTGCAAAACCGTGTTGCTTCTGTTAATACATCACCTTTATAATCTACTGTCACAAAAGCTATTCCTGTCACGTTGGCAACCGCTTCTTGGATCCCTTCCAATAAATCATGACCTATGACAGTCATAATATCCAGTCGTGATTCTTCGTTTCGATTGTCTTCAAAAGTATTTCGTGGCATTACTTTTTATTACCTTTCTTATACAATACGTAAAATATATCTACTTATAGTATACGACAGTAATTGCAAAAATCATGTAAAAAAGTATGATTTTTATCATAAAATTTAATCATAGTTATTATGTATAAGAACATAGCGTTTCTACATACACACATCTTCTGCGACGGACTAAATCTTTCGCCGTTATGGCTCCTTCACCAGTGACATTGGCAATCGTGAAAGATGTAGCTCCTACGCCACAGATACCAATTCCATCTAAGGAACATCCATTTTTGACAAAGATTGTAGTTCGGAAAGCTTTTGCTGCTTGCCGTAAACGCTCTGTATCGCGAGAATGAATGCCTGCTGTATGGTGATAACCTTGTTCTGCATCAACAGCAATTTGTAGGGCACTTTCAAAATTACTAGCTTTCACCACTGTAATCAGTGGAGCTAATATTTCCTGTGTCACAAATGGATGGATTTTAACTGTTTCTACAGCAATCAAATCATAGGAACGATCCGTATGAATTCCTGCATCTTTTAAAATCTCATCTGCCGATTTACCGCCATATTGACGATTTACTTCCATATCTTCAGTCAAGAGAATTTTTGATAATTGCAACATTTCTCCCACTGAATCCACATAATACACATTGAGTCTTTCTAAGGCCGACCGAAATGCAGGTACTACAGATTCTACAATAATGACATTTTTCTCCGATGTACAGGTAATGTTATGATCGAAAGATGCGCCTTTGTGAATGCAATACGCTGCTCGATCGATATCAGCCGTTTCATCTACCACAAATGTAGGATTCGCTGGACCTGCTGAAATAACCTTCTTACCACAGGCTAATGCGCTCCTAGCTGCATCTGACCCACCAGTAGATAAAATCAATTCTACATCAGGATGATTCATTATTTCATTAAGATATGTTAAGGAACAAGTATCCGGTGTGGTGATTAAGTTACATATGCCAAATTTATCTAAGATAATTTTATTCATCACTTTCGTAATATATTTAGATACTTCCATGGCTCTTGGATGTGGACAATGAATCACTACATTTCCTGCTGACAACAAACTAATTGTATTGTTGATCAACGTTTCACAAGGATTGGTACTTGGATGTATAGCACATACAACACCATATGGAAATGGTTCTGTTAAGACAATTCCATTTTCTCCCTGCGTTGTTCCTGTAATTAAATCTTCTGGGCCCGGCGTTTCTTCCAAAGCAAGTTTAATCTTAATGGCCTTATCTTCCGCTTTACCCATACTAGTTTCTTCACAAGCAAGCGTGGCAAATTCTAGACAATAGCTTCGTAATCCTTCACGGATAGCCTGAATCAACTGCTTCCGTTCCCGTAGGCTCAACTTTTGATAGATGTGAAATGCTTGTTTTGATGCATGCACAACCTGTGTTACTGAGGAAAATATCCCACCTTGGGTTCCCATATTTGCCTCCTTACTAAATAACAACAGAGTCTACAATACCAATGATTGCTAAATCTATGGTAGCCCCTTTTCGGTTCTCTTCCACTCGTACTGAAGACCCCGTTCCAACTAGCACATATTCACCTACACCAGCTCCTACAAAATCAGCTGCTACTTGTTCTCTATGAGCTGGCGAAAGCGATGCATCGACAGGCTGTATAATCATCAACTTATATCCTAATAGGGTATCACTTTTTTTCGTTGCTACAACATTACCAATCACTTTTGCTAAATACATGCTTACTCCTATCTCATAGGACTCAATTCATATGACGAATATGGTCTATGTATCGTATCCCTAACTCAAATATTGTTTGATAGTACCCTTGCACCATCTGTTGGTAGGGACCTGGTTCTTTTCCTGATAAAGGCTCTATGGATGTTGGCAGTACATAGATACTAGCACCTGCTGTAAAAGCTTTCTTTACCACTTCCGACAGATCCGATTGACTATAGCCTAACGCAATATGAATGACATCATTTCTTCCTATATAAGGTAATACTATGCAATCGTGTTCTGTAAAAGCGGGTTCCTCTCCATAGGGATATTGCATAAGAAAAGGATGAATTTCTTTCACTCGACGTTCCATTTCTGGATCACCGTTTTTGGGAACAATGGCATGAACTTGTGTGAAGTCACATGTAGTTAATTGATTCGCCAACGCATAATTTTCATGATGCCACTGTTCATCAAAGACAACATATAATTTTCTTACACTTTGTTCATGAGATTGTTCTGCTAAAATACGTGCCACCATGTCTTCTAGGAGCCTAGATAGGTCTCTATCTTTCATAGTGCCTCCTCTAAAGTAGTGGCATATAAGGACAATGCCTCATATGCCACGCTACATTACGCTTTAAGAGTTGGAATAATACGTTCTGTATCGATGTGAGGACGAGGGATAACGTGTAAGGATACAACTTCGCCTACTGCACGAGCTGCTACTGCGCCAGCTTCAACAGCTGCTTTTACTGCACCAACATCACCACGAACCATAACTGTTACTAATCCAGAACCAATTTTTTCATAGCCTACTAAGTTTACGTTAGCAGCTTTTACCATAGCATCTGCTGCTTCAATCGCACTTACTAAACCTTTTGTTTCTACCATTCCTAATGCATCTGAAACCATAATATCCTCCTATGTTTCTATACTAACCTATTAAATGTATGGTGTTGTACTCGATGTAGGTGTGTCACCTAAAGCACCAAGCAATTTAATACCCACTTCACGAGCTGCTTTCACAGCTTGACGAACAGCACCAGAATCTCCAGAGAATGTTAAGATTACTTCGTTAGAGAAACTTGTACCAGATTTTGGGGATGCGTACGAAACGACTTCTACATTGGCAGATTTCACTGCTGTATCCGCAAGTACTGCACCAATCGCTGCTGGGCCTGCACACACCATACCAAAAGATCTACCTAATGGAGTGTTAAATACGGCTTCTAAACAATAGCTTGCACGTGCTGTGTATTGGAATTCCAAGTGACCTGCATCATTAGCGTATACATCTCCAAAGTATTTTGGAACAGCTTCCAATGCAATTTCAACAGCTCGACGAGCATCGGATACATCATGAGCACCGATATAGATCAAGGAACCATGACCTGCGCCACCTTTAGTATCACGAGGCAACTCAACTGTAATAATTTCAGTATTCGTTGCTTTGATTGCATCATCCACAGCCATAATTTGTGGGCCTGCGCCTACACGACCGCCGATAATACCGATGGATTTGAATTTTCCTAATCCCATTGTTTCTGTTAATAACGGATCCACACTGGCAATCACAAGACCAATTGTATCGCCCATTGCAGTACCTACAAATTCAGTAACTCCGATGGATCCTGCTGTTGTGCCTTGCGGCTTTTTAATTCCAAGTTCTTCTGATACTTGACCCATCACCTTTTCTAATAATGCTGTATCCATAGTACCTCCTAACCACCAATAATACAGTTTAAACCATATGATTCTACTATTTTTTTATACGTTTCCATTTCTTCTTCTGGAATCTTTGGTGTATTTTCTAATTCATATTCACGTCCCAATAGTTCATATTTCCCCTGCCCATAATTGTGATATGGCAACAAGTGTATGTCATGAACATTAGGCATATTTTCCTTCACAAACTCTGCTATGCCACGAATATCTTCTTCGCTCGCATTAAATCCAGGAATCGTAGGAACACGCACTGTCGTATTTGTAATAGACTGTATGACTTTAGCCGACTCTTTGATCCTTGCGTTATCGACACCAGTGAACTTTTTATGTTGCTCCGGATTAACGCTTTTGATATCTAGTAGAACTAAGTCGATGTACGGCATAATCTCTTCTACAATCTTTGTGTCATAATACCCTTCTGTTTCTATTGCGGTATGCCATCCTTGGGCTTTACAAGCTTTAAAGATTTCTTTAGCAAACTTTGGTTGTGTCAATGCCTCTCCACCAGATAAGGTGATGCCGCCATTGGACCGAAAGTACTGTGTGGCATCTTTTTTTAGCTCTCGTACTACCTGCTCGACACTCATCAACTTACCTTTCATGGAGAGTGCACTGGTAGGACAGACCATGGTACACTCTGAACAGTTGTCACAGAGTGTACGGTCAATCCAGTACGGGTTGCTATCGGCAATGGCCTGTTTAGGGCAAACTGCCTGACAAGCTTTACAACCAATACAGAGTTGTTTTCGATACACTACTTCAGGATAATATTGTTGTGATTCTGGATTAGAACACCATTTACATCGTAATGGACAGCCTTTCAAAAATACGATTGTCCGGATTCCTGGTCCATCGTGAATGGAAAAGCGCTGAATATCAAATACAGTGCCTTGTACACTATAATCTACTGATTCCATACGAACTTATCCTTTAATTTATGTACCTACATTTCATGTTCTGTACGATTAATAATATCGTCTTGTACTTCTTTCGCCAATGTTACGAAGTGAGCACTGTAACCTGCTACACGAACGATCAAGTCTTGATTATCTTCTGGATGTTCTTGAGCATCTAACAATGTTTGTTTATCTACAACATTGAATTGAACATGGCTACCTTTTTTATCGAAGAAGCTCTTAATGATAGATACGAAGTTTTTCAAACCTTGTTCTCCACCTACCGCAGCTGGTGTGAATTTTTGGTTGTACAATGTACCATTCGATGCTTGTGCATGGTCTAATTTTGCTACGGAGTTGGAAGCCGCTGTAGGACCGTTTACGTCGTTACCTTGGCGAGGGGATACACCGTCAGCCAATGGTTCAGTTGCTAAACGTCCATCTGGTAATGCAGCCACGTCTTTACCGAACAATACGTTAGCAGATACTGGGTAGATACCAGCTTGGAATTGACCCCCACGAGGGTTCATGTATTTATCTACTTCATTACAGTAGATTTTACCGCAACGATATGCGAATTGGTCTACTTCTTCAATATCATTACCGAAGGAGTCAGTGTTTTTCAAGATATTGCGAATAGTCGCATATTTGCTAGGGTCTGCTTGCGCTTTGCATCCACAGCTTGTACCTGTGCCAGTACCTTGTTTCAAATGAGATTCTAATGTAGCAATGTCGATAGATCCTGTGGATGATAAGATTTTCTTAACTGCTTCGTAGATTTGAGCTTCATCTAATGTAGATTCTGGAATAGATGGAGTGCAAATTGGAGCTGCGCTATCGCTATAACCGAAGTTAGCTTCTAATGCTTCACGCAATTCAGCTAATGTAAAGCGTTTGTCTTCGAAAATATTTTTTTGGATTGCATATAAGGAGTCACCTGCGTCAGCAACACCGAATGCTTGAGGTCCTGTGAAGTTGTAGATCGCGCCGCCTTCTTGGCAAGATTTACCGCGTTTGATACAATCATCAACCATCGCAGACATGAATGGCAATGGAGCGCGTTCCATGTGAGCGTAGTCAACAGCGTTGTCAGCTTTTGCTAAGTGACGAACGAAGTATTCCATTTGTTGTTGGTATGCTGCCAACAATTTATCCATAGTATCTAATTCTTCTAATTCGCCAGTTTTAGGTCCCAATTGTTTGCCATTACAACGTCCGTTGTTAAGAGTAATTTCAAGAACTTTTGCGATATTGAAGAACGCTGCATCATGCCAACCTTCAGTACGATGGCCCGCTTGTGGTTCAACACAACCGATGATACAGTAGTCACGAGCGTCTTTTAATGCTACGCCACGAGATACAAGAGCCAAGATGATTACTTCGTCATTGTAGAATGCTGGAACACCATAGCCTAAACGGGATACTTCGCAAGCGCGATATAAGAATTCCATTGGGGCATTTTGATGTACACGTACAGAGAAGGATGGAGCTGGTAAGCGAACGTGTGCTACTGCTTCCATACACATGTAAGATACTTCATTTGTTGCATCTTTACCTTCAGAGTCTTGACCGCCTACGCAAAGGTTTTGGAATACTGCATAACCAGCGAATGCTTGTGCAGAGACTTCATCACGAGTTTTATTGATGTCGTTCAATTTAACCCAGATACAATCTACTAATTCTTGTGCTTTTACGCGATCAATTGGATCATCTTTTAAGTATGGATACATGTATTGGTCAAAACGGCCTGGGGAGATGGAGTGACCATTGGACTCAATTTGAACCATGATTTGTAAGAACCAGAAAGATTGACATGCTTCCCAGAAGTTACGAGCACCGAATTCAGGTACGCGATCACAGTTAGCGGCGATTTGTTGTAATTCTGCTTTACGAGTTGGACAAGATGTTTGACTTGCCAATTCACGAGCTTTTTCAGCATAGCGATGTGCGAATCGGATAGCTGCATTGTAGGAAATAATAACTGCGTTGTAGAATTGTTTTTTCTTAATGCTGCTAGGATCATCTTCGTCTAATGCATGTAATGCTGTAATTGTTTCTTCTAATACACCGCGGAAACCTTTTTCTAAGATTTTACCGTAGTCTACATTTACGTGCCCTACACCACCGAAGAAATAGTTACCTACTGTGAATACACCATTAGCGATACAATCTTTTGTATCTGGTTCCATATAGGAATCTGCTAAGGAGTGAGTTGTTTTGCCTTCCCAATATTTGAAAGCTTCATGTAATTCATGTTGTACTTTTTCAGAAATTTCAAATGGATCTGCCATACGTTTATGCATAGTATGGAATTCTTTTTCTACCCAATCATAGGAGAACTCTGGGCAAATTTCTGTGGATCGTGGGTTGATTGTGATTGAACCAACTACCAATTCATTGTCACGGATTGTAATCGGCAACTCGTTAAAGATTTTTTCAACAGCTTTAGCACGGCGGATAATCGTAGGCTGACCTTCGGTTTCCTTATAGGATTCTGTAATTAAGACTGCACGTTCTGATTCGACTTGTGGTACAGCATCAATAATTACTTTTCTCAACTTTTCAATTCGTTCTGTTGGTTTACTAAATCCTCGTTCTAGCATGTGTTAACCTCCTTACAACGTATAAAAATAATTCATGCCTCTATCCTATTCATGCGTAAATAGAATACTGTGCATGCTTCTTAAGAAAATGGTATCACATTTCAGAGTAGAACTGATAAAAATTTACAATCCAAATTTTGTAAAATACAAACCTTTGTGTAATTGAAAAGTTAGATTAATTATCATTTCCTATTTCAAAATCTGCATGTAGTATATGTATTTTCAGTATACCTTGGTAATATTCAAACCTAACTACGGTAGTAAATACACCTCTTCTTTCTTCTCTATTGCTCAACATTATATTTCTCTTTATACTGAAAGTAATTATACGCAGGAGGTAATTACGATGGCATCAAATACGGCTATATGTCTTTGGGAAACCAATCGTATCGCATCTGGATTTGCTCTTTTAGATCAGTTATTAAAAGACTACCCTATCTCTTTTGTCAAACATTACCGCATATGTCCTGGCAAAGCGTTCTTCATACTCATTGCAGATACAGATGTAGTACAGCAAATTGAACAAATCCTAAGGGATACGAAGCAGATTCAATACAAAACAATTACTGGCGTACATCCCGATGTACTTTCAGTATTTCAACAAAAACAAAAAATACCTACTGTCTCACACCTAGGTATCTATGAATGTTCCACAACAGTGGCTGTATTTCATTTAGCTAATCATCTAGCTTGGCATCACCAAGTTCATTTATTAAGTCTACAAATTGGAATTGGTCTCTGTGGCAAAAGCATTCTCACTATCGCTAGTTCCTATAGTGATTTAAAAACCATTGAAATGGAATTATCAGAACGTTATCCTAAAGATATTGTGAGCTTTGCCAATATTTCAGAACCGTCAACAGAATTACTTACCTTATTATAGGAGGTTCTATGGAATCCATTCAGTCTTTACTAAAACAAGCACACACACTTTGGCGACAAGGCAATGAACAAGGTATGATAGACTATTTAGAAAAAGCCATTCACCTGTGTCGGACCCAAAAGAATGACAAAAAACTGATTGAAATATTAAATGAGTATAGTGGGTCTCTACGTAATGTAGGACGCTATGATGATGCCATTACTGCCATTGATGAATCCCTACGTCTCTACGAAAAAAGTGATACTTACACACCACAAACATATGCTACTATTTTAATTAATCTAGGCAATACATATCGTGAAAAGAAATCCTATTACGAAGCGGAAACACATCTGTTGAAAGCAAAGGAAATCTTTCAATCCGTAGGTGATACATCCTATGCTTATATTGGTCTGTTGAACAATTTATCACTTCTCTATCGTGATACGAACAACTACGAAACAGCTCATGAATTGCAATTAGAAGCAGTCCGCCTATTGGAGCCTACAGAATACCAAGTTCCACTAGCTATTAGCTACAATAATTTATATGAAATCAGCAAACACGTTAAAGGAAAACAAGAGCTTTCTCCTCAAGTCTATCTAGATAAGGCTGCCTACATTTTACGTCGTGAGGTAGGTACAGAACACCCTATGTATGCAGCGGTGTTAAATAATCGAGCCGACTTTGAAATGGAACAACATCACTACGATGTGGCACTAAATTTATATCGAGAGGCTCTTCCCATTGTGAAACATAATTATGGTGTGGAAAGTCAAGCCTATCAATCTGTATTGCACAATCTTGAATATGTAAAAGACCTTATTAAAACGCTGCAACAAGAGGTGCCCTGTCATCGCCAAACTGGCTCAGAGCTAGGCAGAGAACTCGCTCACCAAGTAGCACAAGACATAGAGCTCAATCTACCTGACCTAGCTCCCTATATGTGCTTAGCTTTGGTCGGCACAGGATCAGAATGTTTAGGCTTTGATGATGTCATCTCTGAAGACCACGACTTTACCAAGCGCTGTCAGCTCTTCTTACCAGCTGATATCTATGAAACTAATAAAGAACGCCTTCAGTCCTACTTTAAGAACTATGCCTATGGCACAGTACAAGTTGAATGTATATCTGAATTTTACCAGCGCTATACACTTTATCCTGAAGGGCCTCAGTGTGAAAAAGAGTTTCGCCGTGTCCCACAAGACTTGTTGTGCACCGCCACAAATGGTGAAGTCTTCCTAGATAATTTTGGATCTTTTACACATATTCGTCAGCGATTATTGGCCTACTATCCAGAAGATATTCGCCTTCGTAAAATTGCCTATGAATTAAACCAATTGGCTCAATCTGGGCAGTATAACTTACCTCGTATGTTACAACGAGGCGATACAATTGCTGCAAGTTTAGCATTGCATCAATTTGTCTATCATTACATGCTACTCGTGCATCTATTCAACAAATCCTATGCGCCATTCTACAAATGGCTCTATCGCCATAGTTGTACTCTTCCTATCTTAGGAAACACGGTCAAACATGGGATTGTAGAATTACTAGATGCACCTATTACAGATACAAAATCTCACATTGATCGCTTATGTAGTGCTATTATTCAAGAGTTGCAACGCAACGGCTTAAGCACAAGTCCTATTGATTTCTTAACCTATCAAGCTAAAGAAGTCATTCAACGCATTCAAGATCCACTTCTCCGTAAAGAAGATTCTTGGGTAGAATAGGAGTTTTATTATGAAAGACGATTTAATTATTTCTATCATTCAACAAGAATGGCCTCTCTTCACTAGTACGCAAAATGTAGACCTTCGCTCACCTTGCCAAGACCAAATGGCTAACTTCATTGTGTCACGCCATGCCTATTGGTCTATGTACTCTACACCGGTTTTACAATCCTATTTGCACGATTTAGAAGTGGCACGCATGAAAGGACATAACTTGGTGACTTTCAAATACGGATATATGATGGAAGCCACTCATCCCGATGAATTTTCAGCGATAAAGGATAAATTACCATCTATTTCTAACGTAAAATTGTCTTTAGTGACTGCCATTATGGCCTTGTATATGAAGTGGGAATTAGATATCCAATTAGAAATGCCTGGCTATGACACACACCATCGTCCCATCCAAGCAAAAGATAATTCCCTGACTCATACATCTGTGGAAACCTATATGACTGGAGAATTACAGTCATATTCAGAAAACACTTTAGAATGTATATTAGCTCATTTTTTACAGTGTAGTAAAAATAATATAAACCCTGTACAAGAATATCTGAAAGCCTTACAAGCTGGAGCAAAGCGATAAGTACAATAAACACAAAAAAGCCGTCACTATTGTGACGGCTTTTACTATGTATAAGACTATCTAATTAGTCAATATGGATACCATGGATTTCTTCAGCTAACCGTTTCAACGCTTCTACTGTACGAACGCCTGGTGTAATTTCAGATAATTTTACACGAACGAAATGATTTTCTTGTACCGCTTTAATTGTTTGTAATTGAGGGTCAGCTTTAATTTTAGCTACTTTTGCTTGGAAATCATCATCGTTGCGGATGGAGTTACCATAGTCAGGAATGATGATGTAATCAGGATTTTGTTGTACCACAGTTTCCCAAGAACCTTTCGCCCAAGTTTTATCTACCCCTAAACCACTCATTACATTATCAGCACCGATTAAACGCAATACGTTAGTTGTGTAACCTTCAAATACCGTGAAAGGTTGTCCATCTTGGGAGTCATATACGAATACACGTTTATGTGGAAGGTCTTTCAATTTAACTTGTACTTTTTCTAAAATAGCACGTTGACCTTTTACCCATTCTTCTGCTTTTGCTTTCACGCCGAAGATTTCACCTAATTTAATCATATCTTTGAAATTAGTTTCTAAGTCAGCTTGTGTAGATAAAGCAGACTCTGGAATCCAAATGTTTACTTTTTGAGCAATCATTTTATCTGCAGGGATACCTTCTTTACTGAAAGAATCTTCCCAACCTGTAGCAAAGTCAGGTTTTACAGACATAAACACTTCATAAGAAGGCCATTTTTCCGCTAACACTTTTACTTTGCTATACGCTTCTTGTAATGGTGGATAGATTTCTTCTTCTTGGAAAGCTGTACCCGCCATTTTATCTTCCAAGCCTAATTGTAACATCATTTCTGTTGTAAATTGAGACATGGATACGGCATGTTTAGGAGATTCTTTCACAGCAAATTCTGTTTGTTTGCCTTCAAATGTTTGATTCCAAGTCACTTCTGTGCCAGTTTTCGCTTGTTCTTTTTCAGAGCCACAGCCTGCTACTGCCAAAGCACCACATACTAAAGCTGTTAATACAAAGCCTTTAGATTGTTTCCAATTACTTAACATAATCTTCCCTTTCTTACCTTAATTAATAATACAAATGATACACGCCCTCTTCCATAGACACATGGAAAGGCACTTCAAAAATAGGCTCTAGCAACTCTGGGGTTAACACCTCTTGTGGGGCCCCCGTTTTTAACACTTTACCATCTTTCATCAATACGATGTAATCACAATAGCGCGCCGCTAGATTTAGGTCATGGAGAACCACAATACTTGTACCCGAAAAGTTTTGCAATTCTTTCATGAGCGCTACCTTGTATTTCATGTCTAGATGATTTGTTGGTTCATCTAACAATAATACCTCTGTTTGTTGTGTCAATGCTTTTGCAATGAACACACGTTGTCGTTCACCGCCCGACAAATGTCCCATTTCTTCTTCTGCCAAGTGGGATACCCCCACTTGATCCATATAGGATTGAGCAATGGCAACATCTTCCGCTGTATAATTTCCAAAATGACTTTTATAAGGATATCGTCCCATAAGTACAATATCTTTCACTAAAAAATCATCGATCATAGCATCATGCATTTGTGCTAGCACTGCTACCTTTCGTGAAAAGGTAGGACCATCAATAGTCTGTAAAGGCACACCATCCAATGTAATTGCATCGGTGGGATGCAATTGACTCAAATGTCCAAGGAGTGTCGATTTACCACAACCATTAGGTCCAATGATAGCCGTCATTTTATGTTTAGGAAAGCTGAGCTTCACATCATCTAAAATTTGTCGTTTTCCATAGGAAAAGGACAAAGAATTTACCTCGTACATAGTCCCTCCTATTGTCTAACCTTGATGACGGTATCTCGTCATAATAATCCAAATGAATAGCGGTGCCCCTAGTAAGGATGTCAATACGCCGATAGGAATTTCTTCGGGGCTATACATAGCTCGTGAAAGTACATCCGCCCAGATCATCACAATACTACCAATGAGTGGCGCAAAAATCAGTAATCGTCCATGTTTAGGTCCCCCAACCATGCGTGCCAAGTGCGGAATAATAAGGCCCATAAATCCTACTACACCTACTTTTGCTACTAAGGTAGCGATAGCCACAGAGGATACGATGACCATAGATAATTGCAAAGATTTCACAGATAAGCCCATTTGCTTCGCTTCCTGTTGCCCTAATAAGAGGACGTCAAAATCCTGTTTATGCATGTACATATAGAGCATCAACAAACCGATGATGATGGCTGTTAATGGTAAATCTCTCCACTGAATGCCTGCAAAACTACCAAGCAACCAGAACATAGCACTTCGTACTTGTGCTTCATGTTTCGCTCCATAAATAATCATCATCGTAATGGATGAGAAAATACCTGTCATACCCATACCAATTAAAATTAATTTTACTGGACTTTGGCTACGTCCCACACAGAGTAACACCAACAAGATGGAAATACCTGCTCCCAAAGCCGCAAAGAATGGCACATTATAGGATGCCAAGAATGGTAATCCTCCCATAATGATGGCAAAGACCGCTCCTGTACTAGCACCTGACGAGATACCTAATACATAAGGATCAGCTAATGCATTGCGTGTTACTGTTTGCATCAGAACCCCTACTAAAGATAATCCAATCCCTGTCAGTACGGAATACAGCAACCTCGGCAAACGAATATCTTGCACAATGGTGCTCAACATTTTCATCTCATCTGTTGGCACTGGACTGGTAAATGCCTGGTACATATCCCACACCGGTATGAAAGAAGCCCCAAATTGAGGGGCTACTACGAGTGAAATCACCAGTAAGATCAATAATCCTACGATTTTTAATTTCATGTTATACGCCCTTTAACTATACCCAATATACGCTTAGGAGTTTCCCTCACGAAATTCGTGCCTCCTACAGTAAAAAAAGAGCAACCTTTTATGGGCGCTCTTTTGTCTATATGTAGTATACTATAATTTTCGATATAGTGTAAAGGTCTTCTCTTGATTTTTAACACGTCATAATTCCCATGACATATTACTATAACATATAATTTCAGTCACATATTATTTCAACAAGCCTTTCCCTAACAATATGTGTCGTATGGTCATGATTGGATGTATCCATAACATGCGTGGGCCACTGTAGCGCATGACTTCTTTAATTCGTTCCCGATAGGTCGGTGCGTAACAATGTGTTTTGCACATGGCGCAAAATGATTTTTCTTCCATATGCGGGCATCGCTCTACCCTTGCTTCTGCATAATGCATCAATTCTGCACAACTTTCACAGAGGTCACCGGACTTCCGTCGGTGCTGCCCTTTGCAGTAGATTTCTATCATCTTGCGCACCGTTT
Source organism: uncultured Veillonella sp. (assembly GCA_963518505.1). Taxonomy (GTDB): domain Bacteria; phylum Bacillota; class Negativicutes; order Veillonellales; family Veillonellaceae; genus F0422. The sequence goes on along the minus strand of CAUQIT010000001.1, from coordinate 56,044 downwards.
TTAATTCCTTCATGCGCTTATCTTCGATAGCCTGCTGTTTCTCACGTTCTTTCATCACTAGCTCCTCACTATTTAATGTTCAGTAGTTATGAATGTGGTACCCACCATTCCTCCATAATATAAAGGGTCCCCTATAGTTTACAGTGTAATTGGCAAAAATGTTAACAACATAGCAATAAAAATTGCTGGTAGCAAGTTAGCCACTCGAATCTTGTTGGGCCACAATACATTAATGCCCACACAGAAAATTAAGATGGATCCCACATAGGATAAATTATCAATCGCCTCTGGAGTCATAAGCGGTGCTGCCAAATGAGCTAAGCCCGTAATCATCCCTTGGGTAATCCCCACTGGTAAAAAGGAGAACAAAGCCCCTTTTCCCATGGAGGATGCCATGACCATTACAATAATACCATCTAAAATACTTTTGACAACCATCGTACTGTAATCACCAGTCAAACCATCTTGAATAGAACCAATGACGCCCATAGCTCCTACGGTAAATGTCATGGATGCCGTAATAAAAGCACTTGTAAATTGGGGGTCCCGACTGTTACCTGTTTTCAACTTTAGCCATTCTCCAATGGCAGTAATGCGCCCATCAAAATCGATAAGTTCTCCAATAATAGCCCCCAGCACCATAGAGATAATCATCATCATAGGTCCCGTTGTATGAAGGCTATCACTGACGATCACTAGCATATATTGCATTGTCCCACTCATACCTAACAAAAGGATAATGATGCCACACACCATCATGAGCGTTTCTTTTAAATTATCTTTCATACGGTGTCGAATAAAGAGCCCTAATAAGCTACCACAAATAATCAGCACCACATTAAGGATGGTTCCCATACCATGCATTGGTTGTTCCTCATCTTTCTAAAAAATCACTACACTATCATCCCCATCCACTTCGTGCACACGAACTTGCACCGTTTCCAAGTGGGACGTAGGAATATTTTTCCCTACATAGTCAGCTCGTATAGGTAGTTCTCGATGGCCTCGATCCACTAATACAGCTAATTGGATGGCACTCGGTCTACCTGCATCCATAAGGGCATTCAAAGCAGAGCGAATCGTACGACCTGTAAATAATACATCATCTACAAGAATCACTACTTTACCTGTCGTATCCAAGGTGAAAGGAGCTCCTTCCTTCGCGGTCTCTCCACGATCATCTCGATACAGAGAAACGTCCATGGTTGCCACATCTACTTGAATCCCTTCAATGGCTTCAATCTGAGCTTGTAATCGTTTTGCTAGATATACACCACGGCGCTCAATACCAATGATTAAGGCATTGGATAATCCTTTATTGCGCTCCAAAATTTCGTGCCCAATACGACGAATGGCACGCATCATACTAGCTTCATCAATTAAGATACGTTCTTCCATAGTATCACTCCTTATCGATTATGCTCTTTCGCATACTCAATACATGCCAAAAAATCTTCCGGCAATGGCGCTTCAAAGTGTAACGCTTCCCCTGTGATAGGATGTTTCACAGATAATGTCTTAGAATGTAAAGCCTGCCCTACAATAGGAAAATCCATTTTACGGAATCCATAGAATGGATCATTCACCACAGGATGTCCAATATACGCTAAATGTACACGAATTTGGTGAGTTCTGCCCGTTTCTAGTTGGCATTCTATTAATGTGTGCTTGCCATATCGTTCTAGTACACGGAAATGGGTCACTGCGTCTTTACTATTTTCAAAGACCACCGCCATTTTCATACGATCTTTAGGGTGGCGCCCAATAGGGGCCTTGATAGTCCCTTTTTCTTCTGCAATATTCCCTTGTACTAATGCATAATAAGTTCTTGTAGCACTATGTTCTTTCACTTGCTCTGCTAAGCCTAAATGGGATTCATCATGTTTTGCTGCCATCATCACACCAGATGTATCTTTGTCTAAGCGATGTACAATGCCAGGGCGAATTTCTCCATTAATGCCGGATAAATCTTTACAATGGTATAGCAACGCATTCACCAGTGTCCCCGAATGATTGCCTACCGCTGGATGTACCACCATACCACGAGCTTTATTAATGACAATCATATGCGAATCTTCAAATAGAATATCTAGTGGAATGTTCTCTGGTTCTACTTCTACTTCGTGCACTTCAGGAATAATAACGTTAATTTCACTATCTTTTGAAAGTTTCAAATTTGATTTTCCTGTTTTGCCATTCACTTGTACATGACCCTCTTTTACTAAGGATTGCACATAGCTCCGTGACTGACCAAGCTCTCTCGTGAGGTACACATCTAATCGTGTACCCTCATCTTGAGCCTCTACTATATATTGTTTTGTTTCCATTATTTACCTCACTGTTTTTGGCTTTCATAGGACCAAAAATATAGAATCAACAAAGGTACACCAATGCAAATACCAATATCCGCAATATTAAAGATAGGCCATACTCGGAAATCAAAGAAATCCACTACCCCACCTAAGTACAAACGATCCCAAGCATTGCCCAAGGCACCGCCCAAGAGCGTACCCGTCCCAATTCGTGCATATAGCGGTGCCATAGCTAATTTCTTACGACCTACGTACATAGCGCCTAACAAAAGTACCACTACCAACAACAATATCCATCGTTGGTGCATCAACATACCAAAGGCTGCTCCATGGTTCACAATATAGGTCCAATGAAAAACATCAGGTACAACTGGCACAGATTCACCCAACCGAAAGTGGCTACGTACATACCATTTTGCTACTTGATCCAATAGGAAGGTCAAGATACTTATGATATAGATCATCGTTTACGTCCTCCACGGTCAGCCCATTGTTGTAATAAAGCGCCTAAGTCCTGCTCTTTTTCTTGCCCTTTTCCTCGATTGTTTCTATCTCGCATAGGGTTACCTGAGCCACTTCTTACATCCTTAATGTTCTTAGAGTTTCGACCCTGCTGTCTTTCGCCTTTTGGTTGTTGACCATCCTTATGTGGTGTATCTTGACGGGGATTTCCATCGCCATTGTGTCTATGACCTTGACGGTTTAGATGTTTTGGTTTTTCTCGTTTCATAGATAAACCAATGCGGTTCCGTTTTGCATCGACAGAAATAATCTCTACTTCGATAATATCTCCTACTGCCAATACATCGGATGGGTATTCATGGTAAGCACAAAACTCGCTTTTATGCAAGAGTCCATTGATTTTTACACCAATATCCACAAAGGCACCAAAGTCCACCACATTATGGACTGTTCCTTTTACCACAGTGCCTACTTGCATATCCTCCAAGCTAGCTATTTGCTTTCGTGTCATCGGCGCTGGCAAATCTTCCCGTGGGTCACGACCTGGTTTTTGCAAGGCTTCTACAATATCTCGCACCGTCGGTACACCTGCTTCTAGCTGTTTCGCTAACTCTTCCACATCCACCGCTTGCAGTTTTGCCTTGGCCCTTTCCAACGTCCCTTTATCTCGTAAATCTTCTAAGGACATCCCCAATTGTGCGAGCACCCCTTGAGCAATCTCATAGGACTCTGGATGAACTGGCGTCGCATCTAAAGGGTTCTCCCCTTTACCGATACGCAAGAAACCGGCACATTGTGTAAAGGCGGCAGGACCTAAACGTGCTACTTTCAACAATTGCTTACGACTAGTAAAAGCACCATGTTCCTTGCGGTAAGCAATAATATTATTCGCCACGGTGCTAGAAATACCAGACACATGCTTCAATATCGCTGGAGACGCTGTATTGAGCTCTACCCCTACATGGTTTACCACCGTTTCTACTACTTGATCTAAGGTGGCGCCCAATTGTTTTTGATTCACATCATGTTGGTATTGACCAACACCGATTGATTTTGGATCAATCTTCACAGATTCCGCCAATGGGTCTTGTACACGGCGCGCAATAGATACGGCACCACGGATAGATACATCTAAATCTGGCAATTCTTCAATAGCTAACTTAGAAGCGGAGTATACAGAGGCACCTGCTTCATTAGTAATAATATAATGACAATCTAAGCCTTCTTCAGCAATCATAGCAGATGTAAATTGCTCTGTTTCATAAGAAGCAGTACCATTGCCGATAGAAATCAAAGTAACACCATATTGACGGATTTTCTTAGCCAATTCTTGTTTGGCACGCTCTGCTTGTTTATCACTCATCGTAAGATAGTAAGCCCCATAATCTAGGACATTACCTTCCCTGTCAATGATGGCCATTTTACAACCTGTACGATATCCTGGGTCTAAGCCCATAATAACATGTCCAGATAAAGGTGCTTGGAGCAACAAATTGCGCAAGTTCGTACCAAATACTTTGATGGCCTGCTCTTCTGCTTGCTCTGTCATTGCATTTCGTGTTTCACGCTCTAACGATGGATACAATAGTCGTTTATATCCATCAGCAATAGCCTCAGCAATATACGAATGCTCTACCCTTGCAGTACCTTGCACAGTGTCTACCATATATTGGATAAATGTTTCATCCGGTACCACAAAGCTAACTTTTAAAGCGCCCAAGCTTTCCCCACGGTTCATCGCTAATACACGATGGGATGGGACTTGGCGAATGGGTTCTTTGTATTCTTCATTGTACTGTAAGAATCCTTGGTTTACTTCTTCTTCGCCTACTAGCTCCGTTTTCATATGACCAGTTTCCCACATAGCTTTACGCAAATATTGGCGAATATCTGCTCGTTCACTCGCTTCTTCTGCTACAATATCCATCGCCCCTTGTAAGGCATCTTCCACAGTAGGCACTTCTTCATTAAGGTACTCTGCTCCCATTTGGCGTAACTCTTCTTCTGTAGCCGTTGTGAACAATGCCTGTGCCAACGGTTCCAAACCACGGTCTCTGGCCATGGACGCACGAGTACGTTTTTTCGGACGGAATGGCAAATACAAGTCTTCTAATTCTTGCAATTTCATCGCTTTCGTAATCGCTGCGGATAGTTCGTCCGTCAATTTGCCTTGTTCTTCAATAGACTTAGTGACTTCTTCTTTTCTTTGTAACAAGTTGCGCAAATATTTCATCCGCTCTTCGATGTCACGCAATTGCTCATCTTTTAACTCACCAGTCACTTCTTTTCGATACCGTGCAATAAATGGTACTGTATTGCCCTCATCTAATAAAGTAATGGCTGCTTCTACTTGATGTGGCTTTACCCCTAACTCTTGGGCTATCACTACATGTATTTCCATTCTATTTCCGCCTTTCATAGGTTACAAAATCATAAGACAACTCATCTTGCCCTGCGCCGGGTATACGCTCTATCTCCATCCATTCTGGCTTGGTATGCTCAGTAAATGTCACATCCCCTGTGAAAGATCGGTGTAACTCCGTCACATACAAACGATCTGCATAAGGCGCCATGCTTGCATACACCTGGGCGCCGCCAATGCAATACGCTATCTCTAGGTCTTGTGCCGCTTGTGCCGCTTCCTCTGGACTATGGAATACTTTCACTCCTTCATAGGGTGGTATGTAATCCAATTGTGATGTAATGACCCAATGTTCACGATTAGGTAACAAAAACGGCAAAGACTCTAATGTCTTTCGCCCCATTATGATAACATACCCAGTAGTGCGCTGTTTAAAATACGCTAAATCTTCTGGAATGCGCCAAATCAGTTGATTATCCTTGCCTATAACGCCATTCTCAGCCACTGCTACAATCATTGCTAACATAGATAACTCCTTATACAGCTACTGTCATAGACAGTTTCCCTAAATGCTCATAGCCTTCTAGAGTTATATCTTCTGGCGTAAAATCATAGAAATTTTTGATCTCTGGGTTTAATCGTAACATCGGAGCCTCTAAGGCTTCATGTTTACGTTCTAATTGAGTACGTAAAGCTTCTACATGGTTCTCATAAATATGAGCATTATTGATGACATGCGTGAATTGTCCTGGCTGTAACCCAGATACTTGGGCAATCATATGCACCAATGCAGCATATTGAGCGGTGTTAAAAGGCACTCCCAATCCCATATCCCCACTGCGTTGGATAAGCATACAATTTAAACGACCATCGGTAACATCCCATAATGTTTCATAGGCGCATGGTTGCAACGCCATATCTGGCAAGTCTTCAATATTCCACAAGGTCACAATCATACGACGGCTTTGAGGGTCCTTTTGTAGCATATCCAATAAATTATCTAACTGTTTATATTTGGCAATTTGATATCCATAGGCCTTACCAATCGTACCATCTTCACGCATCCATTCATCCCAAACTTTTACATTCATGGCCTGCAACTGGCGCACATCATTAGATTGCAATTGCCAAATCCAAAGCAACTCTTTAATGGCCGTTTTGAAAGCCACAAATTTCGTGGTTAAAATAGGAAACTCTTCTGCTAAATTGAATTGCATCACTTGATGCGGTAACTTATAGGTCGCAATGCCTGTACGATTGTTGGCATAATATCCATGATCTAATATATTCTCTATAATCTGTAAATATTGCGTATCTGCTAAACTCATCTATGCCTCCTTGTATACGAAACTATGCTAAACTGTATCAGCATATAGTATATATATCTGTATTTGTATCAATATCGGTGTCTAAATGTATTTATATATCTATATTTAGATATATATCAAGTTGTCCATCTATCCCTATATGTTGCCCTTAAAATCGGCTATGACCTTCAAAAATTCATTGCCATATTTGCGCAGCTTCATATCTCCTACGCCTTTCACATTCGCCATATCCCCTAAGGTCAATGGTTCTTTTGCTACCATATCCAATAAGGTAGCATCTGAAAAAATCATGAACGGTTTTACCCCTTCTGTTTTTGAAAGTTCCAAACGATGCACACGCAGAGCCTCAAATAAGGAGTTATTCTTAGTGGCCTTTGCTAGCCCTGAAGCATTTGATTTAGAACGGCCCTGCATAGGACGATGTTCCCCTACATCTATAGGCACATCTTTCACAGTGACTCGTCCCGCTAATACTTCATGACCTTGTTCCGTAACGGATAAAATAGGATATTGCCCTCCCGAAGACGTCACATACCCCATCGCCATTAAGCGCTTAATAAAGCCTTTTACATCTTTATCTGCCCAACGATTTAATTTGCCAAATACGGATAATCGGTGTAAGCGAAACCTCTCAATACGTTCTGTCCGATTACCACAAAGAATATCTGTAATCATAGTCACACCATATCGTTCTTCTGTATTCCAAATGGTTTGTAATACAAAAGTGGCTTCTGATGTGACATCCACAGCCGTCCGTGGTGTATCACAATTACTACAATGATGACATTGATCCCAAGGCACTTGCTCACCAAAATAAGACAATATAAACTTACGCAAACACATCGGTGTATGACAATAATCAATCATAGATTGTAACATGTTTCGTTCAATTCGTTGACGCTCTGGTGGCAAATCACTTTGACTTAATATATATTGATGTACTGCCACATCTTGCCCATTATAGAGCAAAATACAATCTGCAGGTGCTCCATCTCGCCCAGCACGACCTGCCTCTTGGTAATAACTTTCCATATTTCGTGGCATCTGGTAATGAATGACATACCGTACATTACTTTTGTCGATGCCCATGCCAAACGCATTGGTGGCTACCATCACTTGCACTTCATCGAAGGCGTAACGATTTTGCTGATACTTTCGTTCTTCATCAGATAAACCACCATGGTAATACCCTACTTTCACACCGTATCGCAACAAGTCACGATAGACTTTTTCCACATTCGCCCGAGTGGCACAATAGACAATCCCCACATCATTAGGATTGTGTAGTACATAATCCCGCACATATTCCATACGATGACTTTCATGGATGACCGTGAAAGCCAAGTTTGATCGATCAAAACCAGTAATATGAACACGAGCATTCTCTAAGCCTAGCAAACGTTTCATATCACGTTCTACTTCTTCCGTCGCACTAGCCGTGAAAGCCCCCACCACCGGTCGATGTGGCAAACTAGCGATAAAAGGGCCAATGGCTGTGAAAGAAGGTCTAAAATCATGTCCCCATTGGGATACGCAATGGGCCTCATCAATGATGACTTGACTAATTGGCAAACTTCTCAAAAATTCGCAAAATCCTTCTGACTCTAACTTTTCTGGCGCCAAGTATAGCAACTTGATCCGCCCTTCCCGCAAATAGTACAAAATTTTATTTTGTTCCTCTCGACTGAGGGTACTATTCATATACGCTGCGGGCATACCTTGTTCTTTTAAGGTATCTACTTGGTCTTGCATCAATGAAATCAAGGGAGAAAACACAATGGTAATGCCCGCCTTTAGCATAGCCGGAATCTGAAAGCAAATTGATTTACCTGCCCCGGTAGGCATAATCCCTAGCACATCTTGGTTCTCTAACAAAGCTGTAACCGGTACCTCTTGAGCGGGACGAAAACTAGAATATCCATAAAAATGTTGTAATGCTCGTAAAGCTCTAGTATCCATATGTCTTTCCTCCTTTCTAACGTACGTATTCATCTAATTGTATCTATTCATTATACCATTTTTATAGATACCTATAAACTATTCCACCAAGAACTCTCCTTTCTTTTCCATAGTCATTGCCTATATCGTTATATGCACCTTACAGTTTTTATACTATTCACCTAGTACAACCATTTCCTTCATCATGAACTAGTAGACATACCTATCTTGTCACACGTTCCCCTTAAGGCAGTACCTTCCTTACCGCATGTTATAACTTCCTAACAAGACCTACTAGGACTTATAGTTGTATCCATACATATTGGTGAAAAAATATGCTAATTCATACAGACCCCCATGATTACTAAATGTGTACTTTATAAGCGCCTCATCTATAAGTCTCTTCTACAAAAAAATGTTGGCACTACTCCCTAAGGACTAGCCCCAACATTTCGTTTTCAATGTGTATGTAATTATAAAATATGCATTTGTTCAGATGCATCGAACTCCGCTTGGATTTCTTTGCTTGGCTCATGATCTAACAAGCTAACTACGAAGATAGCAATGGCGGATAAGATGAATCCTGGCACGATTTCATACAAGCCGAACCAACCAAATTGTTTCCACACAAGAACGGTAATACCACCTACTAAGATACCTGCGATACAACCTTTCAGAGTCATCCGTTTCCAAGTCAAAGAAATTAAAATAGCTGGACCAAAGGCAGCACCAAATCCTGCCCATGCATAGGCCACCATCGTCAAGATATAGCTTTGTGGATTCACCGCCATCACGATGGCAATAGCAGATACGATCAATACCGTAGCACGGCTAACCATAACTAGTTCACGGTCTCCTGCATCACGGGCAAACACATTGCGGTACAAATCTTGCGACACAGAAGATGCAGTTACTAACAATTGTGCAGAGGCTGTACTCATGATGGCTGCCAATACAGCGGACCAAATCAAACCTGCCACAAATGGGTTAAATAAATGCTCGCTCATCACAAGGAACACTGTTTCTGCGTCGGCATCTACTAGCGGTGTTGTTAAGTACACTTTACCAACAAGACCTACTGCCACCGCAGCCAACAAGGAAATCACCACCCAAATCATGGCAATATTCGTAGCTTTTTTCAACTCTTTCGCATCAGATATCGCCATAAACCGCACTAAGATATGCGGTTGACCGAAGTAGCCAAGCCCCCATCCTAGGCTAGAAATAATACCTACCACCAAGGTAAAAGTATCTTGTTCCGGTCCCCAAATGGACAAGCCTGCTGGGAACTCCGTAGCAATTAATTGAGATGTTTCCACAGGACCACCTAAATACATGGCTGCCGTCACCGGTACCAATAAGATGGCGAAAAACATCATCATACCTTGGATACAGTCTGTCCAACTTACGGCTAAGAAACCACCTAGGAAGGTGTAGAAAATAACTACCCCGGCTGTAATAAAGAGAGATGTCATATAATCTAGTCCAAAGATAGTATTAAATAATTTACCACCTGCTACAAATCCGGAGGACGTGTAAATTAAAAAGAAAATAACGATGAAGATAGCAGACACAACTGGCACAATTCTTGATGTATCATGAAAACGGTTTTTCAAATAATCCGGTATAGTCAAACTATTATTCGCTACCTCTGTATAATTGCGCAATCGTTTCGATACGAATACCCAGTTCAGCCACGTTCCCAAAGCTAAACCAATGGCAATCCATAACGCCGATATCCCTGTTGAGTAGGCAAATCCAGGTAAACCCATCAACATCCATCCACTCATGTCTGATGCTTCCGCACTCATGGACGTGATCCAGGGGCCTAGCTGGCGACCTCCTAAAATATAGTCGTCTAAGCTATTAGACTTGCGGTAATAATATACCCCGATGTACATCATGAGGCCTAAATACAATGCAAATGCCCCAATCACTTCAAAATTGTTGTACACCCTACTCCTCCTTTCCTAATCCTTTCACCTTTACTTAAAATTCTATAGAATGCATTCAGCATTAATCTTTTCTATTATATCACAGATTATATATATCGTCTTTCATTGATTTTATGCAAAAAAATAAACGCTTTGTATAAAACAAAGCGAGTGCTATCATTGATCTATGTAAGTAGACAATGAAAATACCTAACGCATGAGGACTACCACTCCTCAACACGTTAGGTATCATCTTTTTTCATTCCTCAGATGAGCCTAACGCCGAACGCACGTTGATGGCTCTCCTTTTCTTAGCTCTATTATATCACAAACTACTACCTAGTCAATTTATATTTCATGTATTATTTTATGTTGCATATTGCAATACAACGGTTTATAATTTAAGTAATATAGTACACAGAAAGGAGCCCAACATGAAATCTGCTAGTGTTAATGTCCGAATTAATGAAAATGTAAAACAACATGCTGAATCTATTTTAGAAGACCTTGGATTAAGTCGCGCTGTCGCTATTGATTTATTTTATCGACAAATTATCCTACATAACGGACTCCCTTTTGATCTAAAGTTAAATACACCGCCCCTTAGTACATCTGACTTTAGCCCTTCAGAATTAGAAGATATTTTATCTCGTGGAGTCGAAGAAATAAACAATGGTCATGGACGTTCTGCTAAAGAATTTTTCGCTACTTTATTGGGAGAATAATTATGGAAACCTATGATATACGACTTTCATCATTTGCAGAATACAATTTATTAAATATCTATTGCTATATAGCTGAATCTTTCTCCGTAGAAACAGCTAAGTACACTTCGCATAAAATACATAAAGCTATAGAGAGTTTATCATATCTACCGCATCGATATCGTATTCTAAATGTATCTAAGTCCACTAAAAATGTATATCATATTTATTCTTTCGAGAAATATGATATTTATTATAGTATCAACGAAATTCATCATACGATTACTATTCTTGCCGTATTAAACCAACGTCAGGCTCCTAATTATAGTTTATTCTTGCAGGAACTTCCCGCAATATACGAAAAATACATATAGGTTTTATACAAAAAGGACCCCACAGGGTCCTTTTTTCATTTTCACATATTCTTATCGTTTGATGTTATAGAACACATCGCTACCACGGTATTGCGCTGTTTCTGCCAACATGTCTTCGATGCGAAGTAATTGATTGTATTTTGCTACGCGTTCAGAACGAGCTGGGGCACCAGTTTTGATTTGTCCAGCGTTCACTGCTACAGCAATATCAGCAATTGTGGAATCTTCTGTTTCACCAGAACGATGAGAGATTACCGCTGTATAACCCGCACGTTTTGCCATTTCAATAGCATCGAATGTTTCTGTCAATGTACCAATTTGGTTTACTTTAATCAAGATTGCATTCGCTGTATCTTCTTTGATACCATGGGACAAGCGTTTTGTATTCGTTACGAATAAATCGTCACCTACTAATTGAACAGTTTTGCCAAGGCGTTCTGTCAATAATTTCCAGCCTTCCCAGTCTTCTTCTGCTAAGCCATCTTCGATGGAGTAAATTGGATATTTTTCGCAAAGTTCTGCATAGTATTCTACCATTTCAGCAGATGTTTTTACTTTGCCTTCACCAGCTAAGTGGTATTTACCATCTTTGTAGAACTCAGAAGATGCTGCATCGATAGCAAATACAATATCTTTGCCCACTACAAGACCAGCTTTTTCGATAGCTTCTGTAATCACTTGTAATGCTTCTTCGTTGGAGCCTAAGTTAGGAGCAAATCCACCTTCATCACCTACACCAGTGGCCAAGCCTTTTGCTTTCAATACACCTTTTAAAGTATGGTATACTTCTGCACAATAGCGCAATGCTTCCATAAAGCTTGTAGCACCGATTGGCATAATCATGAACTCTTGAATATCCACATTGTTATCTGCATGAGCGCCACCGTTCAAGATGTTCATCATTGGCACAGGTAATTCTTTTGCATTTGTACCACCTAAATATTGGAACAATGGTAAATCATAGGATTCAGCCGCTGCACGAGCTACTGCCATAGATACACCTAAGATCGCATTAGCACCTAATTTTGCTTTGTTAGGAGTGCCATCTAACTCAATCATCAACCCATCAATAGCCACTTGCTCAGACGCATCAAACCCTAAAATAGCAGGTCCGATGATGTCATTTACGTTTGCTACCGCTTGTAATACGCCTTTGCCTGAGTAACGAGGAGACTCGCTATCGCGCAGTTCCACCGCTTCAAATTGACCCGTAGACGCTCCAGATGGAACCGCTGCACGGCCGATAGTACCATCTTCCAAATATACTTCTACTTCTACTGTTGGATTGCCACGGGAATCCATAATCTCTCTTGCGTATACATCAGTAATTACTGCCATTGTTACTTCTCCTTATTGTACTAACAAACTTTCACCACTCATCGCTTCAGGCTGCTTAATACCGCCTAAAGCCAGCATAGTTGGTGCTAAATCACATAGCCGACCTGGTCGCAAGGTGACACCCTCTGGGGCTCCCACTAAAATGAGTGGCACCGGATTCGTCGTATGCGCCGTGTGCGGAATTTCTGTGGTATGATCTACCATAACCTCAGAATTTCCATGGTCTGCTGTAATTAATAATTGACCATTCATATCTCGAATGGCTTTCACAATCTCTGAAAGTCCCACATCCACAGCTAAAATCGCTCGTTTTGCAGCTTCAAAATCACCTGTATGACCAACCATATCTGGATTGGCGTAGTTCAAGAAAATCATATCATACTCGCCACTGCAAATGGCTGCCACAACCTTTTCTGTCACCTCTGGAGCACTCATCTCTGGTTGTAAGTCATAGGTTGCCACCTTCGGAGATGGTACCAAGATTCTGTCTTCCCCAGGGAATACATCTTCTTTACCACCATTAAAGAAATATGTCACATGAGCATATTTCTCCGTTTCTGCAATGCGCAATTGCCGATAACCACCCTTAGATAACACTTCTCCTAAGGTCTCTGTTAACAATTCTTTATCATACACAACGGGCACCGCTAAATCTGCTTCGTAGCGAGTCATACTTGCCACATAGGAATCTTGTAAAACACGTTTTCGTTCAAACCCAGTAAACGTAGGATCAACTACTGCACGCACTAATTGACGAGCTCGATCGGGACGGAAATTAAAGAATAACACCGCATCCCCATCCTGCATACCTGTATACCCTTCCACCACCGATGGAATCACAAATTCATCTGTCGTTCCCTCTGCATAACTGCGTTCCACCGCTTCATGAGCACACGCTACGGCAGTACCAATGCCACAAACCATGGCATTATATGCTAATTGCACTCGTTCCCATCGTTGATCACGGTCCATACCGTAATACCGACCACCAACGGTAGCCAAAGAGCCTAACCCTAGTTCTTTACAGAACATAGCAATATCATCAATATATGCCAAGGCACTTTGTGGCGGTACATCACGACCATCTAAAAAGCCATGAATATATACATTGGACACTCCCGCTGCCTTAGCACCTCGGAGCAACTCTTTTAGATGATCAATATGAGAATGTACTCCTCCATCTGACAGCAAGCCAATTAAGTGCAATGCCTGTTGTTTCCCTGCCTCGTAGGCATTCACAAGAACCGGTCTTGTAAATAAAGTACCGTCCTGCGCTTCTTTCGTAATACGAGTTAGCTCTTGGTATACAATACGACCTGCACCTATGTTCAAATGCCCTACCTCTGAGTTACCCATTTGTCCATCTGGCAAACCCACTGCCATACCAGAGGCCTCTAGTAACGTATGCGGACATTCGTCCCAAAGTTTTAAAAATGTACGAGGATTCGCTTGTACCACCGCATTTGTTGGATCCTGTCCGTCCCCAATACCAAATCCATCGAGGATGGTTAACATCACTGGTCCTTTTAGTTTTGCCATATGTTACCTCAAACCTGTGTTAACAGGCCTTAATAATACCTGCGAAAGAGCCTGCTTTCAAAGAAGCGCCACCTACTAGTGCGCCATCCACATGAGGTTGTGCCAGAATCTCTTTTGCATTTTCTGATTTCACACTACCACCATATACAATACGCACTTGATCTGCAATCTCAGGAGTATACATAGTCGCAATTTTCTCACGAATACTTTGGCATACTTCACCAGCTTGCTCTGCCGTAGCTGTACGACCTGTGCCGATAGCCCAAATAGGTTCGTAGGCAATCACCACTTCTGGCATTTCTTCAGCAGGCACACCATGCAATCCCATTTCTAATTGAGAGTGAATGAACGCTACCGTTTCTCCACTTTCCCGTTGGTTTAAACTTTCACCAACACAAAGGATAGGGCTCATACCATGCTGTAAAACAATGCGCACTCGCTTATTGACACAGCGATCTGCTTCTTTGAAAATAGACCGGCGTTCCGAGTGACCCACAATCACATACGACACGCCTATATCTGTTAACATAGCTGGAGATACTTCCCCTGTATAGGCACCCTCTTCCTCATGGAATACATTTTGTGCCCCTACACGAACCTTCGTATCTTCCGTTAACTCTGCCACTGTGCTGAGCGCTGTGAAAGGAGGACATACCACCACCTCACAAGACGTATCAGCCACTACTTGTTTTAATGCTTCTACTAATACCGTGGCCTCTGTATTAGTCATGTACATTTTCCAGTTTCCTGCAATGATCGGTTGTCTCATGATAACCTCCTATGCCTCTTGTAACGCTGCGATGCCTGGTAATACTTTGCCTTCCAAGTATTCTAAGGACGCACCGCCACCAGTGGAGATATGAGAAATTTTGTGACTTAAGTCGCTTTTTTCAATGGCGGCCACAGAATCACCGCCACCTACAATCGTTGTGGCGCTAGCATCCGCTACCGCTTGCGCTACTGCATTCGTACCACCTGCAAAAGCTTCCATTTCAAACACGCCCATAGGACCATTCCAAACAATCATTTTCATCGGTGTTAAAGCCTCTGCAAATAGCTCACGGCTCTTCGGACCAATGTCTAAGGCCATCCAACCATCTTCAATAGCTGTGGCATCTACTACCTTGTGATTTGCAGTTTCACTGAAAGCATCAGCTACTACGAAATCCACTGGTAGCAACAAATTCGTATTGGTTTCTTTTGCACGAGCAATCAACTCACGAGCTAACTCAAATTTATCTGCTTCTACCAAGGAAGTACCTACATTATGACCTTGGGCCGCTATGAAAGTATTCGCCATGCCACCACCGATGATCAATACTTCGACTTTTGGCAATAAGTTGGAAATCACTTCAATTTTGTCACTGACCTTAGCACCACCAATGATGGCTGCAAATGGGTGTTCTGGATGCTCTACAGCACCACCCACATAGCGGATTTCTTTTTCTAACAAGAAACCAGCTCCCATTGGTAAGTATTTCGTAATCCCTTCCACAGAGGCATGGGCACGATGAGATACGCCGAAAGCATCATTCACGCCCACTTCTGCTAAATCCGCTAAGGCCTTCGCAAAGGTAGGATCGTTTTTCTCTTCTTCTTTATAAAAACGAAGATTTTCTAACACCACTACGTCTCCAGATTGCATTTCAGACACTGCTTTTGCAGGCACATCACCAATACAATCTTCAACAAAACGAACTGTTTGCTCTAACAATTCACTCAATCGTTTCGCACAAGGCGCTAGGGTAAACTCTCGTTTGCGTTCCCCTTTTGGGCGACCTAAATGAGAGGCAATCACCACTTTGGCACCTGCCCCGATAAGATATCGTAATGTCGGCAATGTAGCACGAATCCGTGTATCATCAGTGATAACACCGTCTTTCAGAGGTACATTAAAATCAACTCGAACAAATACTGTTTTGTTCGCTACATTCATATTTGCTAGTGAAAGTTTCATAGTATCTCCTATATATCTAACATATATTTTTCAAGATAGGGGCAAGGTACACCAATGTGTTGCCTTGTGGCAACGCTCTTATGCTATTAATTATCCCCTATGATGACATGACAAAAAGGGACTACTCTCGTAGCCCCTGCCAGATTATAAGCCTTGTTTGCTCATGTATACAGCTAGGTCAACAATACGAGAGGAATAGCCCCACTCATTGTCATACCAAGCTACTACTTTTGCCATATTGCCTTCCATTACCATTGTTAAATCTGCATCTACGATAGAACTACGAGAATCGCCATTGAAGTCGATAGATACTAATGGTAAGTCGGACACACCAAGAATACCTTTTAATTCGCCTTGCGCTGCTTTGCGTAATGCTGCATTAATATCTTCTTTTGTTACTTCTTTTTCTAATTCTACTACCAAGTCTGTCACAGATACATTTGGAGTAGGAACACGAAGAGCAAAACCATTCAATTTACCTTTTAATTCTGGTAATACTAATGCCACAGCTTTTGCTGCCCCAGTTGTAGTCGGAATAATAGACATCGCTGCTGCACGAGCACGACGTAAGTCTTTATGAGGCGCATCTAGTACACGTTGGTCATTTGTATAAGAATGGATTGTTGTCATCATACCACGTTTAATACCAAACTCATCATGCAATACTTTTGCAAATGGAGCCAAACAGTTTGTTGTACAGCTTGCATTGGAAATCACGTGATGATTTGCTGGATCATATTCGCTTTCATTAACACCCATAACGATAGTTTTATCTTCATCTTTACCAGGTGCAGAAATAATTACTTTTTTAACAGTACCACCAAGGTGAGCTGCTGCTTTTTCACGGGAACGGAATACGCCTGTACATTCCACAACGATTTCAACACCTTCGGAAGACCAGTCAATATTTGCTGGATCACGGTCACAGAATACACGAATACGTTTACCATCTACTACTAAGTAGTCACCATCTATTGTTACATCACAGCTCAAGTTACCATGAATAGAGTCATGCTTGAACAGTAAAGCGGAACCTTCAATATCACCAGTATCATTAATAGCTACCACCTCTACATCTGGATTGTTAAGAGCGGCGCGCATTACGCATTTACCAATACGACCAAAGCCATTAATACCAATCTTCACTGCCATAATCAATTCCTCCTAAAATTTCTTATACTACATAAGTTGTTATACCTCTATTTTACAAGACTATTGGGGATGGTGCAAGTTTTTTGTACCTCTCTAAGTCGACGACCAAAAAACCGGAGCAATACAGAGTATCGCCCCGGTAAAAACTATATATTTTATTGTCTTCTAATGATTAGATTACAAAACAATACGCTTACTGTCAATTATATTAACTCTTTCATGCTTTACTTATTATGTGTCTTCTCGCAAGTTCTGACATAGTTTCCCTACATTAGTACACTGAGTATGATATGAAACTTCACAGACATTTTTTGTATTTTTAATAGCTTGATCAAAATGTGCCACTATTTTCCTTAGCTGCCCAGCATCACCTTTTTTATACTCCTGCGACAAATTTCTTGATAACCTTTCTTTTAGTTTAGATGACGAAAGTATACTTATAGTAATTAGCTCATAGTGAGCTAATAGCCATACTTCAAAAGCAGAGTTGGAAAAAAATACATTTATCTCTTTATTCTCAGCATCCTTTAAAATATTATTAAAATCATCTTCCGTTAATGTATCTTTGTCTATAATAACACCTTTAGGACCAGGGTTTGCTCTATAGGTTTTATCCTTCTTCCAAACATCACTTGCTCTATGGATAATTTTCGCTCCACAAGGTTTAATTTTGATTATTCTTACAGCACTACAGCGGTATTCTTGTGTAAATTTTGATATATAGCCTTCTTCAGTTTTACCCTCAGTTATAATATAGAACACCTTTTTAGCCCGCTTCCCTTTAGGTGCTCTACTCATAATCTACTCCCAATGCCTCCGCAATAGCTGAGTCATTTACAATTTGATCTGCTCCATAAATACCTTGCAAGTATCTTCGCTTATATTTATAATCATGACGTTTTAACTTTGTATCCGCAAAATCAAACAGACTATATAGCTCACTTTTACCAAATCTATCCTTCTCTACAAAATAGATTTGATCTGGGCGCAACTGCTTATCCATCAAATCAAATGAGTGAGTAGTTACTATAAATTGACTTCTTTGATTCCATTGATTAAATAATTTTAACAAAACTTCTGTCAACTTAATATGCAAAGAAGCATCAAATTCATCAATTAAAAATACTGTATTTCTATCTTGATCTCTTAATATATATGCGGCTAGTCGTAAAAATATTTTAGTTCCTGCACTTTCCTCTGAAAAGTTTAAAACAAACGTATCTCCATTTACTCCTTGATGAGTACAATACATTTCTGCCACGCGTTGTTCTATAAATTCTCCTGCAGTAATTTCCGCATCTTCACCACTCATCTTGACTGAAAGTTCACTAGGTACATGATCGATACGATCGCGCACCTCAATATCTAAAATATTGAAATCAGCAGCTTGTAAAAATAGTATAATTTTTCTAGTTAATTCCTTATTCTGTTTTAATTCTTTAAGGATTAATTGATGTAGCTTATTTGTATTTGGAATCACAACATCGATAACAAACCATTCATAAGCTTCTTTTGCTTCCAAAATGTTATTAGTTTGAGCAAAGAATAACAATAATTGATTTTTTCGTATAGTCGTATACAACGGCATCAATGATTCTGGCAAAACTAGCTCTTCACCATCACGCGAAAAAATAATACAATCATTCACTTGCAAAGACTCTCGTATAACTCTATCTTCAACATATTCTAATTCATACGTAAAATATTTATTATTTTTTAGAAACTTTACCAAAAAATATGTTGGTTCTGAATTACCCGCAAAAGTATCTGTCAAGAGCCCTTCTAACTCAGAGCTAGTCGGCTGTAAAATAAGTGCCTTTAACAAGTGAAACACATTGATTACATTCGTTTTACCATTAGCATTTCCGCCAAAAACTAAAGCAGATTTTAAAAGCTTTAATCGTTTAAATCTATGTGTATTTGTAGAACCATGTGATCGTAATTTAGATCCAGTTTCCATAGAAAATACAGTTCTGTCACAAAATGACCTGAAATTTTCAACTTCTACAGATATAAGCATGGCTATCCCTCCTTAAAAACGAGTTTTCGTTTTTTATAGTATACCATACAAAATATAAACTGACTACAAAAAAATGCAAATAGCACTTGACAAATTAAAATATATAAAATTAATTATGTTGTTTTTAACTATTTTTTGTTGTCAAGACACATTTTAATATCTAAAAACAGAGCGATTTCTCGCTCTGTCACTACTTTTATTTTGTACTAAAATGTGAACCCTTATCTTCGTTACATTTAATTATTATTTCTTGAATATACCTAACTAAACTCTTATCTACACTTATATATTAACTTATCCTGACAAAAATAATATATAAAAGTTCTATAACCTATAATTTTTAGCACTTTATTATAAGTACCTCTATTTATTTTACTAATCTTTTTTATACAACATCAACAATCGATTCAATTCAGCACCAATAGTTTTATAATCAAATGTATCTCTTGCATAACTCATTGCTTTTTCTACTTCAGATTTTAAACGAATCTCATCTTTCATATATTCTACCATTGTCTTGGCAAAGCCACTAGATGTATAGTCATCCACAACCTTACCAATACTTTCATTATTTGTTGTATCTTTTACAAAAGCACTATACCGGCTAATAATAGGTATACAACCAAAATACATACCTTCCAAAGTTGCAATACAGGCCCCTTCTGATCTACTAGGCATACAAATAATTTTTGACTTTTTTAATAGGTTAGATAGTTCATTCCTATCTGTGATATTTCCTAACTGAACTATATTAGGTACAAGCATTGGATTATCTTCTAAAAATTTTGCGATATACTGCGAAAACTCCCTCGTTTGTGGTCCCACAAAGTAGAATTTCCATTGACTACGTATTTTATTAGGAATATCTAATATACTATCCAAAAATAATTCTGTATTTTTCTCATAAATACCTAGCCTACCAACAGTAATCACAATATTTTCTTTTTGATCTATATTTACTGTGGCATCATCGATCCCTAATGTAGATACACCATTTGGTAGGTAATGCAATCTGCCTTTAAACATCGGGGTGTCTTTTAAAGTATTATAATACTCTTTTGTTTCTACAGTAAAAAAATCTATATATCTACTTTTAAACGCTTCAAAACGACTACGTAAATTGGTGAAGTTCCTATTTGGAGAAAAATGTAAAAATCCACCTTGTCCCATATCTAACTTAGAATATACAGCTATATTCGGATTAATTTTCTTACAAAGTTTAGCTAATTTATATACAGTACTACCATAATTGAAAAACATAATAACATCATAATTTGTAGCATGATTTTGAATAAAAAGCTTTGTATCTTCCACACTACCGTTATAATCAATTTTTATACCAATAATAGTAATCTCTACATACTTCAAAAACTCATCAGGCCAGTTTTTATCATTAACACCAAAACAACCATATTGAGAATTCCATCCATAGTTTGAACCTAACGTATATAAGGTCATTCCCATATCTTTATATGCCATAACTGGAAGACAAGAATCGCCTAAAATTATTTGTAATATTTTCTTCATTCAATCCTCCGTTAATTAATCAACATAATATTTATCAATAAACTTTATTGGATTTTCAAACAGTCCATAGCTTTCCTTTATTTTTATATCATCCCATTCCCACCATTTCATAATTAAAAGTTTATCAATAATTTCTTGTGGAAATCGATATTTTATAATTTTATTGGCCCCAACAACAACTGCATAAGGTGGTACATCTTTAGTAATGATACTCCCTGCACCTATTACAGCACCATCACCTATTGTTATATTATTTAAAAGTGTACATCTTGCTCCTAGCCATACATCATTACCGATTCTCGTACTATGTTTAATCGGCAAATTATTTTGATAGTTCAATTCTGTATTCCAAGTTGTTATATACTCCATAATATGTCCGTTAGGTACCAAAAGCTGATCCACTGCAATTGAACAAAATGCACCTACCGAGTGTAATATATCATTTCTAACATATCGATACCCCCATGTAAACTTTCCTATCGGTATATTAGAATACTTTTCAGTATAATACCTGGCTAAATTATCTTTTGATCCATATTTTTTTAAGGAATATTTATATAAAAAATCAGGACATATTCTACTTCCTTTTATTTTTCGAATTAACTCACATAATATTTCATCTTTTTTAGTAATTTCATATTTTTCAACTAAATTCATGATTTATTACTCCATAACATCTTTATTAAAACACTGTATAATATCATTCCATTTTGTTAGAATATTTTTCTTAGAGTATTGTTTCGCAGTCTCTTTCGTATGAGATTGTAACACTTCCAGATAACGAGTATCCGTCATTAATCGTTCTAAGGCTTCTGCTAGAGACTTACTCGTAGATTTGCACAAAATGCCATTATATTCGTGTTGAACTAAACAATTAACTCCTGTACAGTTTTCAAAACCAATAACGGGTACACCATACGATAAAGCTTCAAGAACTGATAGTCCAAATCCTTCTTCTGAACTGGTATTGACCAATATATCTGTAGTACATAATTCTTCATACACATCAGATATAATGCCTTTTATTTCAACTCTATCACGCATCTCACAATTATCCAAGGAATGTATAATTTGCTCAAGATATCCCGTTGGTTGTTCGTTGCCTCCAATAATTTTTAATTTCCATTCAGGATGTGTACCAGCAACTTGTATAAAGGCATCCACCAACATATGAGGGCGTTTAACATGCTTATCAATACGGCCAATATAAGTAATGTATTTATTTCTTCTATCATCATTAATTCTAACTTTTTGTTCTTTATTCACAACATCAATATAGTTTCCAATAACAATTACATTTTCAAAGCCCGCTGCAACAAGTACCTGTTTATATTCTGGAAGTAAAACCTGAACAACCCTAACTTTTTTTAGCAACTCAATCTCTTGTTTAGGAATCTTCTGCATATCTATTTTTGAATGAAACATCATAATAATATTTTTTTCATCCACTCCTAAATCAATTAGTAATGGCACTATATTGGTTGAGTAACAAAATATAACATCTGGATTAATATCTGATATGGTTTTTGATAATTCAACTGCTAAACTCCTACGTTGCCATATATGTTTAGGCCATTCATGATGAACTTTAAATGCCTTATTAAATCCTTTTACTAACTCGGTTTTAATTTTAATACCTAATGGTACTTTTATATTTATTTTTGGTCCTAAATTTATAAAGTTTACTTTTTTATTTAGATGATAAAATGGTTTTCCCTCTTTTTCATCTACACACACGGCTGTGACATTATGATTTTCACAAAAATGATTTGCAAGATTGCAAAATACTCTCTCTACTCCACCAGCACTTTCTACAATCTCAGTCAAGCAAATTTGTAAAATATTCATATATACCTCTCAATCATCTAGAATTACACTAACCATTTTTTACTAATAAAAATAGCAATCTCTCCCACTCATCCCATATTCTATCCGGTGCATACACTTTCATACTTGTATTGGCATTTGCCCCATATTCTACACGTAATGCCTGATTCCCCATTAATTTCTTTAATCCTCTAGCTAATCCATCGACACCAGCTTCACACAGTATTCCATTATATCCATCAATGATTAGTTCATTAACAGCGCTACAAGATGCAAAGCCCACTGCAGGTAAGCCCTTACTCATTGCTTCTCCTAATGATAGTCCAAACCCTTCATAAGCACTTGGAAAGGCAAAAATATCACAACTTGCTAATGCACCTTCTACGTCATTTGTAGTTCCTGCAAACCGAATTCGTTCCTGTAATCTATGTGTAGCTATCATTAATTCCATTTGCTTAAAAAAGGACTCGCCTTCTTTGGCTCCCCATAGAACTAACTCCCAATTCGGAAATTCATCTGCTAATTTACAAAATGCTTCTATTAACAAATGTGGTTGTTTATGATTTTTTGATAATCTCGCTAAAAACCCAATTCTATAAAATTCTTTTGGTCTAGTTAAGTCTACTTGTTCCTTGTATTGTGGAATCGCATTACCAATTACAGTCACCTTAGCATTCGGCAAATGATATAACAGATGTTCCTTAAAGGATGGTAAAAGAACTTGATTCATTACACACTTCTCTACAGCTGGTATTTCTGCTTTTGGATAAAAGTGAAAGTAATCTTCTGGATCACCATGACTCATTGTTACAACTGGTATGGAGATATCTAAATCCATAACCAACAGTTTTGTTGCTGCTGGTTGAAAACTAACAATTACGTCAGGTTGAGTATCTTCTAATACTCTTTTTAATGGTGTCAATAAATATGTCTCTGCAAATTCATTATTAATGGTTCTCGCTTTTTGCTTATTAAACATTCGATACCATTCACGTTTTAACCGTAATATAAAGGGATAGGTCACCCTTTTTTCATCCATATTCCGCAAATCATATTGCAGCACATCTGTATCAATTGGATAGTAAAATTCCCCAGATTGTTCATCACTATATACTAATGTAACCTCATGCCCACGTCGCTTCATTTCATTGGCAAATGCACAAGTCACTTTGGCCAATCCACCACTATCTGCAACCATTTTGGTAAAATTGGCTAACAAAATTTTCATATTACATTCCTTCCAAAATCGCTCGAATTAGCACCTCATGACTATATACTTCATTAGCCTGTTCTAATGCCACTTTTGTATGTACTTTTTTCGTACTTAATAATTCAACCAATCCTTTCAGTGAATGAATGATATCCGTTTCTTCCAATGATTGTATCACACATCCAATAGGAAATTGTTCTAATACCTCTGGATTCAACTCCGGAGATACTAATACTGGTTTGTTATATCCAATGGCTGTAAATAACATGGCTCCCCAATGGTATCTATATCTTTCAGCTGCATACGGCATTGCAATAGCATCCACCGATAATAAAGCATCTTCCCAATCTTTGCCAATCAAACTTTCATGCCTAAATACGATATTGGGAATATGTTCATACTTTTCTATAAGTGAATTAAATAATGCGGTATCCTCAGGTTTTGCAGTGGCACCTTGTACTACTAATTCAACAGATACCGAAAATTTTGTATGCATAAAAGCTTGTATAAATGGTTCTAGATTTTTTTCTTTACGGAATTGTCCAAAAAAGCCAATTCGTAGTGGTTCTTCTTTATCTTTTACAATATGACTTTCATTATATACTGGCTTAAATACAGGTGGAGCTACTAATTGAACATTGATCAACCCACTATTAGCAAAATCATTTCGTAATGTAATAACATGCAAATGAACATTTTTATAGGCTTGTATTCGTCTAGCTTGTTTTTCAAACTTAGGCTGCTCCTTAGGATTGATGCCATGAAATATAATATGTACAGGAACTGGTGAGTTTTTTAATTCACTTCTCAGCAAAGATTTGATATAGCGATATGTCGCTGTAGGAATAATTATGGCATCACAAACACCTTGTTTTGCTAATTCATAAGCACTATTAAACCAATCTACACGTCGTTTTTCACGTTGTAAGGATCGCCAGATTTTTTGATACCACGTTGCGCCAGCATATGTCACAACTTCGCCACCTTGTAGCTCATGAATAGGTACTCCATAATCTACTTTGAAAGGAAACTTTTCCGGTACAAAAAACATAGGATCATGCCCTTGCCGTTTCATTTCATTAACAAGGATTCTATCAAATTCTACTTCATGACCCGCTGGCATGATAATACTTTCTAATATGGCAACTCGCATGGAAACTCCTTACCGCAACCTTATAATACTTTAATTACAACTTACCATTGGATTTATATAAATAATACAACTTTACATATTTTGTCATGGTGTAAAAATAATGGTTCACAGACAAGACCCATCCCATTTTCCCATCTAAAATACCACCTTGTAAAAGATACATTTTAATAAATGCCCAGAATGGCCGAAACACAATATCTTTCAAAAAGGAGACAGATTTATTAGCCTTTTTATATTTTTCTGCTGATAAGGTTGTATATTTGTTTAATTTATTAAAATATTGCTCCCAATTATCATAGGTGTAATGATACATAGGTGCTGTTAATTCTTTCTTATCATAAGGTGTAATAATCGCAGGATGAACATATCCTTCTACATAGGAACCTTCTTTGGGCATCAAACGGCATACATAATCTGGACGTAGTACTCCATGAGTGGCTACATTATGATGAAAGCGATTATGTCGTTGTATCCAGTATGTTAAATCCTCTCCTTGTATAGCTAATTTAATTTCTTTACATAGCTCTGAACTGCATCGTTCATCTGCATCAATAAAGAATATCCAATGACAGCTGGCTTGCTCTATAGCAAATGTTTGTTGTGCTCCCCAATCACCATTCATTGAACGACTCACTACTTTTGCTCCTAATACCTCTGCAATGGATACTGTATTATCTTCACTACCATCATCAATAACAATCACTTCATCAGCAAAGGGTTGACAACTTTTTATACAATCTTTAATGTTCTGTTCTTCATTTCTCGTTAAAATTAACACACTAACTGTATTCATAAACTTCCTCTTATTGATCCACATATGACAAAGACTATCACCTTTCGTGATAGTCTTTTATTCATTCTTTATTGTATCAAGTTTATGCCTTGTATTCAACAGTAGGTTATAGTTGATGTCGTACAATAGCCCCTGTTACTTCCATATAGGCTCGTTGTAAAGCAACTACATCTTTTAAATTATAATCATATACAGGAGTTCCATCTAAAGTCTCTACACGTTGATCTTTAAAGAACCCAATATGACTATTGCTTATCCAATGATATGGTGTTACAACAAGATTTTGTGGTTCAAATAATGATGGAAATAAGCTTATATATTCATACGCTTTAGGTGCTATTAGTTCCATAATAGTTGGCAAGATATTCATATGTGTTCCTATTCTTACGCCATCTAATAGATCTTTGTTAAAATCTTTATGAGATAGATAAAATGCTGTACTTATATCTTCGCGTAATCGGTGAACCCTATCTTTATCTTGACACGGCATAGGCAATCTTCTTGTATGATCCCCCGTTACGATAACTAAACTATCTTCATAGGTTTCTTGGATATAACGAATAAACTGACTTAAATAATAATCACAATATGCATAGGTACCAATATCCTCAGTATACTTATGTAAATAATCTGGCAGTTCTTTTAACAACGTTTCTTTTTCAAAGCCATACTTGTCAATTGGAATCGTATACGGTCCATGATTCGAGGTTGTATAGATAAAATGAAATTCATAGTTATCTGTATTGTTTTCATCTAACTTTTGTTGTATCCCCTCTAAAAATAAATGGTCATATACACCCAACCAAGTATGTGGTGTATCAATAGATGTAATATCAAAACCAGAATATACATTATGAAACCCATTTCCTTTAGCAAATAAACCTAAGCTAGACCAGGATAAGGATCCCCCATACCACAGCGAACATGTATAGCCTAACTCTGAAATTTGTTTTCCCAATGATGTTGGTAGTTGGTAATTCCAAAAATACGATTTTTCATTCAACTCTAAATTGACATCATAAATACCATTCAACATAGAGCTAATAGAAGGCTGGGATATTAGTCCTCCTGCCAAAAAATTATCGATATGAATTGTATTACTTTGTTCACGAATTAATCGGCCTGCATTAGCAATAGGTATATCTTTATATATATCATCAAATGCGAACTGACTATAACTTTCTTCTATGATTAAAAATATCTTTCTAGGCTTTTTAATTCTTGGTCCAGTCGTTTTTCTACGCAAAGAATTCCAAATCGTACCTACTAAATCCTGTTCAACATTAATCAAAGGCTTTAAAAATTGGATAGACTCCGCATCACTATGTGCTAATATTTCTTGCGGTTTTGCACGAATAGCTAGTTCAAAAGCAATTAAATCATCAATACAAGCTTTCGCAAAAAACATATCTCGCTTAACAACTTCAGGTACTGTGTCCCATTCGGGTTTATTACGATGTTTAAATGTACCACCGTAACGGAACCAATAATATACAACCACCGTAGCTATAACAATTACAGTATTATATGTATAATACTTATACTTTAAATAAATGGTCGGTACAGCAATAGTTCCTAAACCTAATAGCCAACTAAGAAAGTAATATATCCCTACTATATAGATTGGCAAGGACAGCAAAATCCACCATCCATAATTTTGGTTAAAGAAAATATCTAATAAATTTCTTTTATCTGCATTTCCTCCTAAGCGCAAATTTGAATTATATGTATCTTTGTAATGATAATAAAAAATTAACTTTCCCAAAAAAGCTACATATACTACAAAGAAATATAAAGTTCCCAAAATCACTCTAATAGAATCACTATGAACATAAATAGATTCAAGCCCCAATGAAGGCAATGTGACTAGCAAAAATAAAAATAGTAGCACATAGGCATTAAAGTCCATGCCCCACCAAAAACCATAATTAAAGCAGGAACACCATTTCTTTTCCTGCCCTTTATAAGTCTTATTAGGTGCAAAAAAGTAGATAAATAAAAATCTAAAGATAGCACATAGTATGGGACTTAACAAAAATATTTTTATATCTTGTTGTAATCCTTGTAAAATTAAAAGCTCCATAATTCACCATATTATATAAAAAAGTTATATATACCTACCGACAATAAAGGTTCTGACATACATCCTCCCTATTTTCTAGTTCTCTACTATCCGATATACACTGAATTTCTATCACAACTATAGATTTGACTGTACAACCGTTTCCTATACCATTGCACAATCTGTACCAGCGTATCCTCCATAGTATACTCTGGTACCCATCCTAATCTTTCTAGCTTACTACTATCGATGGCATACCGTCGGTCATGTCCCAATCTATCTTCCACATAGGTAATTAATTCATAGGGTTTTCCCAAAATAGTTAGGATTCGTTTCACTAGGTCAATATTGGAAATTTCTTCACGAGCCCCTATATTATACACCTCTCCCACTGTACCTTTTTGTAGAATACAATCAATGGCCCTACAGTGGTCTAATACATGAATCCAATCTCGTACATTCAATCCATCGCCATAAACTGGCAATGGCGCCTCCTGCAAAGCGCGTTGTATCATAAGGGGAATTAATTTTTCCGGATATTGATAAGTTCCATAATTATTAGAACATCTAGAAATAGTAATCGGTAATCCATAGGTTTTATAATAGCTCAGCACCAACAAATCTGAGGATGCTTTCGAGGCTGCATAAGGGCTACTAGGTAGTAACGGGCTTTGTTCCGTAAATGGATTCCCTCCTTGCAAGGGTAATGTACCATATACTTCATCAGTAGATACATGATGAAATCGTTCTATACCATGTCGTAAACAAGCATCTAGCAATACGCCCGTACCGATTACATTCGTCTCTAAAAACACTTGCGGACCTGTAATACTCCGATCTACATGAGTTTCTGCTGCCAAATGTACTACCACATCTGGCTTATACGTAACAAACAGAGTATCTACGAAAGAAGCATCTCGAATATTTCCTTCTATCATAGTCAACCTAGAGTCTTCTAGTAAGTCTTTTATATTATTCTTATTTCCTGCATATGTTAACGCATCTAAGCATATAAAGGAATCGTTTGCATAGATGTCCATCATGTATCGTAAGAAGTGGCTACCTATAAAGCCACAGCCACCTGTTACTAAAATATTCATATTCTCTATGCACTCCTATACAAAAAGAAACTACTCCACCGTATTACCTCTCACAATCCGCCACACGCTAATGGTCCGCAATGCTTTAATATACTTCGCATACTCTTCAGGCATGGATGCCCCTTGTTCATGGATCCCGCTATCATCAACATACAATCGATGATTAAAGCCCATCTTAGGTGCTGTAAACAAACTCGGCATTAAACTCATATATGTATCGCCTTTACGGCCAATTAATTCTGCCAATGTAGGGTTAATTTGTAACGCCCCACCAAAACTAGTCTCTGCTAGCCAGCTAGGATTCACCCCTTGTCCATACACAATAAAAGGAATAGCCGAGAAGGTCGGGATATCTACTTGTGTAGCAAAGCTAAATCGCTCCGAATGGTCTCCTGTAATCACAGTCAACATCGTAGGGTCTACTTGTTCCACCTCACGAATCATGTGACCCATTGTCATATCTGCATACCAGAAGTGGCCGATTTCGTTCACTGTTTTGTCATCTTTTTTAATAGAATCATCGCCTTTGCCGATTACCTTTGAAGCACCAAAACCAGCTTTTCCTAAATCAACAGAATACGGAGGATGATTCGAGGATGTCATGATAAAATGGAACACTTTTTCACCTGGTTGTTCCCCTTTTACATAATTAGTAATCGCCTTAAACAAATCTCCATCAGGAGCACCCCAAGCATTGCCTCCTTCATAAGGGAAGCTAGTCGCACCATGGAACTCATCAAATCCTTGTGCTAAGGCGAACGGCTCTACATCTTGCCAAGTACCAAATCCACCATACCAGAACACCGTTTTATATCCAAAATGCTTCATCATTTGTGCAATGCCTGTCCCATATTTGGCCTTATAAGACTGCCCTTCATAGTTCGGATATAGACCAGCATCCGCTAAGCCTGTGACAAATCCATTGATGGCAGGCATAGTGCCTGTACCATGGGCAAGCATATATTTAGTGTGCATCGCTTTCAGCGAACTTTGAATTGCCTTTCCTTCTTGCACAATGTAATTACCTAGCTCTTCATAGTTTGGCAAGAACGGCCACAAGCCGTAACTTTCACCTAGTACAAAGATAACATTATTCGGCTGTGTAGGTAATTTTTCTTCTGTAATGGTCCGTGTGAACGCTTCATCAATGGTGTTTGCCTTTGGATTACCCCCCACAGATTGGATCACATCTTTCAGTTCAGCACCAGTAATGGTAATTTTCTTCGCTTGTTTAGACCGCTCATAAATGGTGGATACGCGTTTCAAGGCTTGTCCATCATCTAGGATTGCCTCATTTAATAGATTTGACTTAGTACGAGCTGCATTTTCCCAATGAATGGAACCATTATAGGTAAAAGCCCCACCAAATCGTAACCCAATGCCCACAGCTACAACCAATAGGATGGATCCTAGTACTGTGGCAATTTGTTTGCCTTTACCATGTATCTGTATCGTCCACGTACGGTTAGTGTATACTTTCATAAAAACATACACCATTACAGCACAGAACACAATGGCTAATGGCAATCGCCAGAGCAATCCATATTCAGAAATTCCCGTTTGTAGCGTAGCCCCTATATCGTCATGAGCTCCATTGATAATCATGGCATTAAAGGTAGCATGAAAAATGGTAAAATAAGGAATACGTAAACAAAATAAGAATGTAAATACCGCCGTACTAATCCCATATATCCAGCGGCGAATCGCCCACGGGGAATACCATTTACAGTGCCCGAATATCCCTGGTATGGTAGCCAATATAAAGCCG
This sequence comes from uncultured Veillonella sp., assembly GCA_963518505.1. Classification (GTDB taxonomy): domain Bacteria; phylum Bacillota; class Negativicutes; order Veillonellales; family Veillonellaceae; genus F0422. Next base: position 25,184 of record CAUQIT010000001.1, on the reverse strand, counting down.
AATAAAACGATAGAACCTGCTGTTTTTAAACTAATGCGGAAGCCTAGCCACAGCGCCTCTAATACATCAACGGTTCCCACCTCGCCTAATTGGTCAAAAAATAAACCAATAAATGCTATGCGAAATACCATAAGCAATGCAGAAAACCAAAGTAATCCTTTTATATCTAGCTGTAATCCCTGTATCCAATTGGATAGTTTACTTCGTTCCATATAGACTCCCCTTTGTGATTGCATTCATCCCTATTTATATGACAAATGCTCTATATCCTTCAAGTATCATTACCCTTTATTATACTCCATATTCCTATAACAATCAAAAAATCGCATACCATGCTAGGATGATATGCGATCTTTCAGTATCATTTGTATCTATGCTTATGCTGTTCTAAATGTACTATGTTTTACAACAGGTTTGGCTTCTGCTGTTTCACGTTGACGTAAGGTACGACGTTCAGCACTACGAATCACTTGTGATAAGTGTTTCATAAATAATTCTTGAATGTAAGGATTTTCTCCTAAGCCTTCATTCCAAATGGAAACACCATAGCCTTGTTGCCCCAACAATGTGGCAATAGAGTCAGAGCGTTCACCGCCTAGATAATCCATCAAATGAGCGGAGCCAATCAATGCCAATGGCACCACCAATACTTCTTGGTGATCTAATCGCTCTAATAATGTTAATGCTTGTTTAAAGTTAGGGAACCCATTGGCTGTGAATACCACAACATTTTGTCCAGCCCCGTACAAGCATTTTAATTGTAATGCACTATATTCCAATTGGTTTTGACCATTGGCCATCAATAATACAGTTTTATTTAACGCACGAATGTTGATATGTTTAATAATTGCCTCAATTGTGTCGGAGTAATCATCAGCATAGTTTTTCACTCCTAAGGAGTTCAACAATGGTTTGCCCACCGTAGCACGCATGCCTCGATCATGAGCTTCTTTCATGATCTCTTTGCGCATTTGTACATAGCATTGATCCCATACCAGTGCAAATGGCTGTACAAACAATTCTGTAACACCTGCCGCTGCCAAGCTTTCAATTGCTCCAGTTAACGTAAATACTTTTACATCGTATTTTTCATTCCATTTATCGACTAATGCATCCGATAAAAATACACGACGCACTTCTACACCTGGATACATTTCCTTAATCCGTCGTTCCATAGCTCCTACTGATGCTTCCACCGCATCTCCGTAGATAGATCCGAATGTTGCTAACACAATACCACGTTGATTCATATATGCCTCCATATTAATTCCTTGTTTGTTGGGTTACATAAACACACTTCTTAATACCTATCATACGTCACAGATTTCATTATGTCAATGATAATTTTTCTCATTTTATAAATTCATCCTATTGAAAGTCTTTTCTATCACTTGTTTTACTAGTAGCTAATATATATGAGTATCACCGCATTTATATAATCGGTTTAATAAAAAAAGATTTGAGAAAAGACGTTCTATCTTTCCTCAAATCTTACTCTCATAATCAAATACATGGGCATATATTTCATTTTATGGCTGAGAAATGATTCGTGGCGCTGCTACCTTAAATACTTCACGCAATAAAGGTAAGAATCGCCCTTCAATTAATGTGCGATTCCGCTCACTTTTCGTAATCAACCACAAAGCAGTACCATTATATTTAACCGCCAATAAGCTATTAATGTATTGATTAAAATCAGATTCACCCATCTTACCCCTTAGCTCCAACAACAAGGAATGCAAAGGCTCGCCTTGGTACTCTGGACGATCCAACACAGGTGTGAACACTACTTCATACACAGAATCGCTATATTGATTAGGACCTGCAGAACTTTGAAAATTCATGAATGACCTCCTTTATACTATATTGCACTATACCTTTTATATATAATCATCAAGCTACCTATAACTACGTTCATACTAGCGATATGATTTACTACGAACCTTAAACCGTCGTACATATTCCCTCATCAAAGGGGTATCTAGTTTTCTATACAAACGAACTACTCCACGACGTATAGTCTTATTATAAAATGCTGTTAGTATCCACACGAGAATGAAAGCTCCTAGTATATCCCCAGGGTAATGGTTCCCCACAAATACACGAGAAATGCCGACTAAGATAGACCCATAGACCATCCAAGTACCCCAGTTCCAACGATAGAATAAAACACCACAAGCAATCGCCATGGTTCCTACTGCATGGTCGCTTGGAAAGCTAGCATCTGCAGCATGGTTCAATATTAAAATAGTTTCAGGATGCTCCACAAATGGTCGATTTTCATAGAACATAGATCCCAAGATAAAACTACCGATTAAACACAACACCAATAGCACACCTGTGGCGAAACTTTCCGCACGTAGCTTAAAACTATTGTTACGAAAGCCTTTCACATAAAACCAAGCTAGAATCAATATATATACAAATGGTACAAGCTTAGAAATAGCTATCATCAAAGCATCAAGGATGGTACTTTGATTCGCAAAACCATTGATGAGCGAGAAGAACCAATAGTTCATGATAACACCTTTCCTTTCCTAGAAATGAGATATATTATATTCATTATATCATGGTTCCCTTGGATTGTAATGTAAAATTGTCATATCCTCTAAGGTATTATGAACGACATATGATACTATCATATCCCATAAGAGATCTCTGATTCATATCATCTTGCAGGTTCTCTACAAACATAACTATCCTTCCTTACACCAATATTACTAACCAAAAACTGTACTGCGAAAACAACATACTATAGCACTCAAAAGCTTGCTCACACCGATTAAAATACCTCTATAGAATGCAAAAAGAACCCCCGGAGGAGTTCTTTTTCTTTTTAAAATATACTTAGAATTGGAAATTGAGGTCTACACGATAATAATCTGGATACTTCTCTCCATTTTGTTTTTCACTATTAAGCGTCGCATAGGCAGAGAGTCCTAAATACTTATTAATTGTATAGTCTACACTAGCTAACCATCCCTTATAGTCCGAATGACCAATACCATAATTTTCATCACGTGTAGGCGTCTTATATCCTGTATGTTTTACAAAGGTATCTGTACCAAAATTGAAATATTGTAATTTTGCCCCCCATGTACCAGGCTCTGTATTAATAGCCTTACCATAGCCGACACCGACAATCCATGCCTCACCTGCAGAAGTAGAAGTTTTTTTATCATCTCTCGAGCCTACTTTAGCAGATGCTTTTCGTGCATATTCACCACCAACCCAAATTTTATGTTGAGGACCAAATGTAATATCTAAAGCACCGCCAAAAATATCCGCATTCTTTTCTGAGGAATCACTATATTTTGTACTATGACGATCTAAGTAAAAACCTTTTACAGATAGAGTATCATTTGGACGATATTTTAACTCATATGAAGTAACAGATTTTTGATTATGCTGAATATATCCGTGTGCAAGAACTGCATTTAGCTTTTCATTTCCTAGATCTAATGTAGCACCTTTAAACATTTCATCATAAATAAGTCCATTACCGATAGCATAGTCTTTTCTACCTACAGTAACTTTTGCATGCTTACCTAATATACGTTGCACATATACTTCATCAAAGAATACTTTAGCACCTTCAACTAAATCATTTTTAGAAGCCCCATCTTTTGCAGTTGCAAATGATATATCCTCTGTTGTTAAACGAATACCTATCTTAGTCTTATCATCAAGAGCCCCATCAAACATTAAACGTGCACGATATTCAAAGCTTGACTTACCTGCTTCAGGAGTCGCTTCTGGCATGTTATGATACCGTAACCTTGCATCCCCAGAAAACTTAAAGTTCCCCACTTTATCTTCCAATTTATTCACACGTACGCCAAATGCTTGTAATTCATTAGCAAATTCACTAGCCAAACGTTGAATCACAGCTCTTTGCTCAGTTGTTACTTCGTCTTGATGTGCATCTGCTCTAGCAATCATTTGTGCCATTTCATAACGAGTGATATTACGTTGACCTTTGAATGTACCATCTGGATAGCCTTCGATAACGCCTTCCGCTGCCAAGCGTTCTACTGCTTGATACGCCCAATCTTTTGCGGTTACATCTGAGAATGGATGTGCTGCTAACGCAGATGTCACACCCAATGCAGCTACTGCTGCTAATACTGCCAATTGCTTTTTCATACCAAATCCCCTTTATAAAAACAAATAATACTCTTGTCCATTCTATATAGAAGCTCCGATACAGTTATGTATTACTATCCATCGAGCATACCCTTATTCTCATTGTGTAGCAAGTACCCCCTACATACCTCTCCTTACTATATCTATTAGACTTGTCTTAATAGTATCATAGGTATACATTAAATGCAATTTATATAGACATCTATACACACTTTGTGAATATACGATTTATTCTGAAAGTAAATCATCATATGCTAATCCCTAGTATGTATCTACACCGATAGAATAGGTCTTACCCTTACTGATATCTACTATACACATAAAATAGGTGCATGCACTAGATTCCACAACATAACCATTATTAGCCTTTATGATTTTTATTATATATTATGTTATCCCCTGAATAATAAATTTATATTCTAGGCGCTCATAAGTGTATTTTATACTATCAAGTATGTAAAAAAAGAACTCCCGAAGGAGTTCTTTTTATATGTATAACTATCAAATTAGAATTTGTAGTTAAGTTCTGCACGATAGTATTCAGGCAAGTTGTTGTTTTCTTTAGCTTGAGTTTTGCTATCGAATGTAGCGTAAGCGGAAAGACCTACGTTTTTAGCTACAGTGTAATCAACAGTTGCTAAGTAACCTCTGTAGTTGCGGTTTTGATCGTTCAAGTTCCAAGTGTTAGATACTACTGGAGCTTCTTTTTTCAAGTCAAAGTATTGAACTTTTGCACCCCAAGTACCAGCTTTAGCTACATCAGCTTCGCCATAACCTACGCCTGCAGTCCAAGCTTCACCAGCTGCACCTTTAGTTTCTTGTTTAGCATATTCGCCACCAACCCAAACTTTTTTACCAAGTTTAAGGTCTAAGGATGTACCATATACACTGTTTTCACCTTTTTTGTGAAGGTCAGCATAGAAACCTTTTACAGTTACTTTTTCAGTTGGCATGTAATTTAATTGGTAAACTGTTGTTTGAACGTTATCTTTTCTTTCAAGACCTTCGTTTTCACCACCCATAAGGTAACCGTATGCAACAGATGCATTTAATTTATCTTTACCAACTGTCGCTACTGCACCTTCAAAGTAATCATCATATACTAAGCCATTACCAATCACTAAATCTTGACGACCAGCTGTTGCTGTAGCATATTTACCGAAGTTATGTTGTACATATACATGGTCAAGGCTAGTTTTTGGGTTGCCTGCTGAACCAAATTCATCTTTTTCGCCATCTTTTTCACCAGCCAAACGTACAACAGCTTTAGTATTATCATTTACTGTAGCTTCGAATTGTACACGAGCACGATAGTCAAATTTAGATTTGTAAGTTTCAGATTTATCTTTATTTTCTACTTTTCTATTTTGGTAACGAAGGCGAGCATCACCAGTGAAGGAGAAGTTGCCTACTTTGTTTTCCAATGTGGAAACACGAACGCCCAAGTTGTTCAACTCAGTTGCAAATTCGTTAGCCAAACGGTTGATGATAGCATTTTGTTCAGCGTCAACACGATCTTGACGAGCCATAGCTTTTGCTACCATTTGAGCCATTTCGAAACGAGTGATATTGTGTTGGCCTTTGAAAGTGCCATCTGGGTAACCGTTAACGATACCTTGGGAAGCTAATTGGGATACTGCTTGATATGCCCAATCTTGTGGAGTTACGTCTGCAAATGGGTTTGCTGCGAATGCAGAAGTTACACCCAATACTGCTGTTGCAGCCAATACTGCTAAATGTTTTTTCATGATAATTACCTCTCAATGAAAAATAAAGTAATATACATTGTCTCCTAAGCTTAGATAGATTCGAGCATATCATTGTACTACTTTTCAATGGAGTGTCCACGTTTCCTCACATACTAGTAAATACATCGCTATCTTCTAATCTATACTATTCTTATTTGACTTGTGAATATCATAACACAACAACAGATAAAACTCAATACCCTTTTATCGTTTTATTGCACGATATGTAGATTTTAATTAAGAAAAAATTTCAATTAGCATTTATTTCTTTACCAAAAATTAAAACTTTTTTCGTATGCTAATGGCTCGTTTTCTATAGTATCCTCAGCATGAATTATAGATCCTGAATAGATTAATTGCTGTCTCAAAATTTGACAAAGAGCTCAAATATAGCTTATTGAAATACTTATCAGATTAAAAACAAAAAAAGAACCCCCGAAGGAGTTCTTTTTATATGTGTAACTATCAAATTAGAATTTGTAGTTAAGTTCTGCACGGTAAGTTTCTGCTTTAGCTTTGTCATCTTGACCTTTAGTGTCAATTGTTGCATAACCAGCAAGACCTACGTTTTTAGCTACAGCATATTTAGCTGTTGCCAATACGCCTTTTTGATCTTTGTCAATCAAGTTCCAAGTAGTGGATACTACTGGAGCATCTTTCTTGATGTCGAAGTATTGAGCTTTCACACTCCAAGTACCTTGTTTTGCCATGTTGTAGCTACCATAGCCTAAGCCTGCTGTCCAACCTTCACCGTTAGCACCTTGAGTTTCAGTTTTTACATATTCACCGCCAACCCAAACTTTTTTGCCAAGAGTAAGATCTAGAGATGCACCATATGCATTATCTAGATTTTCTTCATGAACGTCAGCATAGAAACCTTTTACTGCTACTTTCGCTGTTGGATTATAGTTTAATTGGTATACAGAAAGCTGTTCGTTTGTGTTAGGATGATCTTTGTCTGCTGTACGAACAAGTTTACCAAGTTTTTGTCCATAAGCTTCGCCACCTTGTAAGTAACCAAATGCAACAGACGCATTCAATTTATCTTTGCCAACGTTAGCTACAACACCTTCAAACACATCATCATATGCAAGACCAGCACCAACTACTAAATCTTGACGACCAGCAGTTACAGTTGCATATTTGCCGAAGTTATGTTGTACATATACACGGTCGATAGCTGTATTAGGGTTACCTGCTGCACCAAATTCTTTGCTACCCATTAAACGTACTACTGCTTTTGTATTATCATTTACAGTTGCTTCGAATTTTACACGACCACGGTAATTAAAGTTAGATTCTCTTGCATCATTGGAACCAGTGTAACGAAGACGAGCATCACCTGTGAATTTGAAGTTGCCCACTTTGTTTTCCAATGTAGCAACACGAACGCCTAAGTTGTTCAATTCAGCGGAGAACTCATTAGCTAAACGGTTGATGATTGCATTTTGTTCAGCGTCAACACGATCTTGACGAACTAATGCTTTAGCAACCATTTGTGCCATTTCATAACGAGTGATGTTGTTTTGGCCTTTGAAAGTGCCATCTGGGTAACCATTAACAATACCTTGGGAAGCCAATTGAGCTACTGCTTGGTATGCCCAATCTTGTGGAGTCACATCGGAGAATGGGTTTGCTGCGAATGCAGAAGTAACACCCAATACTGCTGTTGCAGCTAATACTGCTAAATGTTTTTTCATGATAATTACCTCTCAATGAAAAATAAAATAATATACATCGTCTCATACATATAGCTTGACTAATTATATCATCGCATTACTTTTCATGGAGTGTCCACGTTTCCTCAACATTCAGTAATGACATACCTATAATCTAAATCATAGCAAACATACTTGACTTGAAAGTATCATATCATAGGATATCCATATAAAGCAAATACTTCCCAATAAATAAGCGTTTCGTTTATTTTTGTATGCAGAATATATATACTTTTAATAACCATATCTAACTATTTACTATAACATTTATTATCCCAATCTTTTCATACAGCATTTTAGACCTGTAAAACTCCTAGTTCGAGATAATAAATGAATACTTACTTAGCCCCAAGTTTCACTTAAATTACAAATAAAAATTGAATACATTGACTCCATACTTTTAACACTCTTCCTAAGTATATGGAGCAATCCTATTTACAATCTATCACTTATCATATAAAAAAGAACCCCCGAAGGAGTTCTTTTCATATAGTTAACTTCGAAATTAGAATTTGTAGTTAAGTTCTGCACGATAGAAGTCAGCAACGCTGTTACCTTGTTTATCTTTAGCGTCGATAGTTGTGTAAGCTGCTAAGCCAACGTTTTTAGCTACTGCATATTTACCTTGTACAGACCAAGTTTTGAAGTTTTGGTTGTATGGAGTCCAGAAAGTGGAGGAGAATACAGGTGCAAATGTATCTAAGTTAGTGTATTGTGCTTTTACAGACCAAGTACCTTGTTTTGCCATGTTATAGTTACCATATGTAAGACCTGCTGTCCAAGCTTTGGAATGTTTCAAGTTTTTGAAACGAGAGAATTCGCCATCAACAGCTACTTTACTACCTAATTTAGTGTTAGCATAAGCACCGTAGAAGTCTAAAGAATCATCAGCAGATGCTACTTTACCAAGATCAAGACCTAATTTAGTACCGTTAACTTTAGCATAGAATGCACCAGTGTTAACTTTACCTAATTTACCATTTACTTGGAATACTGCAACTTGTGCATTATCACGTTGTTCATCTTGAACGAAGCTAGTTGCATATGCAGTTGTATGTGCTTTGTCTTTTGTTTCACCCAATACCAAGTTGTAATCAGCAGTTGTTGCATAACCATAGGATACGCTAGCATTTAATTTATCTTTACCGAATGTTACTTTACCACCTTCGAAAGCATCATCATATACTAAACCGTTACCAATGAACTCATCATAACGACCTACAGTTGCTGTTGCATATTTACCGAAGTTGTGTTGTACATATACACGATCGATAGCTGTCTTAGGGTTACCAGCCGCACCAAATTCTTTGCTGCCCATTAAACGAACTACTGCTTTAGTGTTATCGTTTACAGTTGCTTCAAATTTTACACGACCACGGTAGTCAAATTTAGATTTATTAGCAAGGGACACTTTTTCGCCATCCGTTTTTTCAACACGCTCTTCAGTGCCAGTGTATCTCAAACGAGCATCACCAGTGAATTTGAAGTTGCCCACTTTGTTTTCCAATGTAGCCACACGAACGCCTAAGTTGTTCAACTCAGCGGAGAATTCGTTAGCTAAACGGTTGATGATTGCATTTTGTTCAGCGTCAACACGATCTTGACGAACTAATGCTTTAGCAACCATTTGTGCCATTTCATAACGAGTGATGTTGTTTTGGCCTTTGAAAGTGCCATCTGGGTAACCATTAACAATACCTTGGGAAGCCAATTGAGCTACTGCTTGGTATGCCCAATCTTGTGGAGTCACATCGGAGAATGGGTTTGCTGCGAATGCAGAAGTAACACCCAATACTGCTGTTGCAGCTAATACTGCTAAATGTTTTTTCATGATAATTACCTCTCAATGAAAATAAAAAATACACGTAACCCAAATGTAAATTTAGGCCGTGCATTCATTCTTTCAATATTTTCATGGAGTGTCCTTGTTTCCTCACATTGATATTTATAAAATCATACATGCCTAATTCTATCCACTTGGATTATGTACATCATATCACAAAGCATCTAATATTGCAAATTTTATAACTTTATAGTCAATTATAGTTATATCATATAATGGTATCTATACAACAAAAAAGAACCCCAGAAGGAGTTCTTTTTATATGTAACTTTCAAATTAGAATTGGTAGTTCAATTCTGCACGGTAGTAATCAGGTAATTCATAACCTTCTAAATCTTTACTACGTAATTGCGCATTTAATGTTAAGCCTACATTTTTAGCTACCGCATAATCAATAGTTCCCAACCAACCACGGAAGTCAGAATTGGAAATATCAGGTAAATTCCATGTAGGAGATGTCACAGGAGATGTTTCACCAAGACGGAAGTATTGAGCTTTTGCACCCCAAGTACCAGGTTTAGAAATATCATATTTACCATATCCGATACCTGCTGTCCAACCTTCGCCAGCTGCACCTAATGTTTCATAACGAGAATACTCGCCACCTAACCATACTTTGCTATGTGGACCAAAATGAGTATCTACTGCTCCACCAAAATAGTTAGCAGATTTATCGCCATGATATTGAACATAATAGCCTTTTGCATCAACATGTTTACCTAATTTTGCATTCAATTGATAAGATGTAGTTTGTGCATTTTCTTCACGAGATAGATCAGCTAAATCTCCATCAACCATGTAACCATAGGATACAGTTGCATTTAATTTATCTTTACCAACAGTTGCTTGTGCACCTTCAAATGCTCCATCATAAGTAAGACCGCTACCAATTACTAAATCTTGACGACCTACTGTAGCTGTTGCATATTTACCGAAGTTATGTTGTACATATACACGATCTAATGTTGTTTCAGGATTTCCTGCAGCACCAAACTCTTTATCACCAGTTGCTAAACGAACTACTGCTTTCGTATTGTCGTTCACTGTTGCTTCGAATTGCACACGTGCACGGTAGTCAAATTTAGAACGTTTCAATGTTTCACTGTCTTCATCATTTACATATGCATTTTCTGGTGTATGGGAACCTTCGTATTTTAAACGAGCATCACCAGTGAATGCGAAGTTACCCACTTTGTTTTCCAATGTGGAAACACGAACGCCTAAGTTGTTCAACTCAGCGGAGAATTCGTTAGCTAAACGGTTGATGATTGCATTTTGTTCAGCGTCAACACGATCTTGACGAACTAATGCTTTAGCAACCATTTGTGCCATTTCATAACGAGTGATGTTGTTTTGGCCTTTGAAAGTGCCATCTGGGTAACCATTAACAATACCTTGGGAAGCCAATTGAGCTACTGCTTGGTATGCCCAATCTTGTGGAGTCACATCGGAGAATGGGTTTGCTGCGAATGCAGAAGTAACACCCAATACTGCTGTTGCAGCTAATACTGCTAAATGTTTTTTCATGTTCATTACCTCTTATAAAAACATAACATATAATCTCTTTTCTGACATATTTGACCTACTATGTATGATAAGAATTATAAATCATCTTTAAAAGAGTGTCCTTGTTTCCTCAGTTATTAAATTTATTACATACTTATATACTTAATATAATCATTTATGTCATTATACTTAATTTACTTAAATATATGAAAAGTTATACTTACTGTAACATAGATTCTATAAAATTACAACAAGTTTTTTCGATATCATTTTATACTATGTGATAGAAATACCTATAAGGTCCCTTGATAATGTCCCTTAGTAAGAATAAAAAAGAACCCCAAAGGGGCTCTTTTTTGATTGGTTAGTACATTAGAATTTGTAGTTTAATTCTGCACGGTAGAATTCAGCTACATCGTTACCATCTTTATCTTTTGCTCCGATTGTGGAGTAAGCAGCTAAGCCAACATTTTTAGCAATCGCATATTTACCTAATACAGACCAAGTTTTGTAGTTTTGGTTGTATGGAGTCATATATGTAGTAGAGAATACTGGTGCCATTGCATCAAGATTTACGTATTGTGCTTTCAACATCCAAGTACCAGCTTTTTTCATATCATACGCGCCATAAGCGATACCTGCTGTCCAAGCATTAGAATGTTTCAAATCTACGTATTTAGCAAATTCGCCATCTACCATTAAATTATGTCCTAATTTTACGCTAGCATTAACGCCATAGAAATCTAAAGATTTTTTAGTTAATTTTTCTGCTTTTTTCATAGAATCAGCATCTAAAGCGATCCCATTAATTGCTGTTACTGCATCGATCGCTTTTACACCATTAACTTTAGTATAGAAGCCACCTACTTTTACAGCTTTACCAATCATGCCATTTGCTTGGAATACTGCTAATTGTGCATTATCTTTTTGCTCTTTAGCAAAGAAAGATACTTCTCTATTGAATGTACCTGGAACATCTTTTGTACCGCCGAATACTGCATTATATCCTAATGCTGGAGCATAACCATAGGAAACAGATGCATTTAGTGCATCTTTACCTACCATTGCTGTAGCACCTTCAAATACATCGTCATAGGTTAAACCAGCACCTACTGTCAAATCATGACGGCCTGCTGTTGCTGTTAGATGTTTACCAAAGTTATGTTGTACATAGATACGATCGATAGTTGTTTTAGGATTACCAGCTGCTCCAAACTCTTTGCTACCTACCAAACGAATCACAGCTTTTGTATTATCATTCACAGTAGCTGCAAATTGAACACGTCCACGATAGTCAAACATAGATTTTTTCATCATTTTCTCTGTAAGAACTTTTTCTTTACCAGAATGATCTTCTTTATCTTTTTCCACTACATCAAGAGAAGTTGTTGTTGATTCATGACCTACAAATCTCAAACGAGCATCACCAGTGAACTTAAAGTTACCCACTTTATTTTCTAATGTAGATACACGAACACCTAAGTTATTCAATTCAACAGAGAATTCATTAGCTAAGCGGTTAATGATAGCATTTTGTTCAGCGTCAACACGATCTTGACGTACCATAGCTTTTGCTATCATTTGCGCCATTTCATAACGAGTGATGTTATGTTGTCCTTTGAATGTACCATCTGGGTAGCCATTCACTACGCCTTGTGCTGCCAATTGAGCGACTGCTTGGTATGCCCAATCTTGTGGTGTCACATCAGAGAAAGGATTTGCTGCAAACGCTGAAGTTACACCCAATACTGCTGTTGCTGCTAATACTGCTAAATGTTTTTTCATGATACTACTCCTTTTCTAAAAAAAGAAACCATCAAACTAAGTAGACTAGATAGCAGCCAGACCGCCCATGATGTGGGAGTGTCCAAGTTTCCTCGCTTGACACGGTAGAGTACTGACATATCCTATCTAATTCCACCTTTAACCGAAGTATATCACTAATTATTCAATATGTAAATTTTTAAAAGTTTTTAAAAATAAAAAAATATTCATCATTTTTAATGCTTTATATTCATAAATAAAAATTATTTCAAAACACATCAAGACATATTTACTTTCTCTCTTCCAACTCTAACCAACGCAAGGTACTTAACTCTAACTCTTCTACGGCTTGTTCTCGTTCTTTGACGGTACTTTCAATGGCATCATAGTCACTACCTCCTTGGGTAATCATGGCATCGTAAGCTTTTACAAGGCCTTCTAATTCTGCAATGCGAAGTTCTAATTGTTCAAGTTCTTTCATCTCCCCTAAGGTCAATTTCTTTTTGGCACCTTCATTGCTATCCACAGTAGTCCCTATAACTACTGGATTCATACTCGTATTCACATCTATGCCTGTGCCATGGGACAGTGTATGTACGCCTTTACTTTCAGCATCCATCACTATCCCTTCACTGACATGATGCCCTGCATCCGGTTGCATAGGACTAGCTAATTCTCCTTGTACATGAACAGTATGACGCAATACACCACGTTTCGTCTCACCACCTATGGCATGTGATTTCGCATTATCCGCTTCATAATCGGAATAACCGCCATGATACACCTCGATGTGACCAGCTCCGGTGAATACAAAGAGTTTATCTACCACCCGATCTAAGAAGTACCGATCATGGCAAACCGTAATAACAATACCACCATAAGAATCTAAGAAGTCTTCTAATACTTCTAAGGTTGGAATATCTAGGTCATTGGTAGGCTCATCTAAAAGCAGCACATTCGGTGCATCCATTAAGATACGCAATAAAAAGAGTCGACGTTTTTCCCCACCCGATAGTTTATGAATCGGCAAGCCATGATGGGATGGAGGAAATAAAAAGCGTTCCAACAATTGGGCTGCACTTATGGAACTGCCATCTGGCAAGTGCAAGTACGAACGATTTTCTCGAATATAGTCCAACACACGTTGGTCCTCTTTAAAGATTGGTAATTGTTGCGAGAAATATCCAATGCGAACTGTTTCTCCACGCCCCATAGTCCCCCCAGTTGGTTCCAAGGCTCCTTGAAATAACTTCATCAATGTTGTCTTACCTATTCCGTTGGGTCCCACCACGCCGATACGATCATGGCGCACCATATGGTACGTAAAGTCTCTAATCACTTCTCGTCCTGTAGGATACGCAAACGACAAGTGCTCTATATCAAAAATGGTATTTCCCAAACGAGATGCTAATACAATAGGATCCACCGTGCCTACTTTTTGTCGTCTTTCCATAGCTTTCAATTGCTCAAATCGTTGCAATCGTGCCTTCTGTTTCGTAGTTCGTGCCTTCGCACCACGGCGCACCCACTTCAGTTCACTAGTGATTAACTTTCTACGCTTTTCTTCAATAGCATCTAACTGCGCTTCTCGTTCTTCTTTTAACGATACGTAGGTTTCGTAGGTCTCTTGAAATTCATATATGGTCTGATTCGATAATTCCCATATGGTGTTGCATACGGCATCTAAGAAATATCTATCATGGGTGCTCAATAATACGGCGCCTTTCCTATCTTTTAAATATAGTTCTAACCATTCAATGGTGGCCTCGTCCAAATGATTCGTAGGCTCATCCAATAATAATAGATCGCATGGATAGACTAAGGCTCTGGCTAAGGCTAATCTTCTCCGTTGTCCCCCAGATAATGACTTTGCTGGCCCATGTACATCGTGAAAGCCAAGACGAGTCAATATCATTTTCGCTTCTTGTTCTACAATCCAGCCATCTTCTTCATCCATACGCGCCAATAATTTCATATACTGCGGTGATTCTGGATCTTGTAAAGCTCTTTCAAAATCTTGCACCAATGAAAGTTTCGGATGGTCTCCTAGCAAAACATTGTCTAACAAAGTGGTCGTTTCATCGATATACGGATCTTGCTCTAGTCTATGGATAGTAGCTTTCCCATTTCGTTCTATACTGCCCGTATCTGGTTCTTGCGTTCCTTCTAAGACCTGTAATAAAGTTGTTTTTCCCGTCCCATTAACGCCAATTAATCCAATGCGATGATGAGAGGCTATGGTTACATTTACGTTTCTAAATAATAACCGTGTGCCATAGGATTTTTCTATATTTTGTAATGTTAAGATGTTCATGTGTGTCCTTTCAATTTTCATCCTTGTGATAATGACTTATATATTTACATAATAAAAAAATGGTACCAATTAATAATAATTGGTACCTATAACTAAAAAATCATATATCAATATAGCAAAGTGCTAGCTTCTTGCTTCGATTATATTTATTTTATACTTCTCTTCAACTTTATCTATTACCCTAGTATATAAAGCAGGATACATTTTCTTTACATTAATAATTACCTTCGTAATCGATGCACGATGCGTAACGGTTTGTTTATGTGTTCTTATATAAGAAACACATGTCAAGTTCATTAACGGATAGTTTATAGGTTCTATTTTGATATCATATTCTAAATCAATACATTCTTTATGAGAAATTTTAGACACTGGTAATGTTACCCAGTCATTTTGTCCAGCTTCTGCAATAACAAGAATAGGACGATATTTAAATTTATTTTTTTTTGACTTTCACATCATAATATGGAAATATTGCTAAACAAAAATCTCCAACCATCACATGCCCTCCGCTTCCTCAAATTCATCATAATACATATCATATACTGAGTCATACGGTCTAATTTTTTGAGCATCCTTGCAAATATCTTCAATTTTTATAATATGATTTCCATTTTCTAATGGTGCCACTCCTATACGGGCCTGTTTCCAAGAATACTCTTGATGCGATAAATCACTCAATTTCCAAGATTCAAAACCACCATATTGATGAATGATATTATTAACAATGTATTTATTTTCTTCTTGTATTTCTTTTTCATCCATAAAAGATAAGCCATCATCCGTAAAATAATTTCTAACTACTGGGCTTACTGGACCATACTTCCATCCTTCTAAATCTTCTTTAAACATAGGATTACCTGTAATGGCTATTGCTTCCCTTTGCACAAAATAAAGAAGTTTATGTAATTTTAACTCATCAATAGTAACGCCTGCCACTTCTTCATATCGATTAATAATATATTTAGCCACATCTAATACCTTTTCCATAGTAATCCCTCCTTTTTTATTATCATATCTAAAATCTATCACTTTGTAAACACACATTCCTCCATTGACACGCCTACTTTCATGGATTAGAATGAAAGTAATACATTCATTATTTTATAAGGAGGTTATCATGGACACTGACACGGTTCAGCAAGAGTTTGAAGATATTGGTTTTGAAATTGTAGAAGTTGACGAACGGGATGTTCTATTATACGAACTATCTGATGGTAGTGAGGAGGAAGATGGTCAATACGCCATTGTTTCCGATGAGGATGGCCGCATTCCTGTTTCAATGGATACGCCTGTAATTGTTTCTGTGTATGATGATAATGATACATTTCAATGGAGCGTAACACTTTCGAACGGCGAAGAGTTGAAAGACTTGTTCCTACGCGTAGAAAGTGCGGAAGAATTGCTAGACACGTTGCAAGATATTCGCCATGAGAATATCGAACGTTACGATTCTGAAATGGACTCCTATAACAAGTAATATAACAAAAGGCTGTCGCAGCATGTAATATACATGTTGTGACAGCCTTTCTTATTTCCCTGATAACAATAGCACTTACTCGACTAGCTTGTAATCATAGTCTGCTATTGCAATTGAAATGTATTCAGTGATTCTCTATTTTGTGTGCAATCATCTCTTCACAAGCTTCTACGATTTCCGCAGCCCCATCGACATTCCAAGCCTTAGCCGCTTCATGCATAGCCTGTAACCGTTCCTGGTTTTGTAATAAAGCACCTACCACATCATCCAAGTTTTCAATATGGCGTGCCCACTTACCACAACCCTTTTGTTCTAACAATTCTGCATTAGCCTCTTCTTGTCCTGGAATCGCATTGAAAAATACCATAGGTACCCCAATAGTAACGCCTTCCATACAAGTCAAGGCCCCCGGTTTTGTTACAAGCAAAGTCGCTTTCCGCATCAACTGCGGAATCTCATTGGTATAGCCATAAATGAAAATAGGTGTGCGTAAAGAATCTTTCATATGATGTAGTGAATTATACAAAGCATCGTTTAAACCAGCCACTACATGGATTTCATCGATGCCCGGTACATGGTCTAGCCGCTGTAACGCTTCTTCTACACATCCTAGGCCAAGACCACCACCCATGAGGAGCACCCGTTTACATTGATCACTACCATAAGGTTCCTCTAGTGGCTCAAAGAAATGGCGCATAATTGGAATGCCCGTCACATGGATTTTTTCCAAAGGTACCCCCATGTTCAACACTTCGTACACCATGGATGGCGTTGCCACATGGTACGCATCAATTTCATCATAGCGCCAAAATTGATGGGCCGCAAAGTCAGTCATAACCGCTGCAATGGGTACATCAATTTTCCGATGTCGTTTCAAAACACTAGCCGCACCGCAGGGAAAGGGATGGGTACATACAATCAAATCAGGTTGCTCCTTTTCAATGAGCTTTTCCATTCGATTTTTCAGCATCCACGACACCACTGTTTGGGCTACGCTCCCTTTCCATTCCCCACCAGACCAACGATACACAATGTCATAGAGGAACGGAAAAAAGTCGAGCATCTTGAAATACGTTTCTTTTAACAGATTATCAAAAGAAAACGTATCTGTTCCGAGGAAGTCCACATGGTGAACTACAGCACTTGGATCCTTCTGTTGCCAATATTCTTGTATGGCTAGCGCTGCTTGCGTGTGACCGGTGCCAATTGAGGCAGATACGATTAAAATACGTTGTCCCATGTGTCCTCCTTTCCTTAGATATATCTTTGCTCTTGTATCACATCTCTACGAGTCTTACTGCGATACTACATTATGTCTATTCTATCATAAATTAAAAGAGATACAAAACAACGCCACCATTCCGAACCATATAGACCCGGAATTGTGGCGTTATCACATCTCTTAGGAATGACCTGAATTATTTTTTGCGAACTGGCGCAGCTGGTCCATTAACAAGATCTTTTAATTGTTTACCTGCTTTGAAAGCTGGGGATTTGGACGCTGGAATTGTCATTTCTTCTTTTGTACGAGGGTTGCGACCAGTGCGTTCAGCACGAGTACGAACTTCGAAAGTACCGAAACCGATAACTTGTACTTTTTCTTCTTTTGCTAATGCTTCGCCGATTGTGTCGAATAAAGCTTTTACTGCTTTTTCAGCATCTTTTTTTGTCAACTCAGCTTTTGCTGCAACGCTTGCAATTAATTCAGTTTTGTTCATGATTGAACCTCCCTTAAAAATAGTATCCTTTTAACTTAATCATTCGAGTTAAGTTTCACCTTCGCCGCATCCCAAAATTCATCTAGCTCTTTGAGAGTAAAATCCTCCCATTTTTTCCCACTTCGTTGAACCTCTTGTTCTACGTATGAAAAACGCCGTATAAACTTTGTATTAGTGCGGTGTAGTGCGTTTTCTCCGACTATTTTATACCATTTAAACAGATTTATCAAGGAAAAAAGTACATCTCCCCCCTCTTCTTCTGCTTTTTCTACATCTTTTTTGAATATCTTTTGTTTAAATTCATCTATTTCTTCATAAAACTTTGCCCATACCCCTTCTTCCGTAGGCCAATCAAAACCTACTTTACTTGCTTTTTCTTGCAATTTTTGAGCTCGCAACAGTGCCGGTAGGCCTGGAGAAATTCCGTCCAAAATAGATATCCGTTCATGACCTTTTTCTTTTGCCTTTAATTCTTCCCAAGTGGCTAATGTATCCCCCACTGTTTCTCGGTCTGCTGTTTGAAATACATGGGGATGACGCCGCACCATTTTTGCCGTAATGTCATTGACCACATCTTGCATGGTAAAATGTCCATTCTCTTCCGCCACACGTGCGTGGAACACAATTTGTAACAACAAATCACCTAACTCTTCCCGCAAATGGTCCACATTTTGTTCATCGATAGCTTCTAATGTTTCATACACTTCTTCTAATAAATATCTGCGTAAGGAACTATGGGTTTGTAATTTGTCCCAGGAACACCCCTTAGGTCCACGTAATTCAGCTAATACATCCACCAAGGGATCCAATGTAAAGGAACTCATTTCTTTTTGGCTCATTTAGCTCCTCCTTTCTTCATAGCTTGTTTCGCTAAGCTTTTAAATTCTTTCAAGTCCATCGTCTTCGTGATGCTTAGAGCCACCACATAAAACACAATTCCTAGAACGATAGAAAGTGCCACGCTCATCGTATTCGATAGAATAGTGCTTATAAAATTATAAACCATCACCGTACCTCCCCCCATGGCTAAGGAGGAGAATACAATTTTCCCAATTTCTATGAAAGATACTTGGAACGATGTACTGCGATACAGTATATACAAGTTCGCTACTGCAGCCATACCAAAATCTACATTAGTGGCCCACGCAGCCCCTTCGATGCCCCATTGAGGAGTTAGATAGAGGTTCAACAAGACTTTCAAGATAGCTCCTAATAGTAATGTGAACATAGGGATTGCCGTCCGTCCTAAGCCCTGTAAGGCCCCTGTGGTGACCTGTTGTACCCCTAATAGCCAAATACTAGCGCTAAGGACCGCAATGGCACCACCTGCATTCGGTGTGTTGAACATCATCTGGGAGATGGGTGTAGCCAATACACATAATCCTACAAAGGCAGGGATGGTCACAAGATTTGTCATGCGTAGCGCCGTTCCCATACGCTGATGGATTTCCTGCTTATCTCGCTCTTTATGCAATCTTGATATAGCAGGTACTAAACTAGTGGCTAGGGACATGGTCACGATGACAGGTAAACTAATTAGGGACGTAGCCATGCCTGTCAAATATCCAAAGGCTGTGGTCGCCTCTTCCTTACCATATCCCGACAGCATCAGCTGTTGTGGCACTAACCACAAGTCTATAGCTCCTATGAGAGGTATCATAATGTTCGCTAAGGCCACTGGAACGGCTAAGACAATTAACTCTTTGATAATCGATTTTCGTGATTCCAACGGATATAATTGTCCTTCTAGTTTAGGTTCTCGTCCATAATAATAGAGTAACACCACTAGCCCTAAACCTACACCGATGACAGAAGATAAGGCAGCCCGACTGGATGCCAGCTCAATACCTTGTGGCAAGAAATAGATAGCTGCCCCTACCATCACAAGTACACGCCCTAATTGTTCACATACTTGGGATATCCCCGTAGGTAACATATTTTGGAATCCCTGAAAGTACCCACGAAAACACGCCAGCAAGGATACAATACCAATAGCAGGGGCAACCGCTAATAAGGCTCCTTCTGCACGGTTATCTGTAATGAGTCCCACATCAATAACATAGGGAATGGCTAAGTAAAAGCCTATACTGAGCAATACCCCCATGAATCCCATGGTGGTTAATGCAACCTTAAAGATATGTCGGGCCCCTCGAAAATCTTTCAGTCCTACTTTGCGAGCAATCATAATGGAAATCGCCACCGGCAAACCCGCTGCGCCAATACTAATGATGAGCTGATACAGGGAATAGGCCATTTGATAGAGTCCTACCCCTTCACCGCCTAAAATACGGGCTACAATGACCTTACTGATAGCTCCTATGACCTTCACCAGTAGACCTGCTACAGTTAAGATCATAGCTCCTTTCATAAATCCTGTCATATTAACCCTCCTTCGGAAGTTTTCGTTCAAACTCACTCATCACCTGCTCTACCTGGCGAATCACATCACCAGTTTGCAAGGTATAGGCCCAGACAGTGGGATTTGACCCACGATGTTTCATATGCTTCCAAATATCTTCACTGATAGCGCCCATATCCCAATCTTCCATTTTCGATTCATCTTGCCAAGTGAATAGGATGTTCCCATCTTTACGAATGATACTCTTCATACCTAAGGCACGAGCACGTTCTTTAATACCAGCTAACTTGATAAGACGTTCCACTGGTTTCGTAGGAGAGCCAAAACGATCAATTAATTCATCTACAAAATCATCTAAACTAGCTTTTGTATCGATTTGCAATAGTCGCTGGTACACGGAAATCTTACGTGCCTCATCATGAATATAAGCACTGTCAATAAAGGCATCGATACCCACATCCACCACAGGTGCTGGCAATGGCCGTTCTGGCATATCTTTTTTCTGCGCTTTAGCAATAGCTTCTTCTAACATGGCTGCGTACATAGCAAATCCCACCGCTGCGATATTCCCATGCTGTTGAGCTCCTAATAAATTGCCCGCTCCTCGAATTTCCATATCTCGCATGGCTAACTTAAATCCTGCACCTAATTTGGTAAATTCTTGGATGGCTTTCAACCGCTTTTCTGCACTTTCATTTAGCACCTTATCTGGGCGATACATGAAATACGCATAGGCTCTCTGACTAGAACGTCCCACTCTACCTCGCATTTGGTACAACTGTGAAAGACCCAAGTGGTCTGCGTCGTAGATAATAATGGTGTTGGCATTCGGAATATCTAAGCCCGTTTCGATAATGCTGGTACATAAGAGCACATCATACTGTCCTTCTGTAAAGTCCTGCATCACATGTTCCATCATGGTACCTGCCATTTGTCCATGGGCCACCGCAATGCGTAAGTCCGGCATGGCACGTTGTAATTGCTCTTCCATATGCGTAATAGACTGTACCTTGTTATATACAAAGTATACCTGCCCACCTCGTTGCAGTTCACGACGGATGGCTTCTGTGACTACTTGCATATCAAATTCGACCACATAGGTTTGTACTGGTAACCGTTCCATTGGCGGTGTATGGATGACACTCATTTCCCGAACCCCTACCAAGGACATATGCAAGGTCCGTGGAATCGGTGTGGCACTAAGGGTTAAAATATCAATATTCGTAGCCCATTGTTTCCACTTTTCTTTTTGTGCTACTCCAAATCGTTGTTCTTCATCTACAACTAATAGGCCTAGGTTCTTAAATTGAATTTTTTTATTGAGCAATGCATGGGTTCCAATTAAAATATCTACTTGTCCCTCTTGTACGGCCTTGATAATATCCTTTTTTTCTTTAGCAGAACGGAATCGATTTAACACTTCCACACGGATGCCAAATTGTGAAAATCGGTACAAGAAGGTGTTATAATGTTGCTCTGACAATACCGTGGTAGGTACTAACATAGCTACTTGTTTACCGCTCATGACAGCTTTAAACATAGCTCGCATAGCCACTTCTGTTTTGCCAAATCCTACGTCACCGCATAACAGCCTATCCATCGGACGTGGAGATTCCATAGATTCTTTAATTTCTTGAATAGCCTGCAATTGGTCATCTGTTTCTTCATAAGGGAATTGGTCTTCAAACTCTCGTTGCCAAGGCTGGTCCGGTAAAAATGCATAGCCTTCAACAAGCTCGCGTTTTGCGTAAAGTTCCACCAACGTATCTGCTAAATCATCAATAGATTTTTGAGCTTTCGTTTTTGTTTTAATCCATTCTTTACCGCCCATTTTATGTAACTTAGGTGCAACTCCTTCATTACCAATATATTTTTGCAGTTGGTCCAAATGGTCTGCTGGCAAGAAGAGCCGATCCGTCCCAGCATAATCGATTTCAATATAGTCTCGATGAATGCCTTCCGTCTCAATGGTCTTGAGTCCTCGATATTTACCAATACCGTGTATGCTATGTACTACATAATCGCCCACACTAATATCGGTAAAATATTTAATTTCCTGCCCTTTTTCCACTTTCTTCCGAATTTTTTTCTTCTGAAAGCCGAATATATTTCCTTCTGTGATAACAGTCAGGTTAGAATGAGGTAATTCAAACCCCTCAGAAAGAATACCGTCCACAATAAGTACAGCCGGTGCTGTCCATTCCCACTGCTCTCGATGCACATAGGAAATCTTATTTTCTAGTAAGGCATTTTCTATGGCTTCACGACGTTGTTGATTGTGTAAAACCAACACAATTTGACGTCCTAAAGAAGCATTAAACTTAACATCATCCATAAGCATAGGAATCTGCCGTTCATAGGAGGCGATAGATTTTCCCATCATACCGATAGTTTGTACTTTGCCCCATCCAGCAGAACGTTGCATCATACTAAATAAAATTGTGGTATGTGCCTTAGAAGAAGATTTCCAATCTTTCCAAAGCATATATAATTCTTCATTCGTCGAATCTTCTTTATGAACTTTTCCTAAGGCTTCTTCTAACCGTTTTGGCTCATCCAAAATCAATACACCTTGCTCTAAATAGGAAAGAATAGAGTATGTTTCCTCATCATTCTCTGCATGGATAGGCAACACCATACATTCCTCAATTTCCCCCATAGAGCGTTGTGAATCTACATTGAATTGACGCATCGTATCAATAGTATCACCAAAGAACTCAATACGATAGGGAGATTCACTTTGGATAGGGAATATATCTACGATATCTCCGCGTACGCTAAAATGACCACGATATTCCACCTGGTCCACTCGTTCATATCCAATTTGCACTAATTTTTCCAACAGATGTTGTTGATCTATATCTTGCTCTACCTGTAGAGTTATCATATGAGCTAACACAGAAGAAGGAGCTCCTACAAACTGACTTGCCTCTTCTACGGTAGCCAATACAATCACTGGCTTGCCTAACGCTAGGTTACCTAAGGCTTCCATTCGTTTTGCCTGCGTGTCTAAACTCTTTGCGGTCCATTGGGCAAGAGCTCGATCCACAATGGGATACGATAATACCTTAACTTCTGGTAAAAGACATTGTATATCTCGCTCCCACATTTCTTTGTGCGCTTTGTCATGAGTGACAATCAAAGTCTGTCGTTGTGTATCGTGTATCATAGCTTGACTATAGATAAACGATTTCTGAGAACCTCCTAATCCATAGATTTGTGTAGCTCCTTTTCTATAAAAGGCTTCTATGGTATCTTTCATTGTTGATTCTATATCTAATATAGGTTTATATGTCATCGACATATACTATTTCCTTTCTTGTCACTTCTATATTTGTAGCCCCTGCTATACTAATAAACTTACTTATTTTTAAAACAAAAAGAGTAATCTTTTGTGAATATTGCCTATTCTTTTAGGAATACATATATACTAAAAAGCTTATGGTTTCAATACTAGCTAAACATATGTAGTTAAACTTTTATATATTATCTACATACATAAAATGTTCTAGTATAATCAGATATATAAGAAAAAGGCTATAGTTATCTATAGCCCCTATCATTATTCTAAGTTTTCTTTAATCGCCGTATTTGTGGATTCTTCAATGTAATGAAGGGCTGCATATATCAAATACGCACCAACAGTAAGACCGAAGAAAAAGGCTTTGAAAATTTCTTTGTTCCAACGAGTTTCACGTAATCCAGAAATCGCAGATGCTAAAAAGCTTAAGTCTGTAACTTTCATAGCAACCTCCTTTTTAATACATTTATTAACAATATTATTTTACAAGATATATACAAAAAAAGCGAATATGACTATTCGCTTATCTTCAAAATTGGTGCGGGAGAAGGGACTTGAACCCCCACGCCAATGGCGCCAGATCCTAAGTCTGGTGCGTCTGCCAATTCCGCCACTCCCGCATAAGATGGTGACCCAGGAGGGATTCGAACCCCCGACCTTTTGATTCGTAGTCAAACACTCTATCCAGCTGAGCTACTGAGTCATATGTAATTTAGTTGGCAGGGGCAGTAGGACTTGAACCCACAACCAACGGTTTTGGAGACCGCTACTCTACCAATTGAGCTATACCCCTATCTTTACGACTTTATTAGTATAACGTAAAGTTGATACTTTGTCAAGTGATTCTTGTAGCAGAACCAAGGTATTTAGCTGGGCTAGCGAACGCTAGCCCCCGCTAATGCAAATCAGCAACTTCCTATCCTCCCAGGCCGTTTCCAGCCAAGTACTTTCGGCGTTTACGAGCTTAACTACTGTGTTCGGGATGGGAACAGGTGGTTCCTCGTAGCCATCGTCACTGAATTTTTCAGGGTGTTCCCTGAAAACTACATAGAAAGATAATTTGTTAACTTATAAATTTTAGTATTAACATACCAGTTCATATCGTAAATCAGCTTAAGTTCGTCGGTTTTGTGGAATTTCTTCACTCCCTTCGGTCGTGGAAATTCTTACAACCGACATACTGATTCACACAACTTTGTGCGTCGCTTTCGCTCCTACAAAGTTGGCTCTCTAGTAAAGCCCTCGATCTATTAGTACCAGTCAGCTCCATGCCTTACAGCACTTCCA